>CAYUAI010000001.1:0-179095 GCA_964442745.1 uncultured Chromatiales bacterium
ATACTGGCGAATAAAGCTAATGTAGAACCTAAAACTACTGCAGTTTTTTTCATGACATGTTTCCTCATATATTTTTTATATTGTCTTGACGCCGATGAGGTGGTTATAACCTAAATCACTCATGACGCGAACAAATACTAAGGGAATCGCATGAAAGATACCATTGGATCCTACCCTACCTAAATAGGGAATATCCCTATTTAGCCACCAAAAAAAAGTACATCTTGCTTAAGCAACCCTTACCACCAGAACACTACACCTTAAAAGAAACGGCACTAGAACGAATGAAAATTTTACTAACTCATTAAAAATATTAAAAATTATTAGCGATGATATAGCTTATCTCTCACTCAGGTCCAGCCTATTAGATATATGGCTTAACTATAAACAGGAGACGGAAAATTAGACGATACCCCCCCTACCCATCTGCCAGCGCTGATCTTGCTAACGCGGCTTTGACAGGCGCAAAAGATCGTCGATGCTGAGATAATACGCCAAACGTTTTGATGGCGTTTCGGTGATAAACGGTAGGATATCCTTTATGCTGGGCAAAACCATATTGCGGATATTGTTCATGCAGTTTCAGCATCACTTGATCACGCCTGACTTTGGCAATAATTGACGCGGCACTAATTTCCGGCACCTTACTATCGCCTTTGACAATGGCCTCTGCCGGATAAGCCAATTCGGGACAACGGTTACCATCAATCAACACTAACGTTGGCTGAATTTGCAAGGCGTGTATCGCTCGCTGCATCGCCAATAAACTGGCTTGTAGAATATTGATCTCATCAATCTCCTCGACCGTAGCAGACCCTATCGCCCAAGCCAACGATTTTTGCTGTATCTCGGCACACAGCAACACGCGCTTTTTTTCCGACAAGGTTTTCGAATCCGCCAACCCCTCAATCAATCGTTGCGGATCAAGAATAACCGCCGCCGCCACCACGGGTCCCGCTAAAGGTCCTCGGCCGGCTTCATCAACGCCGGCTACTTGATCTGTCATCGGATGGTTTTACCTCGATTTATTCACTGGTTATTGACTAAGGCTAAAATGTGATCGGTCGCTTTCTCGTTGGCGTCGAGCTGCAATTGCTCGTGCAATGCCACAAAGGTATCATGGATCGCTTGACTCGCCTCATGGTCATTTAGATACGTTAATAACTGCTCACCTAATGCCACCGGCGTCGCTTCATCTTGCATCAATTCAGGCACCAATGGCTTGCCAGCTAATAGATTCGGCAATGAAACTACCTTCACTTTTATTAATCTTTTGACAATGTGGTAGCTAAACGCTGATAATTTATACGTCACCACCATGGGTTTTTTCAATAACATAGCTTCCAATGTCGCGGTACCCGAGGCCACTAAAACTGCATCAGAAGCTTCCATGACATCGCGTGCTTTGCCATCAAACAAGGTGATAGGGAGGGGGGCGGGCAATTGCAGGAAACGCTCAAACCGATCTCGAATTTTGCCACTGGCTAATGGCACGACAAAATGGAGATTATCGTTATGTTTAAGGCAATAAGCCGCCGTTTTCAACATTAAAGGCGCCAGCCTATTCACTTCGGTCACCCGACTGCCAGGCAACATAGCAATGATCTGCGAGTGTCCAGCCAAACCCAAACGTTGACGGGCGGCAGGCAAGTCAGGCTGAACCGCTATCATGTTAGCGAGTGGATGCCCCACAAATGCTACCGGCACATTGTTGTCTTGATAAAATTCAGCTTCAAAAGGAAACAGCGTTAACATCAAGTCCACCGCTTTGCGAATTTTCTTGATGCGGTACTGGCGCCAAGCCCAAATACTCGGGCTCACATAGTGTACCGTCTTTACCCCGAATTGGCGCAATCGATACTCAAGCCCTAAATTAAAATCCGGTGCATCCACCCCAATAAAGACATCCGGCGGATTATCGGTAAAATGCCGAACCAGGGATCGGCGTAACATGAATAGCTCAGGAATTCTGGCCAGCGGTTCAATTAACCCCATCACCGATAAACGCTCGGCCGGTGCCAATGTTAAACAGCCTTGCGCTTCCATGAGCGGCCCAGCCACACATTCAAAGACGACATCCCCACAACGATCTCGGAGCGCTTGCATTAAACCCGCGGCGAGTAAATCTCCAGAGGCCTCTCCGGCAACAATACCAACTCTTAGCATACTCTCAGTACACTCAACCCGCAGAAAAACTCATGGCATGGCAGGAAAAACGCAATGTACTACCAACCCACTGATAATCATTGCACATAGGAAGCAATAAAGTTATATCGTTGAATCTCGCGCTGCACACATCAAATCAGCCGTGGCTACGATCGTATTATCCACCGACGCTGTGCCTGAAAATTTCCATACCCCGCGCTTGGATTTATGCACCACAATATCTAAAATGAGCTGATCCCCTGGCTGCACCGGTTGTTTAAATCGGGCATTATCAATACCCACCAAATAAAATAACGAGTTTTCTGCGGGTGCCTCTTTAACAGATTTAAACGCCAGCAAACCCGTCGCTTGAGCTAACGCTTCGATGATCAAAACCCCAGGAAATACCGGTTGAATTGGAAAGTGTCCAGGAAAAAACGGCTCATTGATGGTAACATTTTTGATGGCCTTTAAAGATTTACCGGGCGCTAACTCCAGTACTCTATCAACCAACAGAAACGGATAGCGATGCGGCAGATACTCTAATATTTCATTTATATCCATCTTTTCCAATTGCTCTAACCTTTCGTATTTTTAAGCTGGTCTTCTAATTGCCGCAATCTGTTTTCCAGTTTCTCTAATTGCCGAAATCGCACGACATTTTTCCGCCATCGTCGATTGGGTTCTGCCGGCAGTCCCGAAGAATAAATACCCGGTTCAGTAATGGACTTAGTCACCATTGCCATCCCAGTAAAATGCGCGTTATCAGCAATATGAACATGACCCGCCACACCGGCCATCCCCCCAAAAGTACAATGCGCACCAACCGTGGTACTGCCCGCAATGCCCACACAGCCAGCAATTGCGCTGTGGGCACCGACTTTCACATTATGCGCGATATGCACTAGATTATCGATTTTTACACCGTCAGCAATCACAGTATCTTCCAGCGTGCCACGATCAATCGCACAATTGGCACCAATCTCCACGTCATCACCGACACGGACTTTACCCATTTGCGGCACTTTAATCCAACGTCCCTGGTCATTGGCCAAACCAAAACCATCGCTGCCTAACACAACACCGGCATGAATAATACCACGTTCACCAATAATTACATCATGATATAAAGTCACATTGGCCGCAATCCAGGTATCATCGCCAATCACACTCCCTTCACCGATAAAACAACCCGGTCCAAGATGTACCCGCTCACCGATCCTGACATTTGCCTCAATGAGGCAATGCGCACAAATAATCGCCGTAGCTGCAATTTGACAAGACTGATCGACCACGGCCAATGAATCGACGCGACCAGGCTCAGGCTCCGTTCGCTTCAACAAGGTCGCAATTTTAGCGTAAGACACATAAGGATCAGCCACAACCAGCGCATTCCCTGGACAATATTCAACATCCATTGGCTTGACAATGACCGCCGAGGCCTGGCAAGTCAATAAATTCTGACGAAACTTAACATCATTAAAAAAACAAATATCGCCTTCTTTGGCCATCGCAATAGAAGCAACATTTTCCACCGTGCAATGTTGATCGCCACTCACTTGACCATCCACTAATGCCGCTAATGTCTCCAATGTATATTCCACAATGACAGCGCTATCGCCTGGATTCAGACATATCGCTTTTTAAACGTTGCAATACCTGCTCCGTAGTATCCACTTTATCACTCATGAAAATAACACCTTCGGCAAGCAAAAGATCATACTTCTTCTCTTTCGCGAACGCTCGTATAGTGCTGACCACTTGTCTTTGTAATTTTTCTAACACTTCATTACGCTTGAAGTTAAGGTCATCCCTGAATTCTTCTTGACTTCGTTTCATGTCGCGTTTTTTAGCAATAATCTCGCGTTCCAACTTCGCTCTTTCACCATCACTCATGATGGCCCCATCCCGCATTAAACGCTCATCAACATTTCGTATATCTTTCTGTAATTTAATAATATCCCGCTCTTTAGGCGCAAATTCTTGCTCTAATGCGCTACGCGCCGCTTCCGCTTGAGGTGATTCTTCAAGCACTCTCGCCAAATCAACCACCCCAATTTTTAAGCTTTCGGCCCATAACGCGCCGGGCAATAAAATGATTAATCCAAACAGCAACGTGTTAATAATTACCTTTAGCATCATACCCTCGTGTTTTTAGAACGGTGCTCCAATGGAAAATTGAAACCGTTGTGTTTCATCTTCAGGCTCCGAGCGCAATGGCCATGCCCAACTAAATCGTAACGCGCCTACCGGGGTAATCCATACAAATGAAATCCCATAAGACGCACGCACTTCCCTTAAGCTTAATGATTGATCACTGCCATACACATTGCCAGCATCCACAAACGCACTCAACCGTACCGACCGACTATTTTCTGAAAAAGGCAAAGGAAAAATCACCTCACCTATCCCTGTCAGTTTTCGGTTGCCACCTAAACTATTCCGACTAAGCCCATCTTTCGGTCCCAAACTGTTATCCCGAAAACCCCGCACACTTTGTCCACCGCCCGCATAATAATGTTCAAAAAATGGCAATTGATTTGACGCCCCATAACCATCCCCTTGTGCATAATTGCCCTGAAGATGAAATGTCCATCCTTTGACAATAGGAATGAACCATTGATGGCGATAGCTTAATTTGTAATAGGTAAGATCACTGCCTGGTAAACCGACTTCTGAGGATAAAATAATATGTGTCCCTGAACCGGCGAATAATACTCGGTCCCGGGTATCATATGACCAACTAGCGGTTAATCTAAAGGTATCGTAGTTGCTGCCATAATCCTGTTCAAACGCTTTATATTCTGCGGGCGTATCATCAAAGGTACGTAAATCGGTATTATCAAAACCAATACCAACCCGAGCGGTCCGATATTCGCTCAAAGGAAAACCATAGGTAATCGCCACCCCGTACTTGTTGGTAATGTACCTGGCAATACGGTTGGTCTGGCCCGCCTGGGTTTTTCTAGAAAATAAACGAAACCCGCGACTCACGCCATCTATCGTATAGTAAGGGTCGGTAAAAGAAAAACTATAGACCGTATTCACCTGGCTATTATTGACTTCGGCGCTGACCCGTTTTCCAGTGCCTAAAAAGTTATTCTGGTTAATACTGGCCGCCAAGATTAAACCCGAGCCTTGCCCATAACCCATCGAGGCTGTCACATTACCTGAAGGCCGTTCAGTCACCGTAAACTCCACGTCAACCATATCTGGCTGACCTGGCACCGATGGCGTTTCGATATTAACTTCATCAAAAAAACCCGTGCGTTGCAACCGAACTTTGGTACGGTTTAGCTTGGTCGTAGAAATCCAACCTCCTTCGAGTTGCCGCATTTCACGCCGCAATACCTCGTCATGCGTTTTGCTATTGCCTGAAAAACTCACTCGCCGTACATACACTCGCTTGCCAGGATCAACAAAAAAAGTAAGATCAACCGATTGAGTCTCATTGTCTATTTCCGGAATCGCATTCACATTCGCAAAAGCATAACCCTCAATACCAAGCCGTTCGCTGATTGTGCTGCTACTTTCAGTCACTGATTTTCGAGAAAAGGTATCATTCACTTTAACAGAGATAAGCTTCATTAATTCCGCTTCATCGACAATTAAATCGCCGGCTAGCGTGACCGAATTAACTTTGAATTTGCCCCCTTCCGAAATATTGATAGTAATATAGACATCGCGTTTGTCAGGCGTAATTGAGACTTGAGTTGAATCAAGGGTAAAGTTGATATACCCTCGGTCCAGGTAATATGAGCGCATTGCCTCTAAATCCGCCGAGAGCATTTGCTTCGAATATTTGCTATCACCATTAAACAGTGACCAGTACGAATACGCACCTAGCTTGAAAACATCTAACAACAGTTCACGTTCAAAAGCTTTGTTACCGATAATATTAATCTCGCGGATTTGTGCTGCATCCCCCTCTTTAATGGTGACGTCAATCGCCACTCGATTCCTTTCCTGGGGTAATAATTTTGACTCAATCTCTACCCCATATTTACCCAGTGCAAAATACTGCCTTTGCAGCTCAAGTTCTACCTTTTCTAAAAGAGATCGATTAAATACCCGCCCCTCAGCTAAGCCAATTTTTTTCAATGCCGTCGTTAAATCATCGGTATTGATTTCCTCGTTGCCAGCAATATTGATTTTAGCAATGGAAGGCCGCTCTTCTAAGATAAGAACCACCGCTTGGTTATCTAATTCTAATTGGATATCATTAAAAAAGCCGGTCCGAAAAAGCGCACGAATCGCTTCAGAAGCCCTTTCGTTATCCATTTTATCACCGACTTTAATCGGTAGATAATTAAACACAGTCGATTCAGAAATACGCTGCAATCCATCTAAACGGATGTTTTCAACCGTAAAGGGAGTCAATGCCCAACTGACAGAGGTGAAAAATATTAGCGTCCAAGCTAACCATTTCGAAGATTTCATCATAAAAAAATGAGAAGTTACCCAAACAAGCGATTAATGTCATTAAATACAGCGAGAAACATTAACCCTCCTAGCATAATAATTCCAATTTTCTGACCAATAAGTTGTGTTTGTTCTGACACGGGACCACCCTTGATAAATTCAATACCATAGTATAACAGGTGCCCCCCATCCAAGATGGGAATCGGTAACAGGTTTAATACCCCTAAACTGACACTAACAATCGCTAAAAACGAGAGGAAAGGGACAATCCCAATTTGCGCGGTTTGACCCGCATAACTTGCGATGGTAATGGGGCCACTAATATTCTCCAAGGAAGCCTCGCCCACCAACATTTTCCACATCATTTTTAATGTCAAAATCGACATATCCCAGGTTTTAATCAGCGCGGCGGATACCGCCGAAAACATCGAATACTGCTGAGTCGCGGTCAAACCTTCCATCACATTATTTGGCATCTCAGGCGATACACCCAGCCGACCGATGTCCTTATTGTCGGTTGTTACCCGTTGCGGAATAACCGTTAGCGTTAATTGTTTATGACCGCGTTCAACCACAATTTGCATCGCTTGTGCAGGCCGTTGCCGAATTAATTTCGCCCATTGCATCCAATCTTTAATCGCTTCACCATCACTATACAAAACCCGATCCCCAAGATGAAACCCGGCTTGCAACGCGGTGCCATCTTTTAGCAATTGGCCAATAACGGGTGGAATATGCGGTCGTATCGGGGTCAAACCTAAATGTTGTAAAAAATTGCCTTCACCCACAGCATCCAAGCTGATGCCTTGCAAGTTCAAAAAAAGCACACGCAATTCATCCTGCGATCGCCTCACTTGCAATTCCACATCCTCACCCGAGAACACCGCCCCAATTAAAGCAAGCCGCACAACCTCCAGAGTGGGTGTCGCTTTCCCATCTACCGAGACCATTTCATCACCCACCAACATACCGGCTTGCGCGAGGGCGGATCCTGACTGAATATCACCGGCAATGGGTTTTAGGCCGGGGATACCCATCACGAAAATAATCCAGTAAGCTATCACAGCAAAGATGAAGTTAGCCAGCGGGCCGGCGACAACAATCGCACAACGAGTCTTGAGTGACTGCCGATTAAACGCCCGATTTTGCTCATGCGGTGCCACTGGCCCCTCCCGCTCATCAAGCATTTTAACGTAACCACCTAAAGGAACCATTGCCACGACATATTCGGTATTATCGACGCCTTTCTGAGAACGCCAAATCGGCCGACCAAAACCAATCGAATAACGTAAAACTTTAACACCGAGCTTGCGAGCCACCCAGAAGTGACCAAACTCATGAATGGCAATCAGCAAGCCAAGCCCGATAATAAAAGAGATGACCGAATAAAATATCAGGCTCATGAGTATGACGACTCCAATCGACGAATGGATTCCTGCGCAATACGGCGGGCTTGGGCATCATATGCCAATATTTGATCAAGACTGACAACATCTTCTACCTTTTCAGCTTCAAGCACGCTTTCTATCACTTTTGGAATATCAGTAAAACGAATGGTTTCATTCAAAAAAGCATCGACAGCCATTTCATTGGCCGCATTCAACGTTGTGGTGCAGGTTCCTCCTTGCGCCAACGCTTCATAAGCAAAACCTAAACAAGGGTACTGAGAAAACTCAGCAGAACGAAATTCGAGATGACCAAGCGCCACCAAATCTAACGCCGCCACGCCTGAAGCCATACGCTGTGGCCATGCCAAAGCATGGGCAATGGGCGTTCGCATATCCGGGTTACCCAATTGTGCTAGCACCGAGCCATCTTCATAACTGACCAGAGAATGAATAATACTTTGTGGATGTAGGACCACTTTTATTTGATCGGGCCGCGCATTAAACAACCAATGCGCTTCGATTACCTCCAAACCTTTGTTCATCATGGTGGCAGAATCCACCGAAATTTTTCGCCCCATCTGCCAATTGGGATGCGCGCAGGCCTCACTCGGCGTCACCTCATCCAGATCAGCAAGCGAACGGTCGCGAAAAGGCCCCCCTGACGCCGTCAGCAATAACTGCACAACCCCCATTGTTTCCAAGGTCGCCGCTTTCGTCGCTGGCAAGCATTGGAAAATCGCATTGTGCTCACTATCAATCGGCAAAAGCAAAGCATTATTATTACTCACTGCGTCTAAAAACAATCGCCCAGACATGACCAGTGATTCTTTATTCGCGAGTAAAATACGCTTGCCCGCCTTCGCCGCCGCCAATGAGGGCGGCAATCCCGCTGCGCCAACAATGGCCGCCATCACAATGTCCACTTGCGGCAAACTAGCCACACGCTCCAACCCTGAAACACCGGAAAGCACTTGTATTCCTAATCCACCTCGCGCTCGCAAGCGATTGGATAATTGCTCGGCGGCTTGCTCATCCACCATCACCGCAAATTCCGGCTGATGAGCGACACACTGTTCGTATAAACGGTCCACCTGATGATAAGCCGTTAAGGCGGCGACTTTGTAATGTCCGGAATGGCGTAACAATACATCCAACGTACTGATACCAATCGATCCCGTTGAGCCTAATATTGTGACTTCCTTCAAACCATAAGCTCCATCACCCCTAAACCCAACGCAAAAACGGGCGCCGCCGCCGTCATACTGTCAATACGATCCAATATTCCTCCATGTCCTGGTAAAATAGTGCCACTATCTTTCACGCCGGCTCGCCGCTTATAGGCGCTCTCCAATAAATCACCCATCACAGAGAACAGCACAGCAACCATACTCAATATCACAAAGAATAAACCCGCCACTAATTCAAAATCAAAACCATAAGTAGCCACCACGCTGAGTAACAGGCAAAGCACCATCGCCCCATATAAACCTTCCCAGGTTTTTCCAGGACTGACATGCGGCGCTAATTTGTGACGTCCCCATTTCCGACCCGAAAAATACGCACCGCTATCCGCCCCCCAAATTAACAGCATGAGATACAGCAATAACCAGGGACCATGTTGTGGCTGACTATGAATAACAACGAGAGATAACCAAGCGGGAATCAGTAACATCAACCCTTGCCCTAAACTTCCCCAGCGCCAACGCTGTTGGGTTAACTGACATTCAGGTTCTCGAAATGAAATTAAAAAGTGAATCTTTGCTAGCCACCAAATAACCGAGATACTAAGCAAGGCAAACAAAAATTCATCAAACATTCTTAGATAGGAACAAGCAATCAGCAGCAGCAAAAGAACAAAAAGATAGGAACACCTTTGCGGCAAACTGTCCAACTTAACAAGTCGAGCCCATTCCCAAGCCCCCAACACCACAAACAAAGCTAAAACAAACGAAAACTGCTGTGTTGTTAACGCGAATATTCCCCCAATAACAAGAGGCACCAAAATAATCGCCGTTAAAACACGCTGTTTAAGCACTCGATTGTTGCTCCACTTGTTCGCCAGTACGGCCAAATCGCCGCTGTCTTTTGCGAAAAGAAGCAATCGCATCAATTAACTGTTGCTCATTAAAGTCTGGCCACAAAATTTCGGTAAAATATAACTCCGTATAGGCTAAATGCCACAACATAAAATTGCTGATTCGTTGCTCCCCGCCAGTCCGTATAAAAAGATCTGGCTCCGGCAAATCCGCTAAGGTAATATGACGCCCAATCAGTGCCTCATCAATTTGTTCAATATCCATCTTACCTTGCCGCACATCTTCAGCAATGGTTTTGATCGCTTGCACTACATCCCAGCGTCCACCATAATTAGCCGCAATCACCAAGGTCAACCCATCGTTATTCTTGGTCAGCTCTTCTGCCTTTTCAATACGCTGCTGCAACTTCTCCGAAAAAGCCTCTCGCCCACCAATAATTCGTAACCGCACATTATTCCGGTTCAGTTTTTTGACTTCCTGCGTGAGAGCAGTACCAAACAAGTCCATCAACAGACTCACTTCGGCTTTAGGGCGCCGCCAGTTTTCGCTGCTAAACGCAAAAAGGGTCAATACATTAACATCATTGTTACCACAGGCCGCAACAATATTTCTCACCGCATCCACACCCGCTTTATGACCGGCAATACGAGGTAAACTGCGCTGGCTCGCCCACCGTCCATTGCCATCCATAATGATCGCAATATGCCTTGGAACACTGGTATCTAGATCGGGATTCATCACTCAAATATCCCACTTATACAACGAAAAAAGGCAGACTTAAAACAAATATAGACTCACACTTCGCGACCCGCTGATGACTTCTTGTACTGATGAGCAATGTATACAAATTGGTAACACCTACAAATGAAGGAAAAATACTACGTAAAAATGACATAAAGAGACATTATATCTCCAATAATTCATGCTCTTTGACTTTCAATAGCTCATCAATCACAGCCACCTGTTTGTCGGTTATTTTTTGCATGCGATCTTGCGCTTTCCTGTCTTGATCCTCCGTGATTTCTTTTTCTTTTAATAAATCTTTGACATGACTCAAAGCATCACGGCGAATATTACGTATCGCCACCCGTGCTGCTTCCCCCTCCGAGCGAACAATTTTAATAAACTCGCGCCGCCGCTCTTCCGTCAATGCCGGTAGCGGCACTCGAATCAAATCCCCAGATGTCACCGGATTCAAACCCAAACTAGATGTCATAATGGCCTTTTCAATCACCGGAACCATCGGCTTTTCCCAAGGGGATACATTCAAGGTCCGTGCATCGCCCACGGACACATTTGCCACCTGGGTCAACGGTACATCGCTGTTGTAATAAGACACCATGATCGAGTCTAAAAGTGAGGGGTGTGCTCGTCCAGTCCGCACCTTCGCTAAGTCTGTTTTTAACGACTCAACGCTTTTTTTCATTCGAGATTCTGCATCTGTAATGATATCTTCAAGCATAGTCTTTAATTACTCCACGATTGTGCCTTCGTCTTCACCCATGACGACACGCTTCATTGCTTCAAACTTATTCATGTTAAATACCCGAATCGGTACCGATTGATCACGGCACAATACAATAGCGGCAACATCCATGACATTGAGTTTTTTCTCAATCACCTCATCATACGTCAGTGAAGGATAAAAATGTGCATCAGGATGGGTCACTGGATCGTCTGAATACACACCATCCACTTTAGTGCCCTTCATCACAAGCTCCGCGTCAATCTCAATCCCGCGCAGACTCGCCGCCGAATCGGTGGTAAAAAAAGGATTGCCAGTGCCCGCTGCAAAAATGACCACACGGCCTTTTTCCAAGTGCCGAATCGCACGTCGCCGGATATAATCTTCACAAATTTGGTTTATTTTTAATGCGGACATAACACGAACGTGAACATTGTGACGCTCTAAAGCGTCCTGCAATGATAACGCATTCATCACGGTGGCCAACATGCCCATTTGATCCGCGGTCACACGATCAATGCCTGCTTGCGACAAACCCGCACCACGAAAAATATTCCCACCACCAATGACCATGCCAACTTGGACACCCATGTCAATGAGTTCCCCAACTTCACGGGCAATGCGCGCCGTTACTTTTGGGTCAATTCCATACTCCATATCTCCCAGCAAGGCTTCTCCGCTGAGCTTTAGCAAGATTCGAGAATATTTTGGCTTTGCCATATCTTCGCGCATTGGCATGAGTTAATCCCCGCGTACTTGCGCCATCACCTCTTCCACAAAATTCTCTTCTTTCTTATCAATCCCCTCACCGACTTCAAAGCGATGAAACGAATTGACAGAAGCCTTGGCAGACGCGAGTAATTTCTCAATACTCATGTCCGAGTCTTTAACGAAAGGTTGGCCATACAAGGTAATTTCATTAATAAATTTATTGATTCGACCAACCACCATTTTTTCAATGATATCATCAGGTTTACCACTTTCTTTCGCTTGTGCCGCAAAGATTTCTTTCTCTTTGTTAATGACCTCGGCAGCCACGTCATTCGATGTAGTAAATTGTGGGTTGCTCGCCGCAACATGCATCGCAATATCTTTCCCTAAGTCGGCATGACCGCCTTCCAAATCGACAATCACGCCAATGCGTGAACCGTGAGAGTAGGTTCCGGCAATACCTGTCGCCGCTTTCATAAAAACAAAACGGCGAATCGACATATTTTCACCAATTTTTGCAATCAATGCTCTACGCGTCTGCTCAATCGTCGTACTCTCACTGTCACTAATCGGTAAATCCATTAATGCAGCTAAGTCGGATGGTTGCTTTACCAATACTTGCGCACAAACATTATCACAAAACTGGATAAAGTCTTCGCCTTTTGCAACAAAATCCGTTTCGCAATTAATTTCCACCATGGCGGCGGCGGTGCTTGCCGGGTTTGTTTTAATTGAAATCAAGCCTTCAGCGGCAATTCTACCCGCCTTCTTATCCGCCTTTGCCATGCCTGATTTGCGCATTGATTCAATCGCCGCTTCCACGTCGCCATCCGTTTCCATTAACGCTTTTTTACACTCCATCATACCGGCACCAGTTCTTTCACGTAATTCTTTAACTAATGCTGCAGTGATCGCCATGCTCCAGTTACCCCTTTGTTAAATATAATTTCATGACCCGAATTCCTCTCGATATGATTTGGATCAGGCCATATTCCATCAGAAATAATCGTTAATTTTAGTTGACAAAAAGGGGGCACCGCCCCCTTTTTACCGATTTAATTTTCAAAGCTGAATAAAATGCCACCATCAAAAACAATGGGCATCACATAAAACAGATAAGCCATAACATTGTGAATAGATTGTACTTTCCACTCAGCTATCCATCCTACATTTCACACGAAGGCACCTCATCTTGCTTGCCCTTCGGTTTTACATCAACTTTTCTAAATGAGATTCATACTGGAGGTATGATTTAGCACAGGAACAAACTAATTGCCGGATGCACTGCGTATCGGCGACGCCTCTTTAGCTTCAGAATCATTTGGCGCCGCCGCCTCCGGAGAATTCACCTCTTCTGCTTTCATCTCCGTCGGCAAGTGTCCTTCAGCATCTAATTCGACAAAATCATCTCCCAAACCGCCCGTCACTGCATTGGCGGCTTTAGCTTCAATAACCGCGTCGGCCATGACGTTGACATAGAGCTGAATGGCTCGAATCGCGTCATCATTGCCAGGAATGATATAATCAACACCTAAGGGGCTATTATTAGTGTCCACGACACCAATCACTGGAATGCCGAGCTTATTTGCCTCACTAATCGCGATCTTTTCGTGGCCAACATCCACTACAAAAAGTGCCGCTGGCATACCATTCATATCTTTGATTCCGCCTAAACTTAGCTCAAGTTTGTCTTTTTCACGAGTCAACATCAACACTTCTTTCTTTCGAAGCTTGTCAAAATGACCATCTTGCGACATCGCCTCAAGTTCTTTCAATCGTTTGATGGACTGTTTAACGGTTTTAAAATTGGTTAGCATTCCACCTAACCATCGATAATTAGCATACGGCATGCCACATCGCATCGCCCCGTCCTTGATTGTTTTTTGCGCAGAACGTTTCGTTCCAACAAATAAGATTGAGCCACGCTTTGATGCAATATTTCCTACAAAATTAATCGCATCATTCAATAAGGGAAGCGTTTTTTCAAGATTGACAATATGAATTTTATTGCGGTGCCCAAAAATGAAAGGTCCCATTTTCGGGTTCCAATATCGTGTTTGATGGCCAAAATGAACACCGGCAGCGAGCATTTCCCGCATGGTTGTAGCTGACATAAAATAACCTCCTCTCGGGTTAAGCCTCCACATACCCCATACACCAACTCTGGCTCCCTCACTACATCAACCAATACCAAAAACACCAAAAAAAACAACTGGTTAAATTGCAGCAGGAGAAAGAGCACCCAAAATGTATGTGTCGGTATGTGTGTGTTATCTTAAAAATTGTTTTAGGCGGTGCTTTATACCATAATATGGGGTGAACAACAATGACAAAAAGACGTTGGCCACTTGGTTGAAAAATCAGCTCTCCCTCAAACTAACAGCGAGACCTCGCTGCACCGAAATGCCGTACACTAAGCTTAGCCCATCCCCCCGGCCAAATTTATTTTGGCCTGATACCTGTTAAAATTTTTAGACTGACCTAACAAAACACCCGTCTCATCCCTTAGCTATTCAAGGGATTTGGTTTCACATAGTTTTTTGATAAATGTCATACACAATTAGGTAATGGCGTGCAAAGAAAAATCCGCGTAGGATCAAGCGAGATCAAATGAGAAACAGCCAAATATCAAAATAATATTCCACAGAAAAGTAATAGTGAGATCAAGCACCCTGAGCAGAGACACAATAACATTGCACCATCGGCCAGATTCTTGTATTGAATTAAACAGATACCCAGCCACCAAACCGGCGACCATACTGCACTCGTATAGTTAAGCGATAAATATTCACTTTGAAAACACGGTGAATAGCAAGGAAATTTAAGGCAATGAGCGTAACGATAAAAACACCCGTAGAAATTGAAAAAATGGCGATTGCAGGTCAATTAGCCAGCGACGTCCTAGTCATGATTGAGCCTTATGTGATCGCTGGTACCTCCACCGATGAACTCAATCAAATTTGTCATGATTATATTATCAATGAACAAAAAGCTATCCCGGCGCCATTAAATTACCGAGGATTTCCTAAATCCATTTGCACCTCAGTTAACCATCAAGTTTGCCACGGCATCCCAAGCCACAAACGGCTTAAAAATGGTGATATTATCAACATTGATATTACCGTCATCAAAGATGGCTATCATGGTGATACCAGCAAAATGTTCTTTATCGGACCGTCGTCGATCCTCGGGAAACGCGTCACCCAGATTAGTTATGAAAGTTTGTGCATCGGCATCCAAATGGTGAAACCTGGGGTACAACTTGGCGATATCGGTCACGCAATTCAGCAGCACGTGGAAAAAAATCAGTGCTCAATTGTACGTGAATATTGCGGTCATGGTATTGGCAAAGCCTTTCATGAAGATCCACAAGTACTCCATTATGGTCGCCCTCATACTGGTCTGACACTGGAAAGCGGTATGACATTTACCATTGAACCGATGGTCAATACCGGGAAACGCCATGTTAAACTCCTTAAAGATAACTGGACCGTCGTGACCAAAGATCACTCACTGTCTGCCCAGTGGGAACACACCATTTTAGTCACCGATACTAGCTACCAAGTGTTAACCATTCGACCTAATGAAACCATCTAACACCATGCAAACCTTACCCATACCAGCCCACCTCGATATCGCCTTACCCTCTCCCGATGAAAGCAATACCGAGGTCCTTCGAGAATGCATCAATCATGCGACGCAAACGTTATATGCTTTATTTGACGACGGTATCGACATCATCAAACTGGTACATATGCGATCTGACTTTGTCGACCATATTTTAAAACATATCTGGCAACTGCATTTCGCAAAAACCAATACTTCCAATATTGCCCTCATTGCCGTCGGCGGATACGGCCGGGGTGAACTCCATCCCGCGTCCGATATTGATATACTCATCCTGCTTCGAGAAGATTGCCCACAACACTATAAAAATGCCATTGAAAATTTTATTACTTTTTTATGGGACACTGGTCTTGATGTGGGTCATAGTGTCAGATCCATCGAACAATGCCTCGTCGACGCCAAAAAAGACATTACTATCGCCACCAACATTATGGAATCTCGGCTCATCATCGGGCCTCAAGACTTACATCAAACTTTACGCAAAATTTCTGGCCCAGATTACATATGGCCCAGTAAAAAATTTTTTGAAGCCAAATGGAAAGAACAAAAGCAGCGCCATCTACGGTTTCATGACACCGCTTATAAATTAGAACCCAACGTTAAAGAAAGTCCCGGCGGCCTACGTGATATCCAAATGGTTGGCTGGGTGGCAAAACGGCATTTCGGCGCGGATAAGCTAGAAGACTTAGTCGCACAAGGTTTTCTGACACCCGCCGATTTGCAATCGCTTCAAAAAGGACAAGCTTTTCTCTGGCAGGTGCGATTTGCGCTCCACAAATTGAGCGGTCGTCGAGAAGATCGCTTGTTATTCGACTACCAGCGCACCTTGGCTCGTCAATTCAACTACCAAGATGAACAAACACAAAACCAATCAAACATCACTGAATCTTCGAGAAATCGCCCTTCCGATGGTCACCGTCTTGGCGTTGAGTTATTCATGAAAAAATATTATCGAACCATCATGGAACTGAGTCGACTCAACGAAATACTCTTACAGCTTTATCAAGAAGCGATTCTGTACAATCATGGCGTCATTGACCCTATCCCGATTAACCGGCGATTTCAAACACGCAAAGGATTTATCGAAGTCATTAATGAATATGTCTTCAAACGCTATCCTTTTTCACTCTTAGAAATATTTTTACTGTTAGCGGAAAACCCTCACATTAAAGGCGTCCGAGCATCGACCATCCGGCTCGTTCGCAGTCATCGCTATTTAATTAATAATGACTTCCGAAATGATTTGCGTTGCCGAAGCCTGTTCATTGAAATATTGCGCCAACCCTCAGGCATTACTCATGAATTGCGACGCATGAATCGCTATGGTATTTTAGCCGCCTACATCCCAGCCTTTGGTTCCATCGTAGGGCAAATGCAATTTGACTTATTCCACGTCTACACAGTGGATGAGCATTCTCTATTTGTCGTAAGAAATCTGCGGCGATTTACCGTCACCAAATATCATCACGAATTCCCTTTATGCAGCAAAATCATTCAACATATTCCAAAACCTGAACTCTTATATATCGCAGGACTCTTTCATGATATTGCAAAAGGACGAGGGGGCGATCATTCCATGCTTGGCGCAGAAGAAGTCACTCAATTTTGCCAATTGCACTGCTTAAGTCAAACGGACACTGAGCTCGTCGCCTGGCTAGTAAAACACCACTTATTAATGTCATCAACGGCGCAACATAAAGATACCAGTGACCCAGAAGTCATCTATTCATTCGCCTCGATTGTCGAAGACCATATTCGGCTCGATTATTTATATTTATTAACCGTCGCCGATATGCGAGCAACAAATAACACCCTCTGGAATAATTGGAAAGATGCTTTATTGATAGAATTATATAAACAAACACAACGAGCACTCAAGCAAGACCTTGAATCACCGATTGATAAACGCGCTCGAATTCATGATGAAAAATCAACCGCCCGTAAAACCCTTAACAAGGAACACGTCTCCATTGATGACATCAATCAATTATGGAGCACAATGGATGATGAATATTTTTTACGCTATAATGCAGAAGAAATTGCATGGCACACCCAGGGCATATTAAACGCGGCCAAAAGAGACACAACACAACCATTGATCATGGTGCAAAACTCTCCCGCGAAATGCGTGACAAATATTTTTATTTTCGCCCCAATATCAAGCTGGTTATTTGCCAATATCACCGCCGAAATTGACCGTTTAAATTTAAACATAGTCGAGGCCCGAATCAGTACCGCGAAAAAACTTGGTTACGCGCTAGATACGTTTAGCCTACTTGATGAAAATGGTCAACCTATTACATTTCCACATAAAATCAGCCAAGTTAAAAAAAATATTGGCAATCAAATCACAAAAAACACGCCACCAACACTCCCCAAAAATCGACACCAAGCACGCATTACTAAGGTTTTTTCAAGACCGACAGAAGTCCACTTTGCGACGGATGAAAAAAATCAACGAACCGTTATGGAAATCACTTCAACAGACAGGCCTGGCCTTTTATCCAGAGTTGCTTACGCCTTAGTGGAATGTCAGGTCATATTACAGAATGCCAAAATCACGACCTATGGCGCACAAGTCGACGATGTATTTTTTATCACCGACAAAAATGGCCAGCCTATCCTGAGCATCGAAAAAAAAAATCACATTAGAAAAACCATCTGCGCCTATTTAGACACCATAAATAGCGACACTCACCGTGAACAACAGAGCTGATATTTTATGACAACATACGCTATCGGAGATATACAAGGCTGCTTCCAATCACTCTTACAATTACTCGATCTAATTTCTTTCAATCCCCAAAATGATACGTTGTGGTTCACTGGAGATCTAGTTAACCGAGGACCACAATCATTAGAAGTTTTACGTTTCGTTAAAAATTTAGAAGATAAAGCCATTAGCGTATTAGGTAATCACGATTTACATTTGCTTGCCATTGCCGCAGGCTGTAAAAAACATCATGACAAGGATACCCTAGCTCCAGTGATGGAAGCCAACGATGCAGCGACGCTATTACATTGGTTACGTCATCGACCACTATTGCATCATGACCCTGTATTGAACTATACTCTCGTTCACGCGGGTATCGTACCGCAATGGACATTAGCCAATGCCTTGTCGTATGCTAGCGAAGTTGAACATTGTTTACGAAGCGATGATTATTTAAAATTCTTTAAAAACATGTATGGCAATCTGCCTGACATATGGAATGATGAGTTACAAGGCATGGAACGACTGAGATTCATTACCAATGTTTTTACACGAATGCGATTCTGCGATGTGGATGGTCGATTATTTTTAAAGTACAAAAGTTCACCCGGCAATCAACCCGAACAACTTTTTCCCTGGTTCGCGCTTAAAAACAGACAAACACGAACAAACAATATTGTTTTTGGCCATTGGTCAACATTAGGTTACCAACAAAGCAATCATACCATTTGCATCGACACCGGATGTCTATGGGGGAAATCTTTAACGGCCATTGCGCTGGATGACTCTCATGAATGCTACCGTATCAAGTGCCAGCAATATTCACCAATTAATGATGCTTAAATGGAAAGACTCATCATCGCAGAAAGCCAAACCCTTTTTATTACAAAAAGACAAAAAGTCACATAACAAATCATTTGTTTGGCGCTTCTCATCTGGATGGAACATTTTTGAGTTTGGATAATCGTATACTGGCTTTAAGCGCTGCTGCCCCTGAAAGGAAATCACTTCAGCCACTTCCGCATCATGATAAAGACGTACCTCCATCACACAATCAGGCAGTAAATCCTTACCCGAAATAGGAACCATTTTTAATTGAATGGTTGTTGTATATTTAAACCGCTCAATCACCGACATGCTCAATTCCATCGCTAAACTCTTATTCCTAACAATTACCGAATCTTTGGTTTTTAAATCAGGCAATATTAGGGTAAGGCGAAGATAGTTTTCTTCGTACAGTGGCATTGAACTTTTTTTGATAACACGCAACATAGTGTCTACTCTCAAAAATACATTCTTATGTTTATTACTAACCCTCTTAACATATATAAACGACTATACGACTTTATACAAGAATTTCTATTTACCATCGACAAAATTATTTGAGCAAAATAAATCTATCATGTATTAATTGCAATATGCATGTTATACTTATAGCATTACCCAATCTTTCATTCGCGCACGCAGCCGAATCATTGCCTGACTGAGCAGCTGACTGATACGCGATTCGCTGACCCCAAGGACCGAGCCTATTTCCCGCAAATTAAATTCCGAATTATAATATAATGTCACCACCATTTTTTCACGCTCTGGCAAACTTGCAATCGCCTCCGAAAGCTTTTGCTTAAACCGCTCATCCTTAATATTGTCATAGGGCTCGATGGCCTTGCCAGCCAATCCCGCTTCAAGTGCTTCTTCGTCCACCCCCAGCTCCTCAAAACCAAACATACGCGCACTGCTCGCATCTTGCAAAATTTTATAATAGCTCGCCAAGGTAATGCCCATTTCTTTGGCGACTTCATCATCACGCGCATCTCGCCCAGTTCGAGCCTCAATTATCCTGACAACCCCGGCTAACTCTCTTGTTTTACGATGCACCGACTTAGGTGCCCAATCATTCCTGCGTAGCTCATCAAGCATAGAACCTCTGATGCGTATGCCTGCATATGTCTCAAAACTTGCGCCACGTGCTTCATTATATTTACGAGACGCTTCCAAAAGACCCACCATGCCAGCTTGTATTAAATCATCGACAATGACCGACGCGGGTAATCGTGCCATCAAATGATAAGCTATACGCTTAACCAGCGGTGCATGTTTTTCAATAACACCTTGCATATTTTTGTCTGATACAGGTTTAGAATGAGGAGCAGCTGACATTTATTTGTTCTATAAATTGCATCGAAAAGAAGATAATCAATGAATATATAACCACCATATACTTTTCAAACAATCATATAATTATTTGAAAATAAGCTATAATATTAATCAAATACGCGTGTGCTAACCATGAGTTTATTCGCCTTGACTCAATTAAACTCGATAAAATTATAAGCAACTAAAAACTTATAGATAAGTATTCGACAAATAAAGCCGGCAGCTTTAACCAAAGTTTATCTATCATTAGCCACATCGACGACTAAAATAAAGCCAACTGGCCCGACCAGGCAAAAAAAAGGCCCGCTAATTAGCAGGCCTTTAGTCATATTATAGCTCAATGAAAAATAGGGATAACCTATTTTGCGTAAAATTTATAGCAATGCAACGGTACTTGCTTGAGGACCATTCACGCCTTGTTTTTCAGCAAACCGCACCGCTGAACCAATATTGAGTCGCTCAAAATCTGAATCAACGACGCTATTGCTATGAAAATAAATTTCACGCCCATCGTCTGTCTCCAAAAACCCAAACCCTTCATCCGCAAATAATTTACTAATTTTTGCCATCGGTGGCTTAACATGCACCTTCACATCCCCTCTGCGACGGCGACTATAATTTTGCAATTGTCTTCGAGCCGCATCAAACGCATCTCGAATCGCGACATAAACATCCTCGTGAGGCTCTCGCTTGACGATCAACTCGCCTCCTGGCACGGTGAGGTCAATCCGCACATTGTACAGCGTGCCATGATTTTTGTGGCGATGGGGTGTCTCTACCATAACACGACACCCCATAATTTGTTGATAAAATGTCTCCAGTTTTTCTGCCTTCATTTTAATTGTGCTTATCGCTGTTTCGGATAATGACAATTTTCGAGTTGTAATTTGCAAAGGTAATTTCACTAATAACACTCCTTCTCGCAGTAAATTTTAACCATAAATTGTGACAGGATAACTGGCTTATTTTCAAACAACTCCTCATAATATTTTTATAACGGGATAACAAGATTGCCAGTTCAAAATATACTCATCTAAAATAAACACTCTCCCCAACATGTCAATGACGAAACCAACCCAATAAATAGCTGATCACTTATGATTCGCCTCGGCCGCACACAACGCAAACCGGTCTTTACCCTGCCATAATATGGATACCTCACCACTGAACAGTGTGATCAACAGAATCCACGCCAAATCAAGCGCAGGGCATTTCATTCGATTTGGCTATTTTTAGTCCTCGCATCATTCTCAAATGCCAGATCATTTCATATTCATAAAACGGATGACGCCTGTGTAAATTGACTCAACTCACATTACCTCATATCCATTTTTAACGCATAAAGATTCATTCAGCCAATATGATTCTTTTATGATAAACCATAAAAATAAATTATCACAAAACAAAATCCGTCACACTTCATGCATCACCCTAACCGTCAATCGACTTAAAAAAATCGATAACCTGTTGATTATAAATTTCAATTTCGCCATTTCTTAGCGATGTTATGCGTCATAGTACTCATCGTTCCAGTCAGCCATTTATTAAAGGCAATAGATAACCTAACATTGAATAAGTGCGATAGATTTCTTGTTATTTACTTTAGTATTAGCCAATCTATATTTAAATAGATAACCCTCGATGCCGCGAAACAAAGTCTTATCTCATGAGTCAAATAAGCATATAACTTACAAGTCTTAATTAAACGATGAGTAAGAAGCAGGCATCTAAATACATATACGTGTCAAGACTGATGATATCATTTGTAGATTTTAACGCGGCGATGATCCGCAACCACCAAACAAATGAAACCGCTTGGCAAGACCAAACCCCTAAACTAAAAACAAGGGATGTTAGCCTATTCAATGACCTTCGCTATCTGAATATTGAATACATCGTGCGCATGAAAAATCACTTGTACGATAATGGACCATAAACGGCTAATGCCTGGCGTACATATTGCTGCAAGCAAATCTAAACGAATTCGGCTTACACAACATAAGCCCAAACAGAATCATTTTAAGTCGAGTAGCATGCTCGGCGACCCCGAAAGTTTAAGTCTTATGTAAACAGACTCCAGGAGGTGGATGCAATGAGCATATTTAGTCATTATTTGTCACGCTACGAAGAAGCAAAGGAAGAGGAATACAGCCTACAAGAGTACATGGAAATATGTAAATCCGACCCATCAGCTTATGCAACAGCCGCCGAACGCATGCTCATAGCCATCGGCGAACCTGAAATGATCGACACTCGCACAGACCCACGTCTCAGCCGCATTTTTTCCAACCGAGTTATCAAACGCTACCCGGCATTTCGAGATTTTTATGGCATGGAAGACACCATCGAAAAAATTGTGTCATACTATAAACATGGCGCTCAGGGATTGGAAGAAAAGAAACAAATATTATATCTACTCGGCCCAGTGGGTGGTGGTAAATCGTCACTCGCAGAGAAATTGAAATCACTCATCGAACATGTCCCATTTTATGCGATTAAGGGATCGCCTATTTTTGAGTCGCCACTCGGGTTATTCAATCTCACCGAAGATGGCAAAATTCTTGAGGAAGACTACGGCATTCCTGCTCGCTATTTAAGCACCACCATGTCACCCTGGGCAGTCAAGCGGCTGCATGAATTTAACGGTGATATTACCAAGTTTCGCGTCGTCAAACTCCACCCGTCCATCTTAAAACAAGTCGCCGTGGCAAAAACGGAACCTGGCGATGAAAATAACCAAGACATTTCATCCCTGGTAGGTAAAGTCGATATTCGAAAACTGGAGCAATATTCCCAAGATGATCCCGATGCGTATAGTTATTCAGGGGGATTGTGTCTCGGCAATCGTGGCCTACTGGAATTTGTCGAGATGTTTAAAGCACCCATTAAAGTGCTACATCCGTTATTGACCGCCACTCAAGAAAGCAACTACAAAGGCACCGAAGGTTTAGGCGCCATTCCCTTCGATGGCATGGTATTAGCCCACTCCAACGAATCTGAATGGATAACCTTTAAAAACAATAAGAACAACGAAGCCTTTCTGGATCGAATTTATATCGTGAAAGTCCCTTATTCACTCCGTGTATCCGATGAAATCAGGATCTACAATAAATTGTTAGTAAATAGCTCTTTATCACAAGCGGCTTGTGCCCCCGACACATTAAAAATGATGGCGGAATTTGCCGTGCTATCCCGATTAAAAGCACCGGAAAACTCCAGTATTTTTTCAAAAATGAAGGTCTATGATGGACAAAATCTGAAAGATACGGATCCTAACGCCAAATCCTTCCAAGAATACCGTGATTTTGCGGGCGTTGATGAAGGGATGACGGGGTTATCCACACGGTTTGCTTTCAAAATCCTATCAAGAGTGTTCAACTTCGACCATACTGAAATTGCCGCCAACCCAGTCCACTTATTGTACGTCCTTGAGCAACAAATTGAACAGGAACAGTATCCCAAAGAAATTGAAGAAAAGTACTTAAGTTTTATCAAAGGCTTTTTAGTCCCTGAATATGTCAGCTTCATTGGCAAAGAAATTCAAACGGCTTATCTAGAGTCATACTCTGAGTATGGTCAAAACATCTTTGATCGTTATGTCACTTACGCCGACTATTGGATTCAAGATGAAGAGTACCGGGACCCAGACACAGGCGAAAGTTTTAACCGCTCTGCATTAAACGATGAACTTGAAAAAATAGAAAAGCCCGCTGGCATTAGCAACCCAAAAGACTTTCGCAATGAGATTGTTAACTTCGTGCTCAGAGCGCGAGCCAACAAAGGTGGAACAAACCCAACCTGGACAAGCTATGAAAAGCTTCGCAATGTCATTGAAAAGAAAATGTTCTCTAATACCGAAGATTTATTACCTGTCATTTCTTTCAATACCAAATCTTCCGGTGATGAGAAAAGAAAACACGAGGATTTCGTTAATCGTATGACAACCAAAGGCTATACCAGCAAACAAGTACGCTTGTTATGCGAATGGTATCTCCGAGTCAGAAAATCTTCTTAGCATTTTAGGTGTCCCTTGTCTCGTATAATTGATAAAAGATTAAACGGTAAGAATAAAAGCGCCGTCAATCGGCAACGCTTTATCGAACGGTTTAAAAACCAGATAAAAAAAGCCGTTGCTGATGCGGTCGCCAATCGCAGTATCACCGATATCGAAAATGGAGAAAAAGTATCCATTCCAACCCGAGATATATCCGAGCCTAGCTTTCGGCATGGGAGTGGTGGACAACGGGAAATTGTCCACCCAGGTAATCACGACTTCATTCAAGGCGACCGAGTGCCACGCCCTCCTTCGGGCAAAGGGCGCGGCCAGGGTAAAAAGGCAAGCAACAATGGCGAAGGATTAGATGACTTTGTCTTTGAACTGTCTAAGGAAGAATTCATGGAATTTTTCTTTGAAGATCTAGCACTTCCTAACCTCGTCAAAACCCAACTCACCACACTCTATGAAAACAAATTTGTCCGTGCCGGCTTTACATCCGATGGTGTCCCTTCAAATATCAATGTCATTCGCTCTCTCCGTGGTGCCTACGCTCGCCGCATTGCGTTACGCAGCCCTTATACCCGGCGCCTACATGAAGCCGAAGAAGAATTAAACCGATTAGCCACTGAAGATTCAGATTTAGACGCGCATCGCATTAAAGAACTTCACGAAGAAATTGCCTACTTAAAAAGAAAAATCGCCGCCATCCCATTCATCGACACCTTCGACTTACGTTATAACAATCGCATTACCCAGCCAAAACCAACCACTCAAGCGGTCATGTTTTGCCTAATGGATGTCTCCGGCTCCATGGACCAGGCTAAAAAAGATATGGCCAAACGATTTTTCATTTTGCTCTATCTCTTTCTCACAAGAACCTATGAAAAAATTGAACTGGTCTTTATTTGCCACCATACAACGGCCAAAGAAGTCAATGAGGAAGAATTTTTCTATTCTCGAGAAACGGGGGGCACCGTCGTATCGAGTGCACTCCAATTAACCCTGGAGGTCATCAAAGATCGCTACCCAACCAGTGACTGGAATATCTATGTCGCCCAAGCCTCTGATGGTGACAATTGGTATGACGACTCCCCCACCTGTAAAAATATTTTGATTAAGAAAATTATGCCGCTTGTTCAATATTTTTCATATATTGAAATTACCCCAGATAGTCATCAAAGCTTATGGCATGAATATCAACATGTAAAATCCGCTTTTGAAAACTTTGCGATGCAGAAAATAGAAACAGTTAATGACATTTACCCTGTCTTTCGTAAACTATTTAAAAAACAAGCAGCCAATTCATGAACGCAAAACCACTCTCCACCACATCCGAATGGACGTTTGATTTATTACTCAAATACGACCAGGAAATTTCCAGCATCGCCGCTGATTACCAACTCGACACCTATCCCAATCAAATTGAAATCATCAGCGCCGAGCAAATGATGGATGCCTACTCATCGGTAGGTATGCCACTGGGTTACCACCACTGGTCTTTTGGCAAACAATTTCTCGAAGTAGAAAAAGGCTACCAACGTGGTCAAATGGGCCTCGCCTACGAAATTGTGATTAATTCCGACCCTTGCATCGCCTATCTGATGGAAGAAAACACCATCATGATGCAAGCGTTAGTGATTGCTCATGCCTCCTATGGACATAATTCTTTTTTCAAGAATAATTATCTCTTCAAGCAATGGACCTCAGCAAATTCCATTGTCGACTATTTACTCTTTGCTAAAAATTATATCGCTGAATGTGAAAAACGCTACGGCGAACAAGAAGTCGAAAACATTCTGGACTCCTGCCATGCACTCATGAACTATGGCGTGGATCGTTACAAACGCCCACAAAAACTGTCCTTGCGCAAAGAACAAATACGCCAGAAAGAACGAGAAATTTACTTGCAATCGCAAGTCAATGAACTATGGCGCACCATCCCCAATTACCAGCAAAAAGAAGACGAGCAAGCCGAGCAGAGATTTCCTTCTGAACCACAAGAAAATATCCTCTATTTCATCGAAAAAAATGCCCCACTGTTAGAGCCATGGCAACGAGAAATTGTACGTATTGTGAGAAAGCTTGCCCAATATTTTTATCCTCAACGACAAACTAAAGTCATGAATGAAGGATGGGCAACGTTTTGGCACTATACCATTTTGAACAAGCTTTATGAAAAAGGCTTAGCCACAGACGGTTTTATGATTGAATTTTTGACATCGCATACCAATGTTATTTATCAACCCGCCTTTGATACCCCTTCTTATTCAGGCATCAATCCGTATACACTTGGCTTTAATATGATGAGCGATATTCGCCGAATTTGTGAAAACCCAACCGAAGAAGACCGACAATGGTTTCCAAACATCGCGGGGGCAGACTGGATTACCACCCTTAATTTTGCTATGCAAAATTTTAAAGATGAAAGTTTTATCGCTCAGTTTTTATCACCCAAAGTCATACGCGATCTCAAATTATTTACCATTTTAGATGACGATCGAGACACTCATATTGAGATCAGTGCGATCCATAACGAAGAAGGCTATCGATACGTCAGACAACAATTAGCCAATCAATATGATTTGAGTAGTAGTGAACCAAATATTCAAATTTACTCAGTGGATGGTCGAGGTGATCGGTCACTCACATTAAGACATTTTCAATATCACCGACGACCACTTTCACCCGACACCGTCGATGAAGTGCTAAAACATCTGGCAAGACTCTGGAAGTTTGCCGTTAAACTCGAAGTCGTCACAGAAGATAACCGCATTAAACTCACCAATGAGATCGCTGCTGGATAAACTACAAACCACTCACTAAGATGGAAAATATAATTGCAGCAACAATCGTTGCCGGAACGGCAAGTCGACTACCTATATTTTCTTGGGAAACATTCCCTGTATCCGCTTGCTCCTCCTCTTGTCTAGCATGAGTTTCCCCATCTTCGCCTGCCGCAATGTCTGCCGCTTGGTTTTGCTGAGTCGTGATGGCCTGCGCCATATAAAATACGGAATCTGATCGAATATAATGAAATATGGGATTCATTGCTTCATCCGCAACAGATTGGCTGACAGCGCCATAGCCGACCAACATGAGCAAAAAACATACAAAGATTTTGTACATCGTTTTTAATAAATGAGTAACATAAAAAACAGCCAGCTACTCACCATATTCATGCTGTAAGCTGGTAATTGCTAATTGATTGGCTTGTTTTTCCACGGTTAAGGTAATTTTCCCTTTGAAACTACGCGGTTCAGCTCCCCCTTTGCGTACCACTGTCACCACAAAATCAGCATTGCCTACGGCTTTCATTTGCCCTGTTTCCCAATTCAAATCTTGGAATTCCATCGCCCGTGTTTCTGTCGCATTAAATAACGAGGAATAATCTTCTTGTATACCCGCTTTATTATCCCGATCATTAGTCGTTGCTTTTTCATGAAACACCGACATAAAGTTTTCTAACGCACCTTGTTCATAAGCCGAGGTAAACTTAATCATCAGACGATCCAGCTCTTGACGAGTAATGAGCAGCACTTTCTTTTGTGTTACACTCCCCCCCTCGAACGGCATGCTGTTCTTCAATCCATCCATCACCGTTACTTGGTTTTTCAAGCCCGCCATCGATGAGATCTCTGTATCGGTATTACGGGAAAACTCAGCGTCTGCCACCACAAAATTATCTTTTGCTAGAGTAGACGTTGTTAAGTTTAAGCTATCGCCCACCAGTGCATCATCATTCAGATTCAGATCATTGATCTCGTTGGCTTTATTTAACTCAAATTTTGACTTTATCTCAGAAAATTTTTGCATAATGGGCTCAAACACAGATGGCTTTAGATATAAAGCAACAGCCGTTAATAATCCCAAAATTAACACTGAAATCATTAAATAAGCGCCTGTCTTCGATCGTTTATTTATGCGGTGATTAAAATGCCCTCGCGCCTCCATATTCAACACGCGCTCAAGATCAACAGCCACCGTCTGATCGGCATCGGCATCGCTTTCAAGCCTCCGCTTTTTTAAGGCAGACTCATCATTAGGCGCTGATTTCGTTACGACCTTAGACTCAGCCTGCTTTTCTTGCCCCTTTTTCTTCTCTCGATTGGATAACGCCTTAAGAAAGTCATCATAGGCCCGTCGCTTGTCTTCATCTCGCAAAGTACTATAGGCTTCATTGACTCGACGCGTATACACTTCATTCCATTGACTCTGATCCGTTTCTTGATCCGGTTGGAATAAGCGAAACATGACTTTATAGTGATCCAGAACCTCTTCAATACTCGCACCTGGGAGCAACCCTAAGCGGCGATAATAATCGGCCTTGTTGGTCAACATCGCGTGTTTAATAAAGTGCCTCATCGCACTTTTCAATTCCCCAGCAGCCACATCTTTAAGCAAAGGATCCTCGACATTCGCCGGTAATTGCGCTTTGCCAACCGCTAAATTCATCAAAAAACGAATGGACTCACCGCTGGCCTCTCTCACTTGGGACTCAACGTTGCCCTGTTCTTGTTCTGGTTGGCGGAAAAATCGCAATGCTGAAGCGACTAAGCGTTGCACTTCTGATTTATCTGCAATTTTTGGCTCGGTAATCGCCCGGTGGTTTTGTTGTGGTACAACAGACGCAATGGGCTTGGCGACAACATTCGACAACGGTGGTGTCGACAAATTGTCAGCTCTTTTCGCTTTCTTTCTACCTCGTGTTTTTCCCTTTTTTAGAGGAGGCTGATCTGGATTCAGTAGATTGCCCGCCGTAGATTCCACTCCACCGCTAAGCAGGCGACTATTTTCTTGATCCGCCGGCTCAGACACATTATCCTGCACTTGCGACAGACTGTCTGACAAAACTTCCTTTTTGAACGAATCGGCCTCTAGCAGATCAACGCTCTTAGGCGCCTCTGTTGTTAGGGCCAAATGATCAATTTGATCACTGAGACCAATTTCATCATTGGCTGAAGCTTTGCCTAATGACGGAATCTCTAATTCATCATTTTCATCCGCTCGTATTTCTTGCGATGGACTTTCCTTGGCTAATGGAGGATCATCAATCTCACTGACATCGACGATTCGTGTCGCGTCAAGCGCAGAGTCCTGCGGATCTCGTTCATCAAAAGTGCTATCATCATCAAGCTCAGAGTGATACGAAGGTTTTTCATTAGGTTCAATATCAGCGAGAGTTTCACCCTCTTTAACCACTTCGTACATAAGCTCATTGCCAACCACATCAATCGTGGTGACATCAAACTCATGCAATTCCTCGATTGAACCATACAGTAACAAACGCTCGCAAAATGTATTTATTCGGCGAGGAATACCTTTAGTCAATGTATGTATTTTGCGGTAGGCAGCGGGTAAAAATAAAGGATCATCCGTCCACCCCACTTGCGATAAACGGTGCTCAATATATTCTTTTGTCTCACTTGCATTGAATGGCTCTAGATGACATGCAGCAACCACTCGCTGCCTCAACTGTTCCATTTCTTGCGAATATAATACATCCTTAAATTGTTCCTGCCCCAGCAAGAAAATCTGCAAGAGCGCATGATTACCCAAATAAAAATTCGATAGCATGCGCAGCTCTTCTAACGAGCTTTTGGGTAAATTTTGCGCCTCATCCACCATTAACAATACATGGCAGCCAGCTCGAAATCGCGCAATGAAAAACGACTCCAGGCGCTTTAGTAAAGACGCTTTTGACAGGTTCTCGTGCGCCAAGCCAAATGAGGCAGCCACCATCCGCAATACATCTTCAGCCTCTAAATGCGTTGTATTTAATTCTGAAACGACAATGCGGCCTTGGCCCGACTCCTGAAGAAGCGATCGAGCTAATGTCGTTTTCCCCGTCCCCGGCGTACCGGTGACAACGATAAACCCTTCCTTTTGATTCAGTCCATAACGTAAATAAGCCATGGCCTTTTTATGGCCTTGGCTATTAAAGAAAAACTCTGGATCAGGACTGAGCCTAAACGGCGAAGCAGATAATCCGTAAAAGCTTTCATACACGAGAATCACCTATTCTTTAAAGTCATTCTTGTATTCTCTTAAAAACGAGGCAATGAACACCGAGCGTATATCTTAAAATATTTTTAAGAGAAGAAATTTATTGAGACACAGTGAAGAGCTTAATGACAATGCCTATAAATTTGACACTAGCACTCACATCAGTGATAAAAAACATTAAGCTTAACACCAACAATTATGCCGCTATTGTATATTATCCGCACAAAAAACTCGAATAAACGTTATCACATGTTTCTTTCGAAGCACAAAACCGCACTCCATCATCTAAATAGATCCCGTTTAATCTTTTATGCCAATTGTAAAAACAGGCAATTAAAGACTAAAAGCCATACAAAGCAAACCAACCTGCATTATAAAAAATGTGCAACAAAATACCAGGTTGGACACATTGAAAGCGGTCTCTAAAAAAACCGAAAACAAGCGACGGAAAAAATACAGCTAACGCCCAAATTATGGGCTGATTCAAAAAGTGAAAACTAACAAACACGACTGAAGTAACAACATTAGCAAGTGTTACGCCATAATGCTCTCTTTTAAAAAAGCAATGCGCTAGCAATTGCCCCTGAATAAATCCACGAAAAGCGAACTCTTCTAAAACCGGGTAAAGCAAAACAACTAACAAGTACTCAGAAAAATTACTCGATGAAACGGCAAATACACCTTCTCTCCGGGCAACAAACAAATAATAAATCAACCAAAACACAGGAGCGGCAGCGAAAGCCGCCCTGAAATAAGTATCTTGCCAATAATACCTCAATAAAAAAACCCGTGATTAGCCATTGATACGACATCAAGGTTTAGACGACTTATTCTGCCATGTTTTAGTTAGAGATTTGCTGTAAAACGTTTTATTTCGACCTTCTTTTTCAGCGCATCTAACAACAATGAGAATTCGTCACTACCACTGGAATTCGCAATTTGGTTACGAAGCTCCGATCGCTTTTCATCTGTTAGTTTAGTGATATCTCCATCTCGTAGTGCATAGAAACTAAATACTGCAAAATCCCCATTCGCTAATGCAAGCCCTTCGTGGAGTGCATCATTGTCTGTCGATAATGCCAAACTAAATAAAGATTTTATAATCTCATGGTTCAAAGTGGTATCATTTCGCTTCACCCAAGTACGCTCGGTCCAAGTCAAATCATGTGATTTCGCCAATTCTACTGGCTCTTTACCGTCGGCTAGGTCTTTAAATAACGTCTCCCCAAGGGCTTTAGCTTGCTCCTTGGCTTTATCTTGTTTAAGCTGAGACACAACCTGTTCTTTCACATCAGATAACGGTTTACTGTCTGCAGACTGATGCTCTCTCAAGCGAACCACGATAGACTGGCTATCACCAACATCGATTGTCTCACTGTTTAAACCTTCTTTTAGCACATCATGACTAAAAGCGGCTTCTCGAACTTTGCGATGAGCAAAAATCCCTTCACCTCCAAGACGAGGTATTAGATCACTGGTCTTTATTTTTAGTCCTAACGCTTCAGCGGCAGGCTCCAAGGACTCAGGGGCCTCATAGGCAAGATTGGCTAGTATTTCCACTCGATCAAAATAAAGCCGCTGGGCCTTCTGTTTTTTCAATTCCTGGGTTATTTCGTTCTTCACATCGCCAAGGGATTTTTCACCCCCTGGTTTTTTTTCTTCCAGCTTGATGAGATGATAACCAAATTGCGATCGAACCGGCTCACTCACTTCACCAATCTCCAAGGCAAATGCCACCTCTTCAAACGCTTCATCCATCATACCTTTTCCGAAAAACCCTAAATCACCACCTTGTTGCGCCGAGCCTAAATCTTGCGATTGGGATTTTGCCAATTCATCAAAAGACTCGCCATTTTTAATCTTTTCTTGGAGTTCTTTTATCGTTGCCAACGCCTGCTCCGATGCCGCACTATCCGCCTCTGGATCAATTTCAATGAGAATATGCCGTGCGCTCACTTGATCTTGCTCAGCAAATCTCTGCTTTTGGTCATCGTAGTAATTTTCAAGCTCGCTTTGATCCACACTAATATCCGACATCAACTCATCAACACTCAATTCTAAATAATCTAGCTTGACCTTTTCCTGAGTCTTATAATTGTCTTTGTGCTTCTCGTAATAATCAGCGATTTCCTGTTCGTTCGGCTCAATTTTTTCTTTGAATTGATCGGCACTTACAACCAAATAGCCAACCTCCCGCTCTTGCTCCTGTAAGCGATAAATCTGCTCAATCTCATAAGAGGTAGCCAAACCCGTTGCAGCCACCCCTAAAATCACTTGGTCAGCCAATAACATTCGGCGAATACGGTATTCAAAACCACCCACGGTTTCTCCCTGACTGCGCAGTACTTGCTGATAGATTTCTTTAGAAAACTTACCTTCTTCCTGGAAAGTATTCACCGACTGAACCTGCATCGCTAGCTGCTCATTAGAAACCCTAAAACCTGCATTTAATGCCGTTTTTGTTACAACCGTATTATCAATGACGCGATCCAATGCCGTTCGTTTAATTTGATCATCAAACATATCCGGATCAAAATTTTCGCCAAACATTTGTTGCATCCTGGCTCGTTCGTTTTGATAAGCGACTTGATATTCGTAAAAGGACACATCTTCACCGTCAATGGTGGCCACCTGCATCCCAGTATCCCCATCGGTGAGATATTCACTCACCCCCCAAAGCGCGAACGAAAGAACAATAAGACCAACAATCACCCAAGTAACTAATCCTTGCGCCCGGTCGCGAATAGATTGCAACATAAGTTATAATACGCTCACAAATAAATGATTAAAAAATGTCTTCATTTAGACAAAGCTAACGATCAAGAGGCTAATTTCAAATAAAGGCGCCACAAACCCGAAATGATAGTATGATTAGCAGATCATTACAAAGAGTTTACCGCTGTTTCAGCGGAAAATGTATGTATTATGGATTTCAATATAAAGAAAAAGAACGGCTAATCTTGGTATTAGCCGTTCTTTCATCATGATGGCGGAGCGGACGGGACTCGAACCCGCGACCCCCGGCGTGACAGGCCGGTATTCTAACCAACTGAACTACCGCTCCAAAACTGGTGGGTGCTGAGGGACTTGAACCCCCGACATTCGCCTTGTAAGGGCGACGCTCTACCAGCTGAGCTAAGCACCCGAAGAATGGCCGCTAGTCTACGGCATCTTAGAGCGCTTTACCAGACCCAACTATCATTTTTTTTGTTTCATTTTTAGGCATATACGAATAAACAAAACATGCCTGGATTTAAACAAGCACAAATCCAATCGCACCGCCACAATTCAACCTTTACCCGCCACTATTGCGCCTGAAGCAATCCACACAGAGCTTTATACCAGCACGACAAAACAACTGTCAAGCAAACCGTGTAAAATTTAGTGTCGCATCGTATCTGACTGTGGTTTTTTCTCAGAACCCTCCTCATGCTCAGCCAATTCTTCTGTTTCAGAGGGAACCTCAGGCATATGTTGTAAGGCAACTTGCAGCACTTCATCAATCCACATCACTGGCTTAATGTCTAGCTTTTGTTTGATATTTTTAGGGATGTCAGTCAGGTCTCGACGATTCTCGCTGGGGATCAAAACGGTGGATATTCCACCGCGATGCGCCGCTAATAACTTTTCCTTCAAACCCCCTATGGGCAAAACCTCTCCTCGCAAAGTGATTTCACCTGTCATCGCCACATCAGCCCGAACTGGAATATTGGTCAGCACCGAAACGATGGCAGTACACATGCCAACACCCGCACTTGGCCCATCCTTTGGAATGGCGCCCTCAGGCACATGGATATGGATATCATTTTTTTTATAAAATTCAGGATCAATCCCCAAAGTTTCCGAGCGACTCCGTACCACGGTGGTGGCGGCCTGCACAGATTCTTTCATCACATCACCGAGCTGACCGGTAATCGTCATGTTACCTTTACCAGCAACCATTGCCGCCTCAATGGTCAATAAATCACCACCCATTTCAGTCCAAGCCAAGCCAGTCACTTGGCCCACCTGATCATATTCTTCAGCGCGGCCAAATCGAAACCGCTGTACCCCCAAATATTTCTCTAAGCCTCGAGGGGTAATGGTAATCTTCTTTTGGCCAGGCTTTAATAGGATTTCTTTAACCACTTTACGACAAACCTTTGATATTTCTCTTTCCAGATTTCTAACACCAGCTTCACGCGTGTAAAATCGAATAATATCCCGAACTGCCGCTTCTGTTAGTGATATTTCCGATGCCTTGAGGCCATTGTTTTTAATTTGCTTAGATAATAAATAACGCATCGCAATATTTATTTTTTCATCTTCGGTATAACCAGAAATCCGTATCACTTCCATGCGATCCAGTAACGGCGCGGGAATATTTAAACTATTGGCTGTGGCAATAAACATGACCTCGGATAAATCATAGTCAACTTCCAAATAATGATCGTTAAAGGTGTTGTTTTGCTCAGGGTCCAAGACCTCCAACATAGCTGAGGATGGATCACCGCGAAAATCCATGGACATTTTATCCACTTCATCGAGCAAAAATAACGGATTTCGGACTTCCACTTTCGACATATTTTGAACAATCTTGCCTGGCATCGACCCAATATAAGTCCTGCGATGACCGCGAATCTCCGCCTCGTCCCGAACACCCCCGAGTGACATACGAACAAATTTTCGATTGGTCGCCCGCGCAATTGAACGTCCTAATGAGGTCTTGCCCACACCAGGTGGTCCCACCAGACACAACACTGGGCCTTTTAACTTTTTCACCCGCTGCTGAACTGCCAAATACTCTAATATCCGTTCTTTGACTTTTTCTAAACCATAGTGATCCTCCTCTAGTACCTTGGCAGCAGCGGCAATTTCATGACGAATTTTCGTCCGTTTTTTCCACGGAACACTGACCATCCAATCAATATAATTCCTTACCACGGTGGCTTCGGCAGACATAGGAGACATCATTTTTAATTTGTTTAGCTCAGCGACCGCTTTCTCTTTCGCCTCTTTGGACAATCCGGCTGACTCAATTTTTTGGGCGAGTTCTTCTATTTCATTTGGCGCTTCATCCAATTCACCCAGTTCCTTCTGAATAGCTTTCATTTGCTCATTCAGGTAATATTCTCGTTGACTTTTTTCCATTTGTCGTTTTACCCGGCCACGAATGCGCTTTTCAACTTCGAGCAGGTCGATTTCTGACTCCATGATGCCCATGAGCTGCTCAAAACGCTCGCGCAAATCCTCCATTTCCAGAATGTTTTGCTTTTCATCAATTTTTAAAGCCATATGTGCCGCAATGGTATCGGCTAGACGGCCAGCATCATCAATCCCACCTAATGACGTTAAAATTTCGGGAGGGATTTTTTTGTTCAGTTTTACATATTGGTCAAATTGAGCTAGCACTGAACGCATTAACACTTCCGTTTCACGGTCATCCAATACATTCATAACCACCGGCGCAATCTGTGCTGCAAAGTATTCTTGAGAACCGATAAAGTGCAATATTTTTGCTCTTTCAACCCCTTCAACCAGCACCTTCACCGTGCCATCAGGCAATTTGAGCAACTGCAAAATGGTTGACACAGTTCCCATGCGGTAGATATCCTCAATATCCGGATCATCTTGTGCTGCACTTTTCTGCGCTACCAACAAAATTTGCTTATCCTCTTCCATCGCCGCCTCTAGGGCTTTGATCGATTTCTCCCGGCCGACAAATAAAGGAATCACCATATGCGGATATACCACAACATCCCGTAACGGAAGTACCGGAATCACCATCAACTGATCATCTACAAGCTCAGATGTTTTGTCATTTTGTTCCATTGCGGTGAATCCTCTTTCATAAAATTGGCCAAATTATACTCAGACGCAAAAAAAAGCATACTGACTTTTTGTAAGCTAGCACTCCATGCCCTTCTATTTTAGCTGATCAGAATCAAAATACTTCAATTATTACAAGCAAAAATTTGATTCGCGCCTAACATTAGCTTGATATGAGGGATATCAATGTGAAAATCAAGAGTTGACATAGACACAAAGCAGACAACTTAACAACAAAGCTAAACGGCCAGCCAAACAAAATAAAACATAGGGGGGGTAGGATAGAGAGGAGAAAAGCAAAAATAATGGACGGCAGATTAATCACATTCAAAAATAGTTAATCTATCACCTAAAGGAATTGACAAACACCCCGTCCTATCGTGGGGTGTCATATCAAATCCCTATCGAGTATTAATCAGAAGCTACTCGGTCTTTACCTTCATACATCAGCAGCGGTTCGGTCTTGCCTTTAATCGCATCTGCATCGAGAATCACTTTACTTACATCATTCATTGATGGCAACTCATACATGATATCAAGCAAAACATTTTCCAGTATGGACCTTAACCCACGTGCCCCAGTCTTACGCTCCATTGCACGGCAAGCAATCGCATGTAGAGCATCATCCCGAAATTCTAGCTCGCAACCCTCGAGATCAAAAAGCTTACCATACTGCTTAGTAACCGCATTTTTAGGCTCGGTTAACACACGAACTAGCGCACGCTCGTCAAGCTCATCCAGAGTAGCAATAACCGGTAGGCGACCAATAAACTCAGGAATCAAGCCGTACTTAACTAAATCCTCGGGACCAACCTTTTTAAGGATCTCAATATCATCACTGCTATCAGCTTTACTCTTAACTTCCGCAGCAAAACCAATACCGCCTTTTTCCGTCCGATCCCGAATAATTCTATCAAGACCAGAAAAAGCACCACCACAAATAAACAAAATATTCGCCGTATTTACTTGCAAAAACTCTTGCTGAGGATGCTTTCGACCACCTTGTGGAGGAACCGACGCAATAGTCCCCTCTATCAGCTTTAATAACGCTTGCTGGACACCTTCACCGGAGACATCTCGTGTGATTGAAGGATTGTCAGACTTGCGCGAAATCTTATCAATTTCGTCAATATAGACAATGCCTGTTTGCGCTTTTTCCACATCATAATCACACTTTTGGAGTAGCTTTTGGATGATGTTTTCTACATCTTCGCCCACATACCCAGCTTCGGTCAAAGTCGTTGCATCGGCAATGGTAAACGGTACATTAAGCAACCGAGCCAACGTCTCAGCCAATAACGTTTTACCAGAACCGGTAGGACCTAAAAGCAAAATGTTACTTTTTGATAGCTCTACTTCATCTTTTTTCAGTCCAGCATCCAAACGCTTGTAGTGATTATACACCGCCACCGCCAAGATTTTCTTTGCACGATTCTGGCCTATCACATACTCGTCCAATACTTCATTAATTTCCCGAGGCGTCGGCAATTTATTACCTTGAATAGAAGGTGACTTTTCTTGAACTTCTTCTCGGATAATATCATTACAGAGCTCAACACATTCGTCACAAACGAATACTGAAGGTCCTGCAATTAATTTTCTAACTTCATGCTGGCTTTTGCCACAGAAAGAGCAATACAATAATTTATCGCCACTGCTGTTTTTGCCATGCCCGTCATCACTCATGGGTCCACCTCGCTGCTTGTGGTGTACTAGATCTACAACGCGATACCAAATGCGCTAAAAACAAATCCAGTTTGATCAATAGCAATTAAATAATCCTTACCCACTACATTTAATAATATGTTTAGAGGACCGCAATGCGGCTACATGGCGTTTTAAACAGCCATGAACTAAATTTTTCATAAATATTCCCGACCTTCCCTCGACAAAATTATCATGTATATCTCTATAGAGCTTAAACAAAGCCTCGATTTCAGCTAATGACAATAAATTTTACATACTTGCTGGGTAAATAAGACTGTCCGATCAAAAACACACCGCCGACATTAAATTCAACTTGCTAACTGATTCGCACGCCCAGGCATTAATAAAATATTACGAATTATCTTTAGCTAGAGCCTCTCCCCGCGAAGATAATACACTATCAATCAAACCATATTCTACGGCATCTTCTCCACCCATGAAGAAATCTCGATCCGTATCAATCTGTATTTTATCTAGGGGTTGGCCCGTGTGTTTAGCCATAATGTTATTCAATCGCTCTCTCGCCCTAAGTATTTCTTTTGTGTGTATTTCTAAGTCTGCAGCTTGACCTTGAAAACCAGCTAATGGCTGATGGATCATCATTCTTGAATGAGGCAAGCAATGCCGCTTATTGGCGGCGCCACCACACAATAACAATGCCCCCATACTTGCCGCCTGACCAATACATAAAGTACTAACATCCGGTTTAATAAACTGCATGGTATCATAAATAGATAACCCCGCACTGACTGAACCACCGGGGGAATTAATATACAAATAAATATCTTTATCGGGATTCTCTGATTCTAAGAATAAAAGTTGAGCAACAACCAAGTTAGCCATATGATCTTCCACCTGACCAACTAAAAAGATAACACGCTCCTTTAGCAGGCGGGAATAAATGTCAAAAGCCCGCTCACCACGTCCCGTTTGCTCAACAACCATTGGCACTAAATTCATTTCTATTGGGCTCAAGCTATTCTTCCTTTTCAAAACAGGTCATATATTCAGCATCATCCTTTTTCTGAAGGGGCTAACGCTATTCTTTTCCGACAAGTTTGTCAAATGTTGTTACAGTATCAGTGATTTGAACTCGCTCCAGAAGCCAATTGATGACTTGGTTCTCAAGCACCAATGATTCCACTTCTGCCAATCGACTTTTATCCTCATAGTACCAACTAACCACTTGGCTTGGATCACCATAAGCCGATGCAATATTATTCACTTCAGCACGGACTTTTTCAGCGGCAGCTGTTAAAGCACCTTTGTTAATAATTTCCGAAAATAATAGCACTAGCGCACTACGCCGTCGGGCCTCCGCTTCAAATTGTTGCGGCTTAAACGCTTCAGCGCCTATATTTTGACCATGCTGCCTACTTACTTGAGCATTCATTTGTTTAGCAATCAGCTCACTTTCCTCTTGAACCCTAATTTTAGGTAATTCAATCGGATTTTTTTCTAGGAGCGCGTCAATTATTTGGCTTTTAACCTTAGCCTTCATGGCTCGATCTAATTCACGTCGCATATTTTGGCGCACATCATTACTCAAAGCATCAACCGTACCCGCTTTCACTTCCAATAATTTTGCGAAATCGTCATTCACTTCAGGCAGTGTTGGATATTCAGTCGCGGTAACAACAACCGAAAAATGAGCCGCTCTGCCCGCAAGCTCCGTTTTAGTATAATTCTCGGGAAATGTAATATCAAACGCAACTGTATCGCTTGAATTCGCACCAAGCAGCTGATCTTCAAATCCAGGAATCATTGAGTTGGAACCAAGAATTACCTTAGCATCCGTTGCCCGACCGCCCTCAAAGGGGACCTGCTCAATGGTTCCCTCGAAATTGATTGTCAGCCGATCGCCTTGCTCCGCCCCCCCATCACGCAGGCTCCATTGGCAATGCTGTTTTCTTAGGCTTTCTATCACTTTGTTAATGTCATCGTCAGTAATATCAGCCGTTGGACGTTCAATTTGTATCGTCTCAAGACCCATTAACTCGATGTCAGGATATACTTCAAAGGTTGCAGTATACTCAAACGCTTCGCCAGGTTTATTTTTGGTCGGTGAAATTTGAGGCGTACCTGCCAATTTAAGCTTTTGTTGCATAATGGCTTCCGACAGGCTTTCTTGGATCATACTATCCAGCACTTCCAGGCGAATACGCTTACCATATCGCTGCTGCATGACCTTGAAAGGCACTTTGCCAGGCCGAAATCCAGCAATCTTGACTTTAGATCCCATTGAGTCTAAACGAGATTTCACCTCTTCCTCAATACGCTCCTCAGGAACCGCTATAGTCAGTCGCCGCTCTAACCCTTCGGTGGCTTCAACAGATACCTGCATTTTTTTACCTCATTAAGCCTTGATAGATATTCACATCTATATTTATTTTAAACCAAACAATTACAGCACCATCCATCCAGCTTACGTCCTGTATGCAATGCCATCATCATGACTTAAAATTGCAGTAAGCGGATTCTCAAAAAAACAATAATTGTTCAAATTTGGAATAACGAACTAGATGATGAAATCGTTTGCCGTTTCAAAGTCTACAAAAGAAAATTACTCAAAAATAATCGTTTGTGGTGCGAAAGGAGAGACTCGAACTCTCACGGGATACCCCACTGGAACCTAAATCCAGCGCGTCTACCAATTCCGCCACTCTCGCTGCAAACTTTTAAAATCTTAGGAACTAAAAATATTAAACTCAAACAAATACCAACTACACTCATGCCGGCCAAGCACCCAAATCTCAACCATAATGGCCTCGTGTTATATCAAATAATAGGCAACTTGCAAACAATGTTAGCCACATCAAACAAAATATCGTTGTGATGGGCCGTGTTGGTCTCGAACCAACGACCCGCTGATTAAGAGTCAGCTGCTCTACCAACTGAGCTAACGGCCCCACAATAAAGGCGTGACAGTAAACCAAAAAGCAGCGGCTTTTTCAATAGCCCAAACGACAATCCAATCAAATTATCTAAAATTCAGCGATTTAACGGTTAAAGTCAAGCCAATCATACAAAATATTGCGGATACTGTAAAAACAAAGCTTGCCCCTTTATCACTCCATAAATAACCACTAAACAAAGCGCCCGCAACACCACCCGCCCCAAAGCTGACACTGGAATACAAGGCTTGACCACGTCCTTGCAACCCTCCAGAAAACCAGGTATGAACGAGATGAATCACCACCGCATGATACATCCCAAAACTGGCTGCGTGCAACAATTGAGCAACGATAATTATTGATAAATACTCAACATAATAGCCAATCAGCAACCATCGAATACCAGCCAGCACAAAACAAACGATCAACAAATGCTTCGCATCGAACTGCTGCAGCCATCGGCACATAAACAAAAATACGATAATTTCAGCCACCACGCCCAATGCCCATAACTGACCAATTACGCGACGGGAATACCCAGACTCCTCGATAAAAATACTATAAAAGGCGTAATAAGGACCATGGCTGGCCTGCATCAAAAAACAAATAACGAATAATACAATAACAGGCGGCTGCGCCAACACCGTCAACAAACTCACTGAATCCGAGGGAGATGGTTTGTTATTAGCTTCCGGTGCTAACAAACTTAATAGCCAAATAATAACCAATATCACAAAAATAATGGTCGGCACGTGGCTGACACCAAACCGCTCTAAAAACGGCCCAGTGACAGATACAACGAAAACAAAACCGATAGAGCCCCATAACCGTATATTACTGTATTGATGAGACTGATCACCAAGATGACTCAGCGTCACTGCTTCGAATTGAGGCAAGGTTGCATTCCAGAAAAAACTAAACAACAACATGACTAGCGCCATCCAGACATAACTTTCCCCCCAAAACACACCCAAAAACGAGATCGCCGCCCCCAGCGAGCTAATTTGTATGATTTTTACTCGTCGTAGCGAGGAATCCGCTAACCATGCCCACAGAATAGGGTGCAACCATCTTTGTTGCCATTAAAATGGCCAACAACTCACCAATCTCAAGTGCAGAAAAACCAACCGATTGTAAATAAAGCCCCCAGTACGGCATAATTACGCCCAGGCTGGCAAAATAAAAACCAGACAATCGCCAATAAGGCAGATTAACGCGGGAGGATATCACTCAGTCTCAACACTTAAGAATATCCGGAGTGGCCGTTGATATGCCAAAATTCTGCCCACGATGACGCAATAAGTGATCCATAAGCACCATCGCCAACATCGCTTCCGCAATGGGCGTTGCACGAATTCCCACACATGGATCATGCCGTCCGGTGGTCACTACTTTCAGAGCCTGCCCATCAATGTCAATGCTCTGGCCAGGTAAGCGTAAACTTGAGGTGGGTTTTAGGGCAATGCTTACCATAATATCCTGACCCGATGAAATACCCCCTAATGTACCGCCCGCCTGATTGCTTAAAAAACCCTGTGGCGTTATCTCATCCCGGTGTTCCGTCCCTTTTTGCTCCACACAGGAAAAACCCGCACCAATTTCTACCCCTTTGACGGCATTAATGCTCATCAAAGCATGGGCAATATCGGCATCCAACCGATCAAAAATAGGCTCACCTAAACCAACGGGTACGCCAGAGGCCACGACATTCACTCGTGCACCAATAGAATTCCCTTCTTTACGCAGCGCATCCATATAGGCCTCAAGTGCCGGGACTTGACTCACATCTGGGAAAAAAAATGGGTTATTTTCCACCTCTGACCAATTAAAGTCATGAGGCTTAATGGGACCTAATTGTGCAACATAACCCCGAATTTTAACACCATGTTGAAGCTGTAAATACTTTTTTGCAATGGCACCGGCGGCAACCCGGACGGCCGTTTCCCGTGCCGACGACCGCCCTCCCCCACGATAATCCCGAATGCCATATTTTTGCCAATAAGTATAATCAGCATGCCCTGGTCGAAAACTACGCTTAATTTCAGCATAGTCTTTAGAACGCTGGTCCACGTTGTTAATCAATAGACCAATGGGAGTACCCGTTGTTTTTCCTTCAAAAACCCCCGAAAGAATTTTGACTTCATCGCTTTCCCGACGCTGTGTCGTATGCCGCGATTTGCCCGGTCGCCGTCGATCAAGATCAACTTGCATGTCTGCTTCCGTTAAATCCATCCCGGGTGGACAACCATCAACGATACCACCAATAGCAGGCCCATGACTTTCACCAAACGTAGTAACGGCAAATAATTTTCCAAACGTATTACCTGACATATTTCTATACTTTTAAAATTTAACCAAAAACAGAAAAAACTAACGATAATTATGTCTCTGACAGCGTTCTTCAAGCCCCCGCTAAAAACATTCATCCAACTGTGCTTTAGTGATAACAAAAACGCCCTCACCACCATGTTCAAAATCCAACCACAGCAAAGGAATCTCAGGAAATTTTCTCATCATTGCTTGCTGACTTGCTCCGACCTCCGCAATAAGCACCCCGCCAGGATTCAAAGCTTTTTTAGCCTGCTGCAACAAAGGGGTAATCAAACTTAACCCATCGCTCCCTGCGGCTAACCCTAAAACCGGCTCATGAAAGTACTCCTTAGGCATCCCCGCCAATTCAGTTTGGTCCACATACGGGGGGTTCGTTACGATAATATCATAACGCTTATCGCTCAAATTACCATAAAGGTCTGAATATATTAAATTAACTCTTTTTGATACAGCATGCCGCTCAACATTAATTTTGGCAACGGCTAATGCCTCTTCAGAAATATCAGAAGCATCGACCACCGCCTCAGGAAAAGCATGAGCACAAGCGATTGCAATACAACCACTCCCAGTGCATAAATCAAGTATATTTTTTATACGACGGGTATCCACCCATGGCTCAAATTGCTGCTCGATAACTTCAGCTAACGGAGACCGGGGAACCAAAACACGCTCATCCACATAAAATTGCAAGCCTGCAAACCACGCTTCCTTGAGCAAGTAAGGCAAAGGGATTCGCTCTTGAACACGCCGCTCAATTAACGCAAGAATAGCCTGTTTTTCAGACAAGAGAAGTCGTGACTCCATAAAATGCCCAGGCAAGTCATGAGGCAAATGTAATATATGCAACACGAGCGCTGTCGCTTCATCCAGCGCATTATCAGTACCATGCCCAAAATATAGCGACGCGGCATTAAACTCACTCACCGCATATCGAGTGACATCACGAAGCGTCTGCAACTGTGCCAATACGGATGTTTGCTCACCCATTATAAAGAATCATACCCTATCATCCTGAAAAATTAGAAAAATACCCGCGCTACTCAAGTGCAATGCAGTCAATACGCTGGGCACGCCCTCGCAAAAAATAGCCAACACGACGCCATCACTCAAAACTAACGCAACTGAACGTACACCTAACAATGACAGAACAAAAGTGAGGCGACCTGACAGGCCTCGCCGAAATCATGTCGTTTTTCCAGCAGACAGGCATCTTCAACAACTTGATAGGCCGACACCACATGCGGCGGCTCCACGGCCTCCCCCATCAGCTATAGCGATAGAGCAACTTAATAACAAGTCGCTATTCTCGGCACCATCATACATGAGCACGAAATAAACTGCTTTCAAATTATCCATGGATTGTCCGATTTAGTTGCACATGACATTATATATCTAACCAACGCATATATTTAACCAACTCGGATAAAATGCCATAGGCTTATCGTATTACCAAGCGAAATCAACCCATTTTTTTGGGTAAACAAGGATGCCACCTCTATGAAACAAAACATCGGCCGCTATCAAATCATTGGAACACTAGGCCAAGGTGCAATGGCAACCGTCTACAAAGCCCATGACCCTAGAATAAATAGGGATCTTGCCATTAAGGTTTTACGAGAAGAACACTGCATTGATGCAGAATACCGTATCCGTTTTGTCAGGGAAGCACATGCGGTTGGGACATTATCCCATCCAAATATCGTTACCATTTACGATATTGGCGAAATCGACAACACCCCCTATATTGCCATGGAGTTGCTTAGTGGTACTCCGCTCGACGAGGTAATGAAGTCAGAAAATAAACTTTCCTTAAAAGAAATTTTACAGATTACGATCCAGCTCTCACTGGCCTTAGATTTCGCTCATCACAAAGGCATTGTGCATCGCGATATTAAACCGAGCAATATTATACTCGTTGACCAGGAAACCGTAAAAGTCACCGACTTTGGTATCGCAAAAATCGAAGCGATGGACATGACCCAGCATACCCAAATGGGTGAAGTACTGGGTACCCCACAATATATGTCTCCTGAACAAGTGCTTGGTAAACAAGCAGACGCACGCTCGGATCTTTTTTCAATCGGTGTCATTTTGTATCAAATGCTCACCGGCAGAAAACCGTTTTTAGCCAAAACTCTGGCGACCCTGTTATTTCAAATTGCAACCGAAAACCCAGAACCCATTGGCCAACTTGCCCCGACCCTACCCAACTCACTCAAACAAATAATCGACAAACTACTTAAAAAAAATCCAGAACAACGGTTTCAATCCGGTCAACAATTAGCTCACGCCCTCCAATGTGCACTCGATGACCTCGTCGAACAAACACACAACAAGACAAGAATCATACCTATTCGCATCAAGTGGTCTCTCATCATGGGAATTGCGGTATGCATTACCTTCATTGCCTGCGGCTCTTTTCTTTATCGTGATCACTACAAATTAATGAATGAACAAGCGCTCAACTACGGAAGTTCTTTAGTCAAGTTCATTGCCACAGAAAGCGCTGAGTCAGTATTAAGTGAAGACTGGGCTTCTGTTGAATTATTTGTACATGACGCCGTTGAGCGTCAACAGTTCAGCTATCTAACGATCATTGATCACAATCATATAATCCGAGGCCATAATGAACCCAGTCAACTTGGTTTAAAGTATAACCCATCATTTACAAAATCAGAACTGATTAGTCACAACCCCTTAGTCACAGTGAAAAGTTATATCTCTCAAGACAAACAGACGATTCTAGACTTTAATGCACCCATTTTATACAAAGATATTGAAATAGGACGTACTCATCTCGGCCTTCCTCAAGCACCCTTGGAAAATGTAGCGAATCAAACCATACTCATGCTTGGTATACTCATGTTGACTACCTTGCTATCGGTCACAATCATTGCATACATTTTGGGTAAACTGTTATCACAACCCATCAATGCATTACAAAAAGCACTGAGGGAAATATCGATTGGCCATTTGTCCTATCGTATCAGTTCTGAACGTAAAGATGAATTTGGTGAATTATTCTCGAAATTTAATGAAATGGCAGAAACCCTGCAAAGAAGAGATGAAAAAAAATCGGAAAAACAGTAATTCAATGTTAAAAACCCTGCTTGCCATTGTTATTTTATTAACGGGTTGCGGTTCAATCCAGCTAAAAAAAACCCAGTCCACCAATATTTTGGAAACTCAAACCGGGCAGTCATCGAGAAACATCGCTCAAAACGAATATTTTGCAGCTGTCATCACAAACGAACACGACACCTTTGAATCCCTCGCAGAAAAATATCTCAATGATGCGGGTTTGCATTGGATCATTGAAGATTTTAATCATATCGTCACAATGCGTGCAAATCAGGAAATTATCATTCCATTAAAACCCATTAACCCACGCGGTATACACCCTTCAGGCTATCAAACCGTTCCGATCCTCTGTTACCATCGTTTTGGTAATGGCCATGTTAAACTTTCGGTCTCTACCAACAATTTTCGTCAACAACTCTCTTATCTAAAAAAAAACCACTACCGCGTCATCCCCTTAAAGTCACTGATTGCTTTTTTAGCCGGAAAAAAATCCATTCCGAAAAGATCGGTAGTCATTACCATTGATGATGGCTATCGCTCAGCCTATGAAAAAGCTCTCCCTATACTCAAAGAATTCAACTTTCCTGCAACTGTTTTTTTATATAGTGACTTCATTAATGCCAAAGATGCGCTGAGCTGGGATCAAATACGAAGAATGCAACGTTCGGGGTTAATCGATTTTCAAGCCCATTCCAAAAGTCATCCTAACTTAACAGTCCAACATCCTGATGAGAGTCACCAAGCCTACATTGATCGAATCAACACCGAAATTTCTATTCCATCCAACATAATTTCAAATAAATTTAACATTAAAAACCATAGCTTCGCCTACCCTTATGGCGAAACCAATGACATTGTTTTAAGCGCGCTTACCGCTTATAAATTTTCACTCGGCGTTACTGTCACCTCTGGGTCAAATTCTTCATTCTCTCATCCTTTACTTTTACACCGGACAATGATCTTTGGTGATTATACCCATGAAGAATTTCGAAATACCTTGCAAATATTCAAAGATATCGAGCTTTAAAACCAATGAAGTTTTTTTACATCACTCACCCCCTTAAAAACCTGATAGCAAGCAGACTAAAACATTCAATATTAATAATTTTACGGATTTTTTTTATACTTAGCTGTCTCACCGCATGCACAACAATCGCTCCCTATAAAACAATTGATTTATCGCCTACCACCATAGAAAAAGCACATTTCAATATCAAAACCAGGGAAATATTAGCAAAAAATTTAGCCATAAATGGTTACTATTACGGCTCATTAATACAATGGAAAATATTACAAACGATCCAGCCAGACAATCAACAATACCAAAAAAAAATCGAGACCTTAACCGACTTTATCAACGCACGTGTCACTCGACTGATACTCAAAGGAAGGCAAGCTTCAGCCAAGCAAATGCCTAAGGTGGCCAAAAAATTTTTTCTTAAAGCACTTGCATTAAACCCACGATCAGAAAAAACATCAGCACTCTTAATAGAAATCGAAAACAAGCATATGTCTGTAAAATTGCTGAGTCAAACGCAAAACAGGGCGCTAGCATCACCGGCACAACAAGAAGGTAAAACCAAAAAACAAGCCACTCAAGCACATTATTATCTTGAAATGGGATTAATACTAGCAAAGCACAATGATTGGCATGGCAGCATCAGGGAAATCCATAAATATTTATCCACCCATCCCAATGACGCCAAGGCCTATATATCGCTTACACAGAGTTATGCAGCAATTGCCAAACAATATGAACAAAGAAACCAGTTGGAATGGGCACTAAAATATTACATCAATGTCTTGGAGTACAACACTAAGCACCAAGAGAGATATCAAATAAAAATCAATCAGCTTAAAAATGACATTGCTGATAATTATTATATCGAAGGCGTCAAAATATACCGCGATAATATTGACAAAGCTATAAACTACTGGAAACGAGCCTTAGCTTTTAAACACACTCATGTTAAAGCAAACATACGACTTAAAAAAACACTTAAAATAAAAAATTTTTTACCCGCATCACCCCACCCAAAAAAATAACATCGACGACATTAAAAGGATTCGCCACAACAATAATGAACCATGACCCCGGAATATTACCTCAGCTGAAATGCTTTCGCACAAGATAATCGAGCATTTTATGGATCGATTGCCCTAGGTACCTTCCCTGATATGGAATTGCTGAATAAATCAGTCTACAATACACTCTTTTTGTATTATTCATGCATCACTATCGCTATTTTTGCAGGAGTAGAACTTATGGCATTAAATAAACAAACTTGCCTACCATGCCAAGGTGGCACTGCCCCGCTAGGCCGCAAGCAAGCTCAGAATTATTTACCACAAATACCTGATTGGCAACTATCGAATGATGCCACGTTGATAAACGTGTTTCAATAAACTAAACATAAACCTTAAATTATAATGGATAAAATACTAACAAACCCTTTCTGCCGTAGACTATTCCAATTGACAAGTATTTTCTTGTTCGTTTTTCCCCCGGTACTAGCAAGTGCCTCCACCGGCGAACAAGCCAGCTCTCTCGATCTAACAACACACTTTGTTGGTTATGCGGCATTGATTATTTTTTTCATTGCTTATGCGTTTGTGATGGCAGAAGAATTTACGCATTTACGAAAATCAAAACCCGTCATACTTGCCGCCGGATTAATCTGGGGGATCATTGCTTGGGCATACATTAACCACGACTTGCCTGGCTTGGCAGAACAAGCGTTTCGACACAATTTACTGGAATTTTCCGAATTATTTTTATTTTTATTAGTGGCGATGACATATATCAACGCCATGGAAGAGCGTTTAGTGTTTGATACGCTGCGCGCGTGGTTAATCAGGAAGGGGTTTAGTTACCGCGCTTTATTCTGGTTAACAGGCATACTGGCATTTTTTATTTCTCCGATTGCAGACAATTTAACAACGGCATTATTAATGTGCGCTGTGCTGCTTGCTGTCGGAGCAAACAATCCACGATTTATTAGTCTTGGATGCATTAACATTGTTGTTGCAGCCAATGCTGGCGGTGCATTCAGCCCTTTTGGCGATATCACAACCCTCATGGTTTGGCAAAAAGGAGTTATCGATTTTTGGGTTTTTTTCACACTGTTTGTTCCTGCGATGGTAAACTATTTGATACCCGCTTGTATCATGCACTTTGCTGTCCCCAACATTAAACCCGAGGCTGTCAACGAAGTTATTGTCATGAAAAGAGGCGCAAAACGAATTATTGTTTTATTCTTGTTGACCATTGCGACGGCTGTCAGTTTTCACAATTTTTTGCATATGCCGCCGGTACTTGGCATGATGACGGGGCTCGCCTATCTGCAAATTTTGGGATTTTATTTGCGTCAAACACATCACCGTGATTATGTGGACAAGAAAGCAGAAGAAGAGGTCGGAGATATCATCGCATTTGACGTATTCCAAAAAATAGCCAGAGTGGAATGGGATACTTTATTGTTCTTTTATGGTGTTGTGTTATGTGTCGGTGGACTTGGCTTTATTGGCTATTTATCGCTGATTTCTGATGTCATGTACGTCAATTGGGGAGCCACTAATGCAAATATCATGGTGGGTATATTATCCGCCATTATAGACAATATACCCGTCATGTTTGCCGTGCTTGCCATGCAACCCGATATGTCAACGGGACAATGGCTACTCGTTACACTCACGGCGGGAGTCGGTGGTAGCCTATTATCCATCGGCTCCGCTGCTGGCGTTGCACTGATGGGACAAGCTAAAGGAAAATACACCTTTTTTGGTCACCTAAGGTGGATGCCAGCCATCGCCATCGGCTATTTTGCAAGCATTGCCGTCCATATGTGGCTCAATGCTGAATTATTTCAGGGGCGGGTGCCAATTCAATAAAATACTCAGAAGATGCCTTGCTCAACCAAGGCATCTTCAAAGCTCCTCAAATATTATTCCAAAGACTCTTGCCACCGCAAGCTTGATCAATTGCCGCCATCCGTTTTGCATGCTGTGATAACTCACCTTCACTCGCATAGTGTACTTTTAATTTTGGCCGATTCGGATCAAGCCGACGAATAGCTTCAACAACGACAACTTGTTCAACAACTTGCCTATCCAACTGGTGACTGAAAGACAAACTAATCTGCCCGCCTGTCATCGCTAAATAGACATCAGCTAAAATCTCTGAGTCTAACAACGCCCCATGTAATTCTCGGTGTAAATTATGAACACCATAACGTTTACACAGCGCATCTAAATTATTTTTTTGGCCCGGATGAAATTGCCGCGCCAACACTAACGTATCAATGAATTGACAATAATCGTCCAACCGTCCCCATTGACTACCGAGCAAACGCAACTCATTATTAAGAAACCCAATATCAAAAGGTGCATTATGTATAATCAATTCAGCACCACGGATAAAATCAAGGAAAGCTTGGGCAATGTCGTTAAAGCGGGGTTTATCTGCAAGAAATTCTTGCGTAATACCATGTACCTGCAACGCACCTTCATCAATTTCACGATCTGGCTGTAGGTAATGATGAAAATGGTTATGGGTTAATTGTCGATCAATCAATTCAACCGCACCAATCTCAATGATACGATGCCCTTTGGCGGGCTCCAAGCCCGTCGTTTCTGTATCTAAAACTACTTGTCTCATTTTTTAATTCACATTTGATCTATCGCTAAGTTGGCAAGCTGATCCGCCAACTCATTTTCAGCGTGACCCGAGTGACCTCGTACCCAATGCCAAGTAATGCGATGTTGGTTGGCTAATTCATCGATCTCGCGCCACAAATCTACATTTTTCACCGGTTGTTTACTCGCCGTTTTCCAGCCTCGTTTTTTCCATCCCGACAACCATTCCGTCATTCCCTTCACCACATATTGAGAATCGGTAGATAAGTTCACGTCAGATGGATCTTTTAATGCTTGTAACGCTTTAATGACCGCCATCATTTCCATGCGATTATTGGTGGTCAAAGCTTCACTGCCTCGCAGGGTTTCTTCTTTAGTTCCCCTACGCAATAATGCCCCCCAACCACCGGGTCCCGGATTCCCCCGACAAGCACCATCCGTAAAAATCTCAACCATTGTTCGGTTTCCAACACTCATTGTCGAGTCTCCACTAAACCCGGATTAATAAATGCGCGCCGCCGCCGCCAACGTGGTCGAATCGGCGTCAGTGTCGTGACTCTTTTTCTAGCAACCAATATATACGTTCCTCCAAATGCTGGCCAAAATTTCCCACCAATTCTGTGAAAGAGAGGCTGCCTTTTTGAAATATGCTCACTGGCTATCGGCAACCGATAAAAAAATGTCTTCGCCAATTCGATCTCAAAACCCAATAATGCCAGCCAGTCCTTTAAACGCATCAAGCTAATAAAACGACCACACCAAGGCACCTCGCCTGAATGCCGAGAAAACATATGTCGCACCCCCCAAAAACTCCACGGGTTAAAACCGATGATCACCAAACGACCTTCGGGTACTAACACACGATCAGACTCACGCAATACCTCATGCGGATCCGCATTTAATTCTAAGGTGTGGGGTAACAGAACGAGATCAACACTATCCGTTGCCACCGCTAAAGCTTCCGGCTTTGAATAAAATTGCACATTACCTTGCTCACCATGAGAAAGATCGAGATCCATGACAATTTTATGGCGAATGGGACTTACCACAAAATAATCAGGCGCGTGGGTATAACCTATTTGCAAGCAGTGATATCCAAAAAAAGCCGGCAAAACACTGGCGAGTTCATGAGACTCTTCTTTTGCAAGACTTGCCCCTAAACTCGTTGTATACCAAAGGCGTAATTTCTGCTGGACTTCATCCGGCAAACTCGTTTGAGGTGTAATGACATTTCGTTTATTTTTTGATGCCAATATTTTTAGTAGATTTTTCATGAAAACGACTAAAAATTCCGAGTAAAACATTGTATTATGTTAACAATCACGTTAACCTTTAGAGAATAATAAGTGCATACATGCCTTAACAGGCTTACCCAAATATACCATAGACTCGCCAATAAATAACCTGTCGTTAGCAAATACTGGCATAATAAACATCATTAAATGAAACCAATAATTTTAAGTGGACAATTGTCTTTGAACTACATGAATGCAACCAGACAAACGCCAGCATGAACACCACAAAAACCAAAATTAACAAAGAAGCACAAATATATAGATTAAAATATCTCCACTGCCAACCATTTTGAATGACAACTGATGGATTTTTTACCAAAGGGTTCTCGAAACCTCAAGCGGGTCGCTAGAGGAATGGAAGATAATACTGTTACTCTCACTCAATATGACGACATCCCTCCAATGACGATTCTACCTTCGTGCGCCCAATACTCGGTGATGAGCTTACTGATAAACCAGGACAAGACACCCAATTACGATGACCAATCAAAGTACAGCACAAAAATTGCTAAATCGTAATACCTCCGTCACCTTACGCAGACAAGACTCAACATCAATGAAACGAGTTATCAGCAAACGGCAATGCCAAGGCGCGTAAAAATGGAGCTTTGCAAATCTCCTAATAGGATCAGCACACCACCGCTCCTTCGTGACAGCGATAGACGCTTCCGCCCGAGCATTATTTCCAGTATGATATGGCTGTACCGCACCCTTTATACGATCACACAACCAATGGTCTCTTCAAACAATATACCGGTAGTGAAATTGATGGGATTCTCGATTAAATTATATCCATCGATCGGCATACTGCTACTCAGCTTTGTTTGCTCAACTCCACCATTAGCCAGTACTGCGCCAGCGGCCACACCGGTTGAGATAACAGCGAATTTTCCGCTTAAAAATAAATCGCTCAGCGAACAACCTAGTTTATTTCTCAGCCTTGCGGCGGCCAACACCTCGACCATTAGCCATCATTTGGACTATACTGACGAGCCTCAAAACACTCGATTCAAGCACTTCCCAAACGACAAAATCAATCAATATGACGATGAAGCCCCGCTATTTATTGACTGGTTACTGCATCTAGATCCGGCGAGTTGGCAAGAAAACGAATCATTCAAACTGCCACTCAGTTCAGGCCTACCCAGGATTGTTGGACAATTGCCGGGTCAGCGCTCGTTACCTAACGGTCACTTCAATGAAGCCGCTATCCCCCACAACCCGGTGACTGAAGGCCCCGTCATTTATACCAAGCGGCCAACACTCGATAATTTATGGGACAGAATACGGCAAGGTCTCAAACTAAGACACCAATATCCCGGCACCAAAGTCGATTTAACATGGTACATCCGACATAAATCATATATGAGCCAAATCGCTCAACGAGCACGGCGTTATCTTCACTTGATTGTTGAAGAGGTTGAAAAACAAAACTTGCCATTGGAAATTGCACTACTCCCGATCGTAGAAAGTGCCTTCCAACCCTTCGCCTATTCCCACGGCCGAGCTTCAGGAATTTGGCAATTTATCCCAAGTACCGGTCGTATTTATGGGCTGAAACAAAACTGGTGGTATGATGGACGTCGCAATATTCTGGCATCCACTCGAGCGGCCATCACTTACCTAAAATTCCTGCATAAAAAATTTGACAACGATTGGTTATTAGCGCTTGCCGCCTATAATTCCGGCCAAGGCACGGTAAACCGCGCCATTCGCAAAAATAAAAAACGCAACAAACCGACCGATTTTTGGTCTCTCAACCTGCCTAAAGAAACTCGCGGCTACGTGCCTAAGCTATTAGCTATTTCGACAATCGTAATGAATCCAAAAAAATACGGCATCAAACTTCCTCCCATTGCCAACGTCCCTTACATGGCCCAGGTAGACGTGGGATCACAAATTGATCTTGCTCGTGCGGCTGAGCTTGCCAAAATCAGCGTAGAAGAATTGTACTTACTGAATCCCGCTTTTAATCGGTGGGCAACGGACCCTAACGGTCCTCATCAACTCATGATCCCTGTCGAAAAACAAAAAATTTTCATTCAAAATTTAGCCACATTTCCTAGCGACAAACGCATACAATGGAAACGCCACCAAATATTAAAAGGCCAAACCTTAAGTTCCATTGCCCGTGCATATCAAACAAGCCCTAATTTAATTTCAGATGTCAACCAAATAAAGAGTGATTCGATCCGGATAGGCCAAAATTTAGCCATTCCGGTAACGAACAAAAATAACGCAAGTTACGTGCTCAGTGCCGAACAACGACTCCGCTCATTCCAAAATAAACGCCGACCAGGTAAACAAAAATTAAGTTACCGAGTCAAGCGCGGTGATACCTTATGGGGCATATCCAAACGTTATAACATCAGCTATAAAAGCCTAGCCCGATGGAATGGACTCTCGCCACTCGACCCGCTATTGGCGGGCAAAAAACTCACTATTTGGCAAAAAGGGCGTTTTCAAAAAGCCGATTTTTCTCCGCATTCGTCACACATCCTAACCAAAAAAATCGGCTACCGAGTTCGTAAAGGCGACTCTTTAAGTAGAATTTCACAAAAATTTAACGTCAGTATCAAGGAACTCATTCGGTGGAACGGTATCCGCCGCCAAGACTATCTTAAAGCGGGTCAGCGGCTCACCGTTTATCTTGATATCACACAACAAGCTGGCAGCATATAAGAAAATTTTTCATTAAGGAATAAGGGATCAATGGCCCAATACATATTCTCCATGAATCGCGTGGGTAAAATCGTGCCACCTAAACGGGAAATTTTAAAAGATATCTCATTGTCTTTTTTTCCAGGTGCAAAAATTGGCGTCCTCGGACTAAACGGATCAGGAAAATCCAGCCTGCTGAAAATCATGGCGGGTATAGATAACGATTATTTAGGCGAAGCCCATCCTTTATCGGGCATACGCATCGGTTATCTACCACAAGAACCCCGATTAGCCGCCAACAAAACCGTGCGAGAAAACGTTGAGCAGGGGGTCGCAGACATAAAACAATTAGTCGATAACTTCAATGAAATTAGCATGAAGTTTATGGAACCGATGAGCGATGAAGCAATGAATACGCTCTTGGAGCAACAAGGGCAATTGCAAGATGCCATTGATGCAACCGATGGTTGGGATATTGATCGGCGCTTAGATATTGCCGCCGATGCGCTACAGTTGCCCCCTTGGGATGCCGCCATCGCTCACCTCTCGGGTGGTGAAAAACGACGCGTCGCATTATGCCAACTACTCTTGTCTGCCCCTGATATGCTCTTGCTCGACGAACCGACCAACCATCTTGACGCAGACTCGATTGCCTGGTTAGAACGATATTTACATGAATACTCTGGTACGGTGGTTGCGATCACCCATGACCGCTATTTTTTAGATAATGTCGCCGGCTGGATTCTTGAACTTGACCGTGGCCAGGGCATTCCCTGGGAAGGCAATTATTCCAACTGGCTTGAACAAAAAGAAAAACGTTTGGCCGTGGAAGACAAACAAAATAGAGCTCGCCAAAAAGCAATGCATGCCGAACTTGAATGGATTCGTTCCAATCCGAAAGGACGCCAATCAAAAAGCAAAGCACGGGTGGCACGTTTTTCAGAATTAGCATCGCTTGAGACTCAAAAACGCGATGAAACGAAAGAGATTTATATCCCTCCCGGCCCGCGATTAGGTGACCTTGTCATTGAAGCTGAAGCACTGACCAAAACATTTGATGATCGTATACTCATCGAAAATCTATCATTCCATTTACCACCGGGTGGTATTGTCGGCATTATTGGACCAAATGGCGCGGGCAAAACCACACTTTTTCGCATGTTAGTCGGCCAAGAAAGTCCTGATTCGGGTCATATAAGAATTGGAGAAACGGTACAGCTTGCCTATGTTGACCAAAGTCGAGATGCATTAAAAGAGGATCATACCCTATGGCAAGAAATCTCAGACAATGAAGAAATCATTCGAGTGGGCAAATTCGAAATGCCTTCTCGTGCCTACTGTAGTCGATTTAATTTCAAAGGCAGCGATCAACAAAAAAGAATTGGCGACTTATCCGGCGGTGAACGAAACCGGGTACATTTAGCAAAGCTATTAAAAAGTGGCGGTAATGTATTGCTATTAGACGAACCCACCAACGACCTTGATGTGGAAACCTTACGTGCTCTAGAAGAAGCCTTGTTAAGCTTTCCTGGATGCGTTGTCGTCATCTCTCATGACCGCTGGTTTTTGGATCGTATTGCCACACACATACTTGCCTTCGAAGGCAATGGTAAAGCCATATGGTTTGAAGGAAATTTCGCAGAATATGAAAGTGACAGGCGTAAACGATTAGGTGAAGAGGCCAACCAACCCAAGCGCTTTAAATATAAAAAACTGGCTTAGGAATGAGCAGCCTATTGTTTGACTCTGGATCTCATGAAAATTTTTCTGCCGTCGGCACAACGAGTATTACCAGCCTCAGAAAGATCCGTGGAAAATCCATTTTTTTCACAATTTTCAACCGCGAGCCCACCCAGTTCTACCTAGAAAAAAAGGGATATTAATGTTCGTTAAGTCTCCTCGTCAATCATACTTAGCTCCCCCCTTTTAAGCAGACAAACGCCTTATTCAGTTCAAGCCGATGTCTGCCCTGCGGTGAATCATGTCAAGGAATAGCTTGCCGCGGCTATATATCACCACATTAAATCATCAGGAACTTGGTACTTGGCGTATGGATCATCTGCATCCACGCTTTTTATCTCTTCTTCTTTCTCGAAGAAAAAAACTTTATCATAAGAGATATCTTGAAGTTTTTTTGCAATATCATTGTCAACCAAATGTGTTTTTCCCGCAAACAAAACGATCGCTAATTGTCCGATCGTCAACCGTTTATGCTGAGCCTCACTCACATAAACTTGGCGCACACGACTGCCATCTAAGTAACGAAACACCATCTGACCATCGTCAACATTTTGTCGGTGCTGGGCAACAATTTGCCTGACCTTCGCTTTAAGTGCTTTTTTCGCACGTGCCGCTTCTCTTGCTTCATTGAGCGCTTTATCCCGCTCCATTTTCTCAAACTGGGCTTTTTTCGCGTAATATATCGCCAAATCGCCTTCCGTCATGACATCATCTGTTTGACGCTTTTTATTTTTCACAATCTTTGCTTGTTTTTTCTTCTCTTTTTTTACTTCCTTAACTTTCTTATCTGTCACTAGGCCAGCTTGCAAAAGTTGATCTCGTAGGGAATGACTCATAGATAACGACCAAGGGTAAAAATAAAATGACCAAATTTTCTAAATACGCTTTTTCCCCACAGTATACCGGTCAGACAATGCCGGAGTAAAGCGCAGTGAAAGAAGATATATTAACCAATATCGTTTTTCCAAGCCCCTGCCTCGCCGGTACCCATTTTATTCAGTAACATAATCAATTCTGCCTCACCACGTGATAAGCCACATGATTCCACCACATCGTTAATACAAGCGCCCGATTTCACCAATTTCACCGCGTGCCGATACATTTGTTGAGAAGGCTCCTTTAACGAGAGCTGGTCTATCCGGCCTTCAATTTGGCGCATTTGATGATATAATGATTGCACTTTGTTCTGATTCGCTGCCGTCGATTCACTTATCTGGCTAATCTCTTTTTGTAACGACTTAGCGAAGGTAAATTTTTGCTCTACCTTTTTGTGAAGATAATAAACATTCAGCAAACCCGTAACAACGAGTATTATAATAATAACAATTAAAACGATTTCCATGCCAATGACTGCCCGTCACACTACCACGCCTATCTGTAACATCTCATCGATAAAACTCATTGGATCTATCAAAATTTTTTTCTCATTCCAGGTTTATCGACAAACGAAGCTTCAGCCTCACTCCAACATTCAGTTAAAATGAAGCCATTTCTTGCCATTTTTCTTCACTTAGAAATTTATTGAGATCGACCAATATCAGTAACTCACCACCTAGACTTGTCACACCCTCTATATACATTGATGTCTCATCATTCCCAACATTAGGCGGCGTCTCTATTGATGAAGCATGTAAATCCACAACTTCCGCGACGCTATCGACCAGAATTCCCACTTGCTGTGAATCAACATCAATAATAACAATACGGCTGGCATCGTCAGGATCAACACTCGATAAACCAAAACGCTTGCGTGTATCAATCACAGTAACCACGTTACCGCGCAAATTGATAATACCCAAAACATAATCAGGCGCACCGGGGACCGGAGCAATTTCCGATACACGCAACACTTCTCTCACCTGAGAAACGTTAATACCGTATACCTCTTTGTCCATTTGGAATGTAACCCAACGCAACACTTGGTCATTATCTATATCTTCAACATTGACACTCATTATATTCAACCCTTTAGGTATGCAATATGAACCATTTGCTTCACTCTCGTTTCATATTAAGATGCCATAACACATAGAATTTTTTTAATATTAATCATCGCACAATGATGTGATTTGATCGTACCGCATAATAAATTATTACCCAGATTTTTTTCTTTATTCCATTTAATACTTGATGAACTCATTCGTTCAACTTGCATCGCCGTTTCACTTGCGACCCCCCAATCACCGTTACCAATCAATAAAATTTTCTCAATTTTGTGGCATTTTTTATCAAGCTTTCCTTTTCTTCTTTTTTCTGGAACTAACAATAAATAAGGATCGATTACTTTCACATAAGCCCCTTCATGAGGATACAATCCCATCAACCAATTTGGCGAATCTGGCACCGCTAAAATATCAGAGACACAATCAATCACATCTGCCACATCTTGCTTTATACAGGCTAACCCCAAGCCCGCGACTGAAAAAAACAAAAGTTCTAATTTTTTTTCTTCATTAATGGAATTAATCTGGTCAGCATCAACGGGTAGTTCAGTAATAGAAGGATTCGCGATTACTGGCGCTATATGAACGGTATCCGCGTGACTTACATTCGATTGTAATAATGAATGCAAATAATAATTGATGGCATCTCGTTGACAAATCAAACTATCATCCATCTCTTCGTCTCTCATGCCATTAATTCCGCTTCTGGTTTCGGTACAATATTTAACTGTCGATTCAACAAATGACGGTATGCAATCGAACCACGTGCATTCGGCTTTAAAATGGTGAGTGGCTTTTTTGTCAAGCATGCCTCTCTAAACATGGTATCAACTGGAATAACACCTTCCCAAAGATGATACGGATGATCTTCCCGTAGTATTCGTAAACTATCATGGGAAACACGGATGCGTTTATCAAACATGGTCGGAACAATGGTATAAGGTAAATGTCTCTTGCTCGCCCGGGTAATCATTTTCAGTGTATTAATAATTCTCTCCAAACCTTTTATTGCTAAATAATCCGTCTGGACCGGTATGATTAAGTGTTCACAGGCGGCCATCGCATTCACCATTAACACGCCAAGAATTGGAGGGCAGTCGATCAATACAAACTCAAAATCATTAACTAATGCCTTAATGGCATTGGCGATAACTAAACCTTTGCCCATCTGAGATCCCAGCTGCCGATCCAAGGTTGCCATCGCTGTTGATGCCGGTAACAAAGCAAGATGCTCAATTCCAGTTTCTGCCAATATATTTCGAGGCTCTGGAGGTTTATCTTGAAACAACTGATAAATACTATTTTTTGCATGGTCAGGATCATAGCCGAAATAACTAGAGAGAGAACCATGGGGATCAAGATCCATCAATAACGTTGGTCGCCCTGATTTTGCCAAGATGCCCGCTAGGCTGACGGCTGTTGTCGTTTTTCCAACGCCACCTTTTTGATTCGCAATCGCCCAGACTTTTAGCACAACACCCTCTCTTTACTCGATATACCTAATAACCGTCGCAAATATCTACTTGAAGGAAAAATAATGATCGATCAATAAATCATCACACCCAATCAAAAGACGCCTTGTAATGGAATTGATGTAAAACAATCAATAATTGTACCAGCCATGAATTAAGCAATAAATCATGGCTCAATGCGAAAGCATATACCCAAGCAGATCATTTCGCCGAGGGCTGGAGTACTTGAGTTTTTATCCAGGAGTATGTCAAAAACACCGGCATAGCTAGCGTTATGCAGAGTTTTTTAGCGCACATTCGGGGGAAAAGACAAAAACCAAAAATGCCTGAGAATAGTTCGCGACGGGTATAATTCCAACTAAGAAGATTCTTCGTTAAAGAAAACTAGCCTGACCACTGGCACAGGACTAACAATAATTTGACAGTCCTGTGAGTCATATTATTGAACAGCTTTTTCTCTTGCTTTTGCATTAAGCGGTTGCGACGTGCGCTTGTCAATGCGTACCGTTTTATTTTCCGCCAACACCGCCAAGACCACCCGCCTATTTTTACGACGCCCTGAGGGACTCGTATTATCTGCAATCGGCCGATATTCACCGTAACCAATGGCCGTCATCCGCTCAGGCGCTACCCCATTTTTCTCAAAGATATGTACCACACTGGCAGCACGTGCGGCAGAAAGCACCCAATTGGAAGGAAACATCTCATTCTTTATCGGCACATTGTCGGTAAATCCTTCTACGTTAACCGGGTTAGGAAAAGATTTCATGATTTTAGCGATATCCTTTAACACCGATGCCGATTTTTTGACAAATTTGGCATTTCCACTATTAAATAGCAGGCTAGAGTTTATCTCTATCTCTAACCAACTCTTAGATCGCCTGACTTTCACTAGATCCTGATTAATAAGCTGGTCCATTGCATGTTCTATTTTATCCGCCATCTCCTGCAAGTTGACTTCTAAATAGTTATCTGCTTTCTCCGGATTATCCTTGGTATTCGTATCTGGCGTCGACTTCTGTGCATCGTGTTTCATTATATTGATTACTTTAGCACGACTGATTTCTCCCACTTGAATCGGTTGTATCGCTCTCGGTTCGGTTTTAAATGCAGTGATTAATGAATCAGAAAGCACCTTATACTTCCCTTGATTGACGGATGACAGAGCGTACAATACGACAAAAAAAGCAAATAATAGTGTAATGAAATCCGCATACGAAATTAACCACCGATCATGATTATGATTTTCTGGCTCCAGCCGTCGACGTCGCGCCATGCAAATATAACCTCCTATTGTAATCATCGATATTAGACAAGCATGGTCAAGTGCTAGCTCGTCCTACCAGACACCTTTTGATCGATGGTTCTTCAACTTTGACATAGGGAATATATTATTTTTTTCTCTTTTTTTTGACAACATCAAATGTTAAATGCGGGAAAAAACTCTTCATTTTTACTTCTATATTTCTCGGATTGTCACCTTCAGCAATGGAAACAACCCCTTCCATCACCATTTCGCGAACTTTCGTTTGATGGCTTATAATGCTTTTTAATTTGCTAGAAATAGGCAATAATAATAAATTTGCAAGACCAACGCCATAAATCGTCGCCACAAAGGCCGTGGCAATACCAGCGCCAAGTTTGCTCGGATCTGCTAAATTTTCCATCACATGGATCAACCCCATCACTGCACCTAGAATACCAATCGTCGGTGCATAACCTCCCATGGCCTCGTACAACCGCGCTGCAGTTAAGTCATAGTCTTGCTTGGCATCAATTTCAACTTCCAATATGGCTCTAATGACATTTGGCTCTCGCCCTTCAATTAATAAATCGAGACACTTTCGTGCATACACATCTTTTTCACTTTCCGAAGCTGTCTCCAAGCCCAGCAATCCTTCTTTTCTTGCGATATCGCTCCATGAAACAAGCTTCTTAATCAGCATTTTTTCTTGTTGATTTTTGGGAAACAAGATCCAGAGTGCAAGACTAAGCGCACGTTTGAACTCGCGATATGGCGCTTGCACCATAATTGCACCGACACTACCTCCCAACACAATCATTAACGCAGGCCCATTAATTAATGAGCCAATATGACCTCCATCCAAGCTCTGTCCAACAAGGATCGCCACCACGGCCAATAGCATGCCAAAGATTGTTAAATAATCCATCGGTTATACCACGTTGGCTAAATTGATGCCTATCTCTTTTATGGGCAACACTTTTTCAGTTAAACCGGCTTGTATAACGGCCGAAGGCATTCCGTAAATAACACAAGAGGCCTCATCTTGCGCCCAGATAATCGCACCTTTATCTTTTAGCCGCTTGGCGCCCCGGCAACCATCAGTCCCCATGCCAGTGAGAATAATCGCAAGCACTTTGCCATGATAATCATTCGCTAGCGATGAAAAAGTAACATCCACACTGGGTTTATACGTCATATTTTTATCTCCGCTTTCAATCACAATGATAGACTCCCGCGATCGATTTTTTATCATCATTTGTTTACCCCCTGGCGCTAAATAGGCAGTGGCTGGCCGCAACACACATCCATTACTCGCTTCTTTTATCGTTATTTTACATATCTCATTAAGACGCTTAGCAAATGCAAAAGTAAATTCCGCCGGCATATGCTGAACAATCAAAATCGGAGCAGAAAAATTTTTTGGGATTTGTTTTAACAGAGTTTGTAATGCAAGCGGACCACCCGTTGAAGTACCGATTACTATAATTGATGGTTTTATTGTTGGCTCTACCAAGCTTGAATGTTGAGTAATACGAAATTTAGCTAAATTGTTGCTTGTCAATAATGACTGCTGGTAAAGATTTTTTTTATTTTTTATAGAATAAGAAAGTGTATTTATGCGCTGGCATAATATTTTTTTTAGCTGTGCCTTATCCTTAGCTATATCCGTAAATCGCTTAGGAAAATAATCAATGGCACCCGCCTCTAATGCATCTAAGGTTGTCTGAGCACCATCCGTTGTTACCGAAGAAAACATCAAAATCGGGGTTGGATTCAATTGCATAATTTTTCTTACTGCTTCAATTCCATTCATGACCGGCATTTCAACATCCATGGTGATAACATCAGGTTCAAGTCGACACGCTTTCTCAACAGCCTCGGCACCATCGTTAGCCGTATCCATGACTTCGATATTCGGATCAGTATTCAGTATTTCGATAATACGGCGACGGAAAAACATTGAATCATCGACCACCAAAACCTTTACCGGCATCGCATGCACCTCTTTGACCTGAAATTTATTTAGTTAAAAAGCACAGCAACAATATACACATCTAAGAAATTGGAACACAATAATTTTATTGCACAGTATTTTTCTAAGCAATCGGCATCCTACGTTCCATAACATTTAACGAGGCTAGGCACATCTAAAATAAGGGCAATCCTTCCGTCGCCCGTAATCGTTGCACCCGCCAACCCTTGAGTTCCATGTAGCATCGCCCCCAGCGGTTTAATAACGACCTCTTCCTGTCCTATTAAATGCTCAACAACAAAACCGACTCGTTGATTACCGACCGATACTACAACCACATGTCCAGTTTGTGCCGCCGACTGACCTCTATTATTAATCAGCCAATCAGCCAAAAAAAATAACGGTAAGGGTTTTTCTCTCAACATAATGACAAGCTGCCCATCAACCACATTAGTTCGGGTCAAGTCCAAATTGAATATTTCGCTGACACTGGTTAAGGGAAGCGCAAATATTTGCCGTTCTAGTCCCACCATCAGTGTTGGCATAATCGCTAGCGTCAGCGGTACTTTAATGCTTAATCGTGTACCACGACCTATTTTAGAGTCAATTTCAATGCTGCCATTGAGTTGCACAATACGCGTCTTCACAACATCCATGCCAACACCACGACCAGAAATATCTGAAATTTCAGATTTAGTGGAAAATCCCGGTGAAAAAATTAATGAAAAACATTCTTGATCATCCATTCTTGCTGCACTATCTTCATCCATTACACCTTTTTCAATAGCTTTTCGACGCAGCACATCGGGATCCATGCCACCACCATCATCACTAATGATGAGTAAAATATGGTCGCCTTCTTGTTCTGCTGACAAGACAATATTCCCTTGTCTCGGCTTGCCTGCTTGTTCTCTATCAGAGGGCATTTCGATACCATGATCGACAGCATTCCGAACTAAATGCACTAACGGATCCGCTAATGCTTCGACCAAATTTTTATCTAAATCTGTCTCCTCACCTTGCAGTTCTAAATTAACTTCTTTTTTCAAACTACGCGCTAGATCTCGTACAACTCGGGGAAAACGACCAAAAACTTTCTTAATGGGTTGCATGCGCGTTTTCATCACTGCGGCTTGCAAATCGCCAGTGACTAAATCCAAATTACCGATGGCATGAGCAATTTCCTCGTTACCCAAAGCACTTTCCAGCGTCATTAGTCGATTACGCACCAAAACGAGTTCACCGACCATATTCATAATGTCATCTAGACGTTTGGTATCAACGCGAACGCTGGTTTCATTTTGTGAAGGAGAGACTTCCTTTGACGGCTTTTTATTTGCGTCTTTTGTTGTTTTTTTAATCGCCTTAGATTCTATTACATCCTGCTTAGGCTCATTTATTGTTGGCTTTAGTACAACATCACTGGACTGGACAAACTGACTCACGGGTGCATTTTCTTGTGAGGTATTAGCAATGGCCGTGTGTTTTCCTGGTCCATGAAGTTCGTCCAATAAATTCTCGAATTCTTCATCGGTGATATTTTCTTTTTCAGAAGATTCAAGGCCAGGTGCTAAGGGAACATGTGTCACATCTGCTGGCTGTTGCTGATCACTATCTTGCGTTATTAATCCCCCATCCGCACCTTTACCATGAAACTCATCTAATAAAAATTCAAATTCTTCATCAGATATATCCTCTGAGTTTTTTTCTTCGATGTGTTTATGCGTTTCTCCATCAAACGGATCGGTGGTTGATATTTCAGTATTGGGTTGTTCATTTTGCTGTTCCAAATGATCAAGCAATTCTTCAAATTCCTGATCAGAAATTTCATCAGTATTCGCAAGACTAGTCTCCGTGGTTTCGTCTAGTCCTTGCTGCTGATTTCCACGAGTCAATCCAACATCAATATTCTCATTGGATGCAGCCGAAGAATTTTTCTCGGGTTCAGAGCAAATAATTTTTCCAGATTTAATTTCTTTTAACTGATTAATCAGTTCTGAATCAGCAGCGGCTGGCTCTTCTCCAGCACGTAGTGTCTCAAACATTTCATTAAGCACATCAAGGACTCGTAGCATAACATCCATCACATGTGCATTAACCTCTCGCTCACCTTGCCTTAACAAGTTGAAAACATCTTCTGCGACATGACAAACATCTACCAGACCAGTCAAATTAATAAAACTTGCCCCTCCCTTAATTGTATGAAATCCTCGAAAAACAGCATTCAGCAAATCACTATCAGTTGGCGCTTGCTCTAACTCAACCAGCTGCTCACTTAATTTTTCAAGAATTTCGCTTCCTTCTACCAGGAAATCTTGTAATATTTCGTCGTCTGCATCAAATGCCATATAAACATTCCTTAAAACCCTAAACTAGACAATAAATCATCAACTTCGTCTTGGTTTTTTACAGCCCCGTCCAATTCCTTACCAGGTATTTGAGGTCCCTCCAGCTTGCCTTCTTGTTCCCGTTCTGCGACTTTATTCTTTGGATTAAAGTGAGTTCTGGAATCACCACCCATACGCACTAAATTCACTAAATTCGCTTCGACACTTTCTACTAAAACAATCACTTTTCGTATAATCTGCCCTGTGATATCTTGAAAATCTTGCGCGATTAAAATATCATTCAGCTTACTTCGTACCTTCATAACATCTTCTGAGGTACCCGTTAAAAAACCAGCTATTTCCCTAGATAATTCTCTAAATTCTTGCGCAGACAGCTCACGTCGAGTAAATCGATCCCAAGTTGTATTGAGCCCACATGATTTCTCTTCAATTGCATCACATAAAGGCATGGCATCTTCGACGGCATTTAATGTTTTGTTAGCCGCCTCTTCCGTTTTATTAATCACATAATACAGGCGTTCTTTTGCATTGGGAATTTCTTCTTCTGCCAAGCTCACCAAATTTTCATCCGCCCTAAAACTATTCAGTGCTTCATGAAAATCTCTAGTTAATTTCCCTAATTCCTGAAAAAGGCTAACACCTTTAATACTAGCTATTCTGTCGATTAACATATTTGCACTGTCGACATGACCTCCTTCCAGTGCTTGCACCAGGTTTTTAGCACATACCAATATCTCTTTATCAATTTCTTTATTCTCTAGCGAAGACATATATCGCCTCTTTTATAATTTCATTTTGCGTCAATACGTTCGAAAATTTTATCAATTTTTTCTTTAAGCGTTATCGCCGTAAAAGGCTTTACAATGTAGCCGTTCACACCGGCTTGCGCAGCATCTACGATTTGTTCCCTCTTCTGTTCTGCGGTCACCATTAATACAGGAAGTGAACAAATTTTTTCATTTTTACGTACTTTCTTAAGTAATTCGATACCTGTCATTCCTGGCATATTCCAGTCCGTCACTAAAAAATCAAAACGACCATTCTCCAGCATAGGAAAAGCGCTGCTACCATCATCAGCTTCAGCCGTATTGTTAAAACCTAAGTCGCGTAAAAGATTTTTAATAATTCGACGCATTGTGGAAAAATCATCCACAATCAAAATTTTCATGTTCTTGTCCAAGCTAACCCCCTAATATATGACCTATTATAAACTAGACAATTAAACATCGTTCTTCCAAGAATCCATACGTGCTTGCAAACGAATAACAGCTTGACTGTGTATTTGACATACTCTAGATTCACTCACACCTAAGACTTCACCTATCTCTCGCAAATTTAGTTCTTCTTCATAGTACAATGCCATGACCAACCGCTCACGCTCAGGTAGATTGGATATTTCTCCGGCTAAAATTTTACGGAAATCTGCCTGTTGTAAACCATCTAAAGGACTGCCTCGTTCATCTGCAAAATTATCGACATGAGCTTCATCACCAGGACTAATATCTTCAAAGCTCATCACACGATACCCACATGCGATTTGCACCATACGATGATATTCATCAATGGATACATCCAGGATACTTGCTACTTCATGATCCCGAGCATCTCTCCCTGTTTCATTCTCGACATTTCTCACCGCTTCTGCTACCAAACGCGCTTTTTTATGAACTGATCGCGGAGCCCAATCACTGCGCCGAATTTCATCGAGCATCGCACCACGAATTCTTATTCCTGCATATGTCTCAAAACTGGCCCCTTGATTTGAATCATAATTCTTTGATGCTTCTAAAAGGCCGATCATACCGGCTTGGATAAGATCATCAGGCTGAACACTGGGAGGTAGGCGACTAACTAAATGATAAGCAATGCGCTTTACTAGCGCCGCATGTTTTATTATCAGCGAATCATCGCCTTTTCTTTGGCTTGTCTCTTCATACATTACGAGTCCATTCATAGCGTAACCTCCGTATTTAGTTGACTTGCGCGAACCAGTCGCTCTATAAAAAACTCCAGTTGGCCGGTTGCTACCGACGGCATGGGCCATCTATCGACACGTTCCGCTAATATCTTAAATGCCATTGATATTTTGCTATTTGGATAAGCACTAACTACCGATTTTTGCCTTTGAATCGATTTTCTAAGTACGTCATCATAAGGCAGCCCCCCCATAAAGCTTAATACAACATCTAAAAATCGATCAGTAACCTTTTCTAATTTATTAAACAAATCCTGCCCCTCCCGCTGACTATGTATTTTATTGGTTAAAATATGGAATCGATGCAATCCATGATCTCTGCTTAACAATTTAATCAATGCATAAGCGTCGGTAATTGATGTTGGCTCATCACATACCACGACGAGCACTTCTTGTGCCGCTTTGCAGAAACTGACGACACTTGACGAAATCCCTGCGGCTGTATCAATAATTAATACATCAACATCTTCTCTATAATCACTAAATGCTTGAATCAAGCCGGCATGCTCAGCATCGCTGAGCTCCGCCATCCGCTGGGCACCCGATGCCGCCGGGATAATTTGAACATCGTTCGGACCAGTCAGTAATATTTCACTTAACTGGCACTCACCATTAATCACGTGTGATAAATTTTGAACAGGATGCAAGCCCAGCAGAATATCAATATTAGCCAAACCTAGATCTGCATCCATAAGTACCGTTCGTCGCCCCCTGGCGGCTAACGAAATGGCGAGATTCACCGATATATTGGTCTTACCTACCCCACCTTTGCCGCTGGTCACCGCAATCACTCGTACCGGACGATGCACCTTCATTTTTCGTAATCCTTCGGCTTGATCCCGATGACCGTTAACAAAACCCATCATCAGATCCTCCAAACGCCATTTCTATCACCTCATCATCAATACGGTAATTGCCTTTGTGCATCATCTGGACAGTACGTTTTATCAAATCCACAGGACGTGTTGTATGTAAATCTTCAGGTACTCGCTGCCCATCACTCAAGTAAGCCAAGGGTAATTTATAATGATAAATAATAGATAAAGCCCCTCCCAAAAGACTGCTTTCGTCAAGCTTTGTTACCACACAGCCATCTAATACGACTTTTTGATAAGCTCGAACAATTTCGTCCATGACATTAATTTGCGAGGCCGCTGATAACACCAAAAATGTTTTAATTAAAGGAGATCCTTCACTCAACATCGCAAACTGTTCTGATAACCGTAAGTCTCTTTGACTGGTACCCGCCGTATCAATGAGAATAAGCTTTTTATCATAGAGCGATTTCAATACATTTTTCAGCTCAGTCGCATCATTGGCGATACGCACTGGAACGCCCAAAATACGTCCATAAGTTCTCAGTTGTTCATGCGCTCCAATTCGATAGTTATCTGTGGTCACCAGTGCAATATCATCGGCGCCATAAGCTAATGCATACCGCGCAGCCATTTTTGCCAATGTTGTGGTTTTTCCCACCCCCGTAGGACCTACCAAGGCAAAAACACCGGCATGCTTTAAAACAACATCATCCATCACTTTCAGTCGAGTCGCCAACACGGTTAATGCCCGCTTCCATACCACATCAAACGGCTCTTCTTCTTTGACTTCTTGCAAAATACGACGACTGATAACAGGACTGATACCTAACTCCATCAATTTACGTAATACCTTAGCTTTTTGAGGCGTCCGTTTACCCATATCCCCCCAAGCTAATGACGACATTTGATGCTCTAGCAAACCACGCAAATCATTTAACTCTTTCCAGACATTAGTCAATGACTTTCCATCTTCAGGCGTATTTTTATTTAAATCTTCTCGCGGTATTTTTTTGGCAAACTCGGCTAATTGCGATTCCTGATTATCAACGTGATGTTGATTATCTAATGAAGCCAACTTTCCATTCCTCGTATACGAAGGAATAAAAGATTCAATCTCCTCATCATCGCTAACCAACTGTGGTGCCCAATCTTTTTTCTCTGATTGATTCCCTGCGTTATTGATTACGCCCTGAAAAATATCTTTCGATGGTTTTATTGAGGTTGATTTTTTTTCAGTATTCTTATCATAAGATTCTGCCATAACACGCTTCCAAAATGGGGCGTCTTCATCCGCTTGCGGCTTCATTATGCTCGACATATCATCCATTAAGCCTGCCAAGTTTTTATGATTTTCTTCGCGGTTTTTCATATTTTTTTCTGGTAATGCCACCGCTTCAACGGTTGACTCCGAGAGAATGGCATCGTCATAATCAACTGCCGCAATAATTTCCACACCTGTCTGCGTTTTTTTATTTGACAAAATCACGGCGTCAGAGCCTAATTCTTCTCTCACTTTACTGATTGCCTGTCTGATATCGGGCGCATTAAAACGTTTCAACTTCATTGATGCAGTCTCTCTATCTTTTTTACCACCCGATGTATCCTGCGACCTTGGAGCAACCCAGGCTTAAAAATATGTATCATGCTCCCACCGTTGATATCACTTTGATTTGTTTATTATCAGGAATTTCATTAAATGAGAGCACGTGTACATTTGGCATTGACCGTCGAATGTATTTGGCTAGCATTGGCCGTAAAACTGAAGATACTAACAGTATTGCAGGTTGACCTGCCATCTCTTGCTGTTGCACGGCCTCCTGCAGCGACACATGTATTCTTTCAGCCAACCCTGGCTCAATTGCCGCGCCGTTTTCATTAGCGACCTGTGTCGTTTTTTGCAATATTTGTTCCAGTGCTGGATCCAATGTAATGACCACTAATTCCTCAGCTGAACCATTGATCTGCTGTATAATTGACCGCCCCAAAGACATGCGTACTACTGCGGTTAGCACTTGCGGATCTTGTGTTTTCGAAGCACAGTCTGCCAAGGTCTCAGCAATGGTACGCATATCGCGGATTGGAATATTTTCCTCTAATAAACTTTGCAATACTTTCAATAAAACACCCAATGATAATGCATTTGGTATCAATTCTTCGATAAGCTTCGGAGCTACCTTGCCAAGCTTGTCTACCAACTGCTGCACTTCTTCCCGGCCTAGCAGCTCATGTGCATGCATCTGTAATATCTGACTCAGATGTGTTGCCACAACAGTACTTGCATCCACCACGGTATAACCTAGCGTTTGGGCATGATCACGTTGTGTTATGTCAATCCAAACCGCTTCTAAGCCAAAGGCTGGATCACGACTCGCGATCCCTGATAAATCACCAAATACCTGGCCTGGATTAATCGCTAAATCCTTCTCAGTGTAAATCTCTGCCTCGCCCAATGGCACACCATGTAAAGTAATTCGATACGCATTGGGGGTCAGCTCTAGATTATCTCGAATATGCACAGGGGGAATTAAAAAACCCAGCTCTTGGGATAATTTTTTACGAACCCCTTTTATTCGATTCATCAGTTGTCCACCCTGGGATTTATCGACTAATGGGATTAATTTATATCCGACCTCTAAACCAATCAGATCGACATTAAGTACATCATCCCAGCTCAATTCCTTGGGTGGAGGCGGCGGCGCAGGCTGGCTATCCTGCGTTAAACTCTCTTCGGTCGATCGTATCTCTCTATTTGCCAACAAATACGCACCGCCACCGCAAGCGACACCAAGCGTAAGAAACGCCACATTCGGCATACCCGGAATAAGCCCCATGCCCCCAATGATCCCTCCTGTCACACCGAGTGTTTTCGGGCTACTGAACATTTGCGACATAATCTGTTGCCCCATGTCCTGCGAAGAAGAAACACGCGTAACGATAAGTGCCGCCGCCGTGGAAAGAATCAGCGAAGGGATTTGTGCAACTAAACCATCCCCAATAGTCAACAAGGTATAAAACTCCAAAGCATCAGAAAAACTCAGACCATGTTGAACCATTCCAATAATGAAACCACCGATAAGATTAATAAAAAGTATTAGAATACCGGCAATGGCATCGCCTTTTACAAATTTGCTAGCACCATCCATGGATCCATAAAAGTCGGCTTCATTGACCACTTCGTTACGTCGTTGCTGAGCTTCTTCTTGGGTTAAAATACCCGCATTCAAATCCGCATCAATGGCCATTTGTTTACCTGGCATGGCATCCAGAGTAAAGCGTGCACTCACTTCTGAAATCCGACCAGCCCCCTTGGTCACCACCACAAAATTAATAATCACTAAAATAGCAAAAATCACGATGCCTACCGCATAATTCCCCCCAATAACAAATTCACCAAATGATTTAATCACCTCGCCGGCGGCATCTGTCCCCGTATGTCCTTCTAACAAAACGACCCGAGTTGAAGCAATATTTAGCGACAGTCGGGCCAAGGTAGAAAATAATAAAATAGTCGGGAATGAAGAAAACTCCAAGGGTCGATTGACATAAATGGCTGCTAATAAAATAATCATTGCTAACGCAATATTAAATGTAAAAAAAATATCCAATAAAAATGTCGGCAGAGGAATAATTAGCATGCCCAGCATCACAACTAGAATAAGAGGAACACCGATCCCGCAACTAAGGATACGCTGTAGATGCTGCTTTACTGTCATATTTTTGACACCCCCTTACTCTCAAGCCTATCGCCAGAATACGCTGCAACATTAATCATCTTTGCGCAAATCTTCCGGTATTTCTACATCATCATCCATGGTTAATGGTGCTGATAAATCAATTACAGAACTTTTTTTCAGTTGAAAAATATAGGCTAATACCTTAGCCACCGCAGTATAAAGCCCTTCTGGAATTTCTTGACCTAGCTCTGTATGGTAATACACAGCACGTGCCAAGGCCGGAGAAGATAAAATAGGTACATGATGATCAACAGCAACCGCACGTATACGGCCGGCTAAAAGATCTGATCCTTTGGCAACTAAGGTGGGTGCTCTCATGTTTGCTTGGTTATACTTAAGCGCAACGGCAAAATGGGTAGGGTTGGTAATGATAACATCAGCGGTTGGTACCTCCTGCATCATTCTTCGCTGTGCCATCTCACGTTGTACCATTCTAATTCTTGCTTTTACTTCCGGACTTCCTTCCGTTTGTTTGTTTTCATCTTTGACTTCTTGCACAGTCATTTTAAGTTGTCGTCTGTTATCCCATAATTGAAACGGTACATCAACCATAGCAACAATCACTAAGGTAAAACAGAGTATAAGAAAAAAGTATGTAACTTGTTTTCCCGTTTCCACTAACGCGACATCGACGGACTGATATCCAATGGCAATAATTGCTGGCATATTCCACCATAAAAGACCAACAGCAACCGCCGCAATAATGGCAAATTTTGCTAATGCCTTAACCAGCTCCAACAATCCTTTGGGACCGAAAATACGTTTAAAACCAGAAAAAGGATTCAATCGATTGAATTTTGGAACCAGCGCTTTAGTACTAAAATTCCATCCCCCTAATGAAATAGAAGAAAGCACACCAACAACGACTAAGATAAGCGAAAAACCAGCAATTGCCCAAAGCCCTTCTAATACCAGATCTTGAAACAAATTCACCATAAACTGGCTATCAAAAATTTTCTCTCTTTCTAATACAAACCCACGAACCATCACTTGAGATAAATCATTAATAATTTGCCCACCCATCATAATAAAAGTCACCGCAGAAATGACCATAATCAAAAAAGTATTTAACTCTCTAGAGCGTGGGAGTTGACCATCTTCTCTCGATTTTTGAATTTTTTTACTGGTAGGTTCTTCGGATTTTTCCTGACCGTCTTTGTTTTCTGCCATGAGCCACCTGACAAATTTTTATGAAAGTTAACACCCTGCCGGGTATATACCCGTACCATTTGAGATTTAGGCTTTATTACGGCCCTATTTGTGCCCTGACTGTGTTGAAACTCCTCGCAATAATCCCGATATTCCTTGTCGTTTCGCTTAGTCAGAACAAAAATATGTCTCGCACTCAATACCTAAATCTCAAGCGCTACGGGTATAGAATAAAGAATGGTTACGTAGTGTTAGTATTGTTTCGTAAATGTCTTAATATCTTGCATCGCTTGATTTGATAGATTTTCCAAATTAACTAACACGGCAGGTAACGTCACCATAATGACATAAAACCCAGCAATGATAGTAATAGCAAAACCAATCGCAAAAATATTTAACTGAGGTGCCGCTCTCCCCATGACACCTAAAGATAAATTAATCAATAGCAAGGCAATAATCGCCGGCAAAGAGACTAACACCGCACCGGAAAACATATGACTACCCCAGGCGACCATTTGATCAAAGTTTTCTCTCACCAACCCTTCCATTCCAATCGGCAAGCTATAAAAACTATCAGCCATCACAGAAATTAATATTAAGTGTCCATCCAATAGCAAAAAAAACAGAGTGACTAATACCATATAGAACATACCTAACACCGGTGCTTGAGAACCATTGACCGGATCAATCATCATCGCAAAACCCAATCCCATTTGCATGGCAATAATTTGCCCTGCAATAATAAATGCACTAAACACCAAATGAAAAATAAAACCCATGGAAATCCCAATTATCATTTGCTGTAAGATAACGTAAAACCCTCTCGGACTAAGTGCATCAATATAAGGTACTTCAGGAATAACGGGAGCCACCACGATCGTAATTCCGAGGGCAATCATTAGACGGACTCGCACGGGGATAAAATTAGAGCTGAAGACGGGCATGGCTGATATCATGGCAGCAATTCGAATAAACGGCCATAAATAACTACCGACCATGGTACTAATTTCTTCACCTGTAAAATACAATTTTTCGCCTATGATAAAACAATTAAGTTAAGGAATGGGCGACGCAATAACTTACCAGTTTTCATCCCACCTTCGGCCTGTCTTCGCCCGTTCGTAAGTTAAATTGATTTTAGAGAAAAATAGACGAGTAGCGTGGATTAAGCGTAGCGAATTCACGAGGAACAAGCCTCGAAAACAAATGAGTGAACCCTTGGCCTTGTCATCATTCAATGCCACACTGGCTCATTATTATATCGCTCATTGCTGGCGTAAATTCGCTGCGCTTAACCCACGCTACATGGAGAATAAATCTGAAATCAGCTTAAACTTACGCCCGATTTTTCATTCCAAAACTCAAAATATAACGACTATTCTTACGCTTTTGTTCACTCAGAACGAACCAATACAAATCCAATCTGGGCACGAAACTAAGATATAGATTGATTATCCAATGAGATAAGGAATATTTTCAAACGTTGTTCGAATATACGATAACATTAAATTTAACATATAAGGACCGCCTAACATTAATGCCGCAAATGTTATTAATAGCTTAGGAATAAAACTTAATGTCATTTCATTGATTTGGGTAGCCGCCTGAAACATACTGACCAACAGACCTACCGCCAATGCTGGCAATAAAGTAATGGCTACCAATATAATAATGATCTGCAGTGTTGCTTGAAAAGTATCAATTACCACGCCCGGTGTCATTTTTAAAGTCACTCCAGTTTAGTCAATACGAGTTATTTATACATAAAAACTTGAGGCTAATGTTCCCATAATCAATGACCATCCATCCACTAACACAAATAACATAATTTTAAACGGTAGCGATATCATCATTGGTGACAACATCATCATACCCATTGCCATCAGTACACTCGCGACCACAAGATCAATCACTAAAAATGGAATATAAATTAGAAACCCAATCTGAAAAGCTGTTTTTAATTCACTGGTTATAAATGAAGGAATTAATAATGAAAAAGGTATGTCTTCAATCGAGTCGAATTTTTCCCCACCTGAAATTTCAGCAAACATTGCCAGATCAGTTTCACGTGTTTGTGCCGTCATAAACTCTCTGAAAGGTACACCAGCAATTTCAAAAGCTTCCTGCATCTCAATTTTCTCATCCATATAAGGTGTTAATGCATCGTTATATACTTTTTCAAAAATAGGTGACATAATAAAAAAAGTTAGAAAGAGTGCAAGACCAATAAGTATTTGTCCAGACGGTGCCTGCATCAAACCAATCGCTTGTCTCAAAATTGACAGCACAATAATAATTCGAGTAAATGCAGTTAACATCATTAAACCTGCCGGGATGAGTGTTAGCATTGTCATAATAGCTAACACTTGCAATTTCAAAGTATAGGTTTGGCTTCCATCGTCCTGAGTAGCCACCGTCACCATCGGTATCCCTGGATCCGCCGCCCAGCTAGCCATAGGCATAATACATAACAAACATAATAATAAACGCAGTATATAAAACATGGGGCTCACGATTTTTTCTTTAAGTATTGATTTAACTGCTGAACAAAAGGCCGTTTGAATTTTTCTACATCAATCTGACATTCAATTGGATGTTCAAGTACATGCAGTTTTTGTATTTGACCTGGGGTAATTCCCAATAAAATTTGTTGGTCACCCACTTTCATTAAAACAACCCGCTCTCTATTACCTAAACTGATTCCACCGATTAATTTTAAGGACTGACTCGACACACCCACCTGCTGGCCAAATCTCCGATAAAACCAAGCGCTAGCAAAAATAGCAATCACCACTAAAAATAAACCAACGGCGACTTTAACAAGACTCGCCATCACCTCAGGTGAAGAGCTGAGTTGCATGCCTGTATTCGGCTCCACTGCATACACAAGTTCTAGTGGCAATACCATCATGCTCACTAAGACTAATAATTTACGAATAATGTACATCATCGTAATTTTTGGATTCTTTCCATGGAGGTAATCACATCGGTGAGTCGAATACCAAATTTTTCGTTGACGACAACCACTTCACCATGGGCAATCAGTGTTCCGTTCACTAACACATCTAATGGCTCGCCCGCTAAACGGTCAAGCTCTACGACTGATCCCTGATTGAATTTCAAAAGATTTCTAATACTTATTTTTGTCCGACCAATTTCCATAGAAATCGTCACCGGAATATCCAGAATCATATTCAAATCGACATCGCCGTCGGCATCGCTTGTCGACTCATTTTCCTCAGCTAATTCATCTAAGTCAGCAAGTTTCACATCATCATCGACGGCGACAGATTGATCTGCTTCATCATTAGCTTGCTCAGCAAAGGCTTCTGCCCATGGATCATCAACTTCACTCGTGGATTCTTTGTCTTGGTCAGTAGGCTCAGTCATGTCATTTTGCTCATCTATTTATGCTATGGATTAATCAGCTTATTAATAATTTTAATCGCGTGATTTCCATTGTGAGATCCATACTCACATGAAAAAACAGGTACATCCGATGCTTTCGCAGTGACATATTTACCAATTTCAATGGGAATCACATCACCCGGCTTAAGTTGTTGGATTTGCCGTAATGTCAGTTCGGTTTGTGTTAAATCACAACGAATATCTAACATCGCATCCATAATTTCTTCGCGCAATGCCAGCGTCCATCGCTCATCCATATCAACATGGTCACTCAGTACGCCGGCATCAAGTAACTCCCTGATTGGCTCAAGCATGAGATACGGCATGGTGACATGAAATGCACCACCTCCACCTTCAAGCTCAATGTTAAATGTAGACACGACAACAACTTCACTTGGACTCACTATGTTCGCAAAATGTGGATTGACTTCAGCATTAAGAAATTCAAAGTTAACATCTAATACCGGCCCCCAGGCTTCCTTTAAATCTAAAAAAGCTTGGCCTAAAATACTCTCTACAATTTTTAACTCAGTCGGTGTGAACTCGCGTCCTTCAATTTTGGTATGAAATCGTCCTTCTCCGCCAAAATAATTATCGACAATAATATAAACTAGCTTGGGATCAAGCACAAAAAGTGCGCTACCGCGTAACGGATTGACTCGCACCATATTCAGGCTGGTGGGTACAAATAAGCCATGGATATATTCAGCAAACTTCATCATTTGCACACCATCCACAGAAATTTCTGCCGTACGCCTTAGCTTATTGAATAAACTTATTCTAAAATATCGAGCAAAACGCTCATTGATCATTTCCAATGTGGGCATACGCCCACGTGCAATGCGATCTTGTGTGGCAAAATCATAAGAGGATATATCCTCTATGTCACCAGTATCAGCGTCATTATCAAGATCGCCACTTGATACGCCATGTAATAGCGCATCAATTTCATCTTGCGATAATATTTCGGGTCCCGACATAATTATTGAATAACGAAGCTAGTAAAAAAGACTTTTTCGATATTTCCCGTCTGAGCCGCACTACCCACCTGTTCAGTAAGTATATTTTGCAACGTCTCTAGCACTAGGACGAGTAACTTTTCCTTACCTTCCACCGAACGAAAAGTTTCAGAATCTTGAGCACTTAATAACATGAGTATATTGTTTCTCACCATGGGTGCATGCGTAGTTAAGTTATCAATCGTTGACTGATCTCTCGTCATAATTTCGATGGTCACCTGCAAAAACCTGGAACGATTTTTTTCTCTAAAGTTGATCACAAAAGCAGGATCTAGAGGAAAATAAATCGGCGGCCCTGAAACAACAGCCACCGGGGCCTCCTGAGATGGCGCCTGACCTGCCCCGCCCGAATTATCAAGCATACCTGATTCCTTGAGCATAAAAAAAGTCCCTCCCATGCTGACACTAATCACCACGATCGCACCAATCACTATCAACAATATCATTTTAATAGGAGAACCTTTTTTTCCCCCCTCTGCGGCTACAGCGTTTTTTGACATAAATACTCACCTTCATTGTTAATCCCATTCGATAGCTGTATGAAAGCAAGCCTTATACCAGTAATAAATGATGATTTTTAATTGGTCGAGTATTCGCTAGATTTGTCTTGGAAAATTAGAAAAAAGGTTGATTTGACAATGGTTTTCTAAAATAAATTAGATGAATGAAATAAATAACTTAAGGGAAATACTGCCAAATCAAGAATCAGATACAATTAAAGGACAGGATGCACTACCTTCGATTTATTAACCAGCTTAGGCAAGAGTTTGACATTATCATCAATGATAATTTTCACAGTTGTAGGGTCATTGTTGTTTATTCTTAACGCGAAATCCATTCATTACGCGCCGTAAATATGCGCCTCCCAAAACGAAAAACTAAATTCCGTGGCATTTTTATTGCCAATAACTAAGGTACTAATGATATCATCCGTGTCTCCATTGAATATTGTCAGGGTACCCTCCGTCAAATTAGGCACTAACACAAACCAGGACCCAGATCCATCATCAACAAACGCGATAGGCCGGCGGCCACAATCACATTGACCGACTTCAATCACATGGCTTACTGACATAGCCGGCAACCGTGTCGTATCAAAAATATAAAGCAAGTTTGTCTTGATGTTGTCACGCTGCACTCCCTTTCCGGTACTCGCCGTCGTGACATACAACTTACTACCATCGGGGTTAAATCGATAAGTACTCGGATAAATGTCGGGAAAGTAATAGGCGTTTTCAATGGTTTTCGTCTCGGTGTCAAAGACAGATAAGCAGCCTTGCACATGCGCCGTATCGGATTTTCGGTCAACCCCTTTACCGATCAAATACCGGCCACTGGGATTTCCTAACAGATTACTGCTCGTGGGCATTTCAATCGCATCTTCAACTTGATTGGTCTCCGGATTAATCACGGCTATCGTATGATATCCATTATTTAAATTATACAGCTTGCCCGTATGCTCCGAAAAAATCATGCCATGAGGAAATGCATTATTCGGCACCATCGACGGTGCCATGCCTTCTTTTTTGGTATCAAACAAGTTGATGACATACAATATTTTCAAAAAATTTTCAGCATCCATATCATCATTAGCGATAACACTGATGGTTCCATCCACCAAATTACTCACAAACGCACGCTTCGGCAATTGAGGCCACTTTTTAGACGGCCCCACAAATGTCGTCACATGATGACCGCGCCCCACACAAAGCGTTGCCAGCACTTTATTTTCTGGCTGCGTCACGACGGTTACCGAAGCCCCATTATCACCACAATTCAATACATCATTGCCGGTCTCTTTGTCCCCATCATTCATATACCACATGCGTTGACCAAGGACATCCCGATAGGCATAAGCCGCAATCGCGTCTTTAGGAAAATGGGTATCAACACGAATTTCCTTCGTCACTGGATCGAGCAATAAAACCCCTTTATTATTGTCAAAATGCAAAAAAATGGGTTTTTTCTCAACAGCTAATTGCGTTTCTTCGACAACCGGGATAGAACTGACCTGCCAACGACCATCGAGCGTTAATGAAGTCAGTGTACCGACACATCCATCGCCAGAATAACAAACAAAAGACGGTATTGGCCGGTCTTGAGCATTTTGCATAATTTGTCCCTCAACATAAATTTTAAATATCGATTCAGTATATTCGTTGCAATAGCACTTTAATTTGATAAAACCATCTTACATTACAGATTAGCAATAAGATCATACGGCCTCTTGACGAATTAACGATTATTATGCAATTCAATCACTTCTTGCTCTAGCGATTCTTGTTCATTTTTTTGTTTTTGGGCATCACTACGCTGAACTTCCAAACTTGCCAAATAGGCTTCAGAGATATCACCCGTCACATAATCACCATTAAAGCATGAAGCATCAAATTGACTGACGACTGAAGCAGAACGCCGAGTCGCTGTAATTAAATCCTCTAAATCCTGATAGATCAACCAATCGGCACCAATCGCCTCAGCAATTTGTTTTTCATCACGGTTGTAGCCAATTAATTCATCGGTCGTTGGCATGTCAATACCATAGACATTGGGATATCGAACGGGGGGTGCCGCTGAGGCGAAAAAAACATTTTTTGCCCCTGCCTCTCTTGCCATTTGAATAATTTGCTTTGAGGTCGTGCCACGCACAATCGAATCATCCACTAACAAAACATTTTTACCTTTAAACTCCAGCTCGATGGGGTTTAATTTTTGCCTGACCGACTTCTTACGCTGAACCTGCCCCGGCATAATAAATGTTCGACCAATATAGCGGTTTTTAATAAACCCCTCTCGATACTTAACTTCCAAGGTATAAGACAATTGCAAAGCCGCGGTACGACTGGTATCTGGAATAGGAATCACTACATCGATATTATGATTAGGCATTTCACGCTGAATTTTATGCGCCAAATGCTCCCCCATGCGTAGTCGGGCTTTATACACAGAAATACCATCCATAATAGAGTCTGGACGTGCAAAGTACACATATTCAAATAAGCATGGCGATAATACTGGGTGATCGGCGCACTGCTGGGTTTTAATATGTCCATCCATACTCACAAAAACCGCCTCACCTGGCTCGACATCACGAATAAACTCAAAACCTGCGGAATTAATCGCAACACTTTCTGAGGCAATCATATAGTCAGTCTTACCATTGCCTGTGCGTTGCCCGAATACCAAGGGTCGTATCCCATTGGGGTCACGAAAAGCGACAATCCCAAATCCGATAATCATGGCAACGACGGCGTAAGCACCCCGACAGCGTTGATGAACCGCCTTGACTGCCGTAAAAATATCATTTTCATCAATACGCAATTTATCACGGGCCTGCAACTCATGAGCAAAAACATTGAGTAGAATTTCAGAATCTGAACCGGTATTAATATGCCGCAAATCCTCCTGAAACAAACCTTCTTTTAATTCTTCCGCGTTGGTTAAATTACCGTTATGTGCCAAAATAATTCCATAAGGCGAATTCACATAAAAAGGCTGTGCTTCGGAAGAAGATGAACTACCTGCCGTAGGATATCGCACATGACCAACCCCCATATTGCCGCGCAACCGCAACATATGCCGTGTTTGGAAAACATCTCTGACCAAGCCATTGGCTTTACGTAAAAATAGACGACCTTGATCACACGTCACAATACCCGACGCGTCTTGCCCTCGATGCTGCAATACCGTTAACGCATCATAAATATCTTGGTTAACACTGGTATTGGCAACAATACCCACAATTCCACACATGCCTATACTCCAACAATGGCGATATATAATAATTCAGTTTCTAACAACATTTAAATCACTTCGCCTCTGAAAATCGCGACGTCCTAATATAATGGATTAAATATTCAGTGGTTTAATGTCAGTCAAAAGTCACATATTTTACTAATTCCGGTGGTAATTGCCCACGCAACCAGGGAAGCAAATGGGTAAAATAATCCACCATCACCGAGGTTTGCCACCACGCGTGCCCAGGTAACTTGCTCATCAAGCTAGCCAATAACACCACGACACTCACCACCACCACAGCACGCGCTAAACCAAAAAGGGCACCGACCATTCGATTAATTGTACTTAGCTTATTTTTTTTGATGAAACTACCCAATAAATAATTAACAACCGTACCAAGCATCAACGTTGTCATAAATAAAAAAATAAACGATACGGCGATTCTTAATGCCGGCATACTTAAGTGAGGAGCCAATAACACCGTCACCTGATGCGTATAAATCATCGCGACTAACACGGCAACAATCCAAACGATCAACGATAGAAATTCCCGAACACCTCCCCGAAAAAGACTGATGCTTGTGGAAATAAGTAGGATTGACAAAATTAAGATATCAATGGGATTCATATTTATTTTTCAAACATCCACATCGATTTAACCGTCATTGGACAACTTCACCAACAACCCTTTCAAGCCCGTTTCTGCCTGCAGTACTTTGCGTATCGCCTCAGCACGCTCTTTACTTAACTCAGGGCCGACTCGCACTCGCCAAATTATTCCATTTTTTCCGGCAACGGCAGAAACATAGACCCGAAACTGTTTTGCCCGCAATCGATCCTGCAGCGCCTTGGCATTATTTTCTTTAGAAAAACTGGCTAACTGCACCATCCAGGTCGGTGAATAACTCGGCAACGATTCCCTGGCTGGAATGACCTCCTGTAGGGAAGGCGATGATGGTATTTTTTCCTGCGGATCAATCGCCAGGGTGGACAGAGGCAAATCACTTTGGCGTAGTGGCATTTCACGTGTCACTTCACCGCTTGGCTGAAATTCACTCTCATTTCTTTTAAACTCACCCACCTCATCCACTCGAAAGCGCATACTTGCTACCTCTTCAGGCATGACTGGAATATTGGTTTTTTCCAAACGAATCGGATCGGCATCCTTTGGTTCGAGAAGAATTGGTATAAATATGACAGCCAACGATAATAGAACAATAGCGCCAACAATGCGATGAGTTAGTGTCGATTCACTCATGACTCTTCAATTATCCTTCCTAGACTCAATGTGTTTTAAGGTCACTGATACGGTATAAAATGAACCAAAAACCAATAATCGATCACTCGAATTCATTGCCTTCATTGCTGCTTCATAGGCCATTTCGATTTTCTGAAAACATTGCACAGCCGCTAGCGGCGATCCATCGTCGCCCTCTTGTCGATGAAAAAAATATGTCTCAACATCAGCGGCTAACATACCTCGATCGACTTGCAAATCCACCAAGAACCAATCATCAATAAGCGTTTTCAAGGGGGCAATCATCGCTGCAATGTCCTTATCTTCCAACACCCCAAAGATGGCATAGGTTTTTCCGGCACAATACATTTTAGACAAATTATCAGCCAATTGAATCGCCGCCGCCTCATTATGTGCAACATCAACAATACATGTTGGCAGACCAGGCAACACTTGAAAACGTCCAGCTAATTGAACCGATATCAAACCTTGGCGTATGTCCTGATTGCTGACGGGCAAAGCCTCTTGCAAAATATCCAACACACATAACACCGTTGCGGCATTATCTAACTGGTGTCGTCCGAATAAACGCGGCCAAGGCAAGGTATATTTTTGTTGTTGACCGCACCACCAATTCCATGTTTGTTGAGTCGCAGTCATACCAAAGTGATGATTTCGTAAATATACATGGTGACTGGCAGATTTTACCAACGCAATAATGGCCTCGGATAAATCCGTATCGCCGACCACCAAGGGTTTATCGGGACGTGAAATGCCCAATTTTTCAATGGCAATCGCTTCTCGGGTATTTCCAAGCCAATCCATGTGATCTAACGCAATACTCGTCACCACCGCCACATCCGGATCCACCAGGTTAACCGCATCTAAACGCCCACCCAGTCCCACCTCTAAAATAGCCACATCTAATGATGACTGCTGAAAAATATGAAAGGCGGCTAATGTTCCAAATTCAAAATAAGTCAAACTGATATCAGCCCGCCGCCGATCAATGCAGTGAAAAGCCTGACAAATCGATTGATCTGTCACGGCTTGACCATTCACTCGGATACGCTCATTATAATTAAATAAATGGGGCGAAGTATAACAGCCTACTCGATAATTCGCCGCCAATAAAATTGACTCAAGCATCGCGGCGGTGGACCCTTTGCCATTGGTACCAGCCACCGTAATCACAAACCGAGCGAGAGGCTGCTGCTCATTCATTAATTTTTGAGAAACCTGAGAAACACGCTCAAGTCCCATATCAATGGTTTTATTATGTAATTGAGACTGCCAATGTAACCATTGATCTAATTGCAAAAAACGCTCGCGTTGATTCACTCAATACCGCCATACATTTAGTTCATCGCACTCGGTTCTGGGCGCTCACTGTCCAGTACCTTATCGTGTTGTTCGTTTTCCCCCACATTCGATGACTCGTTTTGTTCTTTTTCTGGTGCAACACTTTTTTCTGTGACGTCAGATTCCACTTGCGGTACAATATCCACGAGTTCAACGGGATATAACATCAACGAAATTTTAGCTATTTTTTCACGCATTTCACGCCGATCAACAATCATGTCAATGGTACCATGCTCTAATAAAAACTCACTGCGCTGAAATCCATCAGGCAATGTTTCTCGCACCGTTTGCTCGATCACACGCGGCCCCGCAAAACCAATCAATGCCTTAGGCTCAGCAATATTCACATCGCCTAACATGGCCAAACTCGCAGAGACGCCCCCCATGGTCGGGTCTGTCAATACGGAAATAAAAGGAATACCTTGTTCACTCAATTTTGCGAGGGCGGCACTGGTCTTAGCCATTTGCATCAAGGAAAATAAGGCTTCTTGCATACGCGCGCCGCCACTTGCTGAAAAACACACAAAAGGAATTTTATCTTCCAAGCAAATATTCACTGCCCGCACAAAGCGCTCCCCCACCACCGATCCCATGGAGCCTCCCATGAACCGGAATTCAAAGGCCACGGCAACTAAAGGCACCCGGTCGACGGAGCCTTTAATGGCGATTAACGCATCTTTTTCTTCGGTCGCTTTTTGTGCTTGGCTAATGCGGTCTTTATATTTTTTACTATCTTTAAATTTTAAGGCATCCACCGGTTCAAGCACTTCACCAATTTCCGCACGGCCCTCTTTATCCAAAAACCAATCGAGCCGTTGCCTACCATAAACTCGCTCATGGTGCCCACACTTGGGACAGACATTAAGATGGCGCTCCAGCTCGGCACGAAACAAGACCGCACTGCAACCATTACATTTTGCCCAAAGGCCTTCGGGAACCGCACGTTTAGTCAGATTCTCCGTACGGATTTTTAAGGGCATTAATTTTTCAAACCAACTCATTTATCGTTATCCGTTATATGCTAAAGAATACTCTTTCAAAATCGATTTTTAAATACGACGATCAATAGCTGTACGCAAGCTCGCTACAAATGCAGATAATTCCGTCAGCATTTCTGCTGGCTTATCTTGTAAAGACTCAATGCGCTTCACGACCGCGCTGCCCACCACCACAGCATCAGCAAACTGACCAACCTCCGCTGCTGTTTGAGGATCGCTAATGCCAAAACCCACGCCGATAGGTAAATCTGTCAAATGGCGTAATTGTTCCATTTTTTGTTTGACATCATGGACATTCAAACGGGAAGAGCCCGTCACCCCTTTTAGTGAAACATAATAGAGAAAACCGCTGGCACATTGCGCAATACGCCGTACCCGCTCATCGGTGCTCGTCGGAGCAATTAAGAAAATGGGATCAAGTGCTTGCTGATTCAAGGTTTCAATGAAATCTTTGGCTTCTTCCGGAGGCAAATCCACCGTTATCACCCCATCCACACTCGCTTTTTTGGCGCGCTCAGCAAACAAACGATACCCCATCGCCTCAATGGGATTCAGATAGCCCATCAATACCACAGGTGTATGTTGGTTTTTTGTTCGAAACAAGGCCACCATATCCAGCACCTGAGACAAACTAACACCATGCACTAAAGCCCGCTCACAAGCCGCTTGTATGACCGGACCATCGGCCATGGGATCAGAGAAAGGCACTCCCACTTCGATGATATCTGCACCACTCTCAACCATGGCGTGCATAATATCCACGGTACTTGAGGGTTGCGGATCACCGGCAGTAAGGTAAGGAATAAGCGCCGTCTTTTGCTTTTGTTTTAATGCCTGAAACGTTGTACTCAGCCGGCTCATACCTGTATCCCCTCGCGTTGCGCAACCGTGTGAATGTCTTTGTCACCACGACCCGATAAATTCACCAAAATATTGGTATCTTTTCCGAGTTCAACCGCTAATTTAGCTGCATACGCCAAAGCATGACTCGACTCCAAAGCCGGCATGATGCCTTCAATGCGAGTTAAATCATGAAAAGCTTGCAATGCCTCATCATCGGTAATCGCCACATAATTGGCACGCCCGGTATCTTTTAACCAAGCATGTTCAGGCCCCACCCCTGGATAATCCAATCCCGCTGAGATAGAATGAGTTTCAATAATTTGCCCATTATCATCTTCCATTAAATAGGTTCGATTACCGTGCAATACCCCCGAACGACCGGCACATAGCGGTGCCGCATGACGTCCCGACGTAAGACCATCACCACCGCCTTCAACGCCATACATGGTGACTGAAGTGTCATCAATGAAAGGGTAAAATAAACCAATGGCATTGGACCCTCCCCCCACACAAGCCACTAACGCATCAGGCAAGCGCCCTGTTTGTTCGAGCATTTGCTGGCGGGCTTCCCGACCAATAATTGCCTGAAAGTTGCGAACCAAGACAGGATAAGGATGCGGCCCAGCCACGGTACCAATAATGTAGAAGGTATTGTCAACGTTAGTCACCCAATCCCGCATGGCTTCATTGAGTGCATCTTTTAGGGTTTTAGAGCCAGAAGTCACCGGCACCACTTCCGCCCCTAATAAACGCATTCGATAAACATTTAATGCCTGTCGCTTGATATCATCGGCCCCCATATATACCACACATTGCAAGCCAAGACGGGCAGCAACCGTTGCCGATGCCACACCATGTTGGCCAGCACCGGTTTCTGCGATAATGCGCGTTTTACCCATGCGTTTCGCCAATAGCGCTTGCCCTACCGCATTATTTATTTTATGCGCCCCCGTGTGATTTAAATCTTCACGCTTTAGATAGATATTGGCACCACCGAGCAAACTCGACCAACGTTCCGCAAAATAGATAGGGGACGGGCGACCCACATAGGTCGCTAAATCAAGATCTAATTCCTTAACAAACTCAGGATCCGTTCGAAATCGTTGATACGCTGCGTGTAGTTCATCAAGTGGCTCCATGAGGGTTTCGGCAACAAAGCGTCCACCGTAGAAGCCGAAATGACCATTTGCATCGGGTAAATTAACTGCCATCTGTTGTAACCTTATCAATTAAATTGACTTGCTTAATAAAATTTTTAATTTTTGTGGGATCTTTTATCCCTTGACTCACTTCGACACCGCTACTCACATCCACCGCATAAGGCTGTGTCATCGTAATCGCCCGGCCCACATTATCGACGGTCAAGCCACCCGCCAAAATAATGGGTTTCTGTAAATTTGGGGGGATGCGATGCCAATCAAAGCGATCACCACTACCGCCACTGCCACCACTAGCATGACTATCGAGTAAAAAACCACTTGCCCCTGATAAATAAGGCTGCACGTATTCAAGGGGATCAATCCCACCGCCCATCGGCACGGCTTTGATATATGGCAAATCAAAAGCTTCACATAGAGCAACAGGCTCATTACCGTGAAATTGCAGTGAAGACAAGGACAGATGGCTGACTATTTCTTCTATTTCAATCAGCGTATTGTCCATAAACAAGCCCACCGTACTCACAAATGGCGGCAATACATTCAATAGCGTTTCCGCTTGTTCCAGCGTCACATGACGAACACTTTTTTTCACAAAAACCAAACCAATGGCATCAACCCCCAAGCCCGCAGCATACGATGCATCATCGGGCCGCGTTATCCCGCATATCTTGATTCGAGTTCGCATCCCCTTCCCCTGCCTGAAACCTATATTACAACCAATTTTGAAAATGAGCGAATCACAGAACGACTATAAATCAACCAGTTTTTCATGTAATACATTGAATAGTATTTTTAGCTTGAGACAACACCCACCAAATCAACCGTGCCCATTATGTCCGCGCACCCGAAGCAAAACAAAAACAGATAGATTACCAAACTGCGTTGCTCGGCGAAAGCTGAGGTAGAGAAAATTTATCAGGATAGGAAACTTGCTGTAAATACAAGCCATATGGTAACGCCGTCACTCCCCCTTGTGTTCGGTCTCGGTGCTCCAATACCATTTTAGCCCACCCGGGTGATTGCTTACCACAGCCGATATCAATGAGTACACCCGCTATGTTTCTAACCATATGCTGCAAAAATGCATTGGCTTCAATAGTGATGATTATATATAAACCAAAACGCTGAACGGATAATTCATAGATCTGCCTTATCGGCGTGCTTGCTTGGCAAGCCACCGCTCGATACGAAGAAAAGTCATGCTCACCCATCAAATCACAAGTAGCTTGAGCCATACGTTGCTCATTAAGTGGTCTTGCTATCCAGGTGACTCGTTTTCGTAAATAGCTGGGTCTTATCGCACGATTGAAAATAATATACTGATAACGCCGTCGAACCGCTGAAAAACGCGCATGGAAATCATGGATAACCGGTGTTGCCCATAGCACGCTCACTTGATCCGCTAAAAAACGGTTCGCTCCAAATACCCAGGCTCGGTTATCTCGCTGAACAGCTGTTTCAAAATGCACCACTTGCTCAGCCGCATGTACTCCGGTATCTGTACGTCCCGCACAAATAACCGATATTGGGCTAGCCGCTACTTTAGTCAGTGCCGCTTCGACGGCTTGCTGCACCGTTGGCACACCACACTGCGTTTGCCAGCCACAGAATGCACTGCCATCATATTCAACCCCCATGGCAATTCTGTTTGCCATCGAACCTTCATTATTTAATATCACCGGATCACGCCACCCACCAAAATAACACTATCATCAATAAAGGCACACTCCATTGAGTCCAAGGGGGACAAGATTGCGCATCAAAGCATAATTCAACGGGTTCATAAGATTGATTAAACACATTAACTAAAGGATTTAACAAGGAATTGACTAATATATCAAATTTATTCTGCAAGGAGTGATTCGTTACGGGTGGAGGTTTGCTCAGCCAGTCATCAGGTCGTTTATTATTTTTAATCAGTTCGAGCGTTAAAACTGTCCGCACGATAAACCGCGTCCGAGAAAACCCCAGATAGGCCAGCGGCAAACTCAGCCAATATAAACCCGCAATCATTGCCGACGTTCGGGTCGCGACAAATAATACATTAACGGCGACCACAATGAAAACCAGCGAAATAATACGCTCAACGGCGAGTAACACACCCTCACCAGTCGGTGACAAGGTTGGCCATGTAGCAATGATAGCCTCCCCTGGGATAAACCAAAAATAAAGGATCAATATGGAGATGAAAAAAAATCGCAACCGGCGCAACATTTGCCAAGTGGCTTGAAGTGGCTTTTCTGGGAGTTGACACCAAACCAACAGTAACATGCCACCAGCGAGTAATAAAACATAGCGATGGGCCACCGCCACATTAGCAGTAAAAACAAGCAGCATCATGACTCGAACGGCAGGATGAATGGAAATCAAAGGTGCCCGCAATAAGGTAAGATTTATTTTTTATTCACCGCTTTTCAATCGGTGACAATTATCAAAAAATCCAGTGGGTATACTCATGCTGAGTATACATAATGGCTAATATGCTTTCTATACACCGAGCAAACCATCTTCACGTATTGCGTTCGTTAAAGAAAGAACGCCAAAATAGTTCACTAAACATATACTCCATAACCAGTAATATATTAGCCATGACTCCGTTTTCGTAGCTGTAACATTAAGCTTTCTGCTTCCCGTTTTTGCTCTTCATTACCACTTTGCACAACTTCGTATAATAGTTCATTGGCCGCTTCAACATCACCCATATCCACATAGGCACGAGCTAATTCCATTTTGGTAGCAACCTCATCATTTAGCAAGAAAAATGAGCCTTGCTGGCCCTCAGATACAGATTCCTGCGTCGAATCGTTAACAATACCATCTGCGGGCATTTGACCCACCACCGCATGAGTGAATTCCGACTTCGGCTCATCACCTAAAGGAGCCAACACTGAAAAGTCATGCACATCCAGCATGGCAGAAAGCTCATGGGCTTGCTCGTCATCTGAGATTTCTATTTTGGACAAATGATCCACATCTAAGGCCGACGGTTTATCCTTAGCCGCTATGTCATCAATAAACAAATCCGCCTTGATATCAACATCGTCAGGGGATTTATCTACGACGGGGTTGGCTGGCGGTGATTTCGTGGAAAAATCAGGCACACTAAATTCTAACGGTGGCAAATCATCATCTTGCCATTCCTCACTGGCTGCAGATTCACCTACCTCGCTTAAAGAACCCGATATACTTGCTGCCGTTTCTTGTTTTTCGGAAACAAATTTAGGGGTTAATTCAAGGCTGCCATCAGCACTTTCCGCGTATAACTCGTAACTACCGGGCAGCTTATCGATCTCCTCCTCATCCATCGCTTGCGGAGGCGTGGCTTCATCATCTTTTGCTTGGGCGCCTGAAACTTGTTCAGTAAAGTCCTCAGATGGCAACTTTGCGAGCAACTCATGATCAGCCTGCTGGCCTTTAAAAGCAGGATTATCAGGACATAATTCAACCCCCATATCCATCACCCGCTCCCAAATCGGATGCTCTGCACCGCCGAGTACACGATAGAGTTGATCAGCCCGCTCATTAAATGTCTCAATATCCCGTTGTGCGTACGAAATTTCCAGTAATTTCAGCTTTAACTGATGTCGCTCTGGTTCGATTTTAATGGCTGTTTTTAATAAATCTTCTGCTTTTTTAAAGCGTCCATAGGCGATATAAACATCCGCTTCAGCCAGAGGATCAATATCACTGGAGCCACTGGCCATCTGACTATTTTCGGGGGGAGCAGCAAAACCCAAATCTGAAATTGCACTAAAGTCATGGACTTCAATCTGCTCTTCTTCATTACCTGTGTGACTACTGCCCTCACTCAGATCATTTTGACTCGGGTCATCTGCCTCTGGCGTAAACCAAGTATCTTCTTCCCGCATTGAGGCAAGTTCAGCCTCTTCATCTTTATCGATTCGTTTGCGAATCAACATCCAGATCAACACAATTAACAATAACAATACCCCGGCAGCGGTTGCCAAATTCACAGGGTCTTGCAGTAATGCTTGGATTTTCTCTTTAAGGTTATCCACTGTTGATGGCAGTGCCGCTTCTTGCTCAGCGAGCTCAGGAATAACATTGCCTTCAGACAATATTTCAGTCACAGCAACGTCCTCACCCAAGCTTTGCTCATCCGTGCCTGGCACATTGAGCTCAAGCGTTGGCACATCTGCCTCGACTTCAACCTCAGACGTTGTTCCTTGCAACATTTGCAACTCTTGATCTTTTAATTGGATCAAGCGTTGCATCGACGCCACTTGATTCTCCAACGCAGACAAACGAGTATTGAGTTCCTCATTTTCCCGACGTGAGGCCTCAGCAGCTTCATTAGTTAAAGCCAGCTCAATACGTACCGCTTTAATCTCTTCTGACGAAGCATTCACACCCGCATTATCATTACCGACCGGTATAAAATCTTCGCTTACCGGACTCACTAGCTCAAGCAACTCAGGTGTATCATTCGCCAGTTCGGTAGTCTCATCAAACACGTCAAGGCTGTCACTACCGCGTGGCGTAACATCAGCGGATTTGGATGTCACTGCATTACTTGCCTTGCGCTGCCGACTCACTTCCAACCATTCTCGATGATGTCGTTTCATCTCAGCAATCGCCTCGGCTTTGCTGATGCCCGGCAATGCCTGAGGGTCCTTGATGCGCAAGATCGCGCCGGCATTTAGCATTGATACATTATTACCAAAAAACGCTCGAGGATTATCACGAAACAGACCTAACATCATTTGTTCAACGGAGATACCGGTGGGCTTTATCGCATCCGCAATTTCCCATAACGTGTCGTTATTCTTCACGGGTCCATATTGAATATCATCCTGCTCTGTATCAGCAAAAAAATCATCATTGGAAGCAGGCAATGAACGTTCAATCGGTGCCGGTTCAGTGACAGGCATCGAGCTTTCTAACGGCTGATTTATTGCGAAACGGGTGGGGAGTGTGCTTTTAGGGGGATCCACTGGCGCTGTTTTTTCATCGACAAAAACCGGCGGATCCAGCAATACGGTAAACTCTTTTAACGTTCGACCATTTGGCCAATTAAATTCGAGAAGAAAACTCAGAAAAGGCTCACGAATCGAGTCTTTGCTACTGATGTGAACACGATACTCGCCCTTTACATCCTCAAGTATTTTGAAGCTTAAATGCTTTAGCTCAGGGGTTAAATCAATACCCATGCGCTCGTAAACATCATCCCTTGCTAAAGAAACCGTTAACCCATCGAGATCTTTTGGTTTTATATTTTTAATGGGGATTTCGGCATCGAGTGGCTGATTCAGCGCAGAGTTTAATGAGATGTTACCAACACCCAGTGCAAAAACCGTCGCCGGTGACATAAAAAGACACAGCAAAACAGTAGTACAAACGGTTAAACAAATTTTTTTGAGGAGATAAAACCTTCCGATACTAACGTCCATTATTTCCGTTGCCTTCCTGCCCACCTGCAAGCACAGTTTGTCACCTACAAGTAGTCGTTTATTAAAATTTCAGCAATTTGCACGCTGTTAAGAGCGGCCCCCTTGCGGACGTTATCGGCAACTACCCATAAATTTAAACCTTTGGTGCAAGAAATATCTTCCCTGATTCGTCCGACATAAACCGGATCGTTTTTTGCGCCCTCGGTGACCGCTGTCGGGTATCCTCCGGGTTTGCGCTCATCCAGCACCACGATACCGGGCGCTTTTTCCAAGAGGTCTCTGGCCATAAGCGTGGTAATCTTGTCACGTGTCTCAATATGAATCGCCTCGGAATGCCCATAAAACACCGGTACCCGCACGGCCGTCGGGTTGACCAATATCTCGCTATCCTCCAAAATTTTACGGGTTTCCCAAAGCATTTTCATTTCTTCTTTGGTATAACCGTTGTCCATAAACACATCAATCTGTGGAATCACATTAAAAGCGATCTGCTTGGGATAAACGTCGGTAATCATTTCTTTGAGATTAAGCAATGCCGTGGTTTGGCCAATTAACTCATTCATTGCCGTTTTGCCCGACCCAGAAACCGCCTGGTAAGTGGCCACATTAATACGTGTAATACCAACCGCATCATAAATCGGCTTTAACGCTACTAGCATTTGGATGGTTGAGCAATTAGGATTGGCAATAATGCTGCGGGCTTGGTAGCCATCAATTGCGTGAGCATTAACTTCAGGCACAATGAGCGGAACATCATTGTCATATCGAAAATGTGACGTATTATCAATTACCACACAACCACATTCCGCCGCTTTCGGTGCATACTCGGCAGAAACCGAGCCACCCGCTGAAAATAAGCCAATGTCAGCTTGGCTAAAATCAAATTCAGCTAAATGGCCTACCTTATATAATTTCCCATTTAATTCAACCCGACTACCCGCCGAACGTTCGCTCGCCAAGGGATAAAACTCAGCGATTGGAAAATGACGCGCCTGCAAGATGGATATCATTGTCTCACCCACCGCTCCCGTCGCACCAACCACCGCGACATTATACTTTTTGGTCATTTAACACATTCCTTAAAAACTAGAGTTCAGCCAACATCGGGCAACCGATCATTTAATCCCACTTGAGACCGTGGTTCCAGCGGAATTTTTCTTCCGGCGGCGATACAAAGCAAAAATCTGCCGCCTTCAGAAAACCCTCTGTGAAATCAATTCTCTTCGCGATTTTCAAACACGAGGCGGCCCAATCTCGGGTTTAGCTTATTGAATTGATATTTTTGAGCGCCTGTACAATGGCATCGCCCATCTGTGATGTCGTTACTTTTGTCGTGCCAGCCGTATAAATATCCGCCGTACGCAAACCACTGGCTAATACCTCATCCACCGCCAGCTCGATACTTTTGGCTAAACCACTTTCATTCAATGAATAACGCAGCATCATTGCCACCGACAATATCGTCGCCATCGGATTGGCAATACCTTGATTGGCAATATCTGGCGCTGAACCATGAATCGGCTCATACATGCCCTTGCCCATGGCATCCAACGATGCCGAGGGCAACATACCAATCGAGCCGGTTAGCATCGCAGCACAATCTGACAAAATATCACCAAACATATTCGTCGTGACGATGACATCAAATTGTTTCGGGGCTCGTACCAATTGCATTGCCGCATTATCAACGTACATGTGGCTTAACTCAACATCTGGATAATCTCTCGCCACATCGGTCATAACTTCGCGCCATAATTCAGTGCATTCTAGTACATTTGCCTTATCCACCGAACAGAGTTTTTTATGGCGCTTCTCGGCAATTTCGAATGCAATACGCGCAATCCGTTGAATTTCTGATTCACTATAAACGAGCGTGTTAAAACCTTGCCGTTCACCATTGGCTAACGTTCGAATGCCGCGCGGCTGGCCAAAATAAATGCCTCCGGTTAACTCACGTACAATGAGAATATCCAAACCCGCGACCACCTCGGGTTTTAAGCTTGAGGCTTGCGCTAATTGAGGCGCCAAAATCGCCGGTCTTAAATTGGCAAATAAACCCAGCTCTGCACGTAATCCAAGCAAACCTTTTTCCGGTCGCTGAGCCATCGGCAACGATTCCCATTGCGGACCACCCACGGCCCCAAGCAAAATCGCATCAGCCGATTTCACACACATTTGGGTTTCATCCGGCAACGGTATCCCCTTCGCCTCAATCGCGGCTCCCCCGATAAGCGCGTCTTCTATCATTAACTGAAAACCAAAATCACTCTGTAGGCAATGTAATACTTTTAAAGCTTCTGCCACAATTTCTGGCCCAATGCCATCCCCTGCCAGTACTGCAATTTTCTTCATCATTGCTATCTTCCACGATCAATCCTGTAATCCACTCAAACCGACAAGCACTCGCATCAATCCGCTCACTGACAGCCCACCACGGTCAATATTCACCCAAATTTATCAGACCATGCTCAGTCTATTTCACAACCGCTTTGCGTTCACAAAACAACCAAGGCGCTTCTTTTTGGCGTTGTAATTCATATTGTTTAATCGCATCAACATGCTGTAATGTCAGGTCAATATCATCCTGGCCCTTGATCAAACATTCTTTCCTGAAAGCATCAAGCTCGAACTCAATGGTCAATTGCCCAGGCGTTGTTATTTGCTGTGTCGGCAAATCTATCACCAGTTGATAGCCCTCCGTTGCCAGGGTTTCTTGAAACAACTGATCAACGATTGATTTACTTAATATGATGGGTAGAATACCATTCTTAAAACAATTATTGTAAAAAATATCCGCAAAACTTGGTGCAATAATCGCCCGAAATCCGTAATCTTGCAATGCCCAAGGCGCATGCTCACGACTGGAACCACAACCGAAATTATCTCTCGCAAGCAGTATGGTCGCCCCCGAATAGCGCGCCTGATTTAAAATAAAATCGGGATTGGGTTGCCGTTTACGCTGATCCATACCTGGCTCACCATGATCCAAATAACGCCACTCATCAAACAAATTGGGACCAAAACCGGTCCGTTTGATTGACTTTAAAAATTGTTTTGGAATCATCGCATCAGTATCCACATTCGATTTATCTAATGGAACAACAAGCCCTGTGCATTGGTTAAATGCTTGCATCAAGCGTTCTCCTCAAACTAATGTACGTACATCAACAAAGTGCCCAGCAACAGCGGCGGCAGCGGCCATGGCGGGACTCACTAAATGCGTCCGTCCAGCTGTGCCCTGGCGACCCACAAAATTTCGATTGGAAGTCGAGGCGCAACGCTCTTGTGGTGCTAAGCGATCAGCATTCATCGCTAAACACATCGAACACCCCGGTTCTCGCCATTCAAAACCCGCCTCACGAAAAATATCGTGCAAACCTTCTTGCTCAGCTAATTGTTTCACTAAACCCGAACCAGGAACTACCATCGCCAATTTGATATTGGCTGCCACTTTTCGGCCTTTGACAATGTGTGCCGCTTGACGTAAATCCTCAATCCGTGAGTTAGTACACGAACCAATAAACACGGTATCAATGTGAATGGCCGTCATTGGCGTATTAGCCTCAAGCCCCATATATTCAAGAGCGGCGCGCATACCTGCTCGTTTGACCTCATCCCGTTCAGTCATGGGGTCCGGCACATGACCATCAATGGCAACCACCATTTCCGGTGACGTCCCCCAACTCACCTGCGGTTTAATCTCTGCGGCATCAAGATCAACCACACAATCAAACTGAGCATCCGCATCACTATGCAAATATTGCCAAGCCGTGACCGCCTGTTGCCATTGCTCACGGGTCGGTGCGAAGGGTCGATTTTTTACATAGTCGATGGTTTTTTGATCCACCGCGATCATGCCGACACGTGCCCCCGCCTCAATCGCCATATTACATACCGTCAGGCGCCCTTCGATGGATAATGCCTTAATCGCATCGCCACCAAACTCAATGGCATACCCGGTGCCGCCCGCCGTGCCTATCTTGCCGATAATCGCCAAAATAATATCCTTGCCAGTAATGCCAAGCATCGCTTGGCCATTCACTTGAATTAGCATATTTTTTGATTTTTGTTGAATCAAGCACTGGGTCGCTAACACATGCTCTACTTCTGAGGTGCCAATACCAAAAGCTAATGCGCCTAGGGCACCGTGGGTGGCGGTATGTGAATCACCACACACCACCGTCATACCTGGCAAAGTCGCGCCTTGTTCCGGTCCTATCACATGAACAATGCCCTGCCGAATATCATTCATTTTATATTCAGTGATACCAAAGTCTTCACAGTTTTTATCCAGTGTTTCTACCTGTAATCGGGAGATCGGATCGGCAATCCCCTGGATTCGATCCACGGTGGGTACATTATGATCGGGGGTCGCCAAGTTTGCCTGCGTTCGCCACACTTGCCGCCCTGCCAATCGCAAACCGTCAAACGCTTGTGGCGAAGTCACTTCATGCACTAAATGGCGATCGATATATAATAAGGCCGTCCCATTAGGTTGCTCGTATACACAATGCGCCTCCCATAATTTGTCGTAGAGCGTTTTACCCGTCATCATCGTTCCTCAGTCACTACCAATATTTATCATGAATTTTATAGGGGTCATCAACTTTTTGACGCTTCCCCTTAAAAACACCCGTTGACCCACACGAACCGCTAAGATCATCAATCGTAGTGTACTAATGGCACTACTATTACTCAAACGCATAATATTCATGTAATATATTCTTATTTGGAATACTTATCTATCGTGGACTTTGCTGCATTACGTGCCTTTACCGCTGTTGCCGAACATCAATCTTTTTCGATGGCGGCCAGTGTATTATTTTTAAGCCAATCGGCCATCAGTAAACGAATTTCGGGTCTCGAAATGGCCTTGAATTGCAAATTGTTTGATCGAATTGGCCGCAAAACGCTTCTCACAGAAGCCGGCCTTACCTTACTCCCCCGAGCCCACCAGATACTGGCAGCCGTTGAAGATAGTCGCCATGCACTGCATAATCTGACGGGGGAAGTTAGCGGTGAAGTAAAAATCGCCACCAGTCATCACATTGGCTTACATCGCCTGCCTCCGGTATTAAAAGCCTATATTCGCCGCCATCAAGCAGTGAGTTTGGATATGCGATTTTTAAACTCGGAAGCCGCTTGCCACAGCGTTGAACAAGGTGAAGTTGATTTAGCCATTATCACACTACCACTGTACCAGCATCACAAACTGTCCTATGCACCACGCTGGACAGACCCCCTGGTCTTTGTGGCTAGCCTCGATCACCCGCTCTGCCCAACAAGCACCATCGAGACAAGCGAGCTTGTCACGCACCGAGCCATTCTGTCAGCACCAGACACCTACACCCGAGCGATTCTTGATTCAGCACTCGCCGCTCAACACGTCACAATCCAAACGTGCTTGGTCACCAATTATATGGAAACCATAAGAATGATGGTGAGCATCGGTATGGGTTGGAGCTTATTACCTAAATCCATGGTAACCAATGAACTTAAGGTACTCACCGTCAAAGATATCCAATTAAGCCGAATGTTAGGCACGGTCATTCATCTCGATCGCACGTTATCCAATGCCAGCAAGGCTTTACTGGAAACACTCCAACAATTCCGTTGACATTCGACTCCGTGCTAATTCATGCCGATAACGAGAAATCCAACACCTGGCAAAGTCGTTGCAATACTGCAATTTATTGATCGTTGATGATATTTTCAATATTCATCAATGTCGGATTTAGCAATGATAGGAGCATAAAATCATGACGCTGGCACAGCCCAAAAAAAACCTCGCCACACTTCAACCCACGATGGATGAACGGAAACCAATGAATGGCAATGGTGCCATTCTCGACCAACATGGTAGTGAAGTTATCATTACAGAAAATATGATTATTGAAGCCTGCGAGAAACTCCATCGAGAATGGGGGTCCGTATTCCGACCAAGAAATGCAAACAAACTAGAATGATGACAGCAAAGCACCCACAATCCCACTTCATGACGAGTATTGCATGTGATAAATTTATTCAGCGGTTATCATACGCTCTTCGGTAGCGGCAGCAACCAACTTGTTAAATACGTAACCTTCCACCCTCACTTTGAGCCAATTATCCACACGACCAAGCGATTCGATGCTGACCCCCTGAGGAATAGTTAATAGCTTTTGACTCTTGCTCGATGCCTCAACTCTTAAATTAACCCCAAATTTTCCACTCACTGTCAGCACTTCAACAACGGGTGAGACGGGTATCCCAACCGCTTGATTGTGCTTTATCTGATCCATGGCGTGGGATAACTCAACGAACAATGCCTCAATTTCTTTATTTTTATCGGCTAATTCTCCGGTCAGTTTTTGATTCGTGCGCTCTATTTGAGAATAGGCTTGAATAGCCGTACCCAGCTTCGCTCGCTCAGCATTCAATGCTTGTTCGCTTACCACAAATTGCTGGCTTAATTTTTGATTCGACTGTATTACATCCTGATATTGTGCCTCAATTGCTTGCAATTGCTGATGATAAGCGGCAATTTGATCATCATATTGCTGAATTTTTTTTTCATATTCGGCCATTTTTTCCGCTGGGAAGTCCAATTCTGGTTTTATTTTATGGATTGCTGTATTTTTTTCACTCATCAAGTCATCAAACTCTGACCTCGACTTAGCCAATTCAGCTAGACGAGCTTGCAGTCGTCTAATTTCCAGCTGCTTGGCAGACACGTCGCTCAATGCCACCAATTTCTCATCTTCCCGTTGACCAGCAACAAAAGCCAATATAAGTAATCCCACCAGCAAAACAGTCATGACCCAAAAATATCCACCAGACAACTTTTCCATGAAGCACTCCGTGCGTATTGATCAACCAAAGTTCATGCTTTTGAACCTCTCAATCACCTCAAATAGACGCCCAACACGAAGCGGCTTGCAATTGCTATTCCTGTCTTAAAACCGACATTGGGCAGCCTATCATTTGATCTCGATTGATCCTTGATTCCACCAAAATTTTTCGTCAGTCAGCTATACAATAAGCATGACCTCCTTCAGAAAAACCCCTGTGAAATCCATTTTCTTCGCGATTTTCAAACACTAAACTGCCCAATGTCGGTTAAAATATTCGATAATCACTCAAAATTCATCAGGCCGCTTAAAAAAAACGGACTCACCAAACGTAATAATAATCAAACCAAGCGGGCGAATTCATTGCATTTAAAAAAACATCTTACGACACGGCTTGTTCACCGAACTGCCAACGGACGGCTTCCCGATAGGCGACATGATGTGTCAACAAATCGTGGTGTGTTCCTTGACTCATACTACCATCGTCATTCAGATAAATAATATAATCTGCCGCCCGTATCGAAGCATAACGATGTGCAATAATAATCGTTGTTCGCTGATTAGATAATTGATGAATAACATTGATAATTTTTTTTTCTGTTTGGCTATCTAGTGCAGAACTCACTTCATCGAGCACCAAAATTTTTGGATCTCGCAAAAATACTTGTGCCAAGGAAAATCGCTGCATTTGCCCGGTTGACATAAACTGACCACGATCACCGATCAGCGTATCTAACCCAAGTGACCACTGTTGAATAAATTCCCAACAGTGACTCATTTCACAAGCTTGCACTAGCTCTTGTTCGGAGGCATTAGGTTTGGCAAGGAGAAGATTCTCCCGTACTGTCTCATAAATAATCACCGGACCTTGCCACACAATCGCAATATGTTTGCGAATCGACTCAATACTCACCGCCTGCAGATCTTGCCCATCAATACAAATCGTTCCTGGACTTGGATCATAAAATCGCATCAGCAAATGAGCCAAGGTTGTCTTACCAACACCACTGCGACCCACAATCGCAACCGTTTTTCCTCCAGCGATAGTGAAATCTAAATGACGAAACAACGGCTCACATTCATCATAAGCAAACGTCACATCGCTAAAGGTAATGCTACCTTGAGTCACCTTTAAAGGTTGAAGCACACACGTATCATTGACAATGGATGAGGTCACCTTAAAAGGTTCGATAACACGATGCGCCGCCGCTAAATCAGCTTGCGCTTGAAAAGGGGCCTGAGCAATACCACGGACTGGCACGGATGAATACCCTAAATACAATAAAAAACTGACCAAAGCCCCTAATGACAAGTCACCGGCCTGGATACTTTTGACACCGGCATAAATAACGATGAGTCCCACGAAATAAATAAGGAAAGAAAAACTCGATGAAAAAGCAACATCTAACCAGCGCTCTTTCATTGCCCATCGAAATGCCTGAGCAAAAGATTTTTCATGGCCGTCTTTGATTTGTTTGGCCGCATCAAATGCATTGATGCCTCGCAAATGTGTCAAGGTCTTTTCTTCGTAAGCGAGCAATGTCCCATTTTTTTTTAAAAACTGCGCGGCCGCTTGCTTTTTCCGCTTTCCAAAAAACTGCTGATGCCAAAGAAAAAACGGCGATAACAGAAAGGCAAGCAACGCCAACTGCCAATCGATCCAAAATAACATCAAACAATAAAGTAATGCCGTCGTCAAATGAGAAACCAAAAAAAACGGTAGCTCAATAAATAAATTTTGGGTTTTATCCACATCGTGACTCATACGCGCCAGCAAATCCCCTTTGCTGTAACGATTGGCTTGCATGATAGATAACACCATAAAACGAGCTAGGACTTCTTGCCGAACGCGTCCGACAAAGCGCAACCCAATCCAATTACTGGCTAATGTTGACCAAAACAATAACACTTGATTAACTAATATGATAACGATTAGCGTCATCAATGAGACAACCAGTCGAGAGTAATCGCCAGACGCTAAGATATCAAACGGTACCCCTAAATACCAAATAAGTGCCGTATTACTTACCGCAATACCAACAATCCCTAACAAAACTAAAAAGGCATAATTTTTATCAGGGAGCAAATACGGCTTAAAGTAAGAGAAGCTGTTAATGATGTCGGAGAAAAATATCAGTCTAGTCACCATGTAGAAACCTGATTAAGGTTGAATCATTTTTATGTACAAGACATACTCAACTAAGGAATGGGCGACGTAATCACTTCCCGGTTTTTATTGCCGATGGGTTTTAGCTATCGATCAATACGACATATCCCAGATAAAATATCTCTGATAGTTTGAGGGTTCAGAAGGCCATGAATATCATTGACGTTAGCGGTGGACAACCGCCTAAAGCGCTGGTGTAATGCGCCCCCCGTTAGTGCCACACCGCTTAACCTCTCAAAGACATCCGAATAAACGCGCTGACCTACGTGGTTAACCAATTGACATCCGCCTACCTTACCATCTTTTTGCAACAAAAGCATTCGCATTTCATCCCCCAGACTCGGCAAATTAATTTCTAACAAATAGGTACGAGAGGCAATTTTAACACCGTTTGGGATCAGTCGCCGCCCAGACTGAAATAGCCATTCCCGTGACCCCAGCTCATTTTCAGCTATCGTAACTTCCTCATATTCCCGCGACGTTAATTGACTTGGCAGTATTGACAATTGACAGTACTTCTGGATATTTTTCAGAAAAATAGCCGTTAATTGCTGATAGGTGGGCACCGGCCTGATAGATTCTTGAATCGTTGTCATATGCACACGCAATAACTCAATGAAAGTTTGGCGAAACGCCGCCGATGGCACATTGAGACAATCCCCCATGGTTTGATAGTTAAAGTCATATAAAAAACTACCCACCATGACCGTGGCATTCTCAATGGTGGCCGCACCTGTTCCACCGAGTTTACGGCCATTCACTTGAATATCATTGGGCAACTTGAGGTAGGCATTAATACCGAATGCCTGATACGTTTCAATCACCGGACGAATAAAAAATGGATATAAATCCGCGACCCTGTTGGGTGCTTTTTTTTGAGGAAAAACAAAGTGAAAAAAAAGCTGGTGCGAATCAAGATACACGGTACCACCACCCACGTGGCGACGAATAATCGGCAAGCGATTTTTTTGGCAATAGCCAACATCAATCTCACCAAGATCCTGATGCAAACCAATACAAACATAAGCCTGACTTGGCTGGCTAATAACCAGTATCGGATGACACTCACTGGACAATGAGGCAGCCAACCCAGGATAAATCGCCTGAGATTTAAGCGGATCGACAACCCCACATTCAATAACCCTCAAATATTCTCTCACAATACCCCATCAATCGACATGTTTTCCAATGTGAGTTGGATGAACGCCTATAAAGTACCCAATGAAGCCTGAGCCATCATTCCCCCACAACTTCCCTCTTAATGTTTAGCACATGCTCGGTATAATAGAAAAATGACCCTTTGATCCTGAGGCGCAATGAACACATTAGAAACACTGAATTTTAATACGGCGTTCGCCCAACTTGGCGCCGCTTTTTCTGTGAGACAATCTCCCACGCCACTGAGCAATGCTAAACTTGGAGGATTCAACGCCGCCGTTGCCTCGCTCATTGATTTATGTCCGCAAGAATCCAAGCGATTAGACTTTGTCGAATATTTTACTGGTGTTAAGCCATTGCCTGGCATCGATCCGATCGCAACCTGTTATTCAGGTCACCAGTTCGGTCATTATGTTCCTCGGCTTGGCGATGGACGAGCTTTATTGCTCGGAGAGATTGTCAATCAGCGTGGCCAACGCTGGGAAATTCAAACCAAAGGATCCGGCCCCACCCCTTTCTCCCGACAAGGGGATGGTCGTGCCGTGTTAAGATCAAGCCTTCGAGAATATCTGTGCAGTGAAGCCATGCATGGCTTAGGCATCCCAACGACTCGGGCACTTTGCCTCATCCATAGTGATACCCCCGTCTATCGGGAAACCATCGAAACGGGCGCGTTATTAGTCCGAGTGGCGCCGAGTCATGTACGCTTTGGCTCTTTTGAATATTTTTTTTATACGGATCAGTACCATCACCTGCAAACCTTAGTAGATTACCTCATTGGTGCTCATTATCCAGAACTCCCTGAAAATGAAAATAAATATTTGGCACTACTGGAGTCTATTGTATCAAAAACAGCCGGCTTGATCGCAAAATGGCAAGCGGTGGGGTTTTGTCATGGCGTGATGAATACCGACAATATGTCCATGCTGGGACTCACCTTAGATTATGGCCCCTTCGGATTTATTGATCAATATGACCCCGAGTTTATTTGCAATCATTCCGATCACACAGGCCGCTATGCATTTAATCAACAACCCACCATTGGCTTGTGGAATCTCACGGCATTAGCTCAATCGCTAACCCCATTCCTTGACATAGAACAAGCCAAGTCAGCCCTCGCCCAGTATGAAACCCATTACATGGCCGCATATAGCCAACAAATGCATCACAAACTCGGCTTACAGGAAACGACACCAGAGACCGCCGCATTACTCAATAAGCTATTAACATTGCTCGCAAAAAATCAAGTCGATTATAGCTATTTTTTCCGTCAACTGAGTCAATATGGCACGGAACAATTACCCCTTGCCACCGCCTTGCATGATTTATTTATTGATCGGGAGAATTTTCACCAATGGATTATCAACTACCAAGCTCAACTCCGCCACGAAAACCAAGCGGACCCATTACGTTTGCAAGCAATGAATCAAATAAACCCTAAATATGTGCTGAGAAATTATCTGGCTCAAATGGCAATCAGTGCAGCACAAAACAACAACGATTTTACGGTGATGGAAGATATTTTAAAAGTAGTCAGTGAACCGTTCCTTGAGCATCCAACACTTGATCACTATGCGGCGTTACCACCCGCCTGGGCAACCGCGATCGAAGTGAGTTGTTCCTCGTAATAAGGAATTAAAACAACAAAACAGCGCAACCTTTTGCTGCATTTCATATCAAATCGGGTATAATTGGCGATTAGATAAAAATAACCATTGCCTAAAAATATAATAACAACGAAACAATTTTGTAAGTTCAAATTCCCGACAATCAATAGCACATTATTTTATTGCAGGTACATCCATCGGGTTATTTATTCAATGTGGACGGTAAATCATAGAGGAGAGGGGTATGCCAATTAAACAAACCATCAGCGCACTTGTAATGACGGCCATTATTGCAGGTTGCAGTGAATCTCAATCAACCCTATCGAAACAAACATCAACGAATAGTAAACAACGCAACCAATCCGTCATGTTGCTCGCCGAAGAAAAAGGGGACCCCATTAATAACATCGACCCAACAGCAAGCCCTAGGGATTCCATGGCGATGGCAAGCAAAACCGCCATATCAGATGCAGCCTATGCGGCAAAAGTGTCTCAAATTCGCAACCGCTCAGCAAACAGCAGCACAGTAACCCCTGCAAACACTGGCGAAACTCAAGTGGTGCAACACATTGACTATCGTGCCGGAATAATCCAATCTTATAGCACCTTCGAATATCAACTTAGTCAACGCACACGTCGCTTACGCTACATCACACCGGGCACCGATGGGATATGGTTCAATAGTGATGATGAAATTGGCAGTTATGTTGAATTTAACGCATTAAAAAATGGCATTCAAACCAATTCGATTCTCTACACTGGCGCCGGCCCCGATCTCATCTGGCTGACAGAAGATGATTTAGTGCGCTTTTACCGCACAGACGCTTCAGATTCAGCAGACGGGGCCATTGGTAGCGCGGCTTATGTGAAACCAGGTATTGATGCCGAATGGTTCACCAGCGATGACGAACTGCGCTGGACCACCGCACAAACCACGAATGCGGATGGGGCCGAGGAATGGATTCAATACAGTGACCCAGGTGCGGACGGCGATTGGTTTACCAGTGAGGATAATCTCGTCGGCCATTTTTCCATCCAAACATTTAATACTCAAGGCCTATCAGACCAACATACCTTTTACCGAAGTCCAGGCCCTGATCTGATCCGCTTCACCGCCGATGACGCCGTCAGTTACTATCATCAATATTTTTATAATGCTGAAAACCTATTAAATGAGGTCATCCTTTTTCATGGTGGTCCCGGCCCTGATAACATCTATTTTACCGCCGACGATCGCATTGCTAACTGCTCAGCAATCAGCCAAAATGCCGATGGATCAGAAAACCAAACTGTCAGTTTTCGACCTGGAGCCGATGCCACTTGTTTTACCGCTGACGATGAAATTCGGCTCTACCATGTGCACACCTATGACTCAACCCAAGATCTTGTCGGCAGCAAAACATTTAGCAGTCCCGGGGCCGATAACGAATGGTTTACTGACGATGATATTATCACTAATGAAAATACGTTTGCCCCAGTATCATAAGTAAGGAGTGATTAAATAACCTCAGTTGAACGCCGCATCGAAGCGTAAGAGGCGGATTTAAATTTGTATATTGTACGGGGTATCAACTGAGGTTTCAGGCGAATAAATTAAGGCATCGGCTCGCAATAACTCGCCCATGTCTTATTCTCGCATTTAATCTTCTAAGGTGACAATCTGCGGAAAATCTTTTGCATATTTTTGAATCCATTCCGCGGCGGCCTGCCCACCGCTCAACGCTCTCCCCTCCTCGATCAAAACCTCTCTTTTGTAATGCTCAATGTGACAAACCTGCTCAATCATACGTGCTCGATAGGCATCATTTTTATCCAAGAGTTCAACACCTAGTTCAAAAAATTGGCTTAATTTTTTACACCACACCACTCGACAGTGTGCTTCAAATGCAGGGGTACCAAAAGGAATTTTAATCAATAAAGGGGTACCTTCCTCAATATAGGAATTCGAATGAAATGATAAACCCCCTAAACTAATATTACTCAATTTATCGGTTTGACATTTCAATGAATCTTGAAACTCTACATCAATTGGGATATCTGAAGGATGCCGAATATATCTGCGCATTATACCGCCCTCCTTGTTAATGATCGTTAGCTATAACCATACTCAATGCTTTGAGTATGCTGGGAATAGAAAATAAATGGCTTTAGCCTTTGCCTGTTTATCACTATGTACCATAATCAATAAAGGTACTGCATCACCAACCCACCACACAGCCTAAACAAAATGCGGCCGCTCAACCCGAATCTGGCAAAGCGATGTAACGATTGAGTCAATTACACCAACGACAAGCAGACAACATAAATAAGTGATTTAATTCTCACGTCTAAACTAGTCCCCTATTTATAATTTTATACCATATACTAATAAAAACCTAACATCCTCACTGCGAGCTCCTAATGCAAAGTTTTCATTCAGCATAAAAAGTATTGATGCATGTGGCATAAACTATCACTTTTGCATCTGACCGGATGTGAAGTGTGAAACCCAAAAACCAATACTGTAAATTATATCAGTGATTAATTTCAGAGAAAAATAGACAGGTAACATGGACTAAGCGTAGCGAATCCACGAGAAACAAGCCGCGAAAAAAAATGAGTGCACCCTTGGCCTTGTCATCATTCAATGCCACACTGGCACATCACATCAAGTAACTCATTGCTCATTGCTGATGTGGATTCGCTACACGGAGAAAAAATTTAAAACAAGTATTCGTCTTTAGATGCGATAAACAACGCCGATATTGAGCCAATTCAATGCGGGGTGATTGTCATCGATTTTACTTTTTGAGTGTTATTAGCCTCACCAAAACCTTCCGCCCAAGTCAGTTATTAATCATCAAGGCAACACTTATCGCAAGATATATTCCTTAGCCAATAAATAATCTCCTGCACGGAGAAGCCTGGCGACAGCAAACGCCCTATCGCACGATATGTAATGAAAAACAATCACTCGCAAAAAAACTTAAATCAATTTTTAACCCAAACGGTGCAAAACAAGCCCGTCTTGTATAATTTTTAGCACCGATACCAATGCTATCGTATCCCGTTGATAGAAAAATAAATCTCAAATAATCAATCTGGTAGAACCATTTAAATCTAAGCTACGGCCGTCAAAAACATAGACTATTTTCATCGGTGAAAGCCGCTGAGTCATGCACCAAGCCATCCTCACCCTCATTTCCAAACTTCATACCTGCACTCGTTACTACTATATACTCAAGTAAGTATACCTTTCGCGTAGGTATTAGCATACAATAGCAATGTTTATTCAACGATAGCAGCTCATCAGCAACCTTCGATGGAAAAGCAGCGGCGGTATCCAACAACCCCAGCTAACGACTTTTACCACAATCAGCGAAACGGCATCAGTTTGTTTGCGCAGCGAACCAAATGGGAGAAATTCAATCACGGTGACAAATATAGTCACTTTTTTTATGTGACAAAATTAACTAACATATACCTTCTTATTGCTTTTTTCACTGACCTTTATCACTAAACTTGACACCTTCAGCAAATAGACTAAACAAAGTAAAACAACGATATGGAATTTGAGTGAAAAAGTCTCGGCATTTCAACAAAAAAATTAATCTACTACTCGGAGTCATTTTACTGAGCGCGTTGAGTATTGTTATTCCTGGAATCGCTCATCCCAGCAACACTGTCATTATTAATGCCTCCGTTCCTCAAACTGAACTCAGTAAAAGTACCCTGCAAGCGATCTTCGGCATGCGTTTGCGAAAATGGCCAAATGGAGCACCTATCAAGGTATTTATCTTAAGCGATGAGAACCCCTTACACATCCAATTTTGTAAACTCATATTGAATGCTTTTCCACACCAGCTTAAGCGGGCCTGGAATCGTTTGGTTTATTCAGGCACAGGACAAGCCCCCATTGAAGTGGCTTCAACGGAACAAATGCTAGCGCGCATTGCGACCACTTCGGGTGCCATCGGGTATATTGACAGGAGTTTATTAAATGACCAGGTTCGGTCTATACAAATCAAATAACAAATCACTCCTGCTTGGATTTATTGCCGTATGTGGAAGCTTTATGGCATCCACCGCCAATTGTTTGGCGATCAACTTGACCGACACCATTCAAATTCACGGCTTTGCCAGCCAAACGCTGATTCGCACCTCGAAAAATAATTTCTTTGGCGATAGTGACAGCGGCGGTGGTAGCTTAGACTTTCGAGAAATTGGTCTAAACGGCTCCATGCAAATCACCGCTGACTTACATCTTTTTGGTCAACTCATTTCACGGCGTGCCGGACAAAACGATGATGGAGATATTCAACTTGACTATGGCGTTATCGACTATAATTTCTACTCTCAAGCAAACTCAAGAGCCTCCCTCCGCCTCGGCCGTATTAAAGTGCCTTACGGATTTTATAATGAAACACGCGACGTGCCCGTCACGCGTCCAAGCGTGTTTCTCCCCCAATCAATTTACTTTGAGCGCAGTCGAAACCTGACATTATCCGCAGACAGTTTGTTATTGGCCAGCGCTTATCGTACTAACGCCGGAGAAATCTCCTTTGAATTTGGCGGCGGCTCCCCCAATGTGGATGATACCAACATCGAACATGCTATATTGGGCAAAGATTTGCCAGGGAAATTGCGCGAAGACATCTCTTATTCCGGCAGAATACAATATCAGCAAAACAATGAACAATATCGTGTCTCACTAACTCATTCCCAACTCAATATAAAATATAAACAAGCCGGTCAAGCCAATAAATACGGACCTGGAAAAATCAAATTTACCCCATGGATTGCCTCACTGCAAATTAACGACGAGTTTTGGAGCATTACCATGGAATACGCTCGACGAAAATTCAACCGAAATGGTTTTAACGATACTGGTCTCGATCGAATTACGACAGGAGAAAGTTACTATATACAGGGACGCTACCGATTATTGAAAAACCTAGAAGCCATTTTTCGTTACGACGTGTTATACCACGATATCAAAGATCGCAGCGGCACTAAAAATGCTTTGGATAGTAGCAAACCTCGCCATAGTTTTTTCGCCAAAGACTGGACCCTTGGCTTAAGTTGGAGCATCAATCGATATATCCAACTGCGCAGTGAAATTCACTTTATCGACGGAACGGGCTGGCTGCCACAAAGCGATAACTCTGACGCCAACGAAACTCAACGCCGCTGGCGATTATTCGCGCTCTCGGCCACTTACTCTTTTTAATCCGAACCTGATGGAAATAACACCCATGATAAACATCAGTCATGACAGACTTTCTAGCCCGCTTCAATGTGCTAGGATGGGTTAATATCGTTTTGATTTCGGTCTGAATTTAAGCGTAGCTAACACTTTGCCTAATTTATTGAAGTGAAAAACTTTAAACGACTAAGCCACCTGCCAAATTATTTATGATAGAAAGGAAACTAAAAAAATTATCAATACCCCCATACTTAAGCCTTAAATGGAAAGCCGTTTTAATTCTGGGTTTATTATTACTGTGTATTAACGCCGTGTTTCCCATCATTAATTACACCGGCTTAAAATCACAATTCATCGAGCAGCGTAAACAACAACATATACGTTTTAACATTGAAATCACCGAACTCATCCAACAGGCTTTTATTAGCTTACAAAAAGTTGGCGGTATATTGCCTTCCCTGGAAGGCATGAATAAAGCACTTAATATTTTTGATGCAGAATCCCTATTTGAGCACTTTAATGTTCATTGGTACCCATTACAAATCGAACAAAACATTGATACCATTGGTTTTTTTAATGCCCATGGCAAACTGGTTGCTGATTGGGGACAAACCAATCATTTACAAAACCAACCAGAGCTTGCCCTGCTCGCTAAAAAAGCCATCGATCTAGAGCAACCCTTGCCATTACTCGACTGCCGTGATAGCTGTATCCAGTTTGCCGTCGTACCGTTATTAAATGATGGCTTGACTGTCGGTGCCGCGATCATTGGCTCGTCATTAGCCGATGCCATATTAAGCTTCAAACAGTTTACCGACGTTGATGTCGGTATTTTAGTAAAGACCAATCAAAATAATGCGACGCACCCCATCAATCATAGCGACTTAACCCAAGCCAACTGGCGCTCTCGCATTACCGCATTAACCGACCTTTCAAAAAATATTCCGTTGATCCGTATCGCCGCGGAACAAACATCATCCATTCACGATACACGTAGAGGCGTCGTAGTCCAATATGAGCAACGCGCTTTCGAAATCAAAGCCACCCGCTTTGAAAACTTCGCCATTATTGGAGAAGGCTATATTGTCACCATTGCCGATGTCACCGATTATTTAGCAGAAATTGATGCGGCAGCGGTGCAAAATATAGGAACAGGCATTATCGGACTACTGTTATCTTCATCAGCGCTGCTATTGATTCTTTGGCAACCTCTCACACGACTCAAAAATACTGCCTCTAACTTACCATTGCTGGCAGAAAGAGCCTTTAACGACGCACGAATCAACATTAAAAAATCTCACCATCGATCTTATTTAAAAGATGAAATTGATTTGATGAGCCAAACCGCCATTGACCTTTCCTACCAATTAGAAGACTTGGAAAATGAAGTCCAAGCGCAAACAAGTTCGCTGGCAGATAAAGTCCAGGAACTTGCCAGTGAAAGAGACTTCATCAAACATTTATTTGATAATGCGCAAGTCATTATTATTACCCAAGACAAATTGGGTAATATCTTGCTAATCAATGACTATGGGTCAAAAACCACCGGTTATACCAACGAAGACCTGACGGGTAAAAGTTTTTCAAAAACACTGAGCAATATTAATAACATTTCCAGCCACAATCGCTTATTAACCGAAGTGGCACTGGGTATTCGCCAGCAAATTCAACTGGAAACCACCGTGACTTGTAAACATGGCGCAAAGCGTAATGTGGTTTGGTTACATTCCCATTTAAACGCCTCAAGCAATAAAGATCCGGTGATGTTATCCGTTGGACTTGACATTACTGAACGAAAAGAAGCTGAGCACCGCCTCGCTTGGCTCGCGGACCATGATCCACTCACTGGACTTTTCAATCGGCGCCGTTTACAAGAAGAAATTGAGAGAATCCTAGAGCAAGGTAAGCGATACAAACACACCGGTGCAATTTTTTTCATTGACCTTGATCAATTTAAATTTATCAACGATACCAGTGGACATCAGGCCGGTGACACGCTGCTCATTGAAGTGTCACAGAAATTAAAAAAACTGCTGCGAAGCTCAGATATCCTCGCACGATTGGGCGGCGATGAATTCACCATTGTTATTCCAGAAATTGATCAAGAAGACACCATCAACGTTGCGCAAAAAATCAATGAAGAATTAGACAATATCGAACTCTCCATTGGAAAAAGAAGACACAAGGTCTCCGCCAGCATTGGCATTGCCCTCTTTCCTGAACATGGCCAAGATACCAAGAACCTATTATCGAATGCGGATCTTGCGATGTATCGCGCTAAAGATGCCGGACGCGGTCGATGGCACTTATTCACCAACGATGAATTTGATAAAGAACGATTGCATGCACACGTATATTGGAAGCAGCGTATTGAAAATGCACTCGTTGAAAATCGTTTTACATTATTGTTTCAGCCTATTTTGGACATCACAACCGATCATATATCACATTATGAAGTCCTTCTCAGAATGCAAGACAGTCAAGGTAATCTATTAGCCCCGGGCATGTTCATTGAGGTAGCAGAGCGCACCGGACTCATACGCGCCATCGACCATATGGTTCTGCATCAAGCATTCATTAAAATTGCGGAATTCAATTTATCCTCAAGCATACATACTTTTTCGGTTAACCTTTCGGCCCATTCGTTTAATGACTCAGAGTTATTGCCTCTAATCAAAAAATTATTAAAACAGACACAGCTACCACCCGAGCATATCATTTTTGAAGTCACCGAAACGGCCGCACTTGCCGATCTCACCGGTTCACGCACTTTAATGCATGCCATTAAAAAATTAGGCTGCCAATTCGCATTGGATGATTTTGGTGTCGGCTTTTCGTCTTTTAACTATTTAAAAGAACTTCCCTTTGATTACATAAAAATTGACGGTTCTTTTATTCGTCAAATTGCGCAAAATTATGATGATCAAATACTCGTTAAAGCCTTATGCGATGTGGCCAAAGGTTTCGGCAAAAAAACCATTGCCGAGTTCGTGGAAACGGAAGAGACACTGAATATTTTACGAGAATACCAAGTGGATTATGCGCAAGGTTATCATATTGGCACACCCTCTGCTTCTCTAGTAACAAGTGACGAGTTTTCATTAAATTATTAGAGACACATCGCAACCATACCTAACAACGGTTGTGAACAACGCAAAGGGTTAGAGATGAACACTGCAATGATAAATAGAATTCAAATGAAACACAGCAATTTGTCGTTACAAGCACTGGACAAACGAATCACGACATTACCACTTAAGCGTAATTTAAGCTCAATCCCAACATCCTATTTCCCCGGTAAAAAACAATACCGCATTAGCTCAGTGCATAACCAAAAAGATCGTGACGATGTTTATCGTTTAGTGCATGATGCTTACGTTGAGCAAGGCTATGCGGAACCACAAAAAGAAGGCAAACTCGTTTATTTTGAAAACTTAGATAATTTAAAAGAAACGACCATTTTAATTGCACACGACGGTGACAAACCCATTGGCACCGTCTCTGTCACCTTAGATAATAAACACAGCGTACCCATGGATGGAGCATTCATACAAGAATATGAGGCTATTCGTCAAGAAAATCGAAAAATTGCTATCGTGTGGCGTCTTGTGGTTCACAAAGAATATCGATCAAGCCATAAACTCGTTATCGAGTTAATAAAAAATGCAATCATTGTGGCTTCTTATGCCGGTGCCACCACCAATGTGTCAGTACTTAACCAAATTCATGAAAGCTTCTATCAAAAAATTTTTGGTATGCGAGTCATTGCCCGCAGCAATCAACTTATCAGCCTGAGTAATTTGCCTGCCGCCTTAATGCGATGTGACAAAGAAACCTTCCCTAAAAAATGGCTCGATCACACCCAACCTTCCTGTCGTTTTGTATCTTAATCAAGAGATCATTTCCCCCTTGGCAGATAGCTCGAACACAGATACATGGATGTACTTTCGATTTAACAAGTAAAAAATAATCTATACAGACCGGCCTGAATTATTTTTTAATACTTGCCCCCACTGATCTCTCAATCGCTTGATAGAAACAGGAAATGACGTTTTTAATTCTTGCGCAAAAAAAGATACCCGCATTTCTTCAATCATCCATCGAAATTTTTCAAATTCAGGATCGCTAACCTTTTGTAAGGCTTGTTTATCGAAATGTGATTTACAATACTCCCATAACGGTAACAATTGTAATCTCTGATTTTGATCACGCTCGGGCAGGCTTGAAAATTTCTCAATCCGTTTATTGATGGCACGCAAATAGACAGGCAACCGGCGCAACCAAATTTTATCGGTCTCTGCCACAAAACCATCATAGATCAAATACTTCAATTGATCATTGATATCTTGCCATGTATCGCTGGTTACCCTAGATTTGTTTTTCTTCATTTGCTGCATCAGCTGATGATATTCCGCCAACACCCGACCAATAAGCGTACAAAACGTATTCGCTTCGTCAATTAATAACGCTTGTCCGGCGGCCAGTTTTTTTTCAAATTCATCTTGCTGTCGGATATCCGTGCTTTTAAGTTGAAATACCTGGTCAAAAACTGCACTAACCAAGTCTTCTTTCAATGAAGAGCAAGCGCCAATGACACTGTATTGCAAACACAATTGATCGATATTAAGTAAGTTTCTCAGCAAATATTTGGTTTGTTTAGCGATGGATAACATCAATAAACGCCGCACCCCTTTTTGATGGGTAACACATGCTTCAGCCTTGTTATCTATTACCGTCAACGACACCGAATTTTGACAGTCCAATAATACCGGATAGGCTTTGATTCGTATCTCTTGATGCACCAAATCAATATGCTCAGGTATATGACCAAAATCCCACGCTAAAATATTCTCACGCTGCCACGACGTTTTTGGTAATGCTTGAAACACGGCTTGTGTCCGATTGCCTAATTCTGTCCGTAACTTATCTAAATCTCGACCCATCGCCAATATTTTATTTTTTTCGTCGACAATTTCATAACGCATAAACAAATAATCCGGCATATTTTCGAAATTCCAACTATCGATGGGAATATCGACTCCTTTGGTTTTTTTAATATATTGGGGAAGCCATTCAAGCAATGAATCATTTATTGAATCGAATTGCTGAACACACTGTTTGGCAAATGACGGAATGGGGACAAGATGCTTACGTAACAGCTTAGGCAACGACTTCAATAGCAAATTAATTTTTTCTTCGATCAAGCCAGGCACTAAACCATCAAAATGACGATGTGTCACTTGATTCAACATAGCAAGCGGAATTTTAGTCGTCACCCCATCAGTGTTTTGACTGGGTTCAAAGTGATAGGTGAGAGGAAATACAGTTTGTTCAATGGTAAAATGATCAGGAAATCGTTCGTTAAGATGAGCGTCGGATGATGTTTTGATTAAGCTTGCTTTATCGATAAATAAATAATTCGCGTTCTCTTTTTCTTTATCTTTTCTCCATTTTTCAAAACGTGCTCCCGAATAAATCGCTTCAGGTAATCGTTCATCAAAAAACTGGTAGATAGTCTCATCATCAACTAAAATATCTTGGCGTCGCACCTTGGCTTCCAAGTTTTTTATTTCTTGTATCATCGATTTATTGTGCTGCATAAATGCCGCTCGCGTAAAAAAATGGCCCTCGACTAATGCCTGCTGAATAAAGATTTTTCGCGCCACTTGAGGATCAATGGGACCATAGTTAACTTTGCGCTTAACAACCAATGTCAGTCCATATAGCGAAACTCGTTCATAGGCAGCCACTTGCGCGGGCCGTTTTTCCCAATGTACCTCATCATAACTACGTTTTACCAGGTGTGAAGCCAGCGGCTCAACCCACATCGGCTCAATTTTAGCCACGGTGCGCGCATATACCCGAGTGGTCTCCATAATTTCCGCCGCGACCAACCATTTAGGGGAGGTTTTAAATAATGCTGACCCTGGCGAAATATTAAATTTCAGCCCACGCGCTCCCAGGTAAGTTTGGTCATCACTCTTAACACCAATCTGTGCTAATAAACCCGATAACAAAGCACAGTGTATCGAATGATAATCTCCAACTTGCTCGCTCAAGTGTATGCCGGCGGCGGTGCAATGCGCTTTTAATTGTTTATAAACATCCCACCATTCTTTAATACGAATATAAGACAAATACTCAGACTTACACAGCTTTCTAAATTTGTTTTGCGTTAAATGCTTGGATTGCTCTTGCAAATATCCCCACAAATTAACCAACGTCATAAAGTCAGAATGCTCACCGATAAATCGCCGATGTTTTTCATCCGCTTTTTTTTGTGCATTCAAAGGTCTTTCTCTTGGATCCTGGAGGCTCAAAATTGAGGTAATAATGAGTATTTCATGTAAACAATTTTCTTTCATTGCTGTTATAATCATGCGGCCCAGTTTAGGATCAACTGGAATTTTTGCCAGTTGTTTGCCCACTGGGGTCAGACGATTGCTATCATCGACGGCACCTAACTCATGTAACAGCTTATAACCATCTTTTATCGACCGTTTATCCGGTCGCTCAATAAACGGAAATTGCTCAATATCGCCCAAGCCAAGATAAAGCATTTGTAATATGACCGCCGCCAAATTGGTACGCAGAATTTCCGGCTCGGTATAGGGTATCCTCGCCTGATAATCTTCCTCAGAATATAAGCGTATACAAACCCCGGCACTCACTCGTCCACATCGACCCGCCCGCTGATTAGCCGAGGCTTGCGATATTCTTTCGATCGGCAAACGTTGTATTTTAGTCCGATAGCTATATCGACTGATACGGGCAAACCCAGGATCAATCACATAACGAATGCCTGGCACCGTTAATGACGTTTCAGCCACATTGGTGGCTAACACAATACGTCGTCCTCGGTGATTCTCAAATATCCGCTGCTGCTCTTTAGCACTCAATCGCGCATACATCGGTAAAATTTCTGTTTCAGGTGGATGACATTTCCGCAAGGCTTCGGCCGTCTCTCGAATGTCTCTCTCGCCCGCCATAAAAATTAAGATATCACCCGGACCATAACTGACTAACTCATCAACCGCATCAATAATCCCTTGCTGTACATGATTATCCCGTTCATTATCATCATCCCCCGACAAGGCTTGATAATAAATATCCACCGGGTATGTCCGCCCTGAAATTTCAATAATTGGCGCCTCCTCAAAGTGCTTAGAAAAGCGTGAGGTCTCGATCGTTGCTGAGGTAATAATGACTTTTAAGTCTCGACGTTTGGCTATCACTTGTTTTAAGTAACCCAACAAAAAATCAATATTTAAACTACGCTCATGCGCCTCATCAATAATAATGGTATCGTATTGATCAAGAAACTTATCCGACTGCGTTTCTGCTAACAAAATGCCATCAGTCATTATTTTAAGATAGGTTTGTTCACTGGTTTTATCAGAAAACCTAACCTTATAACCGACAGCATGCCCAAGACTCGCTTCCAATTCCGAGGCAATACGGGTCGCCACACTGCGAGCCGCCACTCGCCGCGGCTGGGTGTGGCCAATCATTCCTCGGATTCCCCGCCCCATTTCCAAACAAATTTTTGGCAATTGAGTGGTTTTTCCGGAACCGGTTTCACCACACACAATCACCACCGGATGCGCGCTTAGCGTATCCATAATCTCTTGCTTCTTTTCAAGAACCGGCAAATTATCGGAATACTGGCAAATCGGTTTGTTGGCTTGACGAATGTAAAACTTCTCAGTCGATTGGCTAATTTTTTGTTCCAGCTGAATAATCTGTGCCGAAGACAGTTTCCCTTGGGTGGCTAGTCGTTGTAAATTTTTCGTCTGTCTGCGCAGTTGATATTGATCCCGCCGCATACAGTGCTCAATTTTTTCATTAATTTCATTGAATCGTGCTTGCATTTTTATAACGTATATTTTTTTGCTTGATCCCAATAAGCTTCCATCTCGGCGACCGATAACGCCGACATATTGCCATGTGCTTGTTTGATGACAGTTTCCATATAGCGAAAACGTTTTTCAAATTTCCGATTAGCTTTACGTAAAGCGGTCTCAGGGTCGATCTTGGCATAACGTGCGATATTCACACAGACAAACATCAAGTCACCAATTTCTTCAGTGAATGCCTCTTCATCGTTAGCTTGCCAGGCTTCGACAGTTTCTTGCAGCTCCTCTTCGACTTTGGCAAAAATATCTTGCATGTGACACCAGTCAAAACCCGCTAACGCCGCTCTTTTTTGTAATTTATTTGCGAAGCTCACTGCGGGTAAATGATAATTCAGCCCATCGAGTAAGCTTTGACTTGATTGATCACTTCGTTCTTGCTGTTTCAATTTTTCCCATTGCTCGGTTTGTTGCTGCGCATTGTCAATGGTTTCATCCGCAAAAACATGAGGATGGCGCCTTCGCATTTTTTCTGTAATTTCAGTGACAATATCTTCGAAACTAAAAAGTTGCTGTTCTTTGGCAATTTGCGCATAAAAAACAATCTGGAACAATAAATCACCCAATTCATTCGCTAATTTGTCAAATTTCCCCTGCTCAATCAATTCAGCCACTTCATAAGCTTCTTCAAGGGTATGCGGAATCAGGCTCGCAAAATTTTGTTCCCGATCCCACGGGCATCCTTGATCGGGATCACGCAAACTTGCCATTATTGCTAATAACTTATCCATTGATGTCATATCTTTTCTCACTTCATACGTGCCACATAGTATACGCCACGCAGTTGCATCAATTTAGCCACCACGTTGTTCAACTGATCATTACTTTTTATTTGCAGGCTAATGTACATTTTTGCCTCATGGCTCCGCTTATTTGAGCGGGTATTAGCGCCCAGCACATTAATATTATCTGCGGCCAATAGCGAGGTAATATCGCGTAGCAATCCAGATCGATCGACAGAGTCAATTTCAATATCGACTTCGTATAACTTGTCCTGGTGATGACTCCAAGCGACCTGTAATATTCTTTCCGGATAGTTTTTTTCCAGCTGAGACACATTCACACAGTCTGCACGATGGACACTCACTCCTCGCCCTTGGGTAACAAAACCAACCACCGCATCGCCTGACATCGGTTTACAACATCGAGCAAGAGTTGTTAGCAGGTCACCCACCCCTTCAATCTCAATATCACGTTCAAGCTGGTGTGCTGCACGAGATATCGTTGGCACATCGCTTTTCAGTAATTGTTTGGCAACCTTCTCGGCGGTTAATAGATTTGCAATCTGAACAACGCCTAATTCACCTCGCCCAATGGCCGCATAGAGTTCATCCACATGGTTAAAATTGAATTTATTGGCGACCGCCAGCAATTGCCGTGGATCAATGGGCATCTGCTCAATGCCTCGTGCCAATAAATTACGGCCATTCGTCATATGCTCTTCTTTGAACTGTTGTTTAAACCAATGCCGGACTTTTGCTCTGGCGCGAGGGGTATTCAAATAACCATAGTGCGAAATTAACCAGTCTCGACTCGGCTGACCCTTTTTGGATGAAATAATTTCGACTTGCTGGCCACTGCTTAACTGCGTTGTCAAGGGTACCATGTGACCATCAACTCGCGCCCCTCGACATCGATGCCCTAAATCCGTATGGACATGGTAAGCAAAATCCAGTGGTGTTGCCCCATTGGGCAAATTAATCACCGAACCTTGAGGTGTCAGCACATAAATACGACTAGGGGATGGTCGAGTTTGTTGCGAACCCATCACTGCAGGCGCATGACGGGTTTCTTTGACACTTAATAATGATCGGATCGACTCGATATGCTGCTCGACTTCTCTATCATGCTTAGAGCCTTCTTTATAGCGCCAATGGGCGGCCACCCCAAGTTCCGCATGTTCATCCATCGCTTGGGTGCGAATCTGTATTTCTATCACCTTATCATCCGGTCCCATCACCGCCGTATGTAATGATTGGTATAGGTTTCTCTTTGGCGCTGCAATATAATCATCGTATTCACCCGCAACATAAGGCCAATGACTATGCACGACACTCAAGGCGGTATAGCATTGCGTCAAATCATCCACTAACACCCGCACCGCTCGTACATCATACAGTTCATCAAACTTCAAATGCTTTTTTTGCATTTTCCGCCAAATACTGTAGATATGCTTTGGTCGTCCATACACCTTGACAGGAATGCCTGCTTGCTGCAAAATTTGTTGTAGCTCAGTCACCACTTGCTGGATATATTGCTCTCGGTCAATCCGCCGCTCTTCTAAAAATGTGGCAATTTCTTGGTATTTTTTAGGCTCTAGATACCGAAACGTAAAATCTTCTAGCTCCCATTTAATCTGTCCGATACCTAATCGATTGGCTAAGGGTGCAAATACATCTTGGGTTTCTTGTGCCAACAAGTGTTTTTCTGATTCACTCGCATTTTTCGCTTTGCGCAGGCGTAATAACTGGTAGGCTAACAAGATAAAAACAACCCGAACATCACTCATCATCGAGAGCAACATCATATGCTGACTTGACGAATCCGACGGCGACTTTTCCGATGACTGCTTTAATGCAAAACCATCTCGCTCGGCGACCAATAAACGCTCAGTTTCAGCATATAAATTGCCAATCACCTGTCCAAATACCTGTGATATCTTTTCAATAGCAACCGATTGTTCACAAAAACTTTGATAAATAATCGCCGCACAAATGGTTTCACGATCCACTCTGATGTTTTCTAAGGTTGTGATAATCTGCTCGACATCCGTCACCCATGCTGGAAACTCTGCCGCCGCAAAAAATGCCGCCGGCTGTAACCCAATGTTTGCTGAATGAACAAACAAATCGGTCACATAAGTCGGCCAACTTTTAGGAAAAACGGCATTTTGAATCGTTTGGTTTTTTTTCTCAGACATGGCGCTATGTTACACAATATATCACTTCATGATAAATAAAATGTCTTGATAAAGGACTCACAGCCAAAATTTATGACATGTAAAAGCATTGCCATGTGAATCAATTGTTGCCATAATCTCTGCGCAAACTTTGCAAATGGACTCGCCTATTTGCCATGAGTGATTTATTTTTTCGTCACGGCAAACGTAGCGACAAAACCACGTCATTGTTTGCCATAGACCCACAGCTAAAATGCCCCGGTAGCTCAGAGGATAGAGCAGCCGCCTCCTAAGCGGCAGGTCGGACGTTCGAGTCGTCTCCGGGGCACCACACTCACAACACCACAAACGCTTATTCGTATGCAGATTACAGATGGATACTTAACAGTCAAATTCAACACCTTGGGTGCTGAAATGCAGTCGCTATGCGCAAACGATAATCAAGAGTTTTTATGGCAAGCCGACCCGTCGATTTGGCCACGATATGCGCCTGTCTTATTCCCCATGGTAGGACGACTGAAAAACGACCAATTGATTCATCAAAATAAACCATTGACACTCACACAACATGGTTTTGCCCGTGATAGCGAATTTTCTGTATTAGACCACAACCACCTATCCATCGCATTTGTATTATCAAGCAACGCCACCAGTAAAATGCACTACCCATTTGATTTTGAATTGGTCATTCGTTATACACTTCATCAACACATATTGCTCATCGATTATACGGTAAGAAATCCAAGTGCCATGTCACTGCCTGTCAGTATCGGTGCTCACCCCGCATTCAAGTGGCCACTGGTTGAGAATAAAGCAAAAAACCAACACTTTATTCAATTTGAGAAACCTGAACAAGCACCAATTCGCCGTTTATCATCCGGGTTATTATTACCCGATGAGCAACCCTCACCGGTGAATCACGACAGGCTAATGTTAGATGATGCGTTATTTGAAAACGATGCATTAATTTTCGATCAACTGCAAAGTCGTTCACTCACCTATGGTATCATCAATCAAGACTACCCTCGCCTCCATATTCACTACGCTGACTTTCCCCATTTAGGCCTATGGAGCAAATCACGCGCAAATTTCTTATGTATCGAACCTTGGCAGGGCTACGCAAGCCCTCTCACATATGATGGCGAATTTTCTGCAAAACCGGGGATCATTCAGATCGCTTCCTATGCCGAACAATCTTGGCGCCATCGTATTGAAATCAAAATAGCAGATGAAATAGCGGCGATTTCCATCCCTTAACTCTTCCGCTTACGAATGAGCTCTCGTTGACGATCTAAAATATAGCGCATGAGCAATTTCCTATCGCTTTCGTAGAGCACGGGAAACTCCACCCCGATCCGAAAGACGCGCCTATCCTCGTCGGAATCTTCCAAATGACAATGAATAACCTGCCCATAGGTATCAATACCAAAACGCGCATCGACAACCACGAGCTTAATATGGAAGTACTCACCAATACCATATGGCTCAGGCCGATTAAAACTAACACCACCTTCACTAATATCAATGGTGCGGGTTGTGGTAATGATGGTTTTATCTTCCGCCGATTTTTTAAATTGGTCAAACACCAAATGTGATGTAATCACATCAATTTTTTTATTCAGCACTTCCAAATACTGAGTGAGACCCGGATTTTCTCTGCGAAAAATGGCTAACATTGGACTGAGTTCACGATCAAGTTGTTCTAACTTAACACTGAATTCATCTTTTTTCGGTTTTAACTTACCGCTATGATTTTTTATCTGCGCTAACTCATCAGTCGTTACCGGGCGATATTCAATATAAACACATTCCTCAATGCGAAAATAACTGCGGCGCTCTTTTTCACTATCATCATTAAACGAAACATGACTTTCACTCACCAGTTCATCCTTTTGTATTATGCGATGGCTTTATAAGGGATTGCTTCAGTTTGTTTGAAGTTATGCTCACCAATCCGCAATAAGCTAGGTAATAAAATAAGAGTAAATAAAGTGCTCAAGCACATACCACCCACGATAACGGTAGCTAAACCGCGATAAAGCTCAGCCCCCGCACCGGGCACCAACAATAATGGCAACATCCCAAAGATACTTGTTAACGTACTCATTAAAATGGGACGCAAACGCAGCCGAACGGCTTGTTCAACGGCGGCCGATCGATGTAAACCTTCTCGCTCGGCGGCACGTGTCTGATGAACTAACAAAATAGCATTATTGACAACTAAGCCTAATAAAATGATAAAACCAATCATGGTCAGCAAGTCCATCGGCTGAAACGAAAATGTATTCAATATCGCTAACGCTAACACACCACCAATGGTCGCTAATGGAATCGTCATCAACACCAACAAACTATCTTTAAATGATCGAAACAATGCGCTAATCAATAAATATAGAATAATAATCGCCAGTAAGAAACTGCCACCCATACTCAACAAGGCCGTTTCCAATTGATCGGCTGTTCCTGAGTATTCCACGGTTCCATCTTCTGGCAGTAAACTAGTGATGATCGGCTCAACGTCTTCTCTGAGTAAGGCGATGGCTTCTTCTAGAGACATCTCCGTCGGTGGCGTCACTCGTAAGGTAATGGTTCGCCGTCGATTAATTCGGCGGATTTCTTCAGGCCCTGCCGTACGTTGCAACTGAACCAATTCACCTAAAGGCAGTACACCAGCGTTAGGTGTTGCCAAAGGGATCGCAGCAAACTCTTCTGGAGTATCCCAAGGCTCACTCCGCAAGATCACATCAAGACGCTGTTCTCCATCAAAATAATCACCTACATGCAAACCACTGCCTAATGATCTAACAATATTGGCTAATTGACCTCGATCCCACCCAGCTTCCGCGATTCTTCGCTCATCGGGCAGTAAACGCAACTCTGGATTAGCCAAGTCCAAACCAGGAAAAGGTCGAACCGATGACCCAGGCAATACACTTCGTATGGTGCCAAACCCGGCTTGTGCTGCTTGCAATAATGACTCAATATCCCGGCCTTGAATATTAATATCAATCGTTCGACCGCTACCAAATCCGCCAAAAAGTGAAGATCGTTTGGCAAATGCCATGGTGTCCGGAAACCCCTGAATAACTCGATTAATTAAACCCACTAACTCATCGGTTCTCGCCGGATCTTTAGCTCGTACTCCCATAAATGCACCACCGTTGAAAATCACAAAGAAATAATTATCCACCACCAAATCTTCCTTGCCATCCACATAGGGTTGCATCCGCTCTGCCACCACAAACCCCATTTCTTTTTCTAAGGTGTCGATATTAATGCCCGGCGGAGGCAAAATAAAAGCAAACACCAGGTTACGATTCCCTTCAGGTAAATAATCGGCTTTGGGTAACAATAAAAAAGCTAAATAAATAGGCAACGCAATCAGGCTAAAAATCCAAAAAAAACGGCGCCAACCCGTATTTGTTAACCACATAATAAATCGCGTCGTAGCACGCCACCAATGAGCATGGGGATCTTGCATATTTGAATGCGCCAACCATTTATTAGCGGCCGTGGGTAGCACCGTCACAGCAACGATCAGTGAAAAACAGATAGCAACAGCGATCGCCAAAGCCAAATCCGCAAACAATTGGCCAGCTTCTTCTTTAAGGAAAACAACGGGTAAAAATATCGCCACCGTAGTAACCGTTGAGGCTAATAATGCGCCCCAAACTTGGCTCGTACCAAGTAACGCGGCTTCATCGCTCGGCTTACCGTTTTCACGCAAACGAACAATATTTTCCAAAACAACAATCGCGGCATCGAGCACCATGCCCACAGCAAAAGCTAATCCCGCGAGGGAAATCACGTTGAGGGTCCGACCCGCGGCATCTAATATAATAAACGAGGCCAATATAGTCACAGGAATCGCCACCGCCACCATTAACGTTGCTCGAAAACGGCGCAAAAACCACCAGAGCACACCCACAGCTAAAATGATACCAAGCCCCAGGTTAGTCCTGACCAAATCAATGGACCGGTCAATATAAATTGTTTCATCATACACTTGTTCAAACGACAAATGAGCTCTTTTTAAAGGACCTTCACGCAGTTCATCGCCAGCAATACGCAACTGCTCCATCACCTCTAATACATTAACACCATTTTCCCTGTGTGCATTGACAGCCATGGCCGACGCCCCATTTTGAATGACAAACGAACTGCGGTCGACCTGGGCTAAACGAACCTCCGCGACATCCGCCAATCGAATAGGACGACCTTCACGCCATTCAAGCACCATATTGCCTAACTCATCCAAATCGTACTTGCCTGCAAAGCGGATCGTATAACGGCGTTTGCCCACATCCGCACTGCCCGCCGAAACATCATTACTCCCCCCCGCCAGCACCGCGACTTTGGGTAATTGTATACCTAAGCTCGCCGCTTTATAGGGATCAAAAGTAATACGCACTTCATTTTCACGTCCTCCCCGTACTTCAGATAAAGCAACACCTGGCACCCGTTCGAAGCGGGTTTGCACGACCTCTTCAATAAAATCTTGATAACTCGCAATATGTCGATCATTACCCGGCAACGGCTTTAAAATAAACCAGGCAATGGCCCGACTATTGCCACCCACCGAACTGATCACCGGCTCTTCTACATCCTCAGGATAAAACGGCACACGATTCAACCGATTGAGCACTTCCAACAGGCCACGCTGCATATCCATGCCCACTTGAAAAGTAATCGTAATTTCGCCACGATTTCGTTGTGCTTTTGCAGTCAGCTCTGTCATACCTGGTAAACCGCGCAATACTTTTTCTTGAGGTTCGATAATATCCGCCTCAATTTCTTCGGGGGCGGCCGCACGCCATGTGGTACTAATGGTAATTTCCGGCTTTTCCACTTCAGGCGTTAATTGAACCGGTAACCGAGAGAAACTAATCACACCGAATAAAATAGCCAGCAAGACAGCGACAAATACCGCCACGGGATTACCTAGAGAGTGCTTGGTTAAATTCATGACTCATCACCGCCGGAGGGTAGCAACTTAACCAGCTGACCCGGTCGTAATCGCTCACTGCCACGAATAACTATTTTATCTCCCGCCCGAATATCACCCCTAACTTCAATAAATGCACCACTAGCAATCCCCGTGGATACACCCACACGCTCCGCTTTGCTTCCATCTCCGACGCGAAAAATAGAGGCTCCATTACGACGTAAAACAATCGCGTCACGCGGTACTGTCATCACTGACCGAGCACTATCAATGGGCACCGATACACGTACGGCTTGGCCAGCCAACCAGCGCTTCCCTTTCAATGAAATACGTACTTCAAACAAATGTGATTGCACATCACCAATGGGTACGATAGTGCGTAAATCACCTAATTCTGCTTGCGTTTTTTGGGTGATTTGTATTCTATCTCCCAGTGTTAGGTTAACCACGCTCTCATGAGGGACCCGCGCCATCACTTCCAGGGCTTGGGGATTAACAAAGGCTAAAACTTCATCACCAGAACTCACCCATTCGCCTTGACGCGCTAACCGTTCTGTCACCATACCACTAAAAGGCGCTGTTATTTTATGGCGCTTCAGGATTTCTTTTTCAAATTGTAAGCGTGCTTTGGTTAAGGATAATTCCGTTTTCGCCACACTAAAATCACTGAACGTTTTGTCGAACAAATTCCTTGCCGTTAAATTAGCCTCCGCCATCGCTTCAAGACGTTTTGCCTCCTTACCTAAATAAGCGAGCCGGACTTCTTCTCGTTCTAAGTTTGCCTCAATTTGTTGTACTTCTAAGTCCTGTAAGGTATCATCGAGCTTTGCAATAAATGCCCCTTTGCGTACATGATCTCCTACCTCAGCCACCCATGTTAAACGGCCACTCACTTCAGTCGCGATGTTGGCTTGCTGGCGACTGATTACCGTTCCAGGGACGTCAATTATCGGCGCTAACGCTTGCTGTTTCGCAATACCAACGATGACCGGAGTCGCACGTGGACCAGACTCTCTCGCAAAAATTGAAGCTGACAACAGCACACATAATAACGACAACAAACTGCCAACGATATTTTTCATCATGCTTTCCAAACTTCCATAATTTAAAAATGGATTAAATCCAGATACCTGCTTAGATACAAGCAAGAGATTCCCTCAAAAAAAACCGTGCTGTTAAATATTATAGTTTCAACTGTGGCACAATTGTTTCATCTAAAAATACTTTCACTACAGGCGTACATTTTTCATACAAACAACCCGTAAGGATTTAAGAATTTGACATCAAGCTCAATAAAAAAGTGTCCCGAAACGCCTAGCAAGGTTAAATAACTGCATTTTATCTGCATAAAATAATCCGTTTTACCGCCAATGAAAACTATCGCCAGCAATAATTTTATTATGCCAAAAAATCATCAAGATCATCGCTTCACCGATCGACTCGGTAAAATCATGGCCTATATCACTTGGTTTCTGGTGTTAGCTGGACTCACTTTATTTTTTAATAACTGGTTAGCGAAGCAACACAATCCCAATCAGGATGTCAACAGTCACGTCACCAACGAAGGGATAAAGGAAGTCCAACTAACTCGCAATCGAGCAGGTCATTACGTCGCCACAGGATTATTAAATGCGGAATCTGTGGATTTTTTGATCGACACGGGTGCCAGCGACATTGCGTTACCCGCCGCCATCGCCCAAAAACTTAATCTCTCTAAAGGACAACCGATAGTATACCGTACGGCCAATGGCTCCGTGGTTGGTTATATGACGACCATTAAGCGGGTCAAACTGGGAGATATTGAGCTTTTTGACGTCGCGGCGGGTATCAACCCCGGCTTAGAAGAGAATTTTGCACTATTAGGCATGAGTTTTTTAAAACAATTAGAATTTACCCAGCGCGGTAAAACACTGACGATTCGGCAATACCCATGATAAGGTACTATGCATGCACAATGAAGGAGAATCAGATGGCTTGGCTGCCACATATTACGGTTGCATCCGTGATTGAAAAGAACAATAAGTTTTTATTAATCGAAGAAATGATAGACGGGCGTGCCGTGCTAAATCAACCAGCGGGCCATTGGGAACAGGGTGAAAGTTTATTGGAGGCCGCTACTCGGGAAACCCTAGAAGAGTCTGCCTGGCACTTCACACCGGAAGCACTCATTGGCATTTACCGTTGGCAGCATCCCAAAAAAAGCAAAACCTATTTGCGTTTTGCTTTTTGCGGAAAAGCCGATCATTTTGAGGAAAATCGACCGCTTGATAAAGGGGTTATAGGTACGGCTTGGTTAACAGCAGAGGAAATTAAAATATTAGCGGCTAGACATCGCAGTCCACAAGTGCAACGATGTATCGATGACTATCTATCTGGCCAACGATTTCCACTCCATTGCCTTGCTGATGTTAGCTAGGCATAATGTAGTCATTCCTTACAATTTTTCCCTCATAAAAACATGATTGCCAATTTGCACGGTTTTAACTTTTTTGGCGGCCCAATATGGATTGACTAACTTAGGTGCATAATAAAACAATGCCCCGCCAGTGATATCAACCGCACCATTGGTTTTTTTGTAATTGTGTTCATACTTATGATAGACAAACTCAGCCACCTCCTCTGCTAATTTCCAAGCCTTTGAGTCTTTTGGATGATCGCTTTTCCCATCCTGCGTCCAACTAAATTGCCGTGATTGCCACACCACTTTGCATACGGTATTTGGATAACGAGAACTCATCACTCGATTCATCGTAACAATAGCGACCGCCATTTGGCCTGTTTTATTTTCGCCGCGTGCCTCATGATATATATTTAAGGACAAGCAATTGATTTGCTTTTCATCTTGCTGGGCAAAAACCGTTGAAACATAACTCAGAATAAGAACGAGAACAAGAAAAAACAAAGACTGCATGGCTTTCGCACCCCTATCAAATGCGTAATTGGTCATAAATACCTCTCCCCAAATCGATCAGTTTACTCAGCGAAATAGCCTATCCTTATGGGAAAACGTTTTGGGGCGGTCTAAAGAATATTTAACTAGGCTATCTTCGAACGATTAAATATTCCTTGTGCATGTTCTCTGCCTAAACGACGGAGAGGCCATTGAATTAACACATTTTATCGTCAGTACAAATACTATTTTCGATACGAATCAATTAATTACAATATTAGTTGGTCATTAAACTTAGAGACTCTGAGGAATCGACATGCTTAACATTTAAAAATCGCAAAGGAAATTGATTTCACCGTTCTTTTCTGATGGAATCAAGGAGTAATCGAAATGGAATAATAGGCTATCTATGACGGTAGATATAGATCTCGCCATTGATATTCAGTCGAGTTTAGGACGCCCCCCCAGCTCAGGGGTGGGGTTGATGGCTTTACCGCGATTCTAAATCATCCCAGCGTGCATAATGATAATCCAGTTCTTTCGAAATCACATCGAGACGACTTGTCATTTCGTTGGCGTTATTAAAGTCCTTTTTGTAAAAATTAGGGGCCGCCATTTCGCTTTGTAATTGGAGTTGCTCTGCTTCAAGTTTTTCAATCATGGTCGGCAAGGATTGTAATTCTCTCTGCTCTTTATACGTTAATTTTTGACGAGCATTCACCACGTTAGATTCAGATATCTCCCTCACCACTTTCTTATTTAATTTTTTTTCATTGGGATTGCTATCAACGACAGTCGGCTTTTGCCGCAGATAATCTTGATACCCACCGACATATTGTTCAACGACACCCTTTCCGCTAAATACCCAAGTCGAACTCACAATATTATCTAAAAAGTGACGATCATGGCTAACCACTAACACTGTCCCTTCAAAATTAACAATTAAATTTTCTAATAACTCTAAGGTTTCAATGTCTAGATCATTAGTGGGCTCATCTAATACCAACACATTGGCTGGATTAGCAAATAATTTAGCCAATAGCAGACGATTGCATTCTCCACCCGACAAGGAGCTGACAGGTGATTGTAAACGCTCAGGGTCAAACAAAAAATCTCTCAAATAACTCACCACATGGCGATCCTGATCACCAATACGAATCGTATCATTACCATCACTCACATTTTCTCTGACGGTTTTTTCTAGCGCTAGCTGAGCACGTTGCTGATCAAAATAAGCCACGCTTATATTAGTCCCCTGAGTGACGGTCCCCTCATCAGGCAACAGATCACCTAACATCAAACGTAACAAGGTTGTCTTGCCTGAGCCATTAGAGCCAATTAAACCAATTTTATCGCCTCGTAGCACACGCACCGAAAAATCTTTCACAATGAGGGAGTCTTCCCAAAAATAGCTTGCGCCTTTTGCCTCGAATACCAATTTGCCCGAATTTTCGCTTTGCCCGATGGAGAAATCGGCATTGCCTAATACATGACGGCGCTTTGCTTGCTCTGCTCGCAAAGCTTTCAAGCGTCTTACTCGCCCTTCATTTCTTGTTCGACGTGCCTTGATCCCTTGACGCACCCAAACTTCTTCTTTTTGCAGTTTTTTATCAAACTGGGCACTCTGTTCTGCCTCAACGTTCAGTTGGTGTTCTTTTTTTATTTTATAGTTATCATAATCACCCGGCCAAGAGACTAGCTGCCCACGATCTAAATCCACAATGCGTGTCGCCACTTGACGCAAAAAAGTACGGTCATGAGTAATAAAGATTAGCGTTATTTTTTGACTGACTAAAAAATTTTCCAACCAATTAATTGCCGTAATATCTAAGTGATTGGTTGGCTCATCTAGCAACAAAATATCGGGCTGGCACACCAGCGCTTGTGCTAATAATACGCGACGCCGCCATCCACCCGATAAGTCACCAACTTTTTCTTCCGCATTTAATGACAACTGTGATAAAACAGTTTCAATGCGTTGCTGAAATTGCCATCCATTGGCATCATCCAACTGCTGTTGTAACCGAGAGAGCTTATCTAAAGCCGCTTGCTCGCCCTGCTCTGCCACTTGAATCGCGGTTTCATGATAATCAGAAATTAGCATTGCAACATCACCTAAACCTTTCGCTACCAGATTAAAAACCGTAATATCTTCGGCAACGGGCACATCTTGATGTAAACTCGCCACACGGGCGCCAGGCTCAATCCAGAGCGAACCATCATCCGCTTTAATTTCACTCGCCACGATTTTTAGTAACGACGATTTTCCAGCACCATTTCGTCCGATAAGACATAAACGCTCGCCCGCCGTGATAGTCAAGTTTGCTTTGTCTAATAGCGCATGATGACCAAACGCCAATGATATGTTATCTAGTCTAAGCAAGTGCATATAAAAACCCCAACATTGAATAAGTCACTGTATTTGTCGTTGCAACACAACATCAAAAAATTCATTCCTTAAATGCATGAAAATTCATCATTATCCCTAACGTTAATAAAAATAATAACGGAATCATGTCATGCGCTTAAAAAAAATCGTATGACCATACGAAAAACTCTAATCGAAATCGCCGTTAAACGTTTTAATGATACTTGCAAGGCTTTGAGCCTTTTTATGGCTTGCAAGCCGCAGCCAATTGTTTAACAATGAGACGATGCGACATGACATAAATGTTTAGCATCCATTTAACTGACATGTCTATTAAGGCTAAAATTAATCCTCTATGGCGTTATTAAAGTGTCAAAAGACCCTCTTTCATTTGTTTATTAATTAACGGATAGACCACCTTTTTTAGAAGATGAAAAATACATTTATCAAATCATTTTAAATTCATATGACGGCATTAGTGTAAAGCTACGCTGGGGTTGTCATGGTATGAATAGTGCCTGATCTAAGATAAGTATAATGAAAAGTACTCTTTCGCAAGGAGCTCGTTCATGGATCATATCACCTTACCCATTGCCAATGGCTGTTATTTCAGTCGTTATGGTGAAATGTACAAAGTGCGCATCGTATGCCATGCAGGCAACGATATCACTCAAATTCTTCTGGAAAATACCCAAGGCGAGTTGCAATGCATGTCTGTAGCCACTTGGAAATCATTACGGATGATTCCTTGCTGCCTAAGCTTTCATGAATCACAAACAATCCATCAAAATAACTGCAAGGATAAAGACGATCGGGTACTAAACTGAATCGTAATACCTGTTAGCTCGATCATATTAAATCAAACACAATGCAACAGGCACTGCATTAGTGCATATATACTTACTAAAATGAAAGCAATGGGATCAATTAATCGCTTACCCTCTATCATTCCTTAGTTGAGTGACCTCTCATGGAAAAGCCCTAACATCGCAGCAAATCCATGAGAAGGTGTCACAAACGATATTATTTATCCAGAAAGGCAAGACTCGTTAACTGATTATTTAGCCTAGCAACAAACGCCGCAGGATCTTCTAACTGTCCACCTTCAGCGAGCAGCGCTTGATCAAACAATATCTCTGTCCAATCGGTAAATTTATTATCCTCTTTTTCATTATTTAATCGCTTCACCAGCAAATGACTGGGGTTAATTTCCAGCGTTGGTTTACTGGAAGGCACGTCATGGCCCGCCGCTTTTAACATACGCTGCAAATTCGCCGCCATATCTTGTGCTTCCACCACCAAGCATGAGGGTGAATCGGTTAACCGGTGAGTAATTCTCACGTCCGTCACTTTGTCTCCCAGCACCGCTTTCATTCGCTCAGCTAAACCCGTGAAGGCCGCCGCGGCCTTCTCTCTCTCTTCTTTGTCAGTTTGATCTTCCAAGCTGCCTAAATCTAAATCACCTTTTGCAACGGACTGAAAAGATTTGCCATCAAATTCCGTTAAATGATTCATTAACCACTCATCCACTCGATCGAACATCAACAGCACTTCAATGCCCTTTTTTTGAAAAACTTCTAGATGAGGACTATGTTTCGCTGCCATATACGTATCTGCACTGACATAATAAATCTTATCTTGCCCGGTTTTCATCCGACCCACATAATCCTCTAGCGAGACATTCTGCTCCTTATCATCATCATGGGTCGACGCAAATCTCAATAATTTTGCGATACGCTCTTTATTAGCAAAATCTTCACCCGGCCCCTCTTTAAGGGCACGACCAAACTCTTTCCAGAATGTTTTATATTTAGCCTGATCATTTTTCGCAAAGTTTTCCAACAAGCTCAACACTTTTTTCACCGAAGCGCCACGAATGCTATCAATTTGTCGGTTACGTTGCAGAATTTCCCGCGAAATGTTTAATGGGAGATCATCAGAATCCACAATACCACGCACAAAACGCAAATAATTGGGCATTAAGTGTTCCGTATCATCCATAATGAAAACCCGCTTCACATATAATTTAATTCCATGCTGGCGATCACGCTCCCATAAATCAAAAGGTGCCCGCGCCGGTATAAACAACAGCGATGTATAAGACTGGTTCCCTTCGACCCGAGAATGCACATAACTTAACGGATCTTCAAAATCATGAGTCACATGCTTGTAAAACTCATGATACTCTTCTTCTTTGATGTCTTTTTTCGCCCGTGTCCACAAAGCGGAGGCCTTATTGACGGTCTCTTCTTCCTTTTTGTCTTCATCTTCTGAATCCATCACAATGGGTACAGAAATATGATCGGAGTATTTACTAATCACACTCCGCAGGCGATATCCTTGCAAAAACTCATCTTCATCTTTTTTAAGATGTAAGGTAATTTCCGTGCCACGTGTAGGCTTTTCAACCGTTTCAATGGAATAGTCGCCCTCACCCGCAGACTCCCAACGTACTCCATGCTCGGCACCCAAACCCGCCCGGCGGGTCACCAATGTGACCTTGTCAGCCACAATATACGTCGAATAAAATCCAACGCCAAACTGGCCAATCAATTGTGCATCTTCCGCTTGATCACCGGTCAATGACTCAAAAAACCGGCGAGTCCCTGATTTCGCAATGGTACCAATATTATCAACCACTTCAGCGCGATTCATGCCAATGCCATTATCGGCAATGGTCACCGTTTTGGCCGCTTCATCGTAAGTCACTTTCACTTTTAAATCAGCGTCGCCATCATAAAGCGCATCATCTGAGAGCGCTTCAAAACGCAATTTATCGCAAGCATCCGATGCATTTGAAATCAGCTCTCGCAAGAAAATTTCCTTATTCGAGTAAAGCGAGTGAATCATTAAATGAAGCAGTTGCTTCACTTCCGTCTGAAAATTTAAGGTCTCTTTATGGGCTTCTACCGTTGCTGTCATGCTAGATCCTCCTCAAGCTTAACGTTTTAAAAGTTCAAAGTTTCACCATTCACACACATGGACAACCAACAAATTGGATTATTTTTGACCAATCGTGAGAACTGACGAAATCTTTGTGAAAGAATGGCAAAAAAATGGGGGCAACTCTGGGAATTTCAAGGTGTATTTTTCATCAAACTAGATAAGACCAAGGCACGGAAAACAATTCCTAATCTGGGTGATTTGCGATACTATAACATGGTCTATGGGTTTTCAAACACATATGATTTATTGGATACCACCTCACCATCTATATCAACGAACAGAGATACCCGCCGTGTCCCTATTACTGACCCCATTGCACTATTTAAAGCCGATGATTAAATACTCTACCCTCCATTTTACGGTGTTCAGCCTATTGATTATGCATACCGCCGTCGCCGCGCAAACAGCGGCTGAGAACGAAATAACGGCCTCTTTAGCCCAACAAAAAAACGTAGCGATCACCATTTACAATGATGATCTCGCGCTAATAAAAGACAGCCGAACAATTGAACTAAATCCCGGTGAAAACCATATTGCATTTCGTGAAGTGAGTGCCCATATTCAACCAGAAACCGCGTTACTGCGTAGCTTAAATGAACCGAATCGTTTGCAACTCATTGAGCAAAACTTCGACTTTGATTTACTCACCCCACAAAAACTGCTGGAAAAATATGTAGGCAACACCGTGAGCATTATCAAGACCCACCCCACCACCGGCGAAGAAACCAGCTATCAAGCCAAAGTATTAAGTGCCAACCAAGGGGTCGTATTGCAAATTGGCAACACCATTGAAACCGGCCTGCCTGGTCGCATTGTCTATGGCAATGTGCCACCAACGCTACGCGATCGCCCAACCCTCACCATCAGTTTAGAGAATCACGGCAGCCGCACCCATGACCTCGAACTCAGTTACTTAACCCGTGGCTTATCCTGGAAAGCAGACTATGTCGCGGAACTTTCAAGCGATGATAAGCAACTCGACCTAAACGGTTGGGTGACCTTAACCAATACCAGCGGCACCGGCTACCATCACGCCTCATTACAACTCATTGCCGGTGACATCCACCGCGTTCGGGAATCCAAGCAACGCCCAATGATACGTCGCAAATCGACCATCACAATGACGCAAGCCGCCGCCCCCATGAAACAAGAAGCCCTGTTCGAATATCACTTATATAGCCTCCCTCGACAAACCACCTTGCTGCAAAATCAAACCAAACAAATCGCCCTGTTAACCGCCAACCAAATCCCTGTCGATAAAGAATTTTTACTGCAAGGCCAAAATTATTATTACCAAACCCAGGTCGGTGATCTCGGTAAAAAACTCAAAATAGGCATCTATTTAAACATCACCAACAACAAAACCTCCAATCTCGGTTTGCCACTGCCCAAAGGCATTGTGCGCGTTTATAAACGCGACCAAAAAGGTAATACCCAATTTGTTGGCGAAGACCAAATTAGCCATACCCCAAAAAATGAAAAAATCCGTCTAAAACTCGGGGAAGCCTTTGATATTACGGCCCATAAAAAACAAACCGACTTCCAAAAGCGATCGGGTTTCAATCAATACAATTATGAATATGAAAGCGCTTATCAAATCATCTTAAAAAATGCCAAAAACGAAACCGTGATGATCAAAGTACGAGAGCCATTACCCGGCGATTGGAAAATAATCACCGAAAATACACCACACACCAAAGACAGTGCACATAGCGCCTTCTGGCAAATGAAAGTGCCCGCAGAAGGGCAAACCACATTAGAATATAGAGTTCGTATCCGCCAATAATTTGACGACACTGCGTTGACTAGTCGTATAATAAAGCCATGTATACAGTAATAATCTGCAAGCATACTCATAACCGATTAAAATATTAGGTAATCAGTTTAAAAACAACGCGAAAATTATTTCCGAATTCAATTGCACTATTTTGTTTTTGCTATACATTTTAGCCCACGGTAATTGCTGCCATGCATGCCGCCGTTATTGCTAGGCAGATATAATAAAGTGCACCATTACCGCTGCTCTATTCGATTCGGATACCTCTCGAATACCTCACCTTGGTATATCAATTGAATGTAAACCGCTAAGCACGCAGGCGCGCTACTTTTTACGCCAGCCTGGAACCCACGCAAAATTTTATTGCTCGTGATCCTCATCAATGGGAATCAAATTGATAACAATACTCAGCCTTCGGAGCTTCATCACTTGAGCCACATCGAATCATTAAAACCAAATAAACCCGCCTGCCAACCCACCTTACTTGTGATTCTGGATGGGGTCGGCCACAATCCTGATCCCACTCACAACGCTATTTTGCAAGCAAACACCCCTCGTCTCGATCATTATTTTGCCAAATTTCCGACGACCACGCTTCAAACATCGGGAGCGGCCGTCGGCCTACCCGATGGCCAAATGGGCAACTCAGAAGTGGGTCACATGACCATCGGCTGTGGTAATATTTTCAAACAAGACTTGGTGCGCATTGACGATGCCATCAAAGATGGCCGTTTTTTTAACAACCCAGCGCTATTAAAAGCCACACGTCAAGCGGTCAGCCAACAACGCCCACTGCATTTAATTGGTCTCGTTTCAGAAGGTGGAGTACACAGCCACATCAATCAATTATTTGCCTTAATTGAATGTTGTCGTCGGCAAAACGCCCGCCCCGTATTACATATGATTACCGACGGACGTGATACCGCGCCTCACACCGCGCTTCAGTATTTACCTAATTTGCAAGCCATGCTAAGCCACGCCAATGGGTATATCGCGACGGTATCGGGTCGTTTTTTTGCGATGGACCGAGACAATCGTTGGGCTCGCATCGAAAAAGCTTGGCAAGCCATGGTCACCGGCCATGGTGTGACCGCAACAACCGCTCAACAAGCAATCGAACAAGCTTACCGCAGCGAACAATCGGATGAGTTTATTGTGCCGACCGTCATTGGTGAACCAGAGACAATCCAAAATCACGACTCGGTCATTTTTTTCAACTTCAGAAATGATCGAACCCGCCAACTCAGCCGTGCGTTAACACAAAGCAAATTTGCTCATTTCAATCGCCCCGGCTTTCATCACGCACAACTCACAACACTCACAGAATATGATCCAGCATTCGCCGCTCAAGTCGCCTATCCACCCACACGCCCGGAAACCACCCTGACCGACATCGTCAGCCAGGCACATATCAAACAATTTCATTGTGCTGAAACGGAAAAATATGCCCATGTCACCTTCTTTATCAATGGCGGTAAAGAAGCACCCGTGGCCGGTGAAGACCGAAAAATGGTGCCTTCACCCTCCGTCAGCACTTATGATCTCGCGCCGGAAATGAGTGCCACTATCGTCGCCGATGAAGTGATTAAAGCCATCAAAAAAAGTGAATATGGACTGATTATCGTTAATTTTGCCAATGGGGATATGGTTGGCCACACGGCAAAGCAGGCAGCCATCATCAAAGCCGTCGAAGTACTTGACAGAGAAGTCGGTCGGGTGCTCGATGCCGCCATCGCTGCCCGTTATAATGTCTTATTGACCGCCGACCATGGCAATTGTGAGCTAATGGTGGATCCAGATACGGCCCAGCCTCACACCCAGCACACCCAAAACCCAGTGCCCTGCTTAGTGATCAGTGAGCAATACACGGCCTTGCAACACGGCCATGGATTAGCTAATGTCGCAGCAACCATGCTCCAGTTAATGGGGTTGGAAATTCCTCAAAGCATCAAACAAAAATCTATCCTAATCGAACAAATCCGCACCGCAGAAAACCGCTTTGCGAGTTAATTTTCATCGATTACCAAAACGCGGTTATACCCAGCACGGGCATAAAATGGTAGGCCCGTGTTAAGTCTAATAAACACCACCGCGCTAACAGTCATCCTAATCTTGCACCGCAATACCGACGTCTAAGGCCTCAAACCAATCCAAAAACCGCTTAACGTCATCCCCTTTAAATAACCGGCCATGTTGCGGTGCAAGAATATCAATGTCCAGCGTCCGAACTCGGTTGATCCAGTCATTTTTCGCCCGATTGGATGGCATCCAACGTTGGTGAAATAACTTCATTTTCTCTATGTGTTGCTCAAAGTTATCCACGTACAGGTCGGCCCCCGGTGACTCTAATGCCGCGCCCACATCGCCGCTCATTAACACTTTCGCTTGTGGGTCATAGACGTGAAAATTACCCGATGAATGCATATAATGGGCAGGAATCAACTCAACTGTCACCGTGTCGAGATTAATTTTGCCTCCTTCATCTGGAATGGCACTATATTCGATATTATTCAAACCAAAGTGCCGAATAAAACCTTCCCACAGCCATGGTGCATGCAATGTAGCATTCGGTAATGCTTGATCCCACAAACCCAAAGAAGAAATAATATCGGGATCCTGGTGTGAAGCAAACACATGGACGATTTGCTCGACAGACACATGGTGCAAAACCGCCGCTAACATTGAGGAAAAAATTTCGACGCCACCCGGATCCATTAACAGCGCCTTATCTGGCGTTTTTAACAGGTATTGATTGGTATCAATGATCTTTTTGGGTTTGTCCGGGTCTCGACCAAAAACAATCCATTGATATTTATTGTCAAAGAAGGCTGTAGCTTTCATTGCTTTCCCTTAAATCCCACTGCTGAGTTGCACTTGATAGTTGCCGGTATGAATTTTTGACATGTTGCCTAATTTTATTGCAAGCGACTTCCAGGTTATCCGCAATCGTTTCGAGATTCGGACGAAACTCTTCTGCATTCACCGCCTCAATTCTAGAATTGCTAATAATCACATTGGCAACACTCATGTGCTTTGATATTTCATCTAATAGATTATTGAGTTGCCGAGCTTTCTTTTTAATCTGCACCCGCTTATCCCGCAATATACTCTGCATATGCGCCATCAGTGGGTTTAATGAAGTTAAGTACTTAGCATCCATTGCTTTGGCACGTGCCTGCTGAAATTTTTGATAACTCTCATGGCATCTTGAATCAGCAATCGCAGTACGCGACAGCTCTAAGGATTCTTGGTTGATGGCCTTCACCAGTCGCATGGTATCTAATGACATTTCATCAATATAATCCGTAATGGGATAAAATCCTCTGGCTTTAGCACCCGCCCGGTGAGCAATCGCCTTAGCATTTTTTACGCTAATGGACATTTCCTTGGCAACCTGCACCACATCGGCTAATTCGGCGGCAATACTGGTGGCAGAAACAAAAGCGGCACGAGGTTTAGCCACTGGTTTATTTGCATCCATTTTACTCACCTAATATACCCTCTCACAAGTCAGCTTAATCTAGGCTACTCTCCGCCCCATCGAGCTGCGTTAACCATTGTTTTGCTCGCCGTCGAGTATTTTTATCCGCGAGCGCCTTTTGCAAATGCTGTTTGGCCAGTGATAATTCATTTAACTCAAAATAGGCAATCCCCATCAACAAAGACATCGCACCTGCCTGCTCATCCTCTGCCGACATGGATAGCCCCTGTTGCAGCTGAACCACCGACCGCCAGTCTCGTAACTCAGTATAGACCTGAGCCGCTCGGTAATAAAGTTCATTATCTTGTGATCGTGTGGCGGCTTGTTGAAACAGCTCGGCAGCTTTAGCAAACTCCTTGGCTTGCAGCCAGCTCTCTGCCAATAAACTGACATTTGCTGCATTGTCAGCAATCGCCTTACTCTCTCGTTCAGCGGCCAATAACTGAGCCGCTTTAAGTGGCAAGTTTTGCTCGATATAAAATTTAGCAAGCAACACAATTTGCTGACTATCCAATCGATTCTGTGTATGACTTAACGCCATCGTGGCCAATGCCGTTTTATATTGTTTCAATTGCCTTTGTGCATAAACCAACTGCTGCCAAAACGATTTCTCATGTGGAAAAATTTGAATCGCCGCGATCAATTGTTGTTTCGCAGAAGCAAAGTCTTTTCGCTCAAAATAAATAGCAATCAGCATTTGTAACCATGACTTTTCCATGGAAGGCGAAATATTAATCGCCTTATGGAGATAAGTCACCGCGTTGTCATACTGCTCCTGCTTGTAATAAGCAATCGCGATCATTTCGTATATATTAGCATTAGGCACATCGGCGCTGACGAGCCAAGTTTCTAAATAACGAATCCCTGCTGGGTAATTTGCCTGGGCAATATGCAACTGCCCTACATTAAGACGTAAGTTTTGCGCCACCGAGTCGGGTAATGCATCGGATGTTAAACTCACCTGAAACGCTTGGATCGCTCCGGGGTAATTTTCGAGATCGGCATACACATAACCAAGCGTTTGATTCACCACCGCACTCTCATACACATTGAGTCGATTTTTTTCTAAGAGCCGCGTCAATTTATCCAATGCCGCTGACGGCTGATCAGTCTCCAGCAATTTTTGTATCACCACGAGTTTTCTGGAAATACGCTCTGATAATAATGAAGAATTAACATCAGCGGCACTCATCGCTGAGGCACTGCAGCACAAGCAATAAACCAGCAAAAAAATCCATAATGATATTTTTTTTTGCCCGCCGGTGGAATGAAAAAATAAAAAAATGAGTCGCATGCACATGGGTTTATTTGAAGTTAAATTCCAATCGTTGCCGCCCGATTTGAGTGACCGGGTGACCGTCCACTAATTTAGGCTTGAACTTCCAACGCAAAATAGCCCGCTTCGCAGCCTCTTCAAATACACCGGCGGGTTGCGCTTCAATCACCTGGGTATTCTCCACCGAGCCATTGGCTCGAATAGTAAACTCCATCACCACGTAACCTTCAATTTTACGCCGCATGGCATGCCGTGGATATCTCGGTTCAATTCTGACTAAGGGAATCACATCCTGCTGCTGAGCAGGTAAGCGGATGCCTTTGATCGCGGGCGCTCCCACGAGATGGATACGGCTGGGCAGCACCACCGACGATAATTGAATTTTTGGTGAAGCCAATACCAGAGGCGTGTTAACCGAGATGTCAATGGTCGGTGGCTGTAGCGGCAACTTAGCTGGCGCAGGCTTTTTCGGCAATTGTCTTTTTTTAGGCGGCGGCTCAACGGATTTTTCTAAGCGAATGAAATTAATGGTATCCAAACTTGCCATCAAGGGCGGCCGCTCATGTTGGCTAGCAATCATGGAAGACATGAAATAGAATAACGATAAACTCATGCCAGCGCCCAATAACATCGCCATGGGTAACCGCATCAATCGCATCGTTAGCTTCCCTGAATGGCGGCAATGGAAATATTGCTAACCCCCGCCAAGCGAACTTGATCCATCACCTGAATCAACAGACCGGTGGTTGAACCCTTATCGGCGGTAATCACCACCGCCGCCTCAGGATTCTCGGCGTGGGCGCGCTCCACATTAGCACGTACCGTCCGCACATCAATCGGTCTGTTTTCCATCCAAATATCACCTTTCACGGTAATCGCAATTAAAATACTGCCACGCTCTTGACGAACCGCCGTGTCAGCCGAAGGGCGATTGACGTCAACCCCAGTTTCTTTGACAAAGGAGGTGGTGACAAGAAAGAAAATCAACAGAATAAACACCATGTCAATCATCGGTGTCATATTCACTTCAGCGCCTCTTTTTTTATCAATCATATGACGTTGCCGCATACTAAACTCCTATCTGGAGGTCATTGGCCAAACGCTGAGTTTCACGTTCAGTCCGCTGAGTTAAATTCGCACTAAAATATAAACCTGACAATGCCGCGACCAAACCCGCCATCGTGGTAATCAAAGCCTGCGAAATGCCGTAGGCTAAGCCGCGTGCATTGCCGGTTCCAAACACGGATAACACATTAAATGTTTGTATCATGCCTTCTACCGTCCCCAACAAACCCAGTACGGGTAATAATTGAGTCAAGGTCTGAATCACTAATAAATAGCGTGTTAAATTTTCACTCGCCCCCACCACCAGATCTTTTCGCACTTGGGTGGCTTGCCAAGTATCCTGCGGTTGACTCACCTGCCATGTGTGTACAATCGATTCTCTGTTGCGTGGAAATTGCAAAAAAAGATACATATACCGCTCAACAATCAACGTCCACATCAAAAAAGTAGCGATCAGAATAACCCATAAGACCAAACCACCCGACGCCAATAACTCGGAAATATCATAGTAAGCCAGCTCAAGATAATTCACGATGACTTCTCTGCTCTGCCATGCGAGCCACCATCGCGGCACTGCGTTCATCGAGAATATGAGTGAGTCGATTACCTTTGCCGGTCAAATAGCTATGCAATAAAATAATAGGCACCGCCACAATCAAACCTAACTCCGTTGTCACCAAGGCTTGTGAAATACCACTGGACATGTATTTGGGGTCGCCCGTACCAAATAAGGTGATGGATTGAAATGTTTCTATCATACCGGTCACGGTACCTAACAAACCTAAGAGTGGTGCAATCGCCGCCAAGATGGCGATACTCGCCAGCCCGTGCTCAATGCGTGGCATTTCTTTTAAAATCGCCTCATCCAACTTTAACTGCAAGATTTCGGTGTCTGCTCCGGTATACTGATCGCCGGTCATCAAAATTCGCCCTAAGGGATTCGTGGGTTTGATGGTTTTAGATTTCAATTGTCGCTTTATTTTCAGACCCATCCAGCTCAAATAAAACAAGCGTTCTAAAATCAATAACAAAGCTAAAGCACCAACCCCCAAAATAACATACGCAACAATACCCCCTTGTTGAATCCGCTCAATCACATTCGGCGCCTGCACCAACGCCGCTAAGATAGCACCACGAGACGGATCGACCCCCACCGGCGCATAAGCTTGTTGCGCTTGTTCAAAAGCATGGGCTTTTTCCTGATATCGATTAATGGGCTGGCGTGATAACTCGACCAAATGCTGAGTTTCTGGTAAGTATTTAAGATAAAGGCCATTGGACAAACTATTAAATACACCAATACGTGTCACTAACTTATCTTGCTCTTCCCCTTCCCGAGTAATCACAGGGGCATTAAATTTCACTACTTTGCCAGACTCGGTCATTTCTTCTAGCAACAAAATCCACAGTTTCTCTAATTCACCCATGGAAGGCAGCGCGTCACTGGCCGCCAGTTGTTCGGTCAACACCGATCGCCCTGGATATTGCGACGAGACTAACGACGAATTTAACAAACCTGTCGTATCATTGGCCACCTGCCTAACCACGCCAAATAATTCTCCTAACGAAGCCGAATCGGTGGCTAGCTTTTCTTCAAGATTCTTGAGCGTTTTTTCATTTTTATCAAATGATGCTTGTAATTTTTTGCCGCGATCTTGCTCATTTTTTAATGATTCTTTTGCTTCATTCAGCCATTTTTTTTGCTGATCCGCCGCCGCCATGAATTTTTTTTCACGCGCTTGATTGACAGCGCTATCCAGCCGACTCTGATCACGCACTTCACGCAATAAATCATCTAATGTCTGGATCGAAGTATTATCGACCGCCTGCACCAGCGGCACCACGAATAGGCACAATACGCTCATCAATATTCTCATGGCCTTGCCTGCTGAGCCGTAGGCATGGGCAATTCAAGTAGATTCGGTGCAATTTGTTTGCGCGCCATTTTTATCCCATCAGAAATCGCTCGGCCATAGCTTTCAGAAAGCGGTTCCCAGTGTTTTTTGTGAACCTGCCAATAACCCATTTTTTTTCCATCCAAACTCATATAAAGCAGTGCGGTTCGACCAATGCGTAAAAAATCAACCGTTTCACTCTTGCCTTTGTTGGATAGCTTGGCTTGATAGGTTTCGATGGTACGACCAAATTCTGTTTCCACCTGATAAGCCTCCATGACACGACGAAATTTTTCCGAGGTCGTCACATTGGCGGTATTAATGAGCACTTGCAATGCGGCGAGTCGATGCAAACGCTCCTCCATCAAAAAGGGAATATCTCGTGAAATAAATGCGTCTAAGGTCGTTACCATACGCAATATTAAAGGCATGATTTCGCGCTCGGTTATTTTGATATCTTGTAATTGCTGCTGCAAAGAGGCTTGCTGTTTCTCTTGCGAAGCCACTAAATTGGCCAGTTGATCGTTATATATTTTGACATTCTCTGCTTGCAATAATAATGATCGATATTGTGCCGCTAATTGGCGTGTTCTTTCTGATAAATCATTGATTTTTTCTTGAGACTTGCTGGAGGCTTGAAGATTGGTAGTGGTGGTTTCAATACTTTTCTCTAGGGCCTCTTTCGCTTGTGCTACTGTGAAATAACCTAGAATTAAACATAGGACAAAACTCAAAAATAGGGGGTATGTTTTCATATCCGACCGTTCTTTATCATTTTCCAGTAAGTGACGCCTATACTTCATGGGATGGATTTTACCTTGGCTAACCGACCAAGTAACAAGATCGTTAAGGAAATCGATATTTGCCAATAATATCAGTATATCAATATGAAAAATTCTTTAAAAGTATGAAATGACAATTTTTACCAAGTCATTACCACAGCGGCTTATTTGCGATATAATGCTTATTATTCCTTTACTTAAGAAAGGTTATTGGCGGGGTATTTAATGAGCCAATACGCTGGCGGTAAAAAAATAACTTGGCAAGAATTCAAAGCGCTGTGCGAAGCGGCGGGTATTCAAGATGATGACGAAATCGATTCCATTGACATTTCCTGGGGAGATAAAGTATTTTTTCAATGCACAAAAGACGAAGACTTCGGTTGGAACATTCGCTTGCCTGCCAATTAAACAATATGCCATAAAATATCCTGTTCGCGGGCAAGCAACCAATGCCAGCAACTAATAAATGAAAGTCTGTTTCACTCGCCTCGACCTTAAAAAATACGTGACTAAAACCATGGCTTGTAGCACACTAAATAGTGCCATCTGGATAACACCTGGATGATTAACAATCGCCACATCAACAAAAACTCCCGTGAAAATAAAACTTCCGACCAGGTAACTTGCGTAAGTTAAAGCAATCGCAATCAATAAGACCGGTACATGACGTGATTCTCTCAGCAACAAATACAACAATACCACGGAGGCTACCGCCAAAAAAAGATACACCGCTACCTCAACCACTAACAACCCGGCAAAGGCTGGATTGTATGATTCAGCATCGGCATCCATTAATCTAGACCAAAACCCATTGCTAAAAATGGTATAAATATCACCCAAATAAAGTACAAATATGACTGGCCATAATACAATATAAAATATAACGAGTAATAACCAACCTTGTAAGCCTTGGTATTGGTTTGTTGCTGTATTCGCAGGATCAATCGATCGTTCTTTTGTCATTGTCTTCTCCAATTTATACTTACCCACACCCTCAAATTTATCACAATGACTTATTTATTACCCATCCATACGCTGTACTTTACACAAAAGTGGTTTAGTATAGCCTCCACACACGCCAATCTAGCAATAAAAATTCAAGTTAAGGAAAGCAAGCTATGCCTATTTTCATCATGATACTCATCCTTATGTTGTCTATTTCATGCTCAACTGAGACGATTCAGACAAAAAATATCGGTGACCTGCAACTCGCCATGTCCACCGAACCGGACCCCCTAGAGGTTGGAGAAACCGCTTTGATCAAACTTAGCGTTGCCAAAGCAGGAAATTCAGTTAGCCAGTGCCAAATCCGTTTTCGACAACATATGCCCGGTATGGAAATGAAGAATGATCACACTTACACGGAGATGAAAGAACAAGATGACAGTGGTCAACACCAAGGCCACGGCTTGCCATACCATATGGGAGGGGATTGGGAAATTGAGTTTGAAGTTAAATGCGGAGAGGCAGCTTTACAGAAAGCCAGTTTTCCGTATCACATAAAATGGCCAGAATAAATTGAATTTATAGGTAATGAGGTCAGTCGGGTTTCGACAGAGCAAATCAATGTGCGATGGATCTGTCGAAAGCCCAACAACCCAGATAGTTACCCATTAAAAGTCGTCATCAAGCAACGGCGGCTCAAAATCCAGATAATCGCAGTCATCATAAAAATCATCCATCACCGTATCCCAATCACTAGAAATATGTACGGAATCAGGCTCTCGATACATCTCATCAAACGAAAAACTTTCTTCATAATTTCCAGGGTTTGACTCATCACCGTAAAACATTTCGTCTTCAATATTCATCATCGTTAATACCTATATTTATGCCGTCATTTACAAAACACTCACCTATTTCATCGTCTGGCAAACGCCTGGTTTGAATTGTTTTTAAATAAAAATGGTGAAAGAGTTCACACAACTTTTACTGGAAGCAGAATTTGCACCAGGAACAGGTCTTTGGCAGCCGATGAGAATTTAAAGACCGGCGATTACCAAATTTTTGAAAACGAATGCGATGGCTAATGGTATTAAGTATTGATCGGCACAATAGGCTGCCGTCTATTCCATCAAGTTGATCTCGATTCCTCGATCTCTCATCGCCTTTGCCCGCGTATCAATGTAACGCTGGAAACTGGGTTCTTTCAAATACGCGGCAGAAATCACATAATCCAAACTCGACTGCACATGAAAAGCTTTTAGATACGCCTCCATCCGAAAAATTTCCGTTCCCTGGGTATCAAAGAAAACCAGCGATGGCGTATATTTTATATCAAGCTGTTTCGCCCATTGCTGAGCATCTATCGCCTTCCCATCAAACAAGGTTACTTTATCCGGCGACCAAATATCAACCTGAGCCACATTGATTTGTTTGAGTAAACCCTGGGTTTCGCGGCGCTTTAACACATCTAAGTGCAATTCATCACAAGCAATACATTTTTTTTGTTCAAACAAAACCACTAAAGGCTTATCTTGTGCTTTCAGTATTGCCAAATTTAGCGGTAATGCCATCAAAAAGGGGGCTTGATGTAACTTACCAACCACCGGTGGCGGTGCATGAGCCGCCTGGTAGCGACGAAAATCCATGCGTGTTTCGTGGTGTCCCGCCACATAGTCCAATGCGGCCATCAACTTTTGCGGGGGATAAAGACCATTGACCCGCAACACCACATCACCTTGTTTATCCATAAACAACAACGTTGGGGTAAACATCACACGCAATTTTTCGGCAAACACTTTTTCTGTCCTTGAACGGCCATCAAATGTTATCACTTCACGGTCACCCCACATGTTGAGTGAAACCACCTCAAAATGTTTTCGCGTTTTATCCACGATAGCTTTTTGGGTAAAATTAATTTCCAGCAAGCGCTTACAATAAGGACAACCGTCCTGAAAAAAATACAAAATCAGCCGTTTGCCCACTTGCTGTGCTTCCGCAATATCTTCTCGAATATCTAAAAAAGAGTTTTTAAACCAAACCGGTTGTTCATGAAACCCCGGGTTGACCAAGCCTTCGTCTAATACCTGCTTTTCAGACTCAGCAAAGACAACCCCCGCATAAAACAACCCAACAAACAAAATGCTCAGCACAAACGCATGCATGTGCAATTTTTCTACAGGTACTGGCATATTCCTTACTCCATCATCAAGATCGATCAATCATTAAGACGACGCTCCATTGCACATGTGACAAAAAAACATAACCAGCCACACCAAAGTCCGCCCATTACAAAACTTTGTTAATTATTGTTAAATTTAAACATTTCGCTCTCACTTACTCAAAAAATAACATGGCATACAGGTTGCTTTATTACTTTACGTAGCACAAAACCAGAAGAGAAAATAACATGGAAACGCAACTAAATGTCATTAGCGATGATCACTTTCAGCAATTTACAGATACCTACGGTACCTCAAATCAGTCAGCTCAGACACCCCAAGATAACGCGATTCAGGCACGCTATGAACACCTTCCCTTGCGACTCGCTGCAATGCTACAAAGCACATTGGATATCGAAGAAATCGTTAAACTATTTACTGAGTATTTAAAATTAGAAATATCTCATGAAAGCATTAATTATTATAATGCAGGATTAGGCATTACCATCAACACGGGCAATACCGCCATTCACAACTGCCGCTACCAGCTGGTCATCAGCGGTGAATCTTTAGGTGAAATTGCCTTACATCGCCACTGGCCTTTCACCGATGAAGAACGTAAAGTTTTCGAACACACCTTATGCTATTTAATTTACCCGCTACGCAATGCGATTTTATATCGACAAGCGTTACATGCCGCGCATAAAGACCCATTAACCGGTGTTTTAAACCGCTCCACGCTGGATGAAATCTTACAGCGCGAAATCAAGCTTTCCCTGCGATACGAACAACCACTCTCCATCATCATCTTGGATATTGATCATTTTAAACAAATTAATGATACTTATGGCCACGCACAAGGTGACTGTGTCATAAAAGCCGTTGCGGACCGCACCGCCACTTGCATACGCGGTACCGACATTTTGTTTCGCTTTGGTGGTGAAGAGTTTGTGGTGATATTAAACAGTACCGACCTGGATGGCGCCTATTTTCTTGCCGATAGAATTCGCCACCTGATTGATCAAGCCCCTTGCTTTTGCAACGGACAAGCCATTCCGGTGACAATCAGTGCTGGCGTTGCGTGTTTACACTTGGAAGAAAAACAAAAAGATTTTTTTAATCGGGCGGACCACGCCCTGTATCAGGCAAAAGAAAAGGGTAGAAATCGAATCGGCTTCGCTAACGACCTTTAGCCGATCGGCGCTGATTCGGCTTTTTATGGGCCACGCGCCGACCATGACCCCGCTTAGCTGCACTAGGTGGGTCATTAACCGTCGGTTTGCCAACACGCTCCGCCATGGGCATTAGATTGACCAAAGGTGCCATTTGTTGTTCAGTCAGTTCCAAATGAGATCCCGCCCGCAAATCTCTCGGCAACGTTAAGCAACCAAAACGCACCCGTATAAGCCGATTGACTTTCACTCCGAGTGATTCCCATAAACGCCTGACTTCCCGATTTCGCCCTTCCTTAAGGGTAATATTATACCAACGATTAGCACCTTCCCCTCCGCCAATCTTGACCTCTTCCGCCTTAGCCAGGGTATCATCTAACATCACCCCCTGTTTAAGCCGTTGTACCATCTCAGCGGTCACTTCGCCTAAGACTCGCACCGCATATTCTCTTTCAATTCCATGGCGAGGATGCATCAAAGTATTAGCCAACTGCCCATCGGTGGTAAATAACAATAAACCCGACGTGTTGATATCAAGTCGACCGACCGCCACCCACCGCCCACCACGCAACCGAGGTAATTGGTCGAATACCGTCGGGCGGCCTTCAGGATCATGCCGGGTGGTCACTTGACCAGCGGGCTTGTGATAAATGATCAGTCGTCGTTCTTTATAGGACAAACGCGCCGCTGGAATCAGTTGACCATTCAGTTTTATTTTGTCAGAAGGACGAACACGATCTCCCAAGGTCGCCGGCTTGCCATTGACAACAATCTGACCTTGTGAAATCCATGTCTCAATTTCCCGGCGAGAACCGTAACCCGCCTGGGCCAATATTTTCTGTAAACGATGGCCAGAAGGGGCGCTATCGGTGGTCATCATGGTGACTCCCATCTAATCCTTCTTGCACCACGTCAGTGGCTTCTTGAACCTCATCAACGGACATGTCTGCTAGCATCGCTTCGTTTCCTTCTTGCGCCACATCGAGGGCTTCTTGAACTTCGTCAACGGGCATGTCTGCAGCTATCGTTTCATTGACAGGCCCATCTTCCGCCTCATCAACAGCAACCTTCGACAAATCAGCGAGTGCCTGTTGTGGATCGCTTTGAGCCGCTTGTTTATCAATTAATACGGCTTCTGCATTGAAAGATTCAAGATCAATTAATTCGGTCAATGGTGGTAGTTTGTCCAAGCTGGCTAAATTAAAATAATCCAGAAACAGATGCGTGCTCGCATATAACGCCGGCCGTCCTGGCACATCACGATGCCCCACTACTTTCACCCATTCCCGCTCTAACAAGGTTTTAATAATAGTGCTACTCACCGCCACCCCACGGATTTCTTCAATTTCTCCGCGAGTGATCGGTTGACGATAAGCGATTAAAGCCAGTGTTTCCAATAAGGCTCGGGAATAGCGGGCAGGCTTTTCTTCCCATAATTTGGCCACCCAAGGTGAAAATTCTGGCTTCACCTGAAACCGAAACCCGCTACCCACCTCGCGCAAGGCTAAGCCGCTGGTCTCCGCATACTTCACTTGCAACGCCGCGATGGCATTGCTTATCTGCGCATTGCTTGGGCGCTGTGTGTCAGAAAACAACTGCCGCAAACGATCAATGCTCAACGGTTGATGCGCGGCAAATAAAGCCCCCTCAACGATGCCTTGTAATTGATTTTCATTGATTGCCTGGTCATGGCAATGCGCAGCGGCCGGTTCAACACTCATGAATTAAGGCGACTCGCTGGGGGATACCGCTTTAATGTGTATTGGGCCATACGGTGTATTTTGAACAAGTTCGATCATGGCTGATTTCAGTAATTCTAAAACGGCTAAAAACGTCACCACAATGCCACGCCGCCCCTCTTCGATAAAAAAAAGGCTGCAAAAATCCAAAAAACCCTCTGAATTCACTCGCGACAAAACATGTGACATCTTCTCTCTCACAGACAAGGTTTCCTTTTTAACCTGATGGCTGGTAAACATTTCTGCTCGCTTCAACACATCTTTCAGCGCATCGAGTACATCTTGTAAATCAACATCAGGATGCTTTCGAGCAATATTGTGTTCCACCATCACCGGCTCAACCACAAAAATATCCCGCCCCACTCGAGGCAGGCCATCAAGATCTTCGGCGGCTTTTTTAAAGCGCTCATATTCTTGCAATCTTCTGACTAATTCCGCACGCGGATCATCTTCCTCAATCACCTCCACCGATCGGGGTAATAACATACGAGACTTAATTTCTGTCAACATCGCTGCCATCACTAAATATTCGCCCGCCAGCTCAAGATGTAAATCTTTCATGATATCGACGTATTGCATATATTGCCGAGTAATCTGAGCCACAGGGATATTTAGAATGTCCAGGTTTTGACGTCTAATTAAATACAACAACAAATCCAAAGGCCCTTCAAACATTTCCAAAAACACTTCCAACGCATCGGGCGGAATATATAAATCCTTGGGCAACTCGGTAAATGCGCTACCATTCACCATCGCAATCGGCTTGTCGTCAATTTCATGGACGTTAGCCACCACCACCTCACTCACCATCATTTATCACTCTGCTCACCCATCACTCCCACAACGATGTCGGTGATGGCACGAATACTGAAAATCCCGACGGCAGTATCCTCTAAACCCCATTTTCACCGGCACATAAAGCGTGGGATCCGATACTTAAATTTAAAGGAGACAGCACCACATCCCCCAAGCTTACATCGGTCTGCAGAAAGTTTTTCTAAAAACGTCATCAAGAAATGGACGAGACGATCACTTAGCGGTATGACAACCCCATGACTTGCCGCACTTCATCGAGCGTTTCGCGGGCCACATTACGTGCCGCTTCACACCCTTCGCTGATGATATTACGCACAACCTTCGGGTCTTCGATGTATTCGGCCGCCCGTTCAATCATCGGCCGTTGCTCTTTAAGCACGGCGTCAATGACATGTTGTTTGCATTCTAAACAGCCAATTTTAGCGTTTTGACAGCCATCTTGCACCCATTCTTTTAAGCTATCACTGGAATATAGCTGATGAAAATCCCAAACGGGACATTTTTCCGGATTACCGGGGTCTTTTAATCGCACTCGAGCAGGATCCGTGGGCATGGTTTTCAGCTTTTGTGAAACGGAGGCCTCAGGCTCTCGTAAACCAATCACATTGCCATAGGATTTAGACATCTTCTGACCATCCAAACCGGGGACTCGCGAAGATTGGGTCAATAGCACCTGAGGTTCAGGTAAAATAATCTTACCGCCCCCTTCCAAGAAACCAAATAACCGCTCACGGTCACCAATGGAAATATTATGTTGCGACTCCAGCAAAGCCCGCCCGGTTTCCAACGCCTCCACATCACCTTGCTCTTGGTAACGCTTGCGCAACTCGAAATATAACTTCGCGGTTTTTCGACCCATTTTTTTAGCGGCATTTTGTGCCTTCTCAGCAAAGTCTGGCTCACGACCATAAAGATGATTAAACCGCCTAGCCACTTCTCGGGTTAATTCCACATGCACCACTTGATCTTCACCCACCGGCACCAATCCCGCTCGATAGATAAGTATGTCAGCACTTTGTAATAAGGGATATCCTAAAAAACCATAGGTAGCAAGATCTTTTTCTTTGAGTTTTTCCTGTTGATCCTTATAGGTAGGAACCCGCTCCAACCAACCTAAAGGGGTCATCATCGATAACAATAGGTGTAATTCCGCATGTTCTGGCACACGTGACTGAATGAATAATTTAGCGGTGCCTGGATTGACACCGGCCGCCAACCAATCAATCACCATTTCCCATACGCTTTCGCCAATCACCGATGGATCTTCATAGTGGGTTGTTAACGCATGCCAATCCGCGATGAAAAAATAACATTCATATTCATGTTGTAACGTAATCCAGTTTTTAAGTACCCCATGGTAGTGACCTAGATGCAGCTTACCCGTTGCACGCATACCAGATAACACCCGTTGGTATTGGCTTAGTACTGGCGTCAAATCAACCTCCTATTCCCGCAATAAAATAAAAAAAACTTTGCAATACCGCCAAAGGAGGTAATAAAACCTTCCCTAAGACATCAGTAAATATCAGCGCTAACAGAATAAAAAGACCATATGGCTCAAGCCGGCTAAGCTGCCAAGCCCATGGCCCTGGCAAGATACCGGTCATTACCCGCCCGCCATCAAGCGGAGGAATGGGTAATAAGTTTAGCAGCATTAATATCAGGTTTATCAAAATGCCCGCTTCTGCCATTAATACCAAGGGATAAGTAAACGCCGACTCGCTGGCAGTAAGGCTTAGCGCTAGCGCCAGCAGCATCGCCCAAATAAACGCCATCATTAAATTGACCAAAGGCCCAGCAATGGCGACCAATGCCATATCACGTTTAGGATGTTTCAGATTCTCCCAGGTCACCGGCACCGGTTTGGCCCAACCAAAAACAAATCCGCTGCCAAAAGCCAGCAACAATCCAGGTACCAACAGGGTACCGATGGGATCGATGTGTTTAAGCGGGTTTAGTGTCAACCGGCCTAACATCATCGCCGTCGAATCTCCAAGTTTTTTGGCTACCCAACCATGCGCCACTTCATGCACCGTAATCGCAAACAAAACGGGTAATACCCAAATCGCGATAAGCTGTATTTTATTTAGTTCATCCATATCGCCTAACGCCGAGACATACTGAAAAGTAATCGATCACGATCGCAGTGAGTCACCGATGACACACCCATTCCTTATGAAACAAACCAAGCAACGTCCCCTTTTCCTTGCCGCAGTATTTTAGGGCTATCGCCCAATAAATCGACCACTGTGGTGGGCTCAAGACCGCAGTATCCTCCATCAATAATGAGATCGACTAAGCCACCTAACGTGTCACGCATGTCATAGGGATCGATGAGTGGAAATTCATCGTCTGGCAAAACCAAGGTTGTGCTCATTATAGGCTCACCTAAAGAATCTAACAAATCCGCCACAATGCTGTTATCGGGGACGCGTAAACCAATGGCTTTTCTTTTCGGGTTCATTAATCGTCGTGGCACTTCATGGGTGGCCTTGAGAATAAAGGTATAGGGACCTGGCGTCAGATTTTTCATTAAACGATAGCCCGCATTGTCCACCTGTGCGTACAGGGCAACTTCAGACAAATCTCGGCAAACCAATGTAAAATCGTGTTTTTGATCTAATTGTCTGATTTGTCGAATGCGTTCAACGGCCGCCTTATCGCCGAGATGACATCCTAAAGCATAACAAGAGTCAGTCGGATAAATAACGACCCCACCCGATCGAATAATAGCCGCCGCCTGGGCAATCAATCGAGCCTGCGGGTTATCGGGATGTATTTGAAAAAACTGGCTCACAGCATTCCATACTCTAACAATAAAGATTCGTCCAAAATAAAAAACCAAACCCGTCGATATATCACTCAGCTGGCCGTACCGCCTTCCATTTTACACGGATAACTCCCAATCTTGCCAAATGGGATGACACACTGCCGGTAAGGCTAACTTCGCACCTAAATCATTCCAAACGTTATCCGGCGAATGAAAATCAGACCCAACAGAAGCCAATAAACCCGTTTTTTGCGTCAATCTAGCCATATTTTCCCGGTCCGATGGATGGTTATTACCCGAGACCACTTCCATGCCAACGCCACCGAGTGCTTTAAATTCTGTCAACAAAGCCGATAAGCGACCCACGGTCATTTTATATCTCATCGGATGCGCAATAACGGCTTGGCCACCTGCCGCATTAATCCATGCCACCGCCTCCGCTAAACCTGTCCATTCACTGTGCACATAAGCACAACCATTGCGCCCCAACCAATGTTTAAAAGCCTTTTGATTATCCTTAGCGATGTTTCTTTGGACCAAAAGTCGAGCAAAGTGGGTGCGAGTCGCCGCCGCCGAGCCCGCCAACGCTGTCACATCAGCCAACACCCGGTCAAGGCCGCATTTCTCTAATTTAGCGGAAATTTGCTGAGTCCGTTCGATCCGCTTTAACTGTAATTCGGCCAAACCGGCCATTAATGCCGAATGGTTTGGATCGATATTTAATCCGACAATATGCAGCACCGTTTGATTCCAGGTCACTGAAATTTCCACGCCATTAATTAGCTGAATCCCCAAGGCTTGAGCCACTTCGCGAGCATCGGCAAGCCCACCAGTTGAATCATGATCTGTCAACGCCAATACATTAACGCCTTTTTGATGGGCACGCTCCACGAGATGTTGCGGTGACAGAGTGCCATCGGAATAGGTCGAGTGACAATGTAAATCAATACATAACGACGTCATGACATCCCCTCATTGCCATAGGGCTCATGACGGGTATTCGTCGTCACTAGCACCACGTAAGCAATCGCGTAATCTGTTTCGTCAGCTAAACTCAGATGCACTTGATCAATTTGGTGACGCTCACAAAAAACTTGGCCTTGCCCGTGAAAAGCGAATTTTGGACAACCTAACGCATTATGCACCACACTGATCGAGCGCAACGACAATCCGTCCCGAAAACCGGTGCCAAAGGCTTTGGCAATCGCTTCTTTGGCGGCAAACCGTTTGGCTAAAAAATGGGCTGGCCTGGTGGCTTCCGCATAGCCCAGCATCTCCTTGTCGGTGAGTAGCTTGCGGGCAAATGCAAGGCCGAATTGATCGATATTCCGCCGTATTCTGGCCACCTCGACAATGTCGGTGCCAATACCAAATATCATACCCGCGCCTCGCGCATCAATTGCTTCATTTCGCTGACCGCCTTAGGCAAGCCCACAAAAATAGCACGCGCCACAATCGCATGACCGATATTTAATTCACGAATTGGCGATATCGCCGCAATGGACTCCACATTATGATAATGCAAACCGTGTCCAGCATTCACCTGCAAACCCAACTCCTGCCCAAAATTGACAGCGGTCACAATACGATCCCATTCTTTTGCCCGCTGGGTGGGGTCTGGAGCACTCGCAAAATGTCCCGTATGAATTTCCACGGCAGGTGCCCCAACGTCTTTCGCCGCCGCGACCTGCTCACAATCCGCATCAATGAATAAAGACACTTTTACTTGCGCTTTTTTTAATCGCTCACAAGCCTCACGCAATCGTGTTATTTGACTTTTAACATCCAAACCACCTTCAGTGGTCAACTCCTCGCGCCGCTCAGGTACCAAACAGCAATCTGCAGGCTGCACGGTTTCAGCCATTGTTAGCATGGCTTCTGTCACCGCCATTTCGAGATTCATACGCGTCTGTAAACAATCCTTGAGCAGGTAGACATCACGCTCTTGAATATGACGCCGGTCCTCTCGTAAATGCAGTGTAATACTATCCGCGCCGGCTTGCTCCGCCTGCAAAGCCGCCTGGAGAGGCTCGGGATAACGCGTGCCACGTGCCTGCCGAAGTGTCGCCACATGATCAATATTCACACCGAGCAATATGTCATTCTGTTTGGTCAAGGTATTTTCCTGAGATTACGCTGGCAAATCGAGGATAGTAGCACAATTAATCAATCATTTCCGTATTCTAGATACAGCCTATATCGCCTCATAGCGAATGATTTTGCGTTTATTCAGGGAAAACAGATCGTAGGGGCGAACACGGTGGCAGGCTTGAGGCGACGGCACTTATCTCAGCGCCCGAAGCCCACAAAAGCCAAAAAATAGACAATTAGCCGAACAAGGGCGTTAATGCATCAGCCAACTCTCTTGGGTGAAATTTTGGCACATAGAGATCCGCACCTACGTCTTTACCGATGGCAATGTTCGCCGTCGCAGAGAGAGAGGAATGCATGACAACGGGTAAATGTGAAAAGCGTGGATCATTTTTTATTTTTTTAGTTAACACATAACCATCCATTTCCGGCATTTCAATGTCGGTTAACACAACGTTCACAAAGTCGCCAAGTGGTCGTTTTGTGGCTTCGGCCCGCTGCTGCAACTCCAATAATTTTTCCCAAGCTTCTCGTCCGTTGCGGGTGGCAATACCTGTGATTCCGATCTTAGATAAGGTGGTTTCAATTTGTTTACGGGCCACTGAAGAATCATCCGCATATAACACGTTTGCTTTGACGCTCAGCGGCTCAAGCTCTAAAAACGCCTCATGATTTTGACCAAACTCTGCGGTTTCAAAAAGGATTTTTTCCACATCCAATATCATCACAATCCGCTTGTCTTGCAATTCAGTCACCGCGGTAACCAATCCCCCCATGCGATGCGCCAACATCGAAGGCGGTACTTTAATTTCGTTCCACTCCATCCTGAGAATATGTTCTACTGAGTTCACTAATAACGCCTGGGTATTGCGATTGTATTCTGTCACAATCAAAATATTAGGCGAATCTCGTACCGCCATGCCACAAAATTTAGCCAGATTAATGACGGGCACCATGACACCACGTAAACTCACTAAGCCTTCGACAGCCGGCGGGGTATCAGGGGCATGGGTAATCGACGGCGCATGCATGACTTCTCGCACCTTAAAAACGTTGATCCCAAAGACTTCTTCGCGTCCAACGTTGTGGTCAAGTCCCAAGCTGAACAATAAAACTTCTAAACGATTTGCCCCAGCTAAACTTGTTCGCTCATCAACTGAGGTTATAAAATTTTTTTCCATTTCCCAACCGCCATAGTTTAAAAATGCCAGGAGACCCAAATACTTTCTTCTCTCTGACTCAGCGCCGTGCGAAAATCATTCCGTAAAAGTCACCAATACACTGAAGAGCGCCGACAAAGACACCAAGCTATCGGTTATCGAAGATATTTCCTGAACCGAGGTCGTGCAACAATGACCTAACGATTAACCTTTTCATTGACGATACGTTATGTACCCTAAATGTTAATATCCAAGGCCATCCGTTTTTTCGGTCATTCACCCACCAAGACCCCATAAGGAACAGTGAAACAGTGGTTTAATTTTTTCATCCATTTGTTTTCTGTCTTCTTATGTTTTATTTTTCAGATCAAGGATTATCCAGCATGTTAAAAACTATCACAATCATTGCCCTTCTATTGTCAATGTCACCGTTTTATGTATCGGCGAATCCAGCCCCCCAATTTGAGCTAACCAGTCGCAGCGGCGCCGTATCGCTAGCCGCCTTAAAAGGCAAAGTGATTTATCTGGATTTTTGGGCATCTTGGTGTGGCCCCTGCCGAAAATCATTCCCTTGGATGAATGAAATACAAGCGAAGTATGAAAAGGATGGCTTTGTGGTACTGGCCATCAATCTCGACAGAAAACGCCAACAGGCAGATGAATTTTTAGCCGAGACACCCGCCAACTTTACCATCGCCTTTGACCCGTCGGGCAAGACAGCGGATGATTACCGAGTCATGGGCATGCCAACCTCTTATATTATAGACCGCACGGGTGAGATCAAAGCCAGCCATATTGGCTTTTTAACAAAAGATCAAACAAAACTGGAGGAGCACATCAAAACCGCCTTAGGAAAACAGTGAATCACCGTAAGTCTGTGAGTAAACGCCTATTTTATGGTCTTGCCTAATATCATTGATTCATCAAATCTGGCATTTTAATGGGTAACCATCCCACCCTGAAAACATGACCCAACTTAAAAAGAAATTGAAATTAGCTTCATTTATTTCTAATATTAATAAGTAGGCGCCAAGATTTGACGGCATTATATGGTAGTGAAGCCCCCAAGTATTGGGTGTAGTCGCTCGTTATTTTGCGCTTGACACCGACTAGCAAGACAATATAAAAAAAAATTTTACTAGCGTACCCAATAATCCCACAAGGAACAAGAGAAAATGCAAATTCAATGCGCACGATTTCTCTTACAATATGAGGAGGATGAATATGAACAGAGACATTCAGCCAGAGGTCTTAGAAGCTATTTTTGAGGAAGCCTTAGAAGAACGCAAAAATAACGGTTGCCGACGACAGCGCAAATCGATGGCGACAAATGTCCCATCCCAAGCAGAACATGATCGTCGCAAAGCTAACGCCGACCGCCGAGCACTCAGTCAAAGCCACAATAGAAACACGCATTAGCGTGGGTCCTATTCATCAAGCGAAAGACCTAAAAGGAGTCTTTCCATAAAAAACCCAAATCAAGTCAGTCCAGATAAACCCGCGTTTTCCTCGATGCAGTATTTTTCGAGGAAAAAATGCGGGGCTAATTAAAAAGCACCAAACACCAAACTGACATGAAAGGCAACCCCACCCAAACGACGACACCCAGCACATTGGTTTTTTTGTAAATTGATATGCCGATACGATGCACCTAAGGCAATGCCTGCCCGGCTTTTATAAATTCTTTTAGGCGCTAACAACACAGCAATACTCGGTTCAAATACAGAAAAACCCGTTAACGACGCCGAGTCATCTAAACTCCCTCCACCAATGAGCACACCAAAATGAACGAGCTTAGGCGGTTTAATACGCGCCACATAAGCCAATAAAATTCCCCCATAAGTGAGCGGCTTACCCGAATGCTTTAAGATATCCGTGGTCCGATAAGCCGCTCCCCCCAAAATATACGTATTTTTAAATGTCCAGCCGCTTTTAAATCCTAATAAGTAATGCCTTTCCTGATCAATTCGTGTAGCTTTAATAGCGGCCTCAAAATAACCATCGCTTATCTTATTAATGACCATCGTGCCAGTTGCAATAATATCCTCAGCTTCATCAGCAACCATCTTCCCGCTAAAGCACACCATGGCTAATGACAAAAGACTGATTAGCCCAACGTTAATCGTCCATTCGTACCCTATATTTTCTTGCCAGGTATCCAACCCCTTATCCTCAATCGTATTGATCACCTTGTTTACCGGGGAACAATAACCGGCTACCACCGAACTTGTCCGGGTGCAAAATGTAGGTTGAACCTGAAAACTTCAGTAGAGTCTCATTGATTAACTCTATCTGATACGTAGCACCGTGACAAATGGCGACATGGAGAAGTAATTCATACTAAAAAGTAGATGATAACAACGGACTTCACCGGCAATCTCCTTCGGTCAGCCAAGCAATCCAACACGTAGGCTGGTACGTTAGGGGGGACAGGAGGTAACTTACATATTGACTAGTCATCAGACAACAAGGGACGAACGGCACAACAGCCATGATCATGGCTAATGTTAGCGAACTGAATTATTTTAATCTGAGCTATTTCATGGCACAAACTTGGCAGCTCAAGGCGCGTTTGTTATCCAAATGCGTTCTTTTTTATCTAAGGCATCAGTCCGTGTGTCAAAATAACTTGGACAAACCATGCTATTTCACTCAAATTAGGCGAGTCTAGATTTTAGCGTTGTTCACGCTATATTAGCAGACCTCCTGTTACTTCGTCACCTCTCTATCGACTCGCCCATAGAGACTGACAAGTTCATGCAATCGCTCGGATAGCTGACCTTGCAATTGCGACCACTGAAATCGCCATTGCCAGTTATTTTCCGTGGTACCCGGTATATTCATCCGGTGCGAACCATCTAATGCCAAGATGTCTTGCATTGGAATTATTGCATATTTAGCGACGGAAGCTAACGCGCAACGGGTCAGCGGCCATGGCATCTGCTCGGGCTGACAATCCAAATAATGATTAATATACTGTTGACGCTTCTTATCCAAACTTAGATACCAACCCAGACTGGTATCGTTATCATGAGTGCCCGTATATACAACGGCATTCTCAGTATGATTATGCGGTAAATAAGGGTTGGTTGCCCCATCATCAAAAGCAAACTGCAGTACTTTCATACCCGGCAAAGCAAACTGGTCCCTCAATCGATCAACTTCTCGGGTGATCACCCCAAGGTCTTCGGCAATCAATGGTAAATTGTGACCAAAAAATTGCTGAAGCTTGTAAAAAAAATCGGCACCGGGTCCCGGCACCCAGGCGCCACCAATGGCCGTTTGGCAATCGGCTGGAATTTCCCAAAATGCCTCAAAGCCACGAAAGTGATCAATTCTAACCATATCAAATAACGCTAACTGGGTGTGCAGGCGGTGCTTCCACCACACATAATCTGATGCCTTCATCGCCTGCCAATCATAGTGAGGATTACCCCAACGCTGACCAACAGCTGAAAAATAATCGGGAGGAACCCCGGCCACCACCAAAGGATTTCCCGCAGCATCTAAGCGAAAGTTCTCCTGACTCGCCCAAACATCGGCACTATCATGTGCCACAAAAATTGGCATATCACCCAGTAATAAGACATTTTTATTGTTAGCGTAAGCTTTTAATTCGAGCCATTGGGTAAAAAATAAAAATTGCTCAAAATGTATACTTTCGATGCGTTCAGGAAACCGAGCCTGAACATTGGCTAGCGCTGTCGGGTCGCGTTGACGGTACTTTTCCGGCCATTGATTCCAATGGGAGCTACCAAATTCCATATCCAGCGCTAAAAACATAGCATAATCATCTAACCAAAATGACTGCTGATGAACAAAGGCATGAAAATCCTCATGCGCTTTTTTAGACGCTTTTCTAAGAAAATTTTGATAGGCAATGCCAAGCAAGATTCGACGCTCATTAACTCGGGCTTGATGTCCCTCAGGTTGATTGTCCATCGCTTGTTCTGCGGCGTTTAACCAGCCTTTTTCGACCAACCACTGGGTACTAATTAATAGCGGATTGCCGGCATGCGCCGAAACGCTTTGATAAGGAGAACGATTTCCGTGGGTGGGACCCAACGGCAGCGTTTGCCAAATGGTAAACCCGCTGGCCTGTAAAAAATCGATATACCGATAGGCATCAGTTCCTAACTCACCGTTACAAAAACCACCCGGTAAGGACGTGGGGTGTAACAAAACTCCAGCATAACGTTCCAAGGAATACCTTCTATAAAAATACAAATTGATGAGAATAAAACGACATCTGCTTACTGAAACAGCAGACTCTTAATAAATGCCAATGCTCGGCTTCATCAGAAAAACAATACGACTCACGACAATAAAACCTCCCGCTTCATCAACTCACTTCCGCTCCCTGACAGAGCACCATAACAACCCACAGAATAGAGCACACCATTACCATCAATTAATAAAAACTCCAATAAACGCGCGCTATTGGGGTTTTTATTTTTCACCGAACATAGTGAATTTCCTGACCAAGCATTTCAGCCGTCACTAAAACGACCCCTTGTGGACTCACATAAAATCGCTTGGCGTCCAACTCTCGATCTTCCCCAATCACGGTTCCATTTGGCACTTTACAACCTTTATCTAAGATGACTTTTTTCAACCGGCAGTGATCTCCCACGGTCACATCCGGTAAAATCACTGAATCAGAAATTTCACTATATGAATTCACAACCACATTGGAAAACAAGAGTGAGTGCTTCACCAGCGCCCCTGAAATAATACAGCCGCCTGACACCATGGAGTCCACAGCCATGCCTCGCCGATTATCGTCATCGAAGACAAATTTAGCGGGGGGTAACTGCTCTTGATAAGTCCAGATAGGCCATTCTTTGTCATATAAATTTAGCGGGGGCACGACGCCAATTAATTCTTGGTTCGCCTCCCAGAACGAGTCAACCGTTCCGACATCACGCCAATACGCCTGACCACCCGCCTGCTCATCTCGAAACGGGTAAGCATATACACAATACTTTTTGATAATAGAAGGGATGATATCGTGTCCAAAATCATGAGAGGAATTGGGCGTATCGGCATCTTTTATAATCTGCTCATATAAAAAATCCGGGCTAAACACATAGATTCCCATGGAAGCCAAAGCCGTATTTGTTTTGCCGGCCATCGGTTGGGGATTGGCCGATTTCTCGTGAAAATCGGTCACCCGACTATCTTCCTGAGTGGACATCACACCATAAGCTTTGGCACGCTCCAAATCCACTTCAATACAACCCACCGTCATATCCGCTTCTTTGCTTACATGATAAGCAATCATTGGCCCATAATCCATCTTGTAGATATGGTCCCCGGCGAGCAATAAAATATGGCGTGGTTTATGACGCCGAATAATGTCTAAATTTTGATAAACCGCATCGGCAGTCCCAGTATACCAAGAAGAATCGATGCGTTGCTGAGCTGGTAAAATCTCAACAAACTCACCCAACTCACCGCGAAGAAACCCCCAGCCTTGTTGCACATGACGAATTAATGAGTGTGATTTATACTGGGTAACCACCGCAATGCGGCGTATTTCTGAGTTAATACAATTAGACAATGGAAAATCAATGATTCTGAATTTTCCACCAAAGGGAACCGCAGGTTTGGAACGCCATTTTGTTAATTGCTGTAACCGCGTACCACGACCACCCGCGAGTATAACGGCAAAAGTATTACGTGTTAAACGACTAACAAAGCGCGAACTTTGGGGCATCACTTTTTGTGACCTCCTTGTTTGCATAGTACCAAGCGAAATCGGGCAAACATTGTTTCACCCAACCATTAAACTCAATTTATCATCCAACTATCGTGCGTTACGCTTTGGCAATAATCCAAATGTCTCTTGTAACACGATAATATTTCAAACCATAACCAAAAATAATAGCCTATAATTTCTCTCAGCATTAAAAATAGCAGCATTACTTTATTATTTGAGTCGGTTTTTCAAAATTGAGAATGAAAATAATCACTGAATCGGTTTAGCACAGCGATATACGACTTGCAGTGCACTAGGACTAGTGTACCTTATATCAACATCTAATATCTTAAAATAAAACATAGAAATTTGATTTAAATCTTAGTTTTTATACGCGACCTATGTTAATAATAGGCCATATTCGGAGGAACTGTGATTCCCAAACATCATACGGATAGTGACTAACATTAAGATGAAAAAAACAACGTCGCCTTTTATCACTCAATCACCATAGCAACCGATATGTCAATTACTATGCAAAATCCACCTGACTTCATCACAGAAATTGCCCAAGCGAAACACCACGATCCGTTTTCCGTACTGGGACGTCATGGACATCCTGACACAACCGTGATTCGAGTATTCATTCCCGAAGCCAAAAAAATATCGATTGAGGGACTCGATGAAGTCTTATCATGCATCAGTGAGGCGGGTATTTTTGAATGGCAAGGAAACAGCGCAAAATTACCCCAGCATTATAAAATTCGCTGGTATGATAAGCATGACAATCTCCATATCGAATACGACCCTTATGACTTCCTTCCCCAACTACCTGATTATGATATGCACTTATTCGGGGAAGGACGGCATTGGCATATCTATAAATTCTTAGGTGCCAACCCCTGGGTTGTCGACGGTGTTAAAGGGGTATTATTTGCTACCTGGGCACCCAATGCTTCTCGTGTCAGTGTGATTGGCGACTTTAACCAATGGGATGGTCGGCGACATGCCATGCGTAGCCGTAACCATTCGGGCCTTTGGGAGACATTCATTCCGGAAATAGCTGCAGGCGAACTCTATAAATTCGAAATTCGTTCACATCATACCGGACAGCTGACGGTTAAATGTGACCCTTACGCCAAGTTTGCCGAACTGCGGCCGAACACCGCCAATATTGTTTGTGATAACAAAGAATATCCCTGGCAAGATCAAAAATGGATCGGCCAACGGGATGCCAAAGCCTGGATGCACAAGCCCCTTTCCATCTATGAAGTTCACCTGGCCTCTTGGCAGCGCCGTGCCAATAACGATTTTCTCAGTTATCGAGAACTTGCGATTACGCTGGTTGATTACGTAAAAAAACTTGGCTTTACCCATATTGAACTACTGCCCATCACAGAACACCCACTAGATGCCTCGTGGGGCTATCAAACCTTAGGTTATTTTGCACCGACTAGCCGCCATGGCAGTCCCGATGACTTTCGTTATTTTATTGATTATTGTCACCAACATGACATCGGCGTATTGCTCGATTGGGTGCCAGCTCATTTTCCAACAGATAGCCATGGACTGGCTCGTTACGACGGCACGGCCCTGTACGAGCATGAAGACCCACGCCTTGGAGAACATCGAGATTGGGGAACCTATATCTTCAATTATGGGCGCAATGAAGTTAAAAACTTTCTCATAGCTAGCGCCTTATACTGGTTAGAAGAGTTTCATATTGATGGTCTACGGGTCGATGCGGTCGCCTCGATGTTATACCTTGACTATTCACGAGAAGCCGATGATTGGATTCCCAATAAATACGGCGGCCGAGAAAATTTAGAAGCGATTGATTTCTTGCGTGAACTCAATACCACGACTCAAACTCAACAACCTGGCACTCTATTAATGGCCGAAGAATCAACCGCCTGGCCTCAGGTCTCGCGCCCAACCTGGTTAGGTGGTCTCGGGTTTACGATGAAATGGAACATGGGTTGGATGCACGACACCTTGGAATACATGAAAAAAGATCCAATTCATCGGCATTATCATCACGATCAACTCACCTTTGGCTTACTCTATTGCTTTACCGAAAATTTCATGCTACCTTTTTCTCACGATGAAGTCGTGCATGGAAAACAGTCATTACGCTACCGCATGCCAGGTGACGAGTGGCAACAATTCGCCAACTTGCGACTACTTTATACCTACATGTTTACCTATCCAGGAAAGAAATTGCTTTTCATGGGCTGTGAATTTGGCCAGGGATCAGAGTGGAATCATGAAACGAGTTTAGATTGGTATATACTTGAGTATCCTTTACACCAAGGTATACAGAAAATCATATCGGACTTAAATCACTTATACCAAAAAGAACAAAGCCTGCATCGATACGAATTTGAAGAACAGGGTTTTGAATGGATCGACTGCCATGATGCCTCACAGTCAGTGTTAAGCTATCTGCGCAAGGCAGAAAACCAAATCATGATTGTCGTATTAAATTTCACTCCGATGGTGCGAGAAAATTACCGACTGGGTGTGCCTAAAGCCGGGGACTATCAAGAAATATTTAACTCGGATTCAGAATATTATGGGGGCAGCAACAAAGGCAATCAGCCCATCATATCAAGTGAAGACAAACCCTGGATGAACAGGGCCTACTCCCTATCTATCACGCTGCCTCCATTAGCGGGCATCATATTATTTTATAAAGACCCGACGAACAAAATAACAGCGGAAATAGAAAATACAGAAACTCAAACGGACAAAGAAAAAACGCTAGCCACGACTCGCATTTAAACTGCATCCCAGATCATTCACAATGCATAAAAAAAGCACCGCGAGCGGTGCTTTTTTTATGCTAAACAATCATCGCATTTATTCAACCAAGTCTTCAAGCCGATCAACTAGCTCAACCAAGGCCATCGGAGCTGCATCACCTTTACGATATCCGCATTTTAAAATGCGAATATACCCGCCAGGTCGCTCAGATACCCGCTGCCCTAAATCCTCAAACAGCTTACCCACAATATCTTTATCTCGCAAACGAGCAAAAACAAGTCGCCGGTTAGCCACCGTATCAACCTTCGCTCGGGTAAGAATCGGCTCAACAACGCGTCGCAATTCTTTTGCCTTCGCAACGGTGGTTTTCATTGTCTCATGTCGAAACAAGGACACAGCCATATTGCGCAACATCGCTTTTCTATGGCTACTATTCCTACTTAATTGTCTACCTATATTTCTATGACGCATGTTGATAAACCCAATTTTTAAATAATGGGGATAAGCATAATTGCTATCGATAATGATAGATGGTAAATGGCTTTGCCAAGGCGTGCTCTATCACAATCCCATTTGAGAAAATATCGCTGACTAGGCAATTTCTTTCTTATTTTCTTTAAGCTGAGCAGGCGGCCAATTATCTAATCGCATTCCCAAAGATAAGCCTTTTGACGCTAACACATCTTTAATTTCAGTCAGTGATTTTTTACCGAGATTCGGTGTTTTTAATAGCTCGACTTCAGTCCGCTGAATTAAATCACCAATGTAATAAATATTTTCGGCCTTTAAGCAGTTAGCCGAACGCACGGTTAATTCCAAATCATCCACCGACCGCAATAGTATCGGATCGACTTCAGGCTCAGGAGGTGCCGGCTTGTCATTATCATCCTCGCCTTTTAACTCAATGAAGTGAGTTAATTGGCTTTGCAGAATCGTCGCGGCATGCCGAATGGATTCTTCAGGATCAATCGTGCCATTGGTTTCCACATGAATAACTAGCTTGTCCAAATTAGTGCGCTGGTCAACCCGTGCACTTTCAACCGCGTAAGACACTCGCTTAACCGGAGAAAACGAGGCATCCAATTGTAGCCGTCCAATGGGTAAATCTTCATCTTCCGCCCCGCGTATGGCAGGCTGATAACCACGACCACGCGCCACTTTAATCGTCATGTTGATATCACCATCTTTAGCAAGATTGGCAATCACATAATCGCCATTGATGATTTCTACATCATGATCCACTTCGATGTCACTCGCTAATACTTGACCCGGCCCTTTTTTATGCAAACGTAATGTCGCTTCATCACGTGCGTGCATTCGAATGGCCAAACCTTTCAAGTTTAGCAAAATCTCAATCACATCTTCCTGCACACCCGCTAGCGCACTATACTCATGTAAAATCCCATCAATTTCAGCCTCGACGACAGCACAACCGGGCATGGTCGATAATAAAATACGTCGCAGTGCATTGCCCAATGTATGACCAAAACCACGTTCAAGAGGCTCTAAAACCACCTTGGCACGAGTGCCACCGCTCACTTGAACTTCCACAAGACGTGGTTTTAACAATTCTCCTAATGTGCCCTGCATGAACAATTCCTCTCAGCCGCGCAAATGGTTACTTGGAATATAACTCAACAATTAAGTGCTCATTGATATCAGGCGGTAATTCGCTCCGCTCCGGAGAATGCCGAAAAGTACCTTCCAGTTTACTGGTATCAACGGTGATCCAATCAGCAAATCCGCGTTGCTCTGCTGATTCTAGCGCGGCTTTAATTCTCAATTGATTCTTATTTTTTTCTTTTACCGAAACCACATCATTGGCACTGACGCTAAAGGATGGAATATTTACCTTTTTGCCATTCACTAGCACACTATTATGACGAACTAATTGTCGAGCTTCGGAACGAGAGGCACCAAACCCCATGCGATAAACGACATTATCTAAGCGGCTTTCCAAAATTTGTAACAAATTCTCGCCGGTCGAGCCTTTTTTACCATCTGCCGCTTTATAGTAAAGGCGAAACTGCTTTTCTAAAATACCGTAGATCCGACGAACTTTTTGCTTTTCCCGCAGCTGCACAGCGTAATCAGATAATCTTGTACGCTTTTGACCATGCTGACCCGGTGGAAAAGGTCGCTTTTCAATCGCACATTTGCTTGTATAACACTTATCGCCTTTCAGAAAAAGCTTGCCACCTTCTCGTCGGCATAAACGGCACTTCGAGCCCGTATATTTTGCCAAAACCTTTCTCCTAAATTATACTCGTCGCTTTTTGGGCGGTCGGCACCCGTTATGAGGGATCGGTGTCACATCAGTAATATTATTTATTTTGAAACCGACCGCATTCAGCGCACGCACGGCAGATTCTCTTCCTGGCCCCGGTCCCTTAACAAACACATCGACATTTTTAACACCCATCTCTTGGGCCACTCGCGCTGCTCGCTCAGCAGCCACTTGCGCCGCAAATGGAGTACTCTTGCGCGAACCTCTAAATCCTGAACCGCCTGCCGTCGCCCAAGAAAGTGCATTGCCCTGACGATCGGTGATAGTAACAATGGTGTTATTAAACGATGCATGAATATGAGCCAATGCATCGGAAACGTTTTTCTTAACACGCTTTCGACTCTTAGATACCGCTTTTGCCATTTTCCTTAACCTGAGTTGATATATTTTAACTACTTTATTATAAATCGAGCGTTGCTGATACCAACCGGGTTATCACCAGGCACCGTGCTAGCGGCCACTCATTTTATATTAAAATTTAACGACTATCGCTTAATCATGCGTCGCGGACCTTTACGGGTTCTCGCATTAGTACGCGTGCGCTGCCCCCGCAATGGCAATCCTCGTCGATGCCGAATCCCTCGATTACAACCAAGATCCATAAGGCGTTTAATATTCATCGACACTTCTCGCCTTAAGTCACCTTCAACGCCGAATTTAGCCACCTCTGTCCGCAAACTTTCAAGCTGATCTTCACTTAAATCGCGAACTTTTACATCCTGACCAATTCCCGCCGATGTACAAATTTGTTGTGCTCTTGTTTTTCCCACGCCATAAATCGCAGTTAATGCAATCACTGTGTGTTTCTGACTAGGAATATTTATGCCTGCAATACGGGCCATTACGCCTCTCTCCCATACAGCCTAAGGGGGCGCGATTCTACCTCTTATCCCCTTAAGATTCAAGTTTTATCGTCAACCTTGCCGTTGTTTATGGCGCGCTTCTTTACAAATCACTCTCACCACACCTTTTCGTTTTACAATGCGGCAATTTCTACACATTTTCTTCACTGATGCTCGTACTTTCACTGAATACTCCTCAACCAATTACTATAAGCCACCGCTTCGCCCTTGTGATTTAAGGTTGGCTTTTTTCATCACACCCTCATATTGGTGTGACATCAAATGTGCCTGAACCTGAGCCATAAAATCCATCACCACAACCACAACAATTAATAACGATGTCCCTCCAAAATAGAAAGGCACATTCCAATACAAAATCAAGAATTCGGGTAACAAACAAACCGAAGTAATATACATTGCTCCAACCAGGGTCAAGCGCGACATAATATTATCAATATATTTTGCCGTTTGCTCTCCTGGCCTAACACCGGGGATAAACGCCCCCGATTTTTTTAAATTATCTGCGGTATCTTTCGGGTTAAATACCAACGCTGTATAGAAAAAACAGAAAAATATAATCGCTAGCGCATAAAACATGACATACAACGGCTGACCAGGCGAAAGCGTAGAAGCCAAATCTTTCAACCACTCCATTCCGTCTGAACTGCTACCAAACCAACCTCCTAAGGTGGCTGGAAATAGAATAATACTCGATGCAAAAATGGGTGGAATCACACCGGCCATATTCACCTTGAGCGGTAAATGGCTACTCCCTCCCGCATACAAGCGATTGCCTTGTTGCCGCTTTGCATAGTTGACCGTAATCCTTCGCTGGCCGCGCTCGACAAAAACGACAAAAAACGTCACAGCCATCGCCAGCAAGAACAAGATTAATATCGCGAACCAACCCAATTCGCCCGTCCGCCCCAACTCGAGGGTTCCCCCCACAGCGGCCGGTAAACCCGCAACAATACCAGCGAAAATAATAATCGATATACCGTTACCAATGCCCCGCTCGGTGACCTGCTCGCCAAGCCACATCAGGAAAATCGTACCGCATACCAACGTAATCACGGCAGTAAATACGAAAATAAAACCGGGGTCGATGACCACTGAAACAGAACCAATAGTTTGTCGTTGTAGCGCTATCGCAACACCGATCCCTTGAAAGGAAGCCAGTGCTAGAGTCAAGTACCGTGTATACTGAGTTAATTTTCTACGGCCTGACTCACCTTCTTTCTTGAGCTGTTCCAAGGTGGGCCAAACAGCACTGAGCAATTGTATAATAATCGACGCCGAAATATATGGCATCACACCCAATGCAAATACCGATAAGCGACCGAGCGCCCCCCCCGAAAACATATTAAACATATCGAGGATAGTGCCACGCTGCTGTTCAAATAATTGAGCAAGCGCTTCAGGATCAATACCCGGCACCGGGATATGGGCACCAATGCGAAAAACAATCAGCGCCCCCAGCACAAACAGTAACCGCTGACGAAGTTCAGTTAACTTACCACTTGCCATACTTGACGCTAAAGAAGCCACTTAGTTTTCTACCTTTCCACCTGCTGTTTCTATCGCAGATTTTGCGCCTGCCGTGACAGACACGCCTTGTACAGTCACCGAGCGGTCGATATTTCCAGAGAGCACAATCTTCGCGTACTTGATCCGTTTATTCACTACACCCGCCTCTTTCAGCGTGTCTAATGTGATTTGCTCACCCGTCACTTTAGCTAATTCGTGAAGCCTCACCTCCGCTCGGAATTGCCCCTTACGCGAACTAAACCCGACTTTTGGCAACCGTCGCTGCAAAGGCATCTGACCACCTTCGAAACCAATCGGTACTTGACCACCCGAACGTGATTTTTGCCCTTTATGACCTCGACCGCAGGTTTTTCCTGAACCCGAACCAATACCGCGCCCTACCCGTTTTTTTGCTGGACGGGAACCACTGGCAGGCTTTATCGTATTAAGAAACATGCTTAGGCGTCCTCCACTTTAACTAAGTAAGAGATTTTGTTAATCATACCCTGTATTTCAGGGCTATTTGTCACCACCACGCTATGGTGCATCTTTCGAAGACCTAGACCTTTCACACAAGCCTGATGGTTCTTTAAACGCCCAAATTTGCTTTTAATGAGGGTCAATTTTAATCTGTTTCCGGAACTCATCGCAGTTTATTCCAATATTTCTTGCACGGTTTTGCCACGTTTGGCAGCAATCGCCTCAGGCGAAGCCATTTGCTCAAGGCCTTTGACTGTGGCTCTTACCACATTGATCGGATTGTTGCTACCGATACATTTTGCGAGCACATCCTGCACACCAAGCACCTCAAATACCGCCCGCATGGCACCACCCGCAATAATCCCAGTCCCTTCGGAGGCTGGCTGCATAAATACCTTCGCCGCCCCATGTCTGGCAACAATCGGATACTGTAATGTTTTACCACTCAAATTAACATTAACCATTTCCCTTCTCGCCTTTTCCATGGCTTTTTGGATAGCGATCGGGACTTCACGCGCTTTACCACTACCGAAGCCAATCTTGCCATTACCGTCACCGACCACAGTTAACGCAGCAAAACCAAATTGACGACCACCTTTTACCACTTTTGCGACTCGATTAACAGCCACCAATTTCTCTAAAAGATCGTCTCCTTTACCTGCACTACTAAAATTTGCCATAACACCCTCTGTCTTTAGAATTCAAGCCCATTCTCTCGTGCAGTATCTGCTAACGCCTTAATGCGGCCATGGTATTTAAAACCCGATCGATCGAACGCTAACCGCGACACCCCTTTCTCTTTCGCTCTTTCTGCGATCAATTTACCAACAGCTTTAGCGGCCTCCACATTACCTGTGGATCCCCCCCCCGCCTTCAGTTCTTTTTCTACGGTAGAGGCAGCAGCAATCACATGTTCACCATCCGCCGAAATAACTTGCGCATAAATGTGGCGTGGCGAACGGTAAATACATAACCGAGTCTGCTTTTTTTCTTTAATTAGCTTGCGCGTTTTAGTGGCTCGACGCATCCGAGCAGCTTTCTTGTTCATCATGTTAGCCTTTATTTTTTCTTGGCTTCTTTGAGCACAATGGTTTCATCATCATAACGCACGCCCTTGCCCTTGTATGGTTCAGGTTCACGATAGGCGCGAATATCGGCGGCGGTCTGCCCAACCCTCTGCTTATTGATACCTTTTACCACGATTTCAGTCTGGCTTGGCGTCTCAATGCTAATGCCTTCTGGGACGGTAAACTCAACAGGGTGAGAAAAGCCTAAGGTTAAATTCAGCTTGTTACCTTGCATCTGCGCTCGATAACCCACGCCGACTAATCTTAACTTTTTCTCAAAACCCTTAGATACGCCAACGACCATATTGTTGACCAGCGAACGGGTAGTACCCGCTAATGCTTTGGAAGCCCCATTATCCTTGGTGGCAAAAGTAATCTGATCCGCCTCAATATTCACGGCAATACTTTCACTGAAATGCATATCTAAAGCCCCTTGCGGACCTTTCACAGATATGTGTTGGAGATTGATTTCTGCCTCTACCCCTTTAGGGATAGATATGGGGTTATTCGCAACTCGTGACACAACTTGTTCTCCTCGCTTACACGACGTAACACATGACTTCGCCGCCCAAACCCAATTTTCGGGCCGCTCGATCGGTCATTACCCCTTTGGAGGTAGACACAATCGCAATACCCAGTCCATTATCAACTTTGGGTAAATCCTTAGCCGATTTATATACTCGCAAACCTGGACGGCTGACTCGACGAATACTGTCGATAACAGGCTTACCTTCGAAATATTTCAACTTCACAGATAGCGTCTGTTTTTTATCGACCTCCGTCACATCAAAACCCGCAATATATCCCTCGTCTTGCATCACCTTCGCGATCGCTTTTTTCAAGCGAGCCCCCGGGATGGAGACTTCGGATTTCCCAGCATTTTGAGCGTTTCTAATTCGAGTCAAAAGATCCGCAATAGGGTCAGACATAGCCACAATAAGGCACCTCTAAAAAATATTTATCGTTTTACCAGCTAGCCATCACTAAACCTGGTACATCTCCACGCATGGCTGCTTCTCGCAACTTATTTCTCGATAAGCCAAATTTTCGGTAAAAACCATGAGGTCGACCGGTGAGCTGGCAACGGTTACGCAGTCTGACCGGGCTAGCGTTTCTTGGTAATGCATGGAACTTTGTGCGTGCTTCTGTTCTTTCTTCTTCAGAAAGGTCTAAATTATACATTTTCTGCTTCAGCTCAGCGCGTTTCGCCGCAAATTTTTCTACCATCTTAATGCGTCGATTTTCACGATTGATCGTGCTTTTTTTAGCCATACGAATACCTTAGCCTTTCAGCGGTAAATTAAATGCAGTTAACAAGGCGCGCCCTTCTTCATCACTCGCTGCCGTTGTGGTGATCGTTATATCCAAGCCACGCAGCTTGTCAATTTTATCGTAGTCAATTTCAGGAAATACGATCTGCTCTTTGATTCCCATACTGTAATTGCCGCGTCCATCAAATGATTTACCACTCAAACCACGGAAATCTCGAATTCGTGGAATGGCAATATTGATCAAACGATCAAGAAACTCATACATACGCTCTTTTCGTAACGTCACCTTACAGCCAATCGGCCATTCTTCACGTATTTTAAAACCCGCAATGGATTTTCGAGCTTTCGTTACGATGGGTTGTTGACCAGCGATTAATTTTAGATCTTTGACCGCATGGTCGAGTATTTTTTTATCGCCAACCGCCTCACCAACCCCCATATTCAGCGTAATTTTGGTGATTTTTGGCACAGCCATTATGCTTTTATAACCAAATTGATCAGTCAATTTGCTGATCACATTTTCTTTATATATCTGTTTCAGCCTAGCCATTTTTTAATCTCTCACAGGTCAACAACTTCATTTGTCGACTTATATATTCTCACTTTCGTGCCATCTTCTTGAGTCAAAAACCCCACTCGATCCCCTTTATTGGATGTGGGATTGAATAGCATGACATTAGAGATATCTAATGGCGCTTCCTTGGCGAGAATACCACCTGGTTTGCCCGCATTAGGATCGGGCTTGGTATGTCGCTTCACCATATTGATGCCGTCAACGACCACCTTCTTGTCAAGCATACGAAGCACCGTGCCGCGTTTTCCGGCATCTCGCCCTGCGATCACAATGACATCATCACCTTTACGTATCTTTTTCATGTTCCTGTTCTCATTCGCCCTTAAAGAACTTCAGGCGCTAACGATATTATCTTCATAAAATTTTCTGTTCGCAGTTCACGCGTAACAGGCCCGAAGATGCGCGTACCAATCGGTTGCTGTTGGTTATTTAGCAACACGGCCGCATTACTGTCAAAACGAATAACCGAGCCATCGGAGCGTCTAACCCCTTTGCGCGTTCTCACCACAACGGCGTCAAAAACTTCCCCTTTTTTGACTTTTCCTCGGGGAATAGCGTCCTTAACGCTCACTTTTATAATATCGCCAACCTCTGCATACCGCCGGCGTGAGCCGCCTAATACTTTTATACACATAACGCGGCGGGCACCACTGTTATCAGCAACATTCAACACCGACTGCATTTGAATCATGGATACACTCCGACAACAACTATTATATGCCACCATTTCGAAATGGGAGCGGATTTTACCATATTTAACCGGGAACAAAAATACCTTTGTCGAGGTAATTGCGTTTCTTGGTTAGGAGGCCTTACCGACAACTTGAACAAGTCGCCATGTTTTACTTTTTGAAATCGGTCGACATTGCGCAATGGTGACTAAGTCACCCTCTTGGCACTCATTCTCGGCGTCATGCGCATGTAATTTTGTCGATCTTTTTACATACTTTTTATAAATAGGATGAGCGACCTTTCTTTCAATCAAAACGGTGATTGTTTTATCCATTTTATCGCTTATTACACGCCCTGTTATGGTGCGCGCCACCTTGCTTTCATCGCTCATTGGACTAAACCTTTATACTTTTCATTCAAAACCGTCTTAACTCGCGCAATATTTCTACGATTCCCTTTGATTTGATGGGTTGGTCCAAGCTGAGCTGTGGCTTTTTGCATTCTTAGATTAAATTGCTCGCGACGTAATTCGTTCAATTCCTTTTCTAAATCTGCAACATCTTGCTGCCTTAAATCATCTGCTTTCATCAAATCACCGTTCTAATCACAAAGGTTGTACGGATGGGTAACTTGGCAGCGGCTAATTTAAACGCTTCTCTCGCCAACTCTTCACTGACCCCTTCCATCTCATACAGCATCCGACCCGGCTGAACTAGCGCCACCCAATACTCAACATTGCCTTTGCCGCTGCCCATTCGAACCTCTAAGGGTTTCTCAGTAATCGGTTTGTCAGGAAAAATGCGTATCCAAATTTTCCCACCACGCTTAATACTGCGAGTCATTGCCCGTCGAGCCGCCTCAATTTGACGCGCCGTAATCCGACCCCGGTCGACGGCTTTTAGACCAAACTCACCAAAGTTAACCTTATTGCCGCTGGCTGCCCAACCTCGGTTTTTACCCTTAAAAGCTTTACGAAATTTTGTTCGTTTTGGTTGTAGCATATCAAACGCCCCTAACTGCTCGCGACTTTCGTCTCGACACTCTCTTCTGCACCTGCGGCAGGCGGCTCAAAGACCTCGCCCTTAAAAATCCACACTTTAATGCCAATAATGCCATACGTGGTATTGGCTTCAGCCAAACCATAATCGATATTTGCTCTTAAGGTGTGTAATGGCACCCGACCTTCTCGATACCATTCACTGCGAGCAATCTCAGCACCATTGAGTCGACCAGCGACATTAATACGGATACCTTGCGCACCGAGTCGCATGGAATTAGAAACCGCTCGCTTCATGGCGCGGCGGAACATAATTCGCTTAACCAATTGCTGTGCAACCCCTTCTGCCACAAGCTGGGCATCCAGCTCAGGTTTGCGAATTTCTTCCACATTGATATGGACAGGCACACCCATTCGCTTGGATATCTCTAAGCGAAGTTTATCGATATCTTCACCTTTCTTCCCAATCACGATACCTGGACGTGCAGAGTGAATCGTAATCCGTGCATTTCTTGCCGGTCTTTCAATCTGTATTTTGCTCACCGAGGCATGCGCCAATTTTTTGCGCAAAAAATCTCTCACCGACAAATCAATGTTAAGAAATTTTGCATAATCCTTGGTATCCGCATACCATTTTGAATTCCAGTCGGTCACGATACCGAGACGAAATCCAGTCGGGTGTACTTTTTGACCCATATTATTTCCCCTTATTGGTCGGATACCGTCACAATGATGTGACTCGTTCTCTTTAAGATTCGGTTAGCTCGACCCTTCGCACGTGCTTGTATACGCTTATAGGTCGGCCCCTCATCGACGGTAATAGCAGATATTTTCAGGTCATCAATATCTGCCCCTTCATTATTCTCTGCATTAGCAATCGCTGATTCCACTATTTTTTTAACAATGCCTGCGGCTTTTTTATTGCTAAATTTTAGTGCTCTCAACGCCTCTTCAACATCTAACCCCCGCACTTGATCAGCAACCAAACGTGCTTTCTGCGCGGAAATTCGAGCAAACTTTAGTTTTGCATCGACCTGCATGTTCAGACCTCAACTATTTTGATTTCTTATCCGCTGTATGTCCCCGATAATTTCGAGTCACAGCAAATTCACCTAATTTATGCCCTACCATGTTTTCATTAATCAACACAGGAACATGCTGCTTACCATTATGGATGGCAATGGTGAGGCCCACCATATTGGGAATAATCATTGACCGTCTCGACCATGTCTTAATCGGGCGTCGGTTATTCGTCTCAATGGCCTTTTGAACTTTCTCTAAGAGATGCGAATCAATAAACGGGCCTTTCTTGATAGAACGCGGCATCAGTTATCTCACTCTAAATATTATTACTTGCGTCTACGAACAATTAATTTGCTCGTACGTTTGTTGCGCCTAGTCTTATAACCTTTTGTTGGTACACCCCAAGGCGTTACCGGATGACGACCACCTGAGGTTCTGCCTTCACCACCACCATGAGGGTGATCAACCGGGTTCATAGCCACCCCCCTGACTGTCGGTCGAACCCCGCGCCAACGTTTCGCGCCCGCTTTGCCTAAAGAGCGCAAGTTATGTTCTGAGTTACCGACTTCACCAACCGTGCCTCGACTATCGGCAAGCACTTTGCGAATTTCACCCGATCGAAGTCGCAGCATCGCATGCCGCCCTTCTTTAGCAACTAACTGAACAGAAGTCCCCGCACTACGAGCAATCTGTGCTCCCTTGCCTGGCTTTAATTCCACGCAATGCACTAACGAGCCTACCGGGATATTACGTAGTGGCAAACAATTACCTGCCTTAATTGGCGAATCCACCCCCGAAACCAGCGAATCACCCGTTTTCAAACCTTTCGGCGCTATAATATAACGTCTCTCACCATCTGCATATAGCAATAAGGCGATATGTGCATTTCTGTTCGGATCGTATTCTAAGCGTTCAACACGGGCAGGTACCGAATCTTTATTACGCTTGAAATCAATTTGCCGATAATGGTGTTTATGACCACCCCCTCGGTGCCGAACGGTAATGCGGCCTTTATTATTTCTTCCGCTATTTTGTATCTGTTTTTCAAGCAGACGACTATATGGCTGCCCTTTATGTAATTCAGGGTTAACGACCCTGACGACAAAGCGTCGCCCAGGCGACGTCGGATTTGATTTTATAACCGGCATAATTATTACCTTCTAACCTTTCACTCCGCGCCCATAAAATCGATATCGTGGCCGGGGGCCAGAGCGACATAAGCTTTCTTCCAGTGGGGACGGCGACCAAAACTAGCGCCTGCTCTGCGCTTCGACTTACCCTTCATATTCATCGTTTGAACACGATCAACTTTTACATTAAACAGCAATTCCACCGCTGCTTTAATTTCGGTCTTGGTTGCATCTCTTAATACTTTAAATACAACCTGGCGACTTTCTTCTGCCGCATTCGTGGTTTTTTCAGAGACATGAGGCGCTAATATCAATTGCAGTAATCGATTTTCACTCATGGTAAATTCTCCTCTAAATCTGCCAATGCCTCTTTTGTGATAAGCACTTTTTCAAAGGCGATCAGCGATACCGGATCCACCTGGGATACCGATTTTACATCTACATTGATTAGATTTCGCGAAGCCAACGACAAATTTTCGGCAACATCTTTCGCCACAACGAGCACATTATCAAGCCCTAAACGCTTCAATAACGCAACCATCTCTCTCGTTTTTGGTGTTTCCAAAGCCAAGCTATCTAAAACGATCAATCGATCTTGGCGTACCAGCTCAGACCAAATGACACGTACCGCCGCACGATACATTTTCTTATTAACTTTTTGTTCATAGTTAGATGGGGTTGCCGCAAACGTACGGCCACCACCACGCCATATCGGACTTCGGATGGTCCCCGAGCGCGCACGCCCAGTCCCTTTTTGCCGCCAGGGCTTAGCACCCCCCCCCCTGACTTGAGCACGTGTTTTCTGTGCTTTAGTGCCCGCTCTAGCTGCACTTAACTGAGCCGTCACAATTTGATGAACTAAAGCTTCATTAAAATCCACCCCAAAAACACGAGCAGACAACGCAAGCTTCGTATCTACAGCTTGACCTTCAGCGTTGGTGATTTGAATATCCATACTCCCCCCTAGGATTTCGCTTTGACAGTATGACGAATGATCACATCACCGCCTTTAGCGCCTGGAACAGAGCCTTTTAGTAATAGCAAATTGCGAGCTTCATCCACTTTAACTATTTCTAAGTTCTGAACGGTACGACGACAGTTACCCATTTGACCCGCCATGCGCTTGCCTTTGAAAACGCGGCCTGGCGTCTGGTTTTGACCGATGGATCCCGGCGTTCGATGAGAGAGAGAATTACCATGCGTGGCATCTTTAATTTTAAAGTTATGCCGCTTGACCGTGCCCGCAAACCCTTTTCCGATGGCCGTACCAACCACGTCGACTAACTGCCCTTCACTAAAAAAAGTCACGTTAACCTCAACACCGGGTAACAGGTCCTCACCTTCCCCTTCATTCAAACGAAACTCCCAAAGTCCTCGGCCAGGCGGCACGGAAGCTTTCGCATAATGCCCAATCAGCGCCTTACTTAACCGAGAAGTCCGCTTGATACCCACGGTGAGCTGAACGGCATCATAACCATTTAACTCACGAGTTTTTCGTTGCGTTATCCGATTTGGCTCAACTTCCAACACGGTAACAGGGGTCGATTCACCCTCAGCCGTAAATATACGCGTCATACCACGTTTGCGGCCTATTAAACCAATTGCCATTATTATATATCCTCATCTCCTCTAATTGCGATTGATTAGAGGTGCGATTAACTGACTCACATGCGCCTGCATGCTATCAAGATCTAGTCGTTACTTAATTTAGCTTTATCTGCACATCAACCCCAGCAGCGAGGTCGAGTTTCATTAATGCATCAACGGTTTTATCGGTGGGATCAACAATATCCATCAACCGCTTATGCGTTCGAATCTCGTACTGGTCTCGAGCATCTTTATTCACATGAGGGGAAATCAAGATGGTGAAACGCTCTTTTTTAGTTGGCAAAGGAATGGGGCCTCGAACCTGAGCTCCGGTTCGCTTTGCCGTTTCTACAATTTCCCGCGCCGACTGATCAATCAAACGATGATCAAAACCTTTTAACCTAATGCGTATACGTTGATTTGTCATAATTAATTATTCGATAATTTTCGCGACGACACCTGCACCAACAGTTCGACCACCTTCAC
>CAYUAI010000002.1:0-52567 GCA_964442745.1 uncultured Chromatiales bacterium
ATCTCTAACTTGTTATTGCTAGCCAATTGACCCAAAATAGTATTCAACGTAACTAAGAAGCCGTTTGGTTAAAAATAAATCAACCGAGCACCCATCGAGTTGATCACTTTTCGTTTGATGCTTTCCAATCAAACCGCTTCTAAAATTTTGGACCACATGATGACAAAACCCTCTTTTTTTACTGACCAGTTTCTCATTGCCATGCCCAATCTCATGGACCCCAATTTTTTTCAATCGGTCACCTATATTTGTCAACACAACGAATATGGGGCGATGGGCATCATTATCAATCATCCTGCGGACCTAACGATAGGTGAGCTCATGACACAAGCTGGATTGCAGCATCATGATACCATTGCCATGGCACAACCCGTTTTTCGAGGTGGCCCTGTCGATACAAGCAATGGCTTTGTGATACACCGACCCGTCGGCAACTGGAAATCCACCTTAGATGTCAACGGCAACATCGCGGTCTCAACATCGAGCGATATCATTGCAGCACTGGCAGAAGAAGAACACGGGCCGATGCAATATATCGTAGCCTTAGGTTATGCCGGATGGGGAGCGGGTCAACTGGAAGCGGAAATGGCGCAAAATTCCTGGTTAAATGGCCCTGCTGATGCTCACGTCATTTTTGAAACACGCACAGATAAACGCTGGGAAACCGCGGCGCGATTGCTCGGCGTCGATATAAACCAATTAATTAGCAGTGCAGGACACGCCTAACCTATCGCTTTTTAAAGATGAAGATTAAATCGCTTTTGCCTTGCTCAAAGCGATTAACCGTCGGTTTGCTAACCCCAGCAAGCACAATAACGCGCACTAAACAACCAGGCTTTGATCCCGCTTCAGCTCAATGGGAATTTGCCGTCCTAATTTATGATATTCACTGACTAAACCGGTGATGATATCATCAAACTGAATCAATCGATGGCCTGCCTGCGCAATGACGGCGGCCGCTAATACCGCATTGCGGATATGCCCTCCCGCTAAACCGCAGAGTATTGCAAGCTGGTTGAGATGCTCAAGACTCAATTGATGATTGGCTCCTAAATGAATTAACCATAAGGAACGCCTGTCTTCTTGTTCAGGCAAAGGAAATTCGATAATTTTATCTAAACGTCGAGTAAATTCCGAGTCAAACCAACGGCGACTATTACTGGTCATTAACACAATGCCTTGATAAAACTCAATACGCTGTAGTAGATAATTTTTTTGTGAGCTCGCCTGGCAGTCATTGGTGTCTTCAATTTTCATCCGATTTTCAAATAAATAATCGGCATCATCAAATAATAAAACGATTTCCGCCTGTTCTGCTTTGGCGAGTAATGTCGAAATATTTTTCTCTGTTTTGCTCATATTCGAACTGACAATGGACGCTAAATCTACGCGGTATAATGGCAGATCTAATTGAGTCGCAAGCCAACTGGCAACTAAGGTTTTTCCGGTACCTGGAGGTCCGGCAAATAAGGCGCGTACCCCCATGTGGTAATGTGCCTGGAACGTCGCACCTAGATGTTGAACTAATACCTCACGATACCGGCAACGTTGCAATAAATGCTGTAATTTTTCTTTTACTTGTTTAGCTAAGACCAAAGTCTCATCGGATATTTGGGCTATCATCGGCTGTGCTAACGTCGTTAAACTGGCCACTTCTACCGACCAGGCGGCCTGTCGCAAATCTTCTGTATTAGGAATAATGCGTTGTTTTAATTTAGCTTCCCGTATCGCTAATTTCGATAACGCCATGATATGACCCGCACTCTGAACGTGATTCTCAGCTAAATATTTCGCTAAGTCATCATCCTTCAAATATTGCTTCCACAATTTTTGGCGCTCTTCCCTGCTAGGGAGAGGAATTGTCCAACTGAGAATAGTACCAGTGTTGACATCAATGTTACCATCCAAGCCCATAATAATTATCCGGGGACCATAATAACCGATCAGTTCTGGTAAACGTTTTTGCTCACCCGGTGCTAAATCATATTGCAACACAGGGAGTGATTGATTGATTAAACACAACGGGCCTAAAAAATTGAGTTCAACTGAATTCGCTTGGTAAAATTTCAATGTTTTTCCCAACTGTTGGCTCACCATAGCGGCCACCGCACCCGCCTCTTTGAGACAAGCCGAGCGAATAATCAGCACACTGCAATCACTATCTTCTAATGAACTCGCATGCTGCTTTGCCGCCTTGATAATAGAGTCGGGTAACACCATAGGGGTGTCATTATGCGGTAGGGGGAAGCGACCTTTATCGGGCTTTGCTTGTTGCAAAGCGAATGCTAATATCGTCGGTATTTTAATGATTCTCTCTGGTATCGGGCTATCTTCATTGATCATCGATAATACCCCGCTACGCACCGCCACACCCGAGACAATATGGGCCGCTATCCAATAGGACGTTTCTTGACTGGCAAACGCAGATTCCAGTAAACTCAAGGTCGGTCGAGAGCCACCCACCGGGGCTTGTATATAAGCAATGGCTCGTCCAACCATGGGGTCTTCTTCCACCGCCAAAACCAATACGATTACTAATAATTCAACATGACTCAGGCCCAGTTGTTTCGCTAATCTAAGCAGCCTGATATCCTCATCGACAGGTACAGACAAATAATTTTGTAATTGTTTTTCCCAATGATTCGTATTGTCCAAAGAAAAGCTAAACGTCTTAAGAAATTGTTGTTCATAGCTTTTCGCTATTATTTCCTGACCATCAAAAAGTAATTTATTGATGCAACTTAAGGCAATTTTTTTTAAATTAACTTGACTCACTGGCGCTTCGAACGTATTAGCCAAGGTTGATTGATAATCGCTACTTTTATCCACAATGTCCAGCCCTATGGCGTTGGCTTCAAACATGATTATGATCTTCCATATGGCAATGTATACTCAACACGGGCATAAACTATCATTTCCACCCCCCATCTTCAGGCGACCTTCGCCTAAAGCACCTACTTTTGGCGACCGATCTTCCGTTGCAAAACCTCCATAATAGCTCAACGATTCCTGCGGTTTTTCGCCATCAGATCGGCCAAATCGAGGCGCGAAAATTCCACGTTATAACCGAGCTGAGTATACCCTAACGTTTCAAAAAAAACGGGTTAAAAACCGTTGCACGGCTTTATTTACCGCCTCTAAGAACGAATACTCACTTTTTTTAAAACGTTAGGGTATAGTTGAATCACTTATTTATTTTTCATTCCAAATAGACATTAATGCATTAAATCTACCTTCATGCGCTTAAAATTTTCTACCAGTAACATTGTAGAATCATTCTTCCGTTTGACCATTGAGACAAAATACAAATCCTTGCCAGCCTGGGAGGTTCGTTTTTCAACCACACCTTGCGTTAGCAACAAGGTCACTGCTTTTTCCAGTAATTGAAAGTTAGCTTCAATTTTTTGCTCAGTATCCACAACCCTCCCCTTTCATTAGATTCCTAATGGCAAGCATCATACATGCCACTTATAAAATATGACTAACGCATTGTAAATAGGATGAATTCATGGAAGATAGTATTAAACAGCCAGGGCAAATCCCCCCCCATGTTCGCAGACAAAAAATCAACAATAACTGCAAAAACAATAAGATAAAAAAGATCGATCAATGGCCTGCCGGGTCTATAATACCCCGCCCTTAAAAAGCCTTCATTGATTTTTTAACCTCAGATACCCAGAAAAAGCAAACTATTTGATATCACTTTCGATGGTATTGGATAGGCACTAAAAACTTTATCCGTTTAATTTCGACACAGTGCTTGAAGTCATAACCTAATCGATCGGCATCCATCCCAACAAAAAACGATGTCAGTAATGATTAACATATCTTCTTAGTTAATCACGGTTGCGTTAAGTGATTATGCGACTTACACTGATGCTTTGACAGACTGGAATTGCGGCGCCTAAATGCAAAAAATCCTAGATAGACTTCAGAGCAACGATGCTTGGCTTTATCCTCTGATAATCACCGCGCTAACGATTGCTTTTTTTCTCAATCTAGATGTGCATCATTTGTTCGTACACACAGACGAACCGCGACGCGCTTTAGTGTCATTGGAAATGCTATTATCTGGCGATTACATAACACCAACCCTAAATGGTGAAAATTATTATAACAAACCACCGCTTTACAATTGGATTATCATTGCCTCCTATCTGATTTTTGACGAAATTTCAGAATTCTCTCTGCGCTTTCCTGTGATAGTAAGCATTGCGCTGCTGACGCTTAGCATTTATTTTTATTCGAACAAACATTTTGATCGTAAAACCTCCGCTTTGATTGCTCTGTCCTTTGCGACTTGTGGCCGAGTTCTTTTTTACGATTCGTTTCTTGGACTGATCGATATTACCTTTTCTTTGATCGTATATATCTCTTTCATGGTTATTTATCATGAGTATAAAGCAGGGAATTTATATCGATTATTTGTTTTTTCTTACTCATTAACCGCTGTTGCCTTTTTAATGAAAGGCTTGCCGGCAATTGTATTTCAAGGGATTACATTATTCACCCTTTTTGCCTATGAACGTAATCTGCGTCAATTAATCTGCCTACGCCATTTCATCGGTCTAACTATCTTTATATTAATCGTTGGAGCCTATTATTTAATCTATTTTCAAATCAATGAGGGTAGCTATTCCGAAGTCTTTTACCGTCTTTGGTATGAATCAACTAAACGCACGGGCTTGAGCTTTGGCCTCGATAGTGTAGTGCTCCATATACTGACATTTCCTTTTGAGTTTTTATATCATTTTGCACCCTGGACTTTTTTGATCGTGTTTCTTTTTAAGCGTGGCGTATGGCAAGAAATCAATGCTCATCCATTTTTAAAATACTGCTGTTATATATTTATTGCAAACATCATCGTTTATTGGACTTCGCCAGAAGTTTTCGCTCGTTATTTATTTGTGTTTATTCCTTTGGTAAATACACTCCTGTTTTATTTTTTCCTAAAATCCGTAAAAAGAGACTGGCGACACAATACCGTATACCTGTTATTTGCAATACCTATTTTGGCGGGTATTTTTATCGCCTTGTCCATCCCTTTTAATGAAAGACTCGATAACCTCTCTTTTTTATATACTAAAGCACTCGCATTATTTGTCGGGATGAGTTTATCACTGTATTTATTTATGCAGTTGAAACAGTCACGAATCATTATCTTGATGTTCGGCCTCGCGATCATTCGTATTGGAATGGATTGGTTTAATTTGCCGTTACGTTCTATTCATATGGCAGAGCTGAAAGAACAAGCGATTGATGTTGCCATAGCAACTGAGGGGAAGCCCCTTTATATACTGTCTTCCACACCGGTTCATGATGGGACATCATTTTATATTTCAAGACAACGAGAAAAAATTCTTAACCGTCGCCCCGTTGTAACACAAGAGGAAGCATTTTATATCAGTAGCCAAGATAAACTCCCACAGAACATTGATTATCAACAATGGATGGTTTTTCGAACCAGAAATTTCAGTGGTGACTTATACCTAATAAAAATACCGCAAGATGTGGCAACCACCGCGCTTACTGTCAACAATCGCTAAAAATGGAATATTAAAAAGCCTATTCATTCATTATATGAATAAGACGTTTAATTTTTTTTCTAAGTATTCATATAATTTCACTCTCAACACGATCGATCATTTTAGATACAACGAAAAATATTTATAATGAAGCATAAACACCAGACGCGAAGCTACTTAATAAGCTACCTGTTATGTTGAATCAAATGGCTATTGCCGCCACCGGATTTTCTATCATTGCTTTAAGCCTGCTTATTTTTCAAAACCGTACTGAGTCTAAAATCACGAAATTTCTTGGCAACGCATTACTCGGTATTTTAATGGCGATTCAAGTTTTGCATGCGTTGTCTATCACGGGTTCTCTGACACTTGAACAGGCCATGGCATTTGTCTATTTGCTGTTACTCGGTCTTGTGGGACCGATGTTTTATCTCTACAGCCAACATGTCATACAAACCGACAAAAAATGGACAAGGCACGAAAATTGGCACTTTTTACCCGTCATCACCTTCGCGTTAGTGGGTTCACTGTTTTCAAACTATTTTATTCTGGCCTATTCCTTTATGTTTCTACTCGGTGGTGGTTACATGATCCGTTTGGCCTGGTATTTATACCAACGGCGAGCACAACGCCGCTTATTTAAAATGGAATTTGTTCTCACCGCTAGTTTTTTAAGCTGGGCCGTTGCGGTTGTATTAATGGGCCTGTTCGGTCATCAGCTAACGGATCGGTTAATCCCGACCCAGGCCATTATGCTCGCATCAGCCATCGCTGCCGCCGTTCATATTCAGCTTAATTACCCTCACCTATTAAGCTCTCTAGAAGACATTGCCAACCGCCAATATCAGACGTCAACGTTGTTGAATGTGGATACTGAAGCAACCAAACATCAGCTAACGCAATTGATGTCAAAGAAAAAGGTATACCAGGACAGCGAGCTTTCGCTCACTTCATTAGCTGAAATGCTCTCACTCAAACCTCACCAATTATCGGAATTGATTAACATCCAACTCAGTATGAGTTTTTCCTCTTATTTGCGAAGCCAGCGTGTGAAGGCGGCAGAAATCTTATTAAAAACAGAACCAGAGGCCTCTGTCCTTACCATCGGTCTGAACGTTGGTTTCAGATCACAGTCCGCTTTTTATTCCGCATTCAAAGAAATTCATAGCATCGCACCCGGTCAATACCGACGCCACGCCCTAACTGAATGATCATTATGTAAATTTATAATGCATTGAATTTATACTATAAATAATTTTTTATATACCTGATTTGGCATTCAGGAAGTCCACATCGGCTGGATGTGTTGTCATGGTGGTGACATGCATGATTCAGGAGGCAGCGATGTATCTCACCGTCAAGTTAATTCATATTGTTAGCGCCACGTTATTATTTGGCACAGGCCTCGGGAGTGCGTTTTATATGTTCATGGCCTATCGCAGTGGCAATATGATCGTAATGGCAGCCACCAATCGGATGGTTGTTGTTGCGGATTTTTTATTCACCACGCCGACGGTGATTATCCAACTGATTTCGGGGCTTTACCTGCTTAACTACCTGGGGCTGGCATGGACATCACCGTGGAGTTTGTCAGTCTTCGCTTTATACGCCTTCGTTGGTGCATGCTGGCTCCCCGTGGTCGGGTTACAGATCTGGCTAAGAAATCGAGCACAACAACTGGAAAAACCTGACGCGCAATATCGATACCGAATGAAAATCTGGACCCTGTTAGGCATGGTAGCATTTCCTGCGGTCGTGCTACTTTACGCGTTAATGGTCTACAAGCCTTTTTGGAGTTAACCCATGAATATCTTAATTGTCGGGGTAAGCGGTTTTATCGGTGGGTCTCTTTATCATGCCCTGAGCCAACAAGGTCATATTGTTACCGGCGGTAGTCGGCAACAAGTCCCGGATATCAACTGGCAAGCCTTCGATTTCAAGCAAGAAGCAGAAGCCTGGCAATTACTGTTGAAAAATATAGATGTTGTCATCAATGCGACAGGTATCTATGAGCCATCTGCAACGCAATCATTTTTACAAGTCCATACGCTTGGCCCTAAAAGACTGTTCGATGCGTGTCATAAATACAAAGTTAGAGTGATTCAAATCTCGGCGATCGGCGCTGAACAAGAAAATCCTGTCACAGATTTTTTAAAAAGTAAACGCCAGGCGGACCAATATCTATTAAAAATAGATTTGCCTCATGTTGTTTTATACCCCGGAATTGTGCTTGGTGAACAAGGAAGCAGTACTCGCCAGTTAAGTCTGTTAGCCCGCTTGCACTGTATTCCCTTAGTTTTTGCAAGCAATAAAACATTACCACTTATTAGTATTCATCAATTAACCCATCGTATCGCAAATATCATCAAGCACTGGCCCGATGCAAATCAGGCTAAGGTTTTAATCGCCACCCCAGAAACCATGAAAAACTTATTGAGCAACCTTCGACGATGGATGGGCTTAGACAAAGGATGCTTTTTTTCCATTCCAGACCCACTTATCAAGCTGAGTTTTACTTTGTTTCCTCGATTGTCAATCGGCGCGTTTAATCAACAGAGTATTGCTATGCTGTCAACTTATTCAAGTCAGGCCTATTCACCGATAAGTCAGCAAACAGCTTCAGCCTCGTTATTAACAAACAAAGCAAGCCACCGCTTCAAAAAAGATATCCGCTTAAGCATATTATTTTATTTCAATCTTTTTACGCTGGCTATTATTTGGGTTATTTCTGGGCTCAGTTCGTTAGTCAATATCGAACAAAGTCGTGAATTAATTGCATTGGTCGGTATCAATGGCGTACTGGGGGAGACAATCATTGTGACGGCGGCCATCGGTGACATCTTGCTGGGTATTTTACTCTGTTATCCACGATTACAGCGGCGGATAATTATTATACAAATCACTGTCATGCTGATTTATAGCATCATCATCACTATATTTATACCTATTTTATGGCTAGACCCATTCGCACCCATTATAAAAAATCTAGCGATGCTAGTCCTCGCCTTATATTTACTCATAGAAAAAAAGGAGTAACGAATGTTTAAAACAATCTTATCCGATCAATGGCAACATTTAAGCCCTGCACTACAACGACACTACGGTATCAACGATGGAGAAGAAATCAAGATGCAGGGAAAGTTAGCGGTAAAACATGGCAAATTTATCAAAATCCTTATGCCATTGATTCGCCTGACAGGGGCGTTAGTACCCATTGAAGGAGAAAATTTTGAGGTAACGGTAAAAAACAAAAGAATAGGAGATACCTTCTACTGGCATCGACAGTTTAAGAAAGATGATAAGGTTTATCAATTCAATTCAAAAATGCAACAATTTGATAATGACATCGTCGAATTTGTTGGATTAGGCATGGGTATTCGGATGGGATTAAAAGTAAAAAATGGCGGTCTGGCTTATGAAGATAAAGGGTATATTTTTAAACTCGGTCGCCAACTCATCCCAATACCCTTGCATTGGTTAATAGGGAAATCCGTCATCGAAGAATTCATCAATAACGACAGTTCAAACGATTTTGACATGCGATTTATCGTCAATCACCCCTGGTTTGGCTTTGGGTTTAGCTATATGGGGTATTTTAATCTGGTATAATAAACTCGGTAAGGCTGAGGAATCAACGCCGGTTGGCACAATCAACATTAACAAACAAATTTAATCACATCCCCATGAATAAATTAGAGTTTAAAACAGCTTTATGGGCACTAACAATATTGTCTCCCACAAAAAAATCACTCCACTACCCGCCATCATTGGTATAATAACGATACGATTAAATAACAGGGTATCCCTATGAAATTACTCATTCGCAATCTCCCTCGCTCCACCACCGAAGCTGAACTCCGAGCGATGTTCGAAGTCCACGGCACCGTACAGTCCTGCAACCTAGTCATCGACGAAGAGACCAACCTATCTAAAGGCTTTGGCTTTGTCGAAATGCCTAAGGCGGGTGATGCAAAAACCGCCATGAAAAGCCTCAACCACAAAGATATTGCCGGCACCAAGATTCGAGTCAAAAAAGCCGAAACTAAGGAATGAGCACGCAATCACTTCCCGGTTTCACCTCTCGGCTTTGGCGACTACTGTTGATAGCCTGACCTCAACCCCTTAAACGCAGATGCCACTCTCATTCGAAAAGGTCAATTGGCCAGCGGTTAACAGATCATGACGATTTCTATGTCAAAAAATAAAATGTAGGAGGCTTACAAATTTAATTGTTTGGTTAGGCGGTTTAAATCGAGTTTAAATGCCCAGACGACAGGAGAAGCACCTTTATCACCGGCGATGAGTAAAAATACTTTATGGATTTTGTCATACACCATCATATAATTCATATCTAACGCCGCTAGGTCAGCTTGTGGCACTTTGATATAAAAATTAGTTTCAAGATCAAAAACAAATGTACTGCTCGACTTTCCTTTGAACAATACCCTCTCGCCATCGAGTTGTTCAAATCTATTATTATCGGGCACCAATAGAAATACCCCTTGATCACTATCAAAGGCGACCGGGAAATGTTGATCTTCCGGTGGAATATCACCCTCGGGTAAATGCTGGTGCCACTGACCTTGGCTTCCCACTTGCTCACCCGGTGCATATGACCAAACCACATTGGTATTTGTATAATCACCAAACACCACCATGCGATGATTTTTGCTATCATATTCCATGTTATAGTGAATTTGATGATGTTTTTCTGTACTGGCTTGCTGCCATACCTGACGGTCTGGACCTAACTCCCAGATGCCTAATTTATACGCCACAATCACATCACGTTTTGTATCATAGGCGGTTGCACCGGCAAATAATTCAGGCGGCGGTGGGTTGGTATGAATGAGCGGCTGCCATGACTGAGTCCCAAGATCATAACGCCACATGGGATAGCCGGTGATATTGGCTAGTTTTTTCTTCATAGGATTATGTTTTGGCTGGGCGGTAACAAACAGTGCGTCTAATAGGGGATCATAGACGATATTGTCAAACGTATGCATCGCCCAAGGACGAACCTCGAATTCACCCTCTTGTACCACCCCATAACCTTGTTCATCCACTCGATAGTTTTTCTTTAGGCTAGATTTATAAGGACTCGTCCATTGCTCTTTTATTGGATTAAAGATGTGGATTTCATTATCCCAATTGGTATTGTGCGTATCGGAGCCAAAAAGCAGAATGTTCCCTCGCTTTGAGTCATAAGCAATGCCGGCATGAGCCTGACGGCGCCAACTTGAACTGGGTAACTGAGACAACTTTACCCAAGTATTGGACTTCATATAGGACAGTCGTACATTCTGAGGATCATCAGATGATGTTGTTGAATTCTGCGTGGCAACATTACCGTCATCAGGATTCAATATCATGTACAAAAAATACACACCTATAGCCGGTGCGACGACAATAAAAACCATTAAACCTAAAAAAATAAATCGGTGCGATCGATGCCTGGATCGCCGCCGCCTAATTTTTCTTCGTTTTTCGGTCATGTTAAATACTCTGCTTTTATTTTTTTAGCTCAAGATGTATTCAGTTCGGCGCCGTTGCCTCATGATAGGTAATCATCGCCAAAAATAGTTAAAAATCGACCGCCTCACCATCAACTCTGGCAATGACATTGAGTTAAAAAGCTCATTAGCCAATGAATCCGATCATACCATCAAATATGGTAATGGCGATACTACCACGGCTAATTGCCTGACAAAACGATTGATCATTTATGCTATTTTACATATCATCATCGCCTCTTTGCGTTCTCCATTTTTCATTGAAAAAACCCGATCTCAGTGATTCCCCGTCGCCTATTAGAACAAATGGATAAGGAGGTGCCAGAGTATTATATTGATGGTGAAATATCAGAAGTACATCATGGAATAATGGCGGCGATTCCAGAAGAAGAATGGCATTTTTTTTATCATTAACCACGGCTCAACTGGCTCATCTCTTTATTCAGCTTGCTGAGAATATCAAGCTATTCGCTTTTAAGAAGCATCGACGAGGCTAAAGCAACCTCATATTTCGACAGTGAGGCTGATTGCTAGTTAAAGATATAGATTTTTGACACATTTAAAGGGCTAGTCAATAGGGCTAACCGCTATAAATAATAATATTTCACTGATTTAACCTCAAATGTCGAACAACATTTTCTATGCCTAACACCTAAAAAATAGGAAGTGATTGCATCGCCTATTCCTAAACAATCACTCCCCATCATTAACCCACGATGCGAGGAGGGTGAGAGGAGCGATGAGATATTTCTTCCGGCATTTTGTAAAACCATAATTGGTACATTGAAACTATCCACATAAATGCGAAAGCAACCCCCATAAAAATCCCACTAATCATTACAACCCAGGCAAACGGCTCATATACCTTCGTTAAATACCAAGAGAAGACATCCAATAAAATGCTGACAAAAGGCGTTGCAACAATCAAGCACTTCAGCCATATTGGCCGCAAAAAAGCGTGACTAAAAATCAAGCTCATAATAAAAAATATAAACGTCATGCCAAATAAGTGAATATGAGATACGCGCACAAGCGTAAAAATATCAGCACCTTTATCCACCTGGGTTGTTTCTAACACATGCTCATAACCACTCAAATTCGGAAGATGCGGATTACTACCATCATGGCACATCGTACAGCGTTCTTTTAATATTGGCTGTATATTTTCTTCATAGACGGCCAGTTCACTGCCATTACGCACCCAAGCAGAGATGATATTGGCTTCGCTAATGGGCAACATATTGGCCATCGGCCCTTGGATAGCTGATTCAAGACGGCTACCTTCTTTACTACCACTATATGCAATAATTAAATCTTGCACGGAAAGAGACGCATTTCCATCACGCCCTGCATGTGATTCAAAAACATAAATCATGGCAAAAATATACCCACAACCAAGTACTAATAACGTCACTGTAAATAATGTACGCATGCTCGGGGGTAATTCCTGAAAATGCAAATACAGACGGTGGACAGGGGGGGAATTCATAAATATTTTTCTCCTTGACTCGATGAAAAAATCATCCAGATTGTCCTAAAATACATTGATACACCATTCTGTCATTACTTTTTTATTCAAGCTATGATAAAGCGGAAAGGCTCTATATGGACCCCAGGGTCGTAGAAAAATCAAAGACTGAAACAGTCGAATTGAACAAATCACAAGCAATATATGGTTGTATTCTGCGCTAAATCTACTCATTATTACCCAAACTATCTTGCTTGTATTCATCGTCAAGTTAAGACCCTGGAATGCATATAGAGCCAACTGAAAATAACGATCAACGCAAATGATGTAGACAGTGACCGCGCTGTACTTTATTTGAGTGAAGCATAATAAGCCGCAATATTACTCATGTCTTCATCACTCAGCGTTTGAGCAAACATTTTCATGGTTGGGCTTTTACGTGCACCCGATTTAAAATCTTGCAATTGTTTTATCATATATGCCGGCTCTAACCCGGCAAGCGCTGGATTTTTTGGCAAGATACCCTCTCCCTTAGCGCCATGACAAATCGCACAACCTTTAGTTTTTTGTTCTCCGATAACCAGATCACCATCGGCTAGAGCAATATTCATATTTACAGTTAAAGTACTCAATGCCACACCGATCAATAACTCTTTTTTCATTATCATTCTCCTCTGTTTGCAACCCCGTCCATAACGAATAATATCAGTCCTTTGTTGCATTCATTTTCCCTGTGAATGAATTGCAAAGTATCCTAATCATATTAATCAAAAATGAATTTTTAATACGCTGAATAATCAGTCATCAGCAATACATATTAAAAATGTCGTCAATGACCATTCATCAATTTTTTAATTATTCTTAGCACCTTGGTCAATTCATTTCTTTATAATTTCGATTTTCTCTTTTGGTAATTTTATTCCTCCTTTAGGCATATTAATGGAAATATCCGCTTTATGTTCAACTAAAATCTGTAATGTACTCGCATGACTTTGCCCTGATTGAATAACCGGACCAAGCTTAGTCCCTTGCATGATGCTCGCATAATCGTCCATAAGGAAACCACTTTCACTATACCCTATTCCTCCCGCATTATGACATTGAGTACAATGTTCAACAAAAATCGGCATGACATCTTTACTGAAGCTGATTTGCGACTCATTCTTGCTGCAACCAGCGCTGAAAATAAAAATGAACAACACAATAACTTGACTTAACACGTTGGTATACACTCGTTTCTCCTTACTTGAAAGAGCGCTGAATTTAATAAGCCAACAATCAGCTAAGGAGTTCCTCACTCTATTTGATAGTTATTCAACACGCTTACCGAAAAATTCAGATATTATTAATACCAAAAATTATCCATTATGCGCCTCTGCAATGAAAGAGAAATATCATTAGAAATAGATAACGAATATAACTATTCCTGGATAAAAAATAAACGATTGCAAGCTTATTTATAACAGACATCGGTCAGCTTTCTGCCATAGAAATTTGATCTATTTGACAAACGCTGAGTCTGAGCAGTCGCAATATTTTTGCCGTAAATCACTCACCCGATCAATGATGGTTTTCGTTCCAGTTTTCAATCAGGGCTTTAGTCCGTTGCTCAGAGATCACGTTGTTAGCGCTATTGCCATCCTGGCTTTAACTGGCAAACGAAACGCCGCTATCCTCGGACACTAATCACTCTAACATGACTTGTTTGAGAGCCAGGCAATGATCTCTTGCTTTGCCCTCAAGTATGAAAATAACGATACCCACAACACTATGATATATTCAAATTATTTTGCACTTTATTAACTTTTAGGAATGAGCACGTGATGACTTCCCTGCTTAGCGCTCAGGTTGGGTTTGTATTGATTCGGTCTGAATTGAACAAAAATGCAGAAATCGTGGTTCTCTTTCGAGCTTTTGTGATTGCCTGCAGGGAAGTAGGTAAGGGGCGGGAGCTTTGAAGAACGGGCCAAGACGAGCGGAAGATGATATGCAAAACCGGGAAGTTATTGCGTGCCCATTCCTTAGCAATATCAAAATCGAATAAGCGCTTAGAAAGTCATCAACTAGCAATAGCTTGCTAAGCCGACAGCTTCGAACTAAGGTGAAGGTATGAAATAATAGGCTATTATGTAAAACGAAAGCGGATAGCGTGAATGCCTAGCTAGCTATTTCTCGATGCAACAAATTTCTCTAACCATGTTCTAACGCTGTGATAAGCCCGGTCTGGCGTTAAAACTGCATCTTCAGTAATTTTTCACTGAACAATTAAATTAAGCCATCATCCCCTTAGCCGATAACCGAAAACTGACAAATTAAAATTTTAACGAGGTTGCTTCTATGAGTAAAAATCCTTTAGCTGATTTGACCAAAGCAGGACAAAGTTTCTGGTACGACAATATCCATCGTGACTTAATGAGTTCCGGTGAATTACAACAAATGATCGATCAAGATTACCTACGAGGCATTACATCGAATCCAAGTATTTTTGAAAAAGCCATCACCTCCAGTGATCAATATGACGAATCATTAAACAAATTGCTGCAAACCCAATCCCAGTTGGATGCGCGTGGTTATTTTTTCTCCATTGCCATTGAAGACATCCAAGCGGCAGCGGACCAACTGTTGCCCGTTTATCAAGCCACCTCCGGCCTGGACGGTTATGTCAGCTTGGAAGTCTCACCTGATTTAGCGCACGATACCGAAGCCAGCGTTAAGGAAGCCAAAGAACTCTGGCAACGGTTAAACCGCCCTAATGTTATGATCAAAATTCCTTCGACTCAAGCGGGCGTGCCAGCGGTGGAACAACTCATCGCCGAAGGCATTAACATTAACGCCACGCTGCTTTTTTCTGTCGAACGTTATCTGGAAATTGCCCAAGCCTATGTTAACGGATTAAAGATTCGTCAAACAAAAGGCCTGCCCGTCGATTCCATCAGCTCGGTTGCCAGCTTTTTTATCAGTCGGGTCGATAGTAAAATTGATGACCAACTCACCACCGCCATGGCTTCAGCCCAAACCAATGAACAAGCCCCAATCAAAGCATTGATAGGCAAAACCGCGATCGCCAATGCCAAACGCGCTTATGTTCATTATTTGGATATGTTTGGTGACAAATTTACCACCTTGCAATCCGCCGGGGCCAAACCGCAACGCTTGTTGTGGGCAAGCACAGGCACTAAAAATGCCGACTATAGCGATATTTTGTATATCGAAACACTTATTGGCGAAAACACGGTCAACACCATGCCGCCTGCCACCTATAAAGCCTTCAAAGAACATGGGGCTGTTGCCAATACCCTGATCACTGATCAAAAAGCTGCCGAAGAAGTCTACTGGGCTGTCTGTCAATGGGTGGATATGCCAACCGCCATGCGCGAACTTGAAGATGAAGGTGTCTCGGCATTTGCTAAGTCTTTCGACAATCTACTCAGCGCCATTGAAGGTAAAATATCCGCATTGAAACAAAAACGGCCATCGAGTGCCGCCTAAGTTTCAAGATTAACTAATGAACAGAAAAGGCGGCCTATCATTTAATCTCGATTGATTCTTGGCCACACAAGAATTTTTCTGAAGCAAACAGAGACGGGTCATTGCTGGCCGAAGAAAAATTCTTGTGAAATCAATTTTTTTCACGATTTTTAAATGCGACGGCAAGACCGGCCTTGGGCAACCTTTTCTTTTTCATACGACTTAACTATCTTCAATAGATAAAAGATTCAATATTCTTTTAATAAACCGACATTTCGCATCCAGATCATGCAAAAACCGCCAAGGGATTTGATTTCGCATCGTTTTTTATAAACCATTCTCATGCTTACTGGATTGCCAAGCGAACAAACATCAGATCGCATGCCCCGAGTGCGAAATCTAGGGTATAATATCCCTTTCTGTAACGATAAACTAACCTACGGAAAACAAAAGGAAAGCAAATGACAACACGTCAACTGTTTGTTTTTGATTCTCCACAACAATTGAGTGAAAAAACCGCTCAAGCGTGGATTGATCAAGGAAACCAAGCCATTTTAGACAATGGCGCATTTCATATTGCGTTATCTGGCGGCAGCACGCCGAAACGCTTATTTAAACTCATGGCACAACCCGCGTTTGCCCAACAGCTCGAATGGTCAAAAATCCATATCTACTTTGGCGATGAACGCTGTGTGCCAGCCGATCACCCTGACAGCAACTATAAAATGGCGTTTGATGAACTGTTATCCCACGTCCCATGTCCTACCGATAATATACATCGCATGGCCGGAGAACTTGATGACCCTGCAACCGCCGCTCACCAATACTCGCAAACACTGATCGACAATGTCCCCCTCGATGCCAAAGCCATCCCTTGCTTTGATTTGATTTTCTTAGGCATCGGCACCGACGGACATACGGCCTCGCTATTTCCCGAAAGTGAGGCGTTACTTGAAGAACATAAACTGGTGGTCGCCAACTATGTTAAAAAATGGCAGAGCTGGCGCCTGACATTAACCTACCCAACCATAAACAACGCCAAAAAAATTATTGTTTTAGCCGAGGGTAAACAAAAAGCGGATCTAATCCAGGAAATCTTTACCACAGGCACACATAACTACCCGATTCAAAAAGTGATCCCTAAATATGGTGATCTCATGTGGTATGTTGATAAAGACGCCGCACAAAAAATATCAAACTAAACGATGTATATTCTAGCCGGAGATATTGGTGGCACAAAAACGCTCTTACAAGCGACTCAGATTACCGCTGGGACACATCATGTCCTCAAAGAACAACGCTTTAGTAGCCACGCGTTCAGCCATGTGATACCCATGGTTCACGAATTTTTAGCCGACATGCCGCCGATCCAGGCGGCATGCTTTGGTGTGGCCGGCCCCATCAACACTTCTCCACAACGACAACGCGCTCAAGTCACTAATCTTCCTTGGCACCTGGATAGCAATATTCTCAGTAAAGCACTTAACATCGCTGATATCCTGTTGATCAACGACTTTCAAGCCGTTGGCTACGGTATTGAAGGCTTATCGGAAGAAAACGATTTCGCTGTTATCCAACCCGGCAACCCCCAACACCATGGCGTCAAAGCCGTGCTTGGTGCGGGCACAGGACTCGGCTCCGGTTATCTCGTCTGGCAAAACGACCATTACCAAGTCATGAGTTCCGAGGGTGGACATACTGATTTTGCGCCGACCGACGCAGAACAAATCAAGCTACTACAATACCTATTAACAAAATACCCCCATGTCTCTTATGAACGTATTTTATCCGGCTCAGGACTGGTAAATTTATATGAGTTTGTGCGTAACCAACCACAAAATGTGGGCAAACCAAGCCTATTAGAGACCGAAATTGCCTCAGGTATCGATGCACCTGCCGTTATATCAACGTATGGTTTGCAACAAAAAGATCAATTAGCTCAGCACGCACTGCATCTGTTTGTTAAGATATATGGAGCGAAAGCTGGCAATTTAGCGTTATCCAGCCTGGCAACAGGTGGACTCTATATTGCGGGAGGAATTGCCCCTAAAATTGCCGACACCCTAAAAGACGGAACATTTATCCATTCGTTTAACGATAAAGGACGTATGCAAGCACTATTAGGGAACATTCCAGTAAAAATAATATTAAATCCGAAAGTCGGATTAATTGGTGCCGTGATGGCCGCTAGCAGATTATGAGCACAGAGACAACCAACGAAAATACATACAACATTGAGGTAGCTGTTGATACTACCTATATTCTTGAGCAGTCGGCACCTGAGCTGAATCGTTACGTATTTGCCTATACGATAACCATTCGCAATGAAGGCTCAATGCCTGCAAAACTCTTAAACAGACATTGGATTATTACTGACGCTATGGGTAACATCCAGGAAGTCAAAGGCGTCGGTGTTGTCGGTGAGCAACCCCATTTAAAACCAGGAGAAGGCTTTCAATATACCAGTGGTACCGTCTTAGAAACACCGGTCGGCAGCATGGAAGGCAGTTACCAAATGAAGGCGGATGACGGCACAGAGTTTAATGCCAATATACCGGCATTTACCTTATCAGTGCCACATGCCCTGCATTAATACATTATAAATACTGCCTCTTAGCCTACATTTCACATGACTTGAATGTAGGCTAAGTGTCGAAAACTACATCAGGTGCACTGGAGCTGCCGCAATACGCCGTTCAATTTCATCATCCACCACTTTATATTCTTTACTATCTAAGTGCTGGTAACGCCTTTTGAATTCCAGCGCCGCAATGCCTTCCGGCAGATGATCATAAGGTGGCATAAACTCGGTATCCCGACGTATTGTCGCCATCCGACCTTGCAGCAATACCGCATGCTCAGGCGATTTAACAGCAATTTCCGCCACCCGCACCCCCGCCTTGTCAGCCAATAAATCCGCAAAACTAAAACCCGTCCCGCCCTTTGAATCATCAAGTTCTTTTAAAAGCCCCAATGCATTAGCAATACCTCCACCCGCGGCTACGGTTAACGCGGCCGATATCACAAAATGCTGCATCAAATCATTCCGCCCAAGCAAATGCAGACGCATCCCTCTCGGCTGAACAATTGATGGGTTATCACCAATAACTTTCGATAAATTAACGCCCATAACATACATGCCTGTGATCAATAACAGCGCACGATTTTCAGCAATAGGATCATTGCCTGCTAAACTACGCTGTTGGGCAAACTGAAACAGGGGTCTTAATAATTGAGATAGAGCTACCCGCTGATATCTTAACAACTGGGTGATTTCTGCGATCCGATTGTTATAAATAACTAATAACTCCCGTTGAGCTGACGATAATATCATCTGACTACCCTTTAACCGTAGTCTAGCAATGAGTTCTTTCCGCCATTCATAGATAACATCCAATTTATCATCTTCAAGGTTCACTGCATGAACCGCATCGAGCACACTTCGATAGTCTTCCGAGTTCTCCAAGAAACGGGCATGGACAAAATGTAACATGGGATTGACCATCCAACCGGGTAACGACAAGTGACCTAACAAAATATTGTCTACAAAAAAACGCCCCTGCTCTTGATAAAGCAACACACGCAAGTTTAAATATTGTCCAAAAATTGTTTTCGGCAAAATATACATGGCGCTGATACCGACAACGTTTTTTTCAAGATCAACTTGAACTTGCAGTTTATCCTGTCGAGCTAAACCATAAGCGGCAAGTAGGTTGAGATCACGCTCAGTAATCTCCATATGACGAATCGCTACGGAACGTTGCTTATTGCCACGCGCTTGTTCGACGATCTTATTGATACGCGTCACATCCGTTGGTGCCAAACTATGGTTCTGTGCAAGCATCGGGGTTGATTCAATACCAAAAAAAACAAAAACCACAGGAATTGATAGTGCCGCCAACAACAATAGCACCGATGCAACATTGATAAAAAAAGGAAAAATACGCATCATGCCACTACCTTTACGTTTAGCAACGACAACTAATGCTCTTTGTTATGCTCAGAGCGGGAAGGAAAACGACGACTGTCAATCCAACGATCCAACCATACATCCACTTTCCCCCAAAACCATTCTTGTATGCGCTGACTCCAGGAGCGGCGCTGCCAGTCACTTAATAACCATTCATGGCTATTGTTAAAATCTTGCTCAAGCATGCCCGTCACATTTTCCACTAAAGTGTAATCTTCGATTTCTTGGTTAGCTTCCAAGTTCCAACGCAAATTCCAACGATCAAGATTACTGGAGCCAATTGACACCCAGCCATCACACAATAACAACTTAGTATGGCTAAAACGAGGCTGATATTCAAAAATACGAACCCCAGCTAGCAATAAAGAAAAATAGAAACGCTGCCCAGCATGCCTCACCGCCGGATGATCGGTATGCCCTCCCGGCAATAATAAGCGCACATCGACTCCCCGCCGGGCCGCTCGCTTTAACGCACGACGAATTTTCCGCGATGGCACAAAATACGCTGTTGCCACCCACGCCACCCGCTCCGCATTGCGAATACGCTTAATCAGTGAGCGCTTAATCTCCTGAAAACCACGCCCCCAAGTACACGTTAAACGGCCAACCGCCTGGCCGGCCTGCGTCACGGCTCTGAATTCATCACCGGCTGATAACGGCAAGGTCGCCCATTTATCCCAGGTCCGAGTAAAAACCGCTTCCCAATCCGCCACACATGGCCCACGCAAAATGATAGCCGTGTCCCGCCAGGCTTTACCGGAATCATTCGGTGGATCAAACTGATCGGTAATACCCACCCCTCCAATCACCGCGAGTTGACCATCCACCAACAATAATTTGCGATGATCTCGAAAAAAATTTCGTCGGAGCTTGCCGTACTGCAATGGGTTATAAAAAACCAATTGAATATCTGCCTGTTTAAGCCGTGCTTGGTCCCGCTTGCTCAAACCAAGGCTGCCATACCCATCAAGTAACAAGTAGACATTCACGCCCCGATGTGCCGCCTCACAAAATGCCACGATGAACCGATCGGCCACAGCCCCCGATTCCATCAGATACATTTCAAACAAAACATAACGGCGAGCCTCATCAATGGCTTGTAGCATAGCCGGATAAAACTGCTCAGCATCAACCAGCAACTGCGTGCTATTTCCTTCCCGCCATGGAAATCGATAGCCTAAGTTGGGTCGTTCGCTCAATTTTTCCGCGCAGCCGACCAGGTGAAAATAAACAGCATGAACGCCGCCAAACCAAAAGCCCAAGATAACACCGGTGTCCCCGCGAACATCACATAAGATGGATCGGAAAACACCAAGACCAATATCGAACAAATCAGTAAACTTGCTCCGATCAGCACACCACAAATCCGGTTGCCTATGTTTTGAAAATCTAACCGGCGTTGCTGAACTTCTTCAAACTGCCTCGCTTGTATCAAACGATGTTTTTTGGTTAAATCCAAGGTATCAATAATCAAGCTAGGCAATTCAGGAAACTTCTCTATCCAATACGGCGCCTTATCCTTGATCGAATACAACAGCGCTTTGGGTCCCACTTGTTCGCTCATCCAACTCTCTAGAAATGGCTTGGCGGTTCGCCATAAATCGAGCTCAGGATTTAACTGTCTACCTAAACCTTCGATATTTAACAAGGTTTTTTGCAACAATACCAATTGTGGTTGCACAACCATTTGAAAGCGACGCGCTGTCTGAAACAAGCGAAGTAGCAATTGACCAAATGAAATATCTTTGAGTGGCCGTTCAAAAATCGGCTCACACACCGTACGAATCGCCGACTCAAATTCGTCAATGCGCGTTTTTGATGGTACCCAGCCAGATTCCACATGAAGTTCCGCCACACGACGATAATCACGATTAAAAAAAGCCAAAAAATTTTCTGCCAAATAACGTTTATCATCCGGCTGTAAGGTACCAACGATACCGAAATCCACCGCAATATACTGACCCTCCGGCGACACAAAAATATTACCCGGATGCATATCTGCATGAAAAAAGTTATCACGAAAAACTTGCGTAAAAAATATTTCTACTCCCTTTTCAGACAGCTTCACTAAATCAACCTTATGGGCTTTGAGTTGTTTTATATCGCCCACCGGAATACCGGTGATACGCTCCATGACCATGACATTGCTACGCGTCAAAGGCCAATAGATTTCCGGTATATATAGAATTGGAGAATTTAAAAAATTGCGCCGTAACTGGGAAGCCGAAGCCGCCTCACGCATCAAATCAAGCTCATCAAAGATGGTTTTCTGATATTCCTCAATAATTTCTCTCGGCCGCAAGCGCTTACCTTCAGACCAATACCGTTGCGCTAAATCCGCAAAGGTATATAACAAGGCAATATCGCGTTTGATAGTTTTCTCAATATCCGGACGTATAATCTTGACAATTACGTCTCTATTATTTTTTAATCGCGCCGGATGGACTTGAGCAACAGAGGCGGAGGCTAAAGGGGTTTCATCAAACCACAAAAAAACATCTCGTACCGATTCACCATAGGCTTTTTCAGCGATTTCTCGCGCCTTAACGCCTGAAAAAGCCGGCACCCGATCCTGCAGCTTGGTTAACTCATCAGCAATATCACTGGGTAACAAGTCACGCCGAGTTGATAACATTTGACCAAATTTAACAAAAATAGGCCCTAAGTCTTCGAGTGTTCTGCGGATACGCACTCCCCGTGGACCTTGCTCTTTACGAAACCAATGCCAGGGTAATAAGACAAGTAAGAAACGAATGGGACGAAATAAGTGGGTCGCCAATATAATTTCGTCTAAACCATGCCTGACTAGCACACGATTAATGTGAATCATACGAAGAATTTGCCCAGGATTGATCATGAGGCTAATCCTTGGTGGCTGGCAAGCCGAGCCATACGCTGCGCTAATCGATCCGCCGTTGCCTGGATGTCATCGACATCCTGCAAAAACTGCTGTACCTCATAAACACTTGGCAAATCACGACGCTCTTCAGTAATGTATTCCGCCGTGTCCAATAAAAAAGACTCTGCTGTCTGCTTTATCCAGTGAAATGCACCACTGGCAACATTGGCGGTCTGGTGCGCACCCACATCCCCTATCACCTTGGATAAAATTTCTTCCCAATCGATATCGAGATCACGCAAAATATTTTGAAATCGTTGACCAAGTTCGAGATCACCACCAATTCTCACATCACCACGGTATACGCTGTGCCGCTCCCAATCCCACAATAAACTTAATAACGAAAAAGGTGCCCCTTGGATAAGCGTGTCGACCTCACCCTCATAATCACCTAAAATGCGTAGTCCATCAGCGCCAGCAATCACAAAGAGTTGGATATTTAATCCCAGCACATGAATTTTCACGACCTTATTACTTAGGCGTGCTAAACGCCCTAACGCTGCCGGATCAAAGCGTAAGGCACGATTGATCGTTATTTCCAGAAAAACTAAAACCGTTGTCGGCAATCTCACCAAGGCTCACCCACTTGTTCTGATATCAGCCCGTAGCACGACGGGCATACCCTCGTTGTTATACTTTATAACCACGATGCAAAGCGACCACGCCGCCCGACAAATTAAAATAATCACATTGCCAAAACCCAGCGTTTTCCATCATTTGCTTTAAAGTTTTTTGATCGGGGTGCATACGAATTGACTCCGCTAAATATTGATAACTCTCAGAGTCATTCGCGATGAGCCGACCCAAATGAGGAATAATTTTAAATGAATATAGGTCGTAAATCGGTTGTAAACCAGGAATCACCGGCTTTGAAAATTCCAGAATCAACGCTTTACCACCCGGCTTTAACACACGATACATTGAGGCCAATGCCTGATCTTTGTGAGTGACATTGCGCAAGCCAAAGGCAATGGTAATGCAATCAAAATAATTATCAGGAAAAGGTAACGATTCGGCATTCGCCTGCACAAAAAATGCGTTACCAGCCTGACCCTCATCGAGTAATCGCTGGCGCCCCACCGTCAACATAGAATCATTAATATCCGCCAACACCACTTTGCCTTCGTCACCCACCAGCGGAATAAAACGAGCCGCCAAGTCACCCGTGCCTCCGGCTAAATCAAGCATTGAAAAACCTGGACGAACTCTCACTAGTTCAGTGGTTATTTTTTTCCAAAGACGATGAATACCCAATGACATGACATCATTCATCAGATCATATTTACTGGCAACCGAATGAAAGACATCCGCGACTTTGCCTACCTTATCCTCTAAAGGAACTTGCTGGTAACCAAAATGCGTTGTCTGGTTTGATGGCTCTTTATCGCCCATTGAAAGCGGCCCCCATTGACAAGCTAAAAGAAAAACATATGAATCCGGCCATATTTAAGGGATGGGCGATTCAGCGACACGAGTCTGGCCTGCAGCAGCGAGCTTGTCTAAATAGTCTAACCACATCTGCTCCTGATTGATCGCTAACTCATAAAGGTAATCCCAGGAATAGATGCCGGTATTATGACCATCGCTAAACGTAGGTTTGATCCCGTAGGAACCTACCGGCTCGATATGAGTAATGTTCACATTTTCTTTGCCGACCTGTAATGTTTCTTGACCTGGGCCATGACCCTTGACTTCTGCCGACTGAGAATAAACACGTAAATATTCACAAGGAAGAAAAAACGGTTTAATCTCACCAAACGTCACCTCTAAACGACGCGACTTCTGGTGTAATTTTATTTCACTGGGGACTTTATTCATTTCCGTCATCATACTTCACACTTAAAGAATATAACGCGTTAGATCTTCGTCTTCAATTAAATTAGACAAGTGTTCATCAACATATTCTTTGGTGATTTCGATCGCATCACCACTGCGATCCGACGCTTCAAAAGAAATACTTTCTAATAAACGTTCCAACACCGTATGTAAACGCCGCGCACCAATATTTTCAGTGCGCTCGTTCACTTCCCAGGCCACTTCTGCAATACGTGAAACACCCCCCTCTGAAAACGTTAACGCAACGCTTTCTGTGGCCATTAATGCTATATATTGATCCGTTAGCGAGGCATCCGGCTCCGTGAGAATACGCACAAAATCATTCACACTCAAGGCGCTTAATTCAACCCGAATCGGTAAGCGACCTTGCAACTCTGGAATCAAATCCGACGGTTTCGCTAAATGAAAAGCCCCGGATGAAATAAATAGGATATGGTCAGTTTTTACCATACCATGTTTCGTGGAAACGGTGCACCCTTCCACCAATGGCAACAAATCCCGTTGCACACCTTCACGCGACACATCCGCGCTGGCCACTTCGGCTCTTTTGCATATTTTGTCCATTTCATCGAGGAAAACGATACCATTTTGTTCCACTGCATATAAGGCGGTCGTTTTAATTTCATCCTCGTTAATCATTTTCGCCGATTGCTCGTCGGTCAGTAACTTCAGGGCTTCCTTGATTTGTACTTTACGTGTTTTCGTATGAGTGGTCGACATATTTTGAAACATGCTTTGTAATTGGCTGGTCATATCTTCCATGCCCGGTGGCGCCATAATTTCCACCCCGACTGAGGGTACCCTGAGATCAATTTCGACTTCTTTGTCGTCTAGTTTGCCTTCACGCAGCATTTTACGGAATTTTTGGCGCGTTCCACTTTTTTCCAGCTCAGCCGAAGACTCATCCCTCGCCGGACGCAGTAAGGTATCTAAAATAATATCTTCCGCCGCATCTTCCGCCCGATAACGCACCTTAGTCATAGCATTCTCACGGGTCATTTTAATCGCCGCATCCATAAGATCTCGAATGATTGATTCAACATCACGCCCGACATAACCCACTTCAGTAAATTTTGTGGCCTCAACTTTAATGAACGGTGCATTAGCCAATCTGGCCAGTCGCCTCGCGATTTCGGTTTTTCCTACCCCAGTTGGACCAATCATTAAAATATTCTTTGGGGTAATTTCATTTCTTAAATTTTCATCGACCTGACTGCGGCGCCAACGATTCCTTAACGCAATCGCCACCGCTCGCTTAGCTTCCGCTTGGCCAATAATATGTTTATCCAACTCTTGTACAATTTCACGAGGAGTCATTTCAGACATAACAGTTATCCAATGTTAGTTTTATTTACCATACCCTGCCGCATGCTTTCATATTGAGCAAATTGCGTTTCCATATCACACAGGCTACATTCCTAAGCCTCGCTATCTAATTCTTCGATCGTTAAATTACTGTTAGTGTAAATACATATTTCCGAGGCAATGATTAACCCTTTTTCAACAATACTGCGCGCGTCAAGTTCGCTATTTTCCAATAAAGCACGCGCTGCCGATTGTGCATACGGCCCCCCGGAACCAATCGCAATCAAACCGTTTTCAGGCTCGATCACATCACCATTACCGGTAATGATAAGAGACGCTGTTTTATCAGCCACCGCTAACAAAGCCTCCAAACGTCGTAACATGCGATCAGTCCGCCAATCTTTCGCCAACTCCACCGCGGCTCGTGTCAGGTTACCGGAGTGTTTCTCTAGTTTTGCTTCAAAGCGTTCAAATAATGTAAACGCATCAGCCGTTCCCCCAGCAAATCCAGCAATCACCTTATTGTTGTAAAGCCGTCTCACTTTACGTGCATTGCCCTTCATTACCGTATTTCCCAAGGATACCTGACCATCGCCGCCAATAACTACTTTGTTTTTACTGCGTACTGACAAGATAGTCGTGCCTCTAAATTGTTCCAACGGGATTACCTCTTTTGTGACCGATTGTTTGAGAAAAATAGTCTGTCGTCTAGCGAAGTGATCATTTTACCAACATGACCAACGGTTCATTTATTACCCAATTCACTTCCTATGTTTGCTATACTCAGCCTATCTCTATTGCACGATATGTAGCCAGCCCCGCAAATAATCAAGCGAAGCCGGACAAACAGATCATTTTACAGCCATGCTGACCACGCTATCGTGCACATAATGACATCACTCGATAATATTTCAACCAATATGGTCAATATTATATACTCATTGAAAACAGCTTTGCAGCGGAAAAAGAGCAAACCTATCTTCAGCTCGGCCATAGACCTAAATCTCAAACGCTTTGGGTATAGTCTGGCGTCTTTCGCCTTCAGAATTGGGCTAAATTCAACCGCTTCGGTTGCGCAATAATCACACACATCATTAACGACGCGTTATGGAGGGATTTGTGATTGAGAGTCGTCAAAATAGTCCAATGTCACGACTCATCATAGTTAATTTTATTTATTTTTTTTCTTGGCTCTTGGGTGTGCCATATCGTATACGCCTGCCAAATGCTGGAAATCTAGGTGTGTATAAATTTGGGTTGTGCTAATACTTGCATGACCCAATAACGCTTGAACCGCTCGTATATCACCACAAGACTCCAATAGATGACTGGCAAAAGAATGTCTCAGTCGATGGGGATGAACGGTACCGCTGACCTCCTGGTTGATCCCCCAGCGCTTTAACCTTGCCTGCACTGAGCGGTGAGATAATCGTGTACCACGTTGACTGGTAAACAATGCACATTCATGCTCCCCGGTAAAAAGGCCGCGCACCGTTAACCATTTATTGATCGCTTGATGTGCATGCCGCCCCACAGGAACAATACGCATTTTCTGGCCTTTACCCAGCACTCTGACCACCAAATCGGTTAAATCAACATCCGTGACATTCAAAGCCACCAGCTCCGAAAGCCGCAATCCAGAGGAATACAATAATTCCATAATCGCCAAGTCCCGTATCGCCAAACGGCTCTCTTCAGAAACGCTGAGCAAGCGACTCATTTGATCAACATCCAATACCGGTGGCAACCTACTTTTTGATTTTGGTGCTTTGATACCAATCACTGGATTGATTTCTACGAAATTTTCTCGCAATAAATACTGATAAAATGTACGCAATGAAGAAAGCTGGCGCTGGATGGATTTGCCTCCCATCCCCTGGCGATGTCGATAGGCGATAAACTGGCGCACCTCAGGTACCGTCACCGCTGACCAGGCCGTTAGTTTGTTCTCCATATAGCGGTAAAATATTTCAATATCTCGCTGATAGGCCTGGCAAGTATGTTCTGACAAACGCCTTTCAGTGCGCACATGTGTAATAAATTCAGCAATTTTTCTTTCCATCATCCAAATGCTTTATTGGATACATCCATAACGCTATGGGTATATATCCCTATAAAAATCGTTTCACAATTACCGCTGACATTTCACCCAAATAAGACAAAAACAGCGTGCTCATCCCCGCCCGAAACCGCTCAACATCACGGCTTGCTACGACAAACAATCCCAATGCATGATGATTGTCCATCAAAGGAATCACTGCCGTTGATTTTACATCGGCGGACCGATCTTCAAACAAATAAGCCAATTGTTGTTCATTTAAATAACCACATACCGGCTTCCCCGCTGCCAGGATCGCTGAAAAATGTTTTTTAGCCTGAGCTTCATCGCCGACAAATTCAGTTCGGGATATTTCATGAGCGACACAAGAATCAAATAATCGTATGGAAACCAGATCGGCGACAAAATCTTGTTGCAATTTCTCAGCAAGGATATCCAAACATTCATCTAAACTGACAGATTGAATTAATGCAAGACTCAACTGGTGCAGACGATTAATCAAGCTGTCATTGACTCGCGCAATATTAATTAACTCCTGTATCCGATCGCGTAATTGTGCATTGTCTCCTCTCATAAGTGCCACTTGCCGCTCAATGAGCGAAATGGCATCCCCACTGATAGGGTGAAATACGGTCAAATCCGCCAGTAACGCCGGATACTCCTCAAAAAACTGAGGATGTGCTTGTAAAAAAGCGAACACATCTTCTGCCCGACATGCCACCGTTAAATCATCCTCACCGTGGTGCTTTTGTTCTGTCATACTCCGCCTCTTACAACAATGCAACCGCTCTGCAATATTCCCTCAACGCCATCACAGCGCTCCCCTCAACCCATAACGAGTCATTTTTAGGCCTATTCAACCGATATCATGAACAACACTTAATCACGTTCACTCGCTAAAAATGATTCGAGGCTAAGTCAATCACTCCACTAAATACATATGAAGCCGGTCCTGACATGATCACCGAAGTGCCAACTCCCGACCAGCGCACATCAAGACAACCGCCGACTAATTCGACCGTTACATTTTCCGATAACAAGCCAATTTTGCGCCCATAGACCACAGCCGCGCAAGCGCCACTGCCACAAGCTAAGGTTTCTCCCACACCGCGCTCATAGACTCTCAACCGAATATACTGCGCATTGACCACTTCCATAAATCCAACATTGACATGCTTAGGAAAACATGCATGCGTTTCAACCGCCGCTCCCAGACGCTCAACCAATGCCTCAACCACTTTATCGACGATTAACACCGCATGAGGATTGCCCATCGATAAGACGCCAAGCTGCAAAGACTGTTGTCCCAAGTTAAGCACATACTGATCCGACCTATGTGCCGTTAAAAACGGTATTTTTTCTGGCTCAAATACCGGCGACCCCATATTCACTTCGACCTGATCATCAGCGAGTAATTTGAGCGTTATTTCTCCAGTATGGGTTTCAACGTTTATAATATCATGATTTGTCAATCCCTGCGCACGTACAAACCGGGCAAAACATCGAGCGCCATTGCCACATTGCTCTACTTCCTTGCCATCCGCATTAAAAATACGATATCGAAATTCAGCCGATGCAGATTGAGACTTTTCAACTAATAAAATTTGATCACAACCAATACCAAAATGGCGATCAGCGATTTTTTTAATCTGTGAGGAAGTTAAATGAACCGCCTGAGAAATCGTGTCAATGACAACAAAATCATTACCTAAACCATGCATTTTTGCAAAATGAATTTCCATCTTAAAAATCTCAATTAATCGCGGTGGTACAATGACTAACATACTCAACGGAAGCCCACCCTTGTCGGAGCAAGGATCATACAAAATCAGAGAATAAGCGACCCGCTGTCGGAATCATAAACAGTCACCCAAATTAAAAAGGCCGCATCCCATGGCATAAATAATGATAGCCAAAAGAAACACAGCCTTTTTTAGTAATCTGCAGTGACACTTTAAATTATTTACAACAAAAAAAATTTATGCGTATCAAATACAAAACAGCATCAATTTGCTTAATTGAAATGACAGCTTACACCACTATTTTACTAAATTCACCAAAAAATCGTTGGAAATGGGATACTGAGAAACGGTATAACTTGCGCTAAATAGGTATATATCAAACAAAATATAGATAGATCGCACAAAGCAAAATCTATCACTCCACGCTAAAGACATGGAGAGCAGATTCCGAAGCTAGGAGACAAGAGATACAAGTTATTTTATTTCATTGCTAAGCAAAATTTTTCGACCAAATTTCATTAATGCGATCGGATAAACTCATGGGATCAAAAGGCTTGGAAATCACATCTATCGCCCCCAGATCCTTATAGCCTTGTATCTCGTTAGGCTGCACCTTTGCGGTCATAAAAATGACCGGTATATCCTTAATTCCTGGGGTCTCTCGCAAAGCTTTTAAAGTGGATGGGCCATCCATTTCAGGCATCATTACATCCAGTAAAATCAAATCCGGTTTGACCTGTGGTGCCGCCTCCAACGCAAGCCGGCCATTACTACAAACTTCCACCTGAAAACCACCGACAGTTTCCAAGGCAAGCTTCGCCACTTGAGAAATATCCGGTTCATCTTCTGCGTACAAAATGCTATTCAAACTGGCGGCCATAATTTATTCTCACTTCACTATTGATATATCCATTACTCAAGAATATTAGTCATCGTTATCATTTTTAAATGGATACCCATTAAATCGACGTATACATTAAAAACTAGAGTCACAGCATCACATTTTTGGATAGATCCCGTTTAAATCCGGCAAAACCCAGCTATCCTCATAAAACATTAATGCACATCGCGTTCCAGTTTATCTTGCAAAGTCGCCAATACCCGCTGTGTCTCACGTAGTTCGTTGAGCAACTCCTTCTTTGAAAGGGGTTGCTCCATTTCTTTCAAGCGTTCCATCTTCGCTTCATCAAGGTTATTCAATACCACAGCAATGAATAGGTTAATAATGACAAAAGTACCAAGTATCACAAAACTGACAAAATATATCCAAGCATAGGGCGATAATTCCATGGCGGTATACATAACATCCGTCCAATCTTCCAGTGTCACAATACGAAACAACGTTAACATCGCCAGCCCCAAACTGCCCCAGTGCTGAGAATCATGAACATGAAACAAATGATACCCCGCCACCGCATAGATATAAAAAATTACTGACATTAAAAGCATGATATTGCCCATGCTAGGAATGCTGCGTATCAGGGTAGTCACGATCAACCGCAACTCTGGAATCATTGAAATTAAACGCAAGACCCGCAATAGACGCGCTAAGCGTGCCAACATGGCTAAGTCACCACTAGCAGGAATTAACGACAACACCACAATCGTGAAATCAAATACATTCCAGCCATCACCAAAGTATTTACGCCATTGAGGCGCAACGGCGGTAATTTTTATCACCGCTTCTAGCACAAAAATAGATATAATCAAATAATTTAAAAACGAAAAAACGCCTCCATAATCCCGAGCCAACAGCTCGGAAGTCTCTAACCCTAAGATAATACCATTAAAAATGATAAGTCCGATAATAAAACCCTCAAACCAACGGTACTCAATAACTCGCTGACATGCCCTTCTTATCTTCATATTTGTTTTTTCTAATTTGCAACCCACATAACATAAGCTCCTCCAAATCACATCGTCTTTATGGAAGACGATGTGATATCCCTTTATCCCAGCCACACCCGAGCATTTCGAAATATCTGCATCCATGGACCATCTTCACCCCAGTCGTCAGGATGCCATGAATATTGAACCGTGCGAAACACTCTTTCCGGGTGCGGCATCATAATGGTAAATCGGCCATCAACGCTGGTAAACCCTGTCATACCCGCCACCGATCCATTAGGGTTAGCCGGATAGTTTTCTGTCGCTTGGCCCTGGTTGTCAATATACCGCAAACAAACCAAATGCTTCTCGACCAGTAACTGACTAAAATCTTCATGAGGAAACGTCACACGACCTTCCCCATGAGCCACCACAATCGGTATTTTTGAGCCCACCATGGCATGTAAAAACAAAGAAGGGGATGGCAATACTTCCACCAATGAAAAACGTGCTTCAAATTGTTCTGAGGTGTTTTTTGCAAAACGTGGCCAATGCGACGTGCCCGGTATTAAGTCAGACAACTGTGATAACATTTGGCAGCCATTGCACACACCTAAAGCAAAACTGTCTTGGCGCTGAAAAAAATTGGCGAATTCATCACGTAACTGGGTATTCAATAAAATACTCTTCGCCCATCCTTGACCCGCACCTAAGACATCACCATAGGAAAAACCACCACAGGCCACCAGTCCTTGAAACAACTGCAATGACATTTTCCCTGTTTGCAAATCACTCATGTGTACATCAATACAAGCAAATCCAGCACGCTCAAATGCAGCGGCCATTTCTAATTGCCCATTAACCCCCTGCTCCCTCAGTATGGCAAGTTTAGGTCGTACTCCGGTCGCCAGATAAGGAGCGGCGATATTATTTTCAATGTCAAATGAAAGTGCGACTTGGATCCCAGGGTCTTTCTCATCCAACACGCTATCGAACTCTTGCTGCGCACAATCGGGATTATCTCTTAACGCTTGCATATGATAGCTCGTTAAAGACCAGGCTTTTTGAAATGCCCGGCGAGTATCGGCGAGCACTTCTTTTCGTTGAAAATAAAATCGAATCTGATCGTGATTATTCAGCTCGCCAATGACAAAACTATGCTTGTCTAATCCCGCGATTCGCAAGCGCTCCATCACATCATCGGTATCACAATGCAATACCTGGATGGCGGCACCAAGCTCCTCGTTAAACAATATTGCTAAAGGATTTTCACCTAAACCATCCAGGTGAATATCAACACCCACATGGCCAGCAAATGCCATTTCACAAATCGTGGTAAACAAACCACCATCGGAACGGTCATGATAAGCCAATAATAATCGTTCTTCATTCAAGCCTTGAATAACTTGAAAAAATTCTTTAAAGGCCGTTACATCATCCAGATCCGGCGGATAATCGCCAATTTGTTGATAGACCTGGGCCAGCGCCGAAGCGCCTAAACGATTTTTACCTTTGCCTAAATCAATAAAGATAATATCCGTATCACCTCGATCCGAGCGCAGCAAAGGAGTCAAGGTATGGCGTACATCCACCACCGGCGCAAAGGCAGAACAAATCATTGACAGAGGCGCCGTCACCGATTTATGTACATCACCGTCTTGCCAAACCGTATGCATGGACATCGAGTCCTTACCCACCGGGATGGTAATTCCCAACTTCGGGCATAACTCCATACCGACCGCCTTTACCGCCTCAAAAAGGCCGGCATCTTCCCCAGGAGAACCCGCAGAAACCATCCAGTTCGCCGATAACACGATATCTTTTAACTGGCGAATTGGCGCGGCAACAATATTTGTTAATGCTTCACCTATCGCCATACGCGTTGACGCCGCATAACGCAAGAGTGCAATGGGAGCTCGTTCACCCATCGCCATCGCCTCACCGGCATAGCCGACATAAGCACTCGACGTCACTCCCACATCAGCGACCGGAATTTGCCAGGGACCGACCATCTGATCGCGAGTCACTTGACCACCCACGCTGCGATCACCAATGGTGATTAAAAACCGTTTGTCAGCGACAACAGGCAATTGCAGAATACGTAACGCCGCCTCTTTCAGATCCATCTCGTCAAGCTTCAATGAAGATTTCATGACCGATTGCTGATGCACATCTCTTAGCATTTTAGGTGTCTTACCTAATAACACATCCATGGGCATATCAATCGGTACATTATTTAATTCAGCATCTCCTACATAAAGATGCGGTTCTTGAATCGCTTCGCCAATCACCGCATAAGGACAACGTTCTCTTTCACAGATGTCATCAAATTCAGCCAAGCGCGAACTATCCACCGCCAATACATAGCGCTCCTGAGCCTCGTTACACCAAATTTCCAGGGGTGACATGCCCAGGTCATCATTGGGAATCGCACGCAATTCAAAACGGGCTCCACGTTCGCTATCATCGACTAATTCGGGCATGGCATTAGACAAACCGCCAGCGCCCACATCATGGAGGCTGATAATCGGATTATCGACCCCTTGCTGCCAACAGCAATCAATGACTTCCTGGCAACGCCGTTGAATTTCAGGATTACCACGTTGCACGGAAGCAAAATCAAGCTGCTCATCGCTGGTCCCGGTGGCCACCGATGACGCTGCACCACCACCTAGCCCAATGAGCATGCCCGGCCCCCCCAACACAATCAGCTGGGCATTCGCAGGAATATCACCTTTTTTAACTTGTGCCTCGCGAATATTACCCAAGCCACCGGCCAACATAATGGGTTTATGATAGCCACGAACTTGCCTGCCTTGAGGGCCTTCGATCCACTGCTCATAGCTACGAAAATACCCGCAAATATTAGGCCGTCCAAATTCATTGTTAAACGATGCCGCACCGATCGGGCCTTCCAGCATAATATCGAGTGCTGACGCAATGCGATCTGGCTTGCCATAAGGCAACTCCCAAGCTTGCGGATAATCAGGAATATTTAAATTGGAAACCGAAAAGCCAGATAAACCCGCCTTAGGCTTTGCTCCTCGGCCCACCGCTCCTTCATCACGAATTTCCCCCCCCGCCCCGGTGGCGGCCCCGGCAAAAGGTGAAATGGCCGTCGGATGATTATGCGTTTCCACCTTCATTAAGATATGAACGGGTTCGTGCTGGTACTGATATTGTTTGGTGTCCGGATGTGGATAGAACAAGCGATCACCGAGCCCAACCATCACTGCCGCATTATCTTTGTAAGCGGATAGAATGTGCTCAGAGTGTTGCTCGTAGGTATTTTTTATCATGTCAAATAATGAGCGGGATTGCGGTTTACCATTCACCACCCAATCCGCCCGAAAAATTTTGTGGCGACAATGCTCAGAATTCGCCTGAGCAAACATCATTAACTCTACGTCGGTGGGATTACGCTGCAAAGCCATAAAATTATCAAAAAGATAATCGATTTCATCATCAGCTAATGCCAAGCCCAAGACTTGGTTAGCACGCTCCAGAGCCACCCGGCCAGCACCCAAAATATCAATGGAGGTCAATTCTTTTGCCGGCGTTTGCGCAAAAAGTGTGTCAACCTCCTCTTCACTTGTCAGTACCGTTTGGGTCATTCGGTCGTGCATAGTTTGCGCAGCACAAACACTCAGCTGCTCGCTTAACTTCACATCGCCCTGGAAAACGACATGATATAAAATACCCCGCTCGATCCGTTTGACCTGGTTTAAGCCGCAATGATGGGCAATATTCGTCGCTTTTGTTGACCAAGGTGAAATCGTGCCGAATCGCGGAACCACCAAAATCACCGATTCCGATTCGGGTTGATCAATAATATCTCCATCTAGCAGCCGCTCAAGCACGGATTTCGCGGCATCGCTTAATGTTTGCTCTATATCGACATAATACCGAGTGACGGCGTTTATCGCCGTCGCTTCAGGAACTTGCTGTTGCAAGACGGACAATAATCGTTGTTTTCGAAAATCGGATAATGCGAGTGTACCTGACAAAATCAGCATAATGATCCTAATACACGGTTGAAAAGGACGTTATGATACTTGATTGCCAAATTTTTCTCATCCATGGTTTTGGCTACACGAGTCAATCTCTCACCAAGAGTCGGCGAGTGATCAGTTTAGGAGCATGAGAAAATGAACGGATAGATAGTTCAGTTTTTCAACAAAACCGCCAAGGTGACGGCTCTTCTACGACAACGCACTGAGATGGAAAAAACCACGAGATCTATCAACAATATAATGATGTATTGGTGATATTAAAAACAGCCAACAAAACTATTGTTTATTTACTACAATCCGAGGCTTGAGTTTTTTTAATGGCGCTACCATCATTGAACTTGCCCACCAGGCAAGGCCGGCACCAACAATGAAACTCACCAAGATAAATATGAGAATTGCTGTCATAGATGACATGCAGAATTTTCCTTTGCGTTATGAAGTGACACATGATCGAACTATCGTCTTAATCTGATAATTTCTTTACTCATTACAATTCAGGCCATTGGGTTACCCAGCCGACCTCATTTACCCCCACATTCTTCACGCCCCCCCCTATTAAAGCCATTAAAATAATTGTCGATACCTTTTCAGGGACTCGAACGTTGACAATTGTCGATATTGAAAATAAATCCATTGATTGCACTTGTATTACACACGACCTATCGTCAGGAACCCTTTTGATGTTTTATGCTTTTAACCCAAGCCAACTGATTCCCGCTGTTCATAAATGGGCATTGGTTTATTTAATGCTTGCCAGTACGGTGTTGCCATTCACCGCAAGTCATGCAGAAGATGCCCTATTATTAGGAATGTTTCCCCGACACAACCCCATCGAAACAACCCGCATGTATCGGCCCTTAGCAAAATATTTGAGCAAACATCTGGGCCGTAAAGTGCAATTAGTCACTCCTAAAAATTTTCCCATATTTTGGCAAAACGTCACCAATAAACAATTTGATATTGTGAATTTCAATCAATTTCATTATGTCAAATCCCATAAAGAAATCGGTTATGAGGTTTTTGCAGTCATTGAAGAACTTGGCGAATCCACCATTACCGGCTCAATTATCGTCCGCAAAGATTCCGGCATCAATACGGTACAAGATTTAATAGGTAAGCATATTATTTTTGGCGGCGGCAAAAAAGCCATGCAAAGCTACATTTATGCCACTTACTTACTAATGGAGCAGGGTTTAAATCCGGGAGATTATACTTATAGCATTGCCCGCACCCCACCCAATGCCATTTTTGCCACCTATTTTAAGCAAGCATCAGCAGGAGGCATTGGCGACAAAGTTCTGAGCTTGCCAGCCGTCACACAAAAAATCGATACGTCACAAATACGCTTTCTGGTCAAAGGTAATCAGTACCCACATCTACCATGGGCTTTTAATAATCGCTTACCTCTGCCCCTCAAGCAACAAATTGCCGAATTAATGTTTAATCTAAAAAACTCAACGGAGGGGGAAAAAATACTCACCAAGGCAAATTTAAGCGGCTTTGTTAAAGCAACGGACCAAGACTTTGACCCGCATCGAGCCATTATTTATAAAGTGCTAGGAGAGCAGTATTAAGGTATTAATCGATGTCCACACCCAAGCGATAAGCCACCTCCTCGTAAGCTTCGATAACCCCACCTAGCCCTTGCCGAAAGCGATCTTTATCCATTTTTTTACGCGTTTGCACATCCCACAAGCGACAACCATCCGGAGTGAATTCATCACCTAATAGCAATTCACCATGATAACGACCAAATTCTAATTTAAAATCTACCAATAACAGATCAATATCGAGAAAGCGTTTTTGCAAGATATCATTGACTCTAAAAGTCATGTCTTTCATTGCATCAATTTCACTTTTGCTTGCCCAACCAAACGAAAGAATATGATATTCATTGATCATGGGATCATGCAATGCATCATTCTTTAAAAAAAACTCAAACGTTGGCGGCACCAGCTCGATACCTTCTTGCACACCGAGTCGCCGACAAAGACTACCGGCAGCGATATTTCTTACGACACATTCAACAGGTATCATCTCCAGCTTTTTAACCAATGACATCTGGTCACTTAAGCATTGCTCAAAATGGGTTTTTACCCCATGATGCTCTAGGTATTGCATGATAAAGCCATTAAACTTGTTGTTCACTTTACCCTTGCGATCAAGCTGCTCAAGCTTTTCCCCATCAAATGCTGAGGTATCATTACGATAGACCAAAATAAGCTTATCAGCATCATCTGTTAGATAGACTGACTTGGCTTTTCCTGAATATAGTTGCTGCTTTTTTTCCATTTTAAAACACACATCTCAATAAACCACTGAGAGACTTTAATTCGATGGAGTCATCCGACCCCATCCGCACAATCGATCACAAATGTTCATACAGTTGTTTGACTAAATCCTTCGCTTCACTCGAATCATCCACCACACCATCTGCATGCACCACCTCGACCTTGATCTGGCCCGCCAATTGAAGCATACGAATAGATAGCTCTGCTTTCTTGCCATCGGTAAAGTTAATACTTTGCGATACCGTATTATCAAGTGCATCGCGGCGAATGCGAATCAAACCTGACAATTGATCCTTGGAAATAATGGTATTGCCTACCCGATCGATCGCCCGTAAAACCAGTTGCCAACTTCGCTCGTAGGACTCATCCAGCAGAATATACGGTATTCCCTCATCTTCCCGTAATACGGCCAGCACTTTTTGTTGTTTCGCTTGTTCAAGCAAGGCTTTGACGCGCACAGGCTCCAAAGCTAAAAATTCTAAAATACGCCCCAACAGCTCAATTTCCATTTCAGCATCATTTGGCCTGGCATCCCATGCCGGCGTAAATTGTCCATCAAAAAGCACTTGCTGCACGCCACGATGCGCGACATACAATTCAATCGTATCATCCTCCGCTCCAGGCTCAATACGAACCCGAAATTTATCACGCGCAAATTTGCCATACTGCGTATCATAATAATCAACCCAAACCGTTTCCATAATGCCTAGACTTTCATCTTCCCAAACGAGCTCAATGTTATGCTTAACAAAGAAATCATGCATTTGTTCCCAAAGATAATGAATCGGCATCTTCATCACTAACCAGCGCAATTGACCATCCCGTTTCATCATCACCGAGCTGTCGTTCGACAGTATTGGTTTATTAACCACAGAGGCGGCGATTTTTGGAATATCAAATGCGTCTTCTTCAGTCGCATTAATCAAATTCGGCGGCATCTCCAGTGGCGGAAATGACTTGCTGTGTTTATAGAAACCCGCCTCTTGCGAAGCGCACCCGTAAAACATAAAGACCATCAAAAGAAGGAATAATAACTTGTGCATCACCGCGCCACTCATCCATCTCGACTTATAATGCATCGGCTTGCCTCATCGCGTCCTGCACAGATTCTTGATACCTCTCAGACAATACCGTTAATGGCAAGCGAATCCCTGGCCCAATCAGTCCCATCGCTTGCAGCGCCCATTTGACGGGTATCGGATTGGCCTCACAAAATAACTGCTCATGCAGAGCCATTAATTTTTCATTTAAAACCCGCGCTTTGGTGAACATACCCTGCAATGCCAAGGAAGCTATTTCGTGCATCAACCGGGGGGCAACATTGGCCGTCACAGAAATCACGCCCCTCCCCCCCACTTCCATTATTGCCAATGCAAGCGCATCGTCACCACTGTAAAGATCAATTCGGTCACCACACCGATCAATGATTTGCTTGGCACGATCAACACAGCCTGAAGCTTCTTTAATCGCTACAATATTGGCCACATGCGATAATTGCTCTACCGTTTCGGGTAACATGTCACAAGCCACACGCCCAGGGACATTGTATAAAATTTGCGGAATCGCCACCGCGCTAGCAATCTTCTTATGGTGGGCAATTAAACCATGTTGCGTTGGTTTGTTGTAATAGGGAGCCACGAGCAGACAGGCATCGGCGCCAGCTTCCATTGCACACCGAGTTAGCGTAATCGCCTCCATGGTGGAATTAGACCCTGTCCCAGCAATCACGGGCACTCGATTGTTCACTTTTTCAACAACGAAACGAACCACTTGACAGTGCTCTTTTTCCAGTAGCGTGGCAGACTCTCCGGTCGTGCCGACGGTAACAATTGCATCGGTTCCAGCCTGTATATGGAAATCGATGAGCTGTTCCATCGATGCATAATCGAGCGCCCCATCTTCGTGCATAGGGGTAACCAAAGCTACCATACTGCCATGAAACATGGACATACTCCCAATGATCTCTATGAATAAACTGCGAATGTTACTGAGCCATGGCACGCAAGGCAAGTAAAGTCATTGCCCTTACCAGGCGGAATAGCATGCATGGGCTATTTATTGAGCGGATAATTAGCGGGCCGAACATCAGCTAAACTCTTAATTTAGTATCACTTATCCCTTGGTCTCATACCCGTTTTTCTCCAGCATGCTCGCCCCTACCTCCAGCATACTCATCTGCCCAATGCTGGATGGACCACTAAATTTATAAATAATTTCACCAGTCATTGTACTTCACTTAGCGGTGGCTGATAGCACGAATTTAGCCTAACTTTAAAGGAGAGAGCCTTATAAAGAGCAGGAAACCGCACTCCCTGGTGCATAATCCTCGTTTTAAGTATAATTTGATGATATACCGACATTGGCCAAGGCAAAAGAATATTTACCCGCCGGTTCACTGCAAACAGGAGAATAACGGATGAGCGAAAACATTAAAGTGAATAAAAAAGTGCCTGATTTTTCGCTACCTGCCACCGGTGAAAAAACAACAATGAGTCTTACCGACTTTCGAGGTAAACAGCTGGTCCTTTATTTCTATCCTAAAGACAACACACCGGGCTGTACCAAGGAGGGACAGGACTTTCGAGACCACATCCACAAATTTCGCCGCACCAACACGGTTATCCTGGGGGTCTCACGTGACAGCCTCAAGTCCCATGAAAATTTCAAAGAAAAACAAGAGTTTTCTTTTGATTTACTGGCTGACACCGAGGAAGTGTTGTGCCGCTTATTTGACGTTATCAAAGAAAAAAACATGTATGGTAAAAAATGCATGGGCATCGAAAGAAGTACTTTCCTCATTGATGAAAAAGGCATCTTACGGCGCGAATGGCGCAAAGTCAAAGTGGCTGGACATGTCGAAGAAGTATTAGCGGCCATCAAATCACTGGACGGATCCCTCGGCTAAGAAGCGACCCGAAAGATAGTCTCCTAACCATGCCCACTCACTTTTAACCAAAAGCGCAAAACACTCAATGAATCAAAACAACAAAACGGCGACCACACCACGTATCCTTGTATTAGATACCAACGTACTCATGCATGATCCTGCTTGCATTTTTCGCTTTCAAGAACACGATATATTTCTGCCCATGGTGGTATTAGAAGAACTTGATAACAATAAACGCGGCCATTCAGAAGTGGCTCGCAATGCGCGCCAGACCAGTCGCTTTTTAGAAGAAATCATTAGCGGCGCCACCAAAATTGAAATCGAAAAAGGACTGCTTTTACCCAACGCCATCAATGCCGAGGCTGTCAGCGGCCGATTGTTATTGCAGACACGGGAATTTTACTACAAACTGCCCAAAGACATTCCGGGTAGCACCCCCGATAACACCATCTTAGGCACCACCATTGCGCTGCAAGATTTTCACGCCGACCGACAAGTCACACTCATCACCAAAGACATTAACCTTCGAATCAAAGCCGCCACGTTGGGTATACGTGCGGAAGATTATTATACTGACCAGGTCATTGATGATGTTAATTTGCTATATAGCGGCTCCTATGAACTGCCCAAAGACTTTTGGGAAAAACATGCCAATGATATTAAATCCTGGAAAAAAGACAAATATGTGTTTTACCAGGTGAGCGGACCAGAGCAAGCACACTGGTATCCCTGTCAATACATTTATAGCGAAACAGAAAAATTTGAAGCCATCGTACGAAAGCACGAACAGCAAACAGCGGAAATACAAGTTATTTTAGATTACCGGGCAACACGGCATCAAGTTTGGGGAATTAATGCGCGTAACCGCGAACAAAATTTTGCACTCAACGTATTAATGGACCCAGCGATCGATTTCGTCACATTAGTCGGCATGGCAGGCACTGGAAAAACATTGTTAACGTTAGCCGCCGGCCTCACGCAAACACTTGAAGCTAAAATATACCAAGAAATCATCATGACACGCGTCACGGTACCCGTGGGAGAGGATATCGGCCATTTGCCGGGCACCGAAGAAGAAAAAATGACACCCTGGATGGGCGCCCTCATGGATAACCTTGAAGTACTCACCAACCCGGAAGAAGGTGTCGGTGAGTGGGAGCGAGCAGCCACCAATGACTTATTACAAAAGCGTATTAAAATCCGCTCATTAAATTTCATGCGTGGACGCACTTTCTTGAAAAAGTACCTGATCATTGATGAAGCACAAAATTTAACACCCAAACAAATGAAAACCCTGATTACCCGTGCAGGACCTGGTACTAAAGTCGTTTGTTTAGGTAATGTGGCACAAATTGATACGCCTTACCTCACAGAAACAACCTCTGGACTCACTTATGTCGTCGATCGTTTTAAAAACTGGGATCACAGCGCACATATCACACTACAACGCGGCGAGCGCTCTCGATTAGCTGACTATGCATCAGACGTTCTATGAACTGAAAGACCGTTTATTACATCGCGTATTCTAGCATTGAGAGGAGCCATATCACCCCTTAATGGTAGAAAATTGTGGCCACGCGTTTAATACAGCCTTGACCAAAGTCGCCAACGGAATCGCAAAAAAGACACCCCATACACCCCACAAACCGCCAAACAATATAATCGATACAATAATGGCCACAGGATGCAAATTCACCGCTTCGGAAAACAATAAAGGCACCAGGACATTCCCGTCAATCGTTTGAATGATACCATACGCCAACATCAAGTACGCAAACTCCGAACTCCATCCCCATTGGAAAAAAGCAATCAATGCCACCGGAATGGTAACGATGGTGGCACCCACAAAAGGAACCAAAACCGACAAACCCACCAATAAAGCTAATAGCACCGCATAATTTAATTCCATCCAGGCAAACGCAACAAACGATGCCGCCCCGACTATCAATATTTCTACAATTTTACCACGCACGTAATTACCAATTTGCTGATCCATTTCATGCCATACTTGCTTTGCCAAATCACGCTCTTTAGGTAAATAATGTGTCATCCACCTGACAATCACTTGCTTATCTTTCAAGAAAAAAAACACCAAAATAATAATAAGTATCAAATAAACCAACCAGGTAATCACACCGCGCAGCGATGATAACGAAAAAGACAATGCCATTTGTCCCATCGCGCCCGCTTCCGAACTAAAAGAACGCATAATTTCTTTGATGTATTCTTCAGAAATAAAATGTGGATAATGGCCAGGTAACTGCAATAAAATCTCTTGAAGTCGAGATATCATTCTTGGCATTTCTTTAAGAAACTGGGTCAATTGCTCTGAGATCAGCGGCACAAGCCCCACCACACTGGCCACCAACAATGCCATAAACACGGTAAACACGATAAACACAGCAACCAAGCGAGGAACACCATATTTTTCCAGCTTAAGTACCAACGCCTCAAGTAAATAGGCAATCACAATACTCGCGAGCAGCGGTATTAAGATATCACCTAAAAAAATGATAATGGTAAACCCGCTAATCAACAACATCGCCAACATCACGACTTGCGGGTTAGAAAAATGCCTTTGATACCAGCTCGTTAAAACATCAATCATACCGTATTTTCTTTGCGATTGAGCATCAATTGATAATGATCTTCAAAGAGTTTTTCACACGACTTAATCACATCAGCTTTGTCTCGCCCTTGCATGACGTGCTGTGATACAAGTTCAGAGGCTTCATTGAGCATTTTTGTCTTATCTAACATAGAATACATTACCGATAAACGCTTTAATGCCGCAATGACCGATTCATCATCAATGGGTGGAATTATTTTAGGTTTCGCTATTTCTTCAATGGGACTTGTTTTATTGGCATGAAGAAACTCGGCAAACGCAATAAGCGTCTGTTGATCTTGCTCGTTTAGCGCGCTAAAAAGTTGGGTTATTTTTTTTGTTAATGCACTCATTCAGGCTCAACATTCAAACGAATCACCGTTGGCTTACGCCGCTCTTTCATTAAATCCAATGCCGACACCAGAGCAATCGTAATTTGATCCGTGTTTTTTTGCGTTGTCGTCCACTCACGGCGTGCTTCACTCAGTAGCTGGCCAATATTATCTGGAATCAAACGCCCCGCCTCCATCACCATATCTTCTAGCATACCCGGCTTCAATTCTGGTCGGAATAATATACCATAAGCCAAGTGATGCGCTCTTATTGCAAGCCATTGCCCTTCATCATCCACGACAATCGGTACCAATTCATCGGGTAATTCAGTTTTACCTCGATAAAGTACCATCACCCGCTGACCATCAACCGCTTTCGCTAACGCATCTTCTTTCCCTCGCTCGGTGGCGTGAGCCGTCGTCCAATAAGCGTTGTGCAATGCTTTCTCTTGACTACGCGCACCCGCATACTCTGCAACCAGTTGCCCCCCGAGCCCTATACCAATGACTGAACGTTTTGCATTAAGAAAATTGGCAATCAATGCTTTTTCCAAAGCGAACCCTTGTGCCTGCTTATGATCCTCCTCGGCAGGCCAATCCCCACCCAGTACAAACAACGCATCAAATGGCAACGGACTCGCCGGCAACGCCTGGTCAACAAAAGGTCTAAAATAGCTAAACCCAATATCGCGAATTTCCAATTGATGCTCAATTAACCCTAAAAATTCACTGTAGTTGTGTTGTATAACAGCGAAATTTTTCATATTAGCACCTAATCATCACTCATGAACCTGCTAGACACAATATTCACTCATGCTACTGATGAAATCAGTATCCATGTACATACATTCTATTTAGCGTTACACTGCGTAAACCCTAAATCGGTACATTAAATGAAACTCTTGGAGAAGAGAAGAAAAAAATAAGAATCTCTGTTATGTCTTACAAAAACAAACAACGGCAACACAACAATCAGAAGAATAGCGAGAAATTCAGCGACTTCAAATAGCAATATACAACCCGTATTTCACACTTAGGCATGTGAAATGCAGGTTACGATGGCTCGATATCTCGATGCCGCTCACAGTATTGGCGAGCAAAATCTAACAACTCATCCATCGCACGCTGACGAAATTTTTGCTTTTGATGCACAAAAGAAAAAGGTCGCTCCAAGGGGGGATCTAAAGCAATCGCAACCAATGTACCCAGCTTTAACTCTTTTGCTAATGTGACTTTTGATAAAATAGTCACACCAATATTTGCTTCGACGGCCCCTTTTATAGCCTCAGGACTGCCTAGTTCCATGATGATATCCAATTGATTTGGGTTAACACCAATCTCAACCAGATAGTCAACAATGACTTCTCGTGTGCCCGAGCCTTCTTCCCGGCAAATATACGGAAACGCCAATAAACGGGTCGGGTGCAAACATTTTTCATCAGCAAGCGGATGACCAGGAGGTACAATCGCTACTAATTGATCCCGGCGACACAGCTCTACCGCTAAGTTCTTATTGGCGACCGGCGCTTCCACAACACCCAAATCAATGACATTATTCTCAACCATAGAAACAATGCCCTCCGTATTAGAGACTTTGAGCCTAACATTGACATCAGGATATTGCTTTTTAAAATCGCCTAACAACGATGGCAACATATACTCAGCAATGGTGGTACTCGCACCGATGATCAAAACACCGCTGACTTCCCCGGTTAACTCCCGAACGGCATTTTCCATTTCTGCATAAAGCTCGAAAATTCGGCCGCCATATTCATGCACACACTTGCCAGCTTCCGTCAAACTGATACGATTATGCGTCCGATCAAACAAACGAGTATTAAAATACTCTTCAAGCTGTCGAACCTGAAATGTCACCGCAGGTTGTGTCATATGAAGGGACTCAGCTGCTTTGGTAAAACTGAGTAACTTGGCTACGGAGTGGAATACTTGCAATCTACGATCCGCCATACACGAAGTCCATCCTATAAGTCAAATTATAACTGGATAATATCAGCTAATTAATCTTTTTCAAGCAAAAGTCATAAATTAATCATTTTTTTAACCGGTGATAACACGATGAGCAAAACTTGGCAAAATATTAACCTCGAAGTCGATGGTTTGCAAAGCGCTAACCTACAATTTATTAAATACCAAAAAAAACCACTAACCGCTTATGTTTTATGGTTACTGTTTCCGCTAGGATTGCATCGATTCTATCTTAAATCGGTGGCAACCGGGTTACTCTATTGGCTGCTCACAAGCCTCGCTCTTTACCACAGTATCACCACCAGTACGTCAAAAGTGATATTTTTTCTACCTATCATCGCTTGGGCAATTTATGACGTACACTGGATACGGGAACGCATTATCGTGTTAAACAAAGCCTTACGCATACAGATATTTTCAGGACAAAATAAGCGTCAAGCGCTTGAACAAAACAAACCCACCGTCAATTCTCAAACACTGATCCATGAATACACTCGAATAAAAAACACCGAGGCACAAGACCGACAACCCCCCTCAAGCCCAACCAACCTTTTGGCGGAAAAAAAACGAATACCCTCCATCGCAGAGCAAGAACAGATGCTGCAAGCGATCAGAAAAAAAACCAGGCTTCCTTAGATATACTCAGTGCGGTCAACGATGATCAGTTGCTTTGAAAGCGCGTAACTAATTGCTGCAATTCACCCGTTAAACGCGTTATCTCTCCACTCCCCGAAGCCGTACATTCTGCTGTGCTCGCCGTATCATTCGCCACTTGACTAATATTGTTTACATTACGATTGATCTCTTCAGCCACAGATTTTTGTTCACGTGACGCACTCGCAATTTGGGTATTCATCTCAGTGATGGTGCCCACCGATCGGGTAATCGTCTCCAACGCACCCGCCACATTACCGACATGACTCACACTCGATTTTGCCTGACTGCGTGCCGTCTCCATGACTTTCACCGCATTATTAGTACCCGACTGCAAACGTTCAATCATATCTTGGATTTCTTGGGTGGACTGATGAGTGCGACTCGCTAATGTACGAACCTCATCCGCAACAACAGCAAAACCTCGTCCTTGCTCGCCTGCTCGGGCCGCTTCAATCGCTGCATTTAGCGCCAATAAATTAGTTTGTTCAGCAATACCACGTATGACATCCAGCACCGCACCAATATCATCGCTTTCTGACGCTAACTTCTCAATCACATTGGCTGCCGTTTCAACCTCAGAAGCTAAACCATCAATCGATCGTATGGATTCTTCAACGACGTCTTTGCCTTTCTCTGAGGCTTCATCTGCCTGCCGGGCCGCATCAGCGGCTTCACTCGCATGACGCGCCACTTCCTGGACGGTCGCCGCCATTTCATTCATTGCTGTCGCCACCTGATCCGTTTCAGTCTGTTGCTGTCGCACGCCTTCACTGGTCTGCATGGAAACGACCGACATGGTAGAAGCCGCTAAAGCTAATTGGTCGGTGGTCTCTGAAATATCATGAACAATATTTGTTACATTCTGTGCCACTTTATTGAAACTTGTAGCAATATCACCGATCACATCATCACTTTGCAAATCACAACGCAACTTAATATTATTATTGGCAATTTGCTGAGCAACATGGGATAGTTCATGCAACTTATTCAACAACATAAGTTTTAAAATAAAGTAGTTTACCATCCCAATCACTACGCCCATAACCACACAGGCGGCGCTAAACCAACCCATCATACCTGCTTTCGGTTCGATAAAAATTTGAGCAATAAAAAGAAAAGCAATCCCAATAAATAAACCACAACCAAACGAGGTTAAAAATAAATTCTTCAAAAGGCTATGTTTCACTCAAATACTCCCTTCCATGATTCTGCACTGATTCTTCTTTAAGCGACAAGATACTCACAGATTATCCGTTTCAGAAAAATCAACACACAATTAAATTCGCATCGCGGTTTTAAAACACTAGGTTACCCAGTGTCAGATATAGGATTAGCGACGTACTTCTCAACGATCTTTAAGCAAATTTAATCAGTCATCGCACTGAGGCTATTTAACAAAGGCTGGAGCATTCGAAAACCAAACACACGCTGCCCAAAAAACGCGGATAACTAAGTTTCTTTTTCTGGCTTGGAAAGATATCTAAAAAACATATCAATATAAACCGACATTGGGCCGCCTAGCGTTTGAATATTGCGATGAGAATTGATTTCACCGGGGGTTTCTGAAGGAGGCCATACGTTGTTGTATTGCCGACTGACGAAAAATTTCTGTAGAATCAAGGATCAATTGAGATTAAATGATAGGCTGCTCAATGTTGGATTAAACGCTTTGATACATTTTAAGATAATCAGAACGGGCGATTGGCGACATACCCGCGACAGTCAACACATCTTGCAAATGAATAAGCTGACTCATTCCCAACAGAGTGCTTCCCAGTCCAGGTGTTGAACGGTTAAATTGCATAGCACGTTGCGCATTATTGGTCACATCAGTCAAAGTATCGCCTTTCAGCACCAACGCACCTGGCACCGCTAAATGCCCTTTCATCAAGGTGTGACTCGCCATCACATAAACGTTTAACTGATACGCCGCTTGCAACGTGGAAGCCATGCTAGCTGGCCCAGTCACCTGATTAAAGCGAGTGAAAGCCTCGCTCATTACAAGATTAAACGGCATTTGTATTAATCGAAAATGGTGACCTTGATAACGGCTCCCCTGTACTTTTTTCGCCGCTTTTTCCGCCAGTGCCAGCATCGAAGTTAACGACTGAAATCTCGGGTCATCCGTTGCCACCCGAAATCCATCAAACGCGGAAATACCGTAATAACGCACCCAGTTATGGCTAACCGCCGTCTCTAAACCAACAAAGATCTCTAGCAACTTTTGATTAACAAACGTCTTACCACGTTTTTTGATATGCACTTCAGGCTGATCGACTAAAAATCCATCTAACGTCTCCACCCCTAGCTGGGATCGGGATTCCTTCAGCTGATGGAGCAGATATTCAGGCGTTAATAGATGACAATTTTCGTATAAATCATCACGCCCCCCCAGACCATCAGCCATAATTTTTTGCGCAAACCAGTCATCAAACGACTCCGGCTTTCCATCCTGAAAACACAAAAAACCCCCTTTTGATACCAAAAAAAAATCCTGTCGGGACAGCCCCTGACTTAATGCTTTATTGATACCCTGACCAACCGCCACTAGCGAACGCCCATATCGGTAATGTGCGGCCGTATCAATGACATTAATTCCATTTTGCAGCGCACGACTGACAATCTCAGCAATCACATCATCCACTTGAGGATTGGCTTCGCCTGGGAAAGTGCCCACACCAATCGAGCTTAATTTAATTGACTCACCTGGAAATTCACTAAAATGTCCAACGGCTGTTTTGTCTTTGGCTTTTTTTTGATACACCCGCGTATGCTGGGCTGTTGCATAACCTCTGATCATAGAAATGAACTCCGTCGGATTTATTGCATTATTTTTAACCGACATCGGTGAAGGAGGCAACACTCACTGTACTGCCGATGGAAGAAAAATCTCTGTGTGTGGGATCAAGAATCAAGTGAAATCAAATGATAAGCTAGCCAATATCGGCTTTAACAAAAAACAGAATCAACACACGATACAATCACCCCGACAACACACGCGTAGCTATAGCTAATGCTCATATCAAGAATATGAAAAAAAATTAAAGAGGAAAGGTGAAAATCGGCCAACCACGATGAACAACTGACGTATCATCTTAAGCAGATACGTCAATCCCCATATAGCCGATGCACACAAAATGAAGAACGAAAGATGGCATATTACACGATTTATCTCATCGCAAACCCAATTAAAAAATCAGGCCGTTTAACTATTAGCGACCGCATCGACGGTATTCTTCTCGACCCAGCGATCACCCTTTTCAGTGATCTCTCTTTTCCAAAAAGGCGCACGGTGCTTCAAATCATTAATAATAAAGCGGCAGGCATCAAACGCGGCAGAGCGATGCTCAGACCATACGCCAACAAGCACAATGGATTCATCGGGTAAGATATTACCCACACGATGAATGACCAGCGTATCAACCACATCCCACTGATCCAGCGCTTCTTGACAGACCCTCTCTAAATGCCGCTCGGTCATGCCTGGATAATGATCAAGAAACATACTTGAAATGCCCTCAATCCCCCCATTAAAGTCTCGCATCGTGCCAATGAATGTCACCGAACCACCATGTTTACCTACATCAAGGTGCTCTCGCTGATAATCAGACATGGATTGCCACGGATCAAAACAAGCTTCTTGAACAATGACTTTCACGGAATCAACCTCCAGTGACGGGTGGAAAAAATGCAACTTCATCACCATCTATCAAAGCATGCTCAATGTGAGTATATTCCATATTCACGGCAATCAAGGTATTTTCTGGCAACACTTCATTGGACAATTGACCCCAAGCTTCCCTGACTGTTGCATTCTCAGACACCTGTATTTTATCTTCTGCGTGCCCCATCCGGTCACGCATGCTTGCAAAATATTTGATCGTAATGTTCATAAAATAACCTATGCCGAACGTTTCCAGGTACCCGACTTGCCACCAGACTTTGACAAAAGACCAATATCTTTCATCAGCATGCCTCGATCTACCGCTTTGCACATATCATATACTGTCAACAACGCGACTTGCACTGCCGTCAAGGCCTCCATTTCAATCCCTGTTTGACCTGCACATCTAACCGTTGCCACGCAGTATACTGAGTTCGCTTCCGGTTCCGCCGTTAAATCAAGCTCAACATTGGTGATCTGGATGGGATGACACAGAGGAATCAGTTCAGCGGTTTTCTTTGCCCCCATGATGCCCGCCACTCTAGCAATACCAAGCACATCCCCCTTTTTATGAGACCCTTTCATGATCAACGCCAGGGTATCAGCATTCATGCAAATACGTCCGTCCGCCACCGCTTCCCGTTGGGTGACATCTTTCTTGCCCACATCAACCATATGCGCCTCTCCTGAGGCATTAAAATGGGTCAGTGTGTTATCCATAAGCACAAACTCTCTGATATCAACTTAGGCTAATATGTGTAAGAAGTACGCGTAATAAAAATTCACGTACAGCTACCCACCAATTTGCGTCATACTTACTCGGCCTTGGAACTTCACCGTTGTCTCACGCATCGCAGATTGTTTACGTGACTCAAAACCATCCTTTGCTTTTTCTTTGAAAGCTTTACGAAATAGCGAAATGATATCTTCATCAGACGCACCACTTCGCAAAGGTTCCCGCAAACTGTATTCCTGGTCGGAATACAAACAATTTCGAATGCCGCCATCAGCGGTCAATCGAATTCGCGAACAGTTACCGCACAAACTACGGGTAAAGGCGGGAATAATCGCTATTTTTCCGGCATAACCTGGCACTTGAAAAATATGATGTTCAGTACGCGTACCGGAAGCTGGCTGAATATTCGGGTATTTTTGTTGAAGATGTTTTACCATGCTTTCAGCGCTTAAAAAATATTCCCCAGTATCCCATATTTGATGAGCATCGAATGGCATAAACTCAATAAATCTGACCGTCACCGCCGAGTCTTTGGTTAATTCGGTAAACACATCCAATTCATCGTCATTGAACCCCTTCATGACAACAAAGTTTATCTTTACTCTAGGAAAGCCGAGATCAAGCGCAAGATCAATGCTTTCTCTCACTTTATCAACCCCGGTACGACGGGTTATTTTGAGAAACCGATCAGGATCCATCGTATCAAGACTGATGTTAACACCCGTTAACCCGGCACTTCTTAAGTCTTTTGCGTATTTGGGAAAAATGATACCGTTAGTCGTTAAATGGGTTGAGCGAATGCCAGGCGTATTTGCCGCCCCTTCCACCATTTTGACGATATTTTTTCGGACGAGAGGCTCACCACCGGTAAAACGAACCTTTTTAACACCCATTTTCGCGAGCGCATTAATCACTCGCAGCACTTCATCACAACTTAAAATTTGCTCGCCATTCTTAAAATCAACCCCCTCTTCAGGCATACAATACGTACACCTTAGGTTGCACTTTTCAGTGACGGCTATCCGCACGTAATCAAATGTTCTGCCAAATGTATCCTGTAATGGCGCATATTCCTGAATATGCGAAGTGGATAACAATGCACTTTGTCCTTCTTTTAAAGCGCTGGCCGGCTTATCGTTGTCACAGACATTCTCATTTAATAGCACTTCCACACCCCCGGACCTTTATAAACTGTATTGTTCACTTAGCCAAAGACCTCGCATGACTCAACAAGGGTCTTCAAATTGCTGTCAATACACCCCGTTAAGGAATAACTCACTATTCATCTAAGTTATTAGGCTACCTAAAAATACCCTTTAACACAAGACAGAACAGCGATCCCCCCCTAAAAATTAATCAATGCATCCCTTCGCTCGCACTAAATTTTAATACTTGAAAATTTTCTATTTTAAGATATCAATTTAGTATAATTTTGATATTATTATGAAAGGATTAAGGCATTTTTATTCTACCGCACCTTAAAATCAATATTTGTTATCTTTTTTGGTTAACCATATAATGTAGCGCTTGTCAGGTCCTATTATGCCCAAACTTTATTGCATCCACGGCAAGTATTCTTAATGTCCCATTCCCGTAAAGTATCACTATACTTTATGCCAGTGTACAATATTAAGAAAGCCTTTGTTGATATAATTTAACCATTCTTTTAAATTCTGATTACCGATAACACAACTGAGTTCAGTTTTCGACCCCACCAGAAAAAACTCACCTAATGTAACACAAACCAAAACACTTAGTTAAGAGATAGACTACAATTTTTG
>CAYUAI010000002.1:52667-169338 GCA_964442745.1 uncultured Chromatiales bacterium
TTTTGGCTATCCACCCCGGCTTGTTCATTGTTTCTTCAGTCATTTTTCTTTACTTGACAGGAATGCTAGGTAAATCAGCAAACCATTTGTTAATGCGTAAGTAATAGCGTACAAAGATGGCTTAGCCGTTTTCTGACATTATGAGATATACTGGCGTTTGATAATTTGTCGATGGCATTTTGAGTGAACAATATACGTTTATATGATTTAGGCGAAGCAAGTCTAATAACCACTACTACCTATCTGGAAACATAAGGTTATTTCATGGAATATCACCGAGGACGTTGGGAATCATTAAGTAATCTACAGATCGCTCGATCACACGGCGTGGTTGTTACCTATCAAAACCAGTTATATGTCTTTGGCGGCGGCGGACCCGCGTTTAAAAGCTTAAGTAGCGTTGTTGCCTACGACCCTAAAAGCGACACCTGGCAATCACGTGCGGATATGCCAACCGCCAGGTCAGGCACGGCAGGCTTTTTAATCAATGAAAAAATTTATATTATTGGTGGAGGCTTTAAGCAACCCGATGGTAACTTCCAATTTTTAACCACGGTCGAAATCTACGACCCAGTAACCGATCGCTGGGAAACCGGCCCGGCGATGCTACAACCCCACGATTACCCGGCAGCCACCCGCATAGACAATGACATTTACATTTTAGGTGGTCATCACCCAGAAGCTTGCTTAGGCGGCCCTAAAACCGACCCAGGGTTTAATTTTTGTGAAAAATTGGCGGGTAATCACCGTGCCTGGCAGGAAATTGCAGCTCAGCCTACCCCGCGATTTGCGGCCGCAGCGATTACCATTAACAATACCTTGTGGAATTCAGGCGGTGTTGCATTTAGGCCCCAAGGATTTAATAATTTTGATTTTTTTGAAGTCTATTCACCCATAACAAACGACTGGCATCGGGCCGAACTCACGTTACCCTGGCCAGCGGCAGGTCACGGTCTTTGCACGATCGACGACAACCTCTTCTTTTTTGGTGGTTACAGCACCGATAACATTCATCACCGTGCCGCCTGCCTTTCGCTGACAAACAAAGAATGGCTTAGACTACCCGACATGCCATGCCCACGCGCTGCCATGGGCCTGGGGGTCATTGACAATACTATCTATTTAGTTGGAGGCTGGGCCGACGATGGCCGAACACCACTCGCCTCTATCATTGCCTATACTTATTGACTACGTTGAGGATATTCTGTGGATAACAACCAACTCAAACGCTATAGCCGACACATCATGTTGCCCCAAATGGATTATGATGGTCAGCAGGCATTGCTGGATGCTCGCGTCTTTATCTTAGGGGCGGGCGGGCTGGGCTCACCGGTTGCCATGTACCTCGCCAGTAGCGGTATAGGCCATATTGTGATATCTGATTTTGATCATGTGGAAGAAAGCAATCTGCAGCGGCAAATTATCCATACCACGGCTGACCTGACACAGCTCAAGGTAGAATCTGCCAAACAAACCATGATGGCACTCAACCCCAACCTCAACGTCACTACCCATTCAGAAAAGCTCACTGAGCAACAGCTTGAATACGAAGCCACCCAAGCCAATGTGGTCATTGATACTACGGATAATTTTGAATCACGGTTTTTGTTAAATAAGATCTGTGTCAAAACCAAAACCCCCCTGGTCTCGGGCTCAGTGATCCGCCTGGAAGGGCAAGTTAGCGTATTTCGTGCCGATCACCATAACTCCCCTTGCTACCGCTGTTTATACAAAGAGGGAGGGGAACTTGGAGAAACCTGCACTCAAAATGGCGTACTCGCTCCCGTGGTCGGGATTATCGGCTCAATACAAGCCACCGAAACCCTTAAAATCATTGCCAATATCGGCACCGATCTATGCGGCAGATTACTGCTATTAGACGCTTTTACCATGGAGTGGCGCACCATTAAGCTGCCTAAAGACCCACAATGCCCGGTTTGCTCTGATCCTTAAACTATTATTTTACGTGACAAGTCAAGCATAACTCACTGCCTGCATTGGCACTCACCCGAGTGCCTGTCACTTTGGAAACACGTTGCCCCACCCGCAAAAAACTGGGAATGAGAGGCGTGCCAGCACCTGCCGCATCGGCCACCACACTTGAACCGTTCAAAGGTACCCCATGCGGATCATGACACGAGGCACACTCCACTTCATACCCATCGCCGGTATCATACAGCCGAATTTCATTGGGATCGGCATGATTATCCCCGTTGAGATCAAAGAACGCGATCTTACCGGCTTGCACCGTTGGCTCATTATAGTCCACCCCTGGACCAAACTCCTTCGGGTAACGCACTCCGATGGGATGATCATCGGCAAGAAACCCCTCATCTGTGGATACCGAACCGGCGCCAACGATGGGAAGACCGTCGTTGCCGGGGTCAAAAAAAACCGACCCATCCTCATTTCGTACTAAATCACGCTGGAAGTTACCGCCGATCACAAAAAGTTCGAAATCCGGCGCAAGTCCCGCGACGGCCTCACCTTGCGGAGAAGGCGTATGACAGGCTAAGCAGGGACCTTGTCCTTCGCCAAAATTGTTTAAACCACTATGGGCACCCGCACTGGCTGATTTCCCCTCTGACTGTAGTTGATTCCCTTGCCACTGGTTTAAAAACTCAAAATTTACGGTACTCTCTTGATCGACATTATAACCCGCACGAAACGCCCCGACTAACTGAGTCGGCATATTAATAATCGAATCAATGGCGGTGGCGCCATCATGACACGACAAGCAAGTCAATGAGTTCGGGCCGGGCTGAGTCATAGGACGACCGAGTGTCGTGACTTGGTTATATAGCGTATAACTCCGCTGAGATACGGTACGATTCCATAAGGGAGCGGCCGCCGTTTGATTGGCCCCATGCGGTGTATGACAGTACACACAGACTTCAAAATAATCATTACGGAAAGCATTCATTCGATCCCGAGAAGGCGAATAGGACATGGTCAAATTATGGCGGGTATTAGCAATGCCACCTCGACGCAAGCCATCCTCTGAAGTTTCAAGCTTTAATTCATTGTCTGCTTTTGACGCATCCAACCAACCATCCGCCTGCACCATCGCCGAAGCCCCCATCAATAGGCTGATAACCCAAATAAATATGCACCAGTGACTCTCCGCTCGAACCGTCATCATTCCCGCAAAAACGTTGCGCATGTAAGCACCTATTGTGTAATGTTCTGGTTATGAAAATCAGTGAAACCCGATGATATCCCACTTGATTAATTTACGAAACAAGCGATTGGCTGTCAAATATACCCAACCGATAGCCTCTCCACATTGGAGTGGCTTTCAGCCTGACTCTATTTTGCCTAAAATTTCTTCCATTATTTGTTTTTTCACTGGCGTCTACTATTCAAGAACCGTTAACTCGTTATAATGAGCAATAAGAATGGAATAAAGGCCTAAAAAATGATCACCATCAAAGGATTAAAAAAAGTTTATCCCTCTGGCACAAAGGCCGTGGATGAATTAGATCTCATGATCAAGGAAGGTGAAATACTTGCCTTGCTTGGTCCAAACGGTGCAGGTAAAAGCACCATCATCAAAGTCCTCACCACATTATGTGGATTTGACGATGGTTACGTCGAAGTTTCTGGGTTTGATATTGATAAAGAACCTGGCAAGATACGACAAGCGATTGGTTGCGTTGCGCAAGACACCGGGGTCGACTTTTTCCTGACCGGTCGAGAAAACCTGGCACTACAAGGCCACCTCTACCGCATGTCCAAAGCGGATATCAATGTTCGGATCAGCGAACTCGCTGACTTTTTCGGATTAACCGAGCAACTCAACGAACTGGTGTCATCTTACTCAGGCGGCATGCGGCGTAAACTGGATATCGCAACATCACTCATCCACCGCCCTAAAATTCTTTTCTTAGATGAACCCACCTTAGGTCTAGACACAACAAGCCGTCAAAATTTATGGAAATTAATCCACCAGCTCAACCAAGATTTTGGCCTAACCATTCTACTCACCTCCCATTACTTAGAAGAAGCTGATAAACTCGCCCATCGTGTTGCGATTATTAACCACGGTAAAATTAAAATTGTTGATACCCCAGAACAATTGAAAAATAGTTTACAAGGCGATGCCATCACCTTGGAATTTGCTGGCCAAAATGAACAGACTAAGCAATTCGCAGAAAAAGCAAAAAGTGAAAATTACACCAAGAATATTATCTGGGAAAATAAGAAATTACATCTGTATGTCAACAATGGCACTCATGCCATCCCAAAATTGATGTCATTAGCTAATCACATGGCCATTGAGGTGCAAAACATTTCTTTTGCACGCCCCACGCTTGATGATGTATTTATCAAATATACCGGCACCAGTATTGATGCCAATGAACAAGAAGTAACAGAACAATGGTGGGAAAAATGGGCGGGCAAAGGCGGCCAAACTCAGTGGGCAAAAAAATGGCAAAAAAATCCGCCAAGCCAAGAAAATACAGAAGAGACCACGGATAATCAAGCCGCTTGGCCGGAACAACAAACCTGGCAAGACACGGCAACACAAAGCAGCGATCACACCAAATCAGAGACTCATTGGCCAAGTGCTCAAGAAAATACCCAAACGAATACTGATGACAACACAACAGATAAATATTGGCATTCACCAAAAGAAAATAAATAGCTCTCCCTCATTCATGACAATCAATATTGGCCAGCTTAGCCGTTGACGATCGCGACGAAAATTGATCTCACAAGGATCTTTCCGCCTTGCCAGCGAAAGAAAGACGCTTGAGGGACAAGTCGCTAGCAAGACCAAACGATAGGCCATTCAATATCGGTTACAACACAAGGAAACCTCTATGCTCACTGATACTTGGTATCTTTTTAACAAATATTTCAAGATATCCTTGCGCATGCCACTCTGGTCGTTATTTTCGTTAATTCAACCATTATTGTGGCTTTTCATTTTTAGCTCGCTGTTCAGTGGGTTTGCTAACCTGCCTGGATTCCCCACCTCGTCCTATGTTGACTATTTTGTCCCTGGTGTGATTATCATGACCGTATTATTTGGGTCATCCTGGTCCGGCGTCAGCCTATTGCGGGAAATCAGCTCAGGCACAGTTGACAAAATACTCATCTCCCCCGCCTCGCGGGTTTCCATTGTTTTGAGTCGAGTATTACACTCCGCGGTACAAGTGGTTATCCAGGTATTGATTGTTTTGATCGCTGCCTGGACAATGGGAGCCAATACCGCACTGAATCCTTTTTTTATTGTACTTTCATTGCTGGTCGTATTGTTATTAGGCATTGCATTTGCCAGTCTATCGAATGGGCTTGCGATCATGTTGCAGAGAGAAGAGCCACTGGTCATCATGGGAAACATGATGACTTTGCCGCTTATGTTTTTTTCAACAGCGATGGTTCCGGCAGCATTTATGCCAGAATGGATTCGAAGCATATCCGTTATCAACCCAGTCGAGCATGCCGTTTCAGCCGTACGTGCGGTATTAGCCAGTGAAATCGATCTTGCCAGTTATTTTTCAAGTCTTTTAATATTAAGCCTTTTCACCGGGGCAGCATTGTACTGGGCAATCTATGCATTCAATGCTTCACGTGATTAAGAAAAACTAAGCGTGAGTTTAGGGATCAGAGATGACCGCTATTTTTTAAAACTGAGAAATGGGCGACCTGCTGAGTATAAACTTTAAAAATTCATCGACATCCCTGTCGTGACCGTGAAGCGCGAATAATCACCGAGCGATGTACTCTGAAATGTCGCAATCGACTCCTCTTCGGTTTGGCTCGTACCGGTTCGCAAATTCGAGAAATTTCTGGTCATTGATGCGGAAGAAAAAAAACGAAAATCTTTATAAAACTGATAACTTAAATTGGCATTTAAACCCAAGCTAATATTGCTTCGAGACTGGTCTTCTTTTCTGATGCGCGCACCAGAATCTATATTGATATAATCCGTATAAGAAAGGCTACTGCCTAAGGTGCCGCGCAAACCGGGTGACAATGTTCTTGACATAGATAACGAAACATTATGCGTGTTTCTCTCAAAGTCTCGCGAATCAAATAAAATAATTTCATCACTGTCTATCACGCTCTCTTGCCCAGTAACCCTATCCGTTGTACGAATCGGCTCAGTCGTGACTCGCCGGCCATTCGTCACATTCCGGTAAGTGCTTAAGGAATAACGTACCGAAGCAAAAACCCCCCATTTCAAGCTTTGACTCACAGATATCCCAAAACTCCCCAGGATAGATTCCAACTTTGGCTCATTAAATGAAGAAATACTGCGCACATCAAAATTAGATTGAACGGATGTTGCGATATCTTCACCTTCCAGTCCTGGCGGAGATAAACCCAAAACCGCTTTCATGAATAACTTACGCTGCCGAATAATACTCACACTGAGACTTTCTGAAACACTCGTTTCCGTGGACAACGATTCCTGGACTTGACGGCCCACCTGTACATCCCAGCTTTTCTCTGGCGTACCCTGATGTATTATCGCCTGGAGATTAGAGTTAAAATAATCAAATTGACCAAAGTGATACGATGAATAAGATGGCACGGCAATTAACCGAAGACTGAGATCTTTTAGTAACGTCAATCCATAAACGATATTAAAAGACAAATCGGATCTGACTTCTTCAATTGGCTCAAGGTTATTGAAATTGATATTACTATCATAAGTAAACTGATAGCTCATATTCCGGGAAAAACCATTGAGTCCACTTTCCACGATAGCGAGCCGAACCTCGGCGTCATCAACAATATTGGCATTAGCCCCCGCAAAAATAATGCTACGATATTCCTGAGCCGCTAACTCCAACAGTTGCAATTGCTCATAAATTTTAGCCAGCAAAATACGAACTCGCTGATTATTCGGCGCATAACTTAATAACGATTGATAAGAATTAGCTGCGCCACGCAAATTTCCTTTACTCGACTGTATTATTCCCAGATAATAATACGCTTCTAAATTATCTGCTTGTTCTTTGAGAATGGATTTAAAAAGTTGCTCTGCATCAGACAATCGCTGATCTGTCAAATAACCACGCGCTTTCGTTATTCTCCACTTTCTTTTGGCACGCTGACCTTCCTGGCTATTTGCATTGATTTGAATGATGAATTCATACTGTTCTGCCGCCAGTGTCAGCTCGTTTAAACGTTCATAGATATTTGCCAAGTTCAAGCGACCTGGCAAATTATTTGGATCAGCCCTGACTACATTTTCAAACTCTATCCTTGCCTCATTAAATTTATTTTGTTCGACAAAAATCATCCCTCGCTTAAAACTTGCCTTCACATTACCAGAAAAGTAATTCAATGCATTTTGGTATTGCCGTAAACTTTCTGCCACATTACCATCGGCTAACGCCTTATCCGCTAATACCGTATGAATGAAGTTCATTCTCGCCTTCGCCTGATTTCGATAACGTCCCGCTTTATCATGGTCAATCACGTATTGCAGTTGCACGATAGCCTGATCAATACGCCCGACATCTGCATACATTTGTCCTAAATTTAAGCGTGCTGAATAATCTTCGGAATCAGCCGCAATAATATTGATAAAGGTTTGTTCAGCCGCATCGACATTACCGAGCTGCAAATTTGCCAGCGCAATATTGAACATCGCTTCTTTCTCCCCTGAATCAATATTGAGGACTTCACTGAATGCAGTAATCGCGCCTACCCAATCTCTATTGGCAAATGCCAAACGGCCTGTGATAATCCCCTCACGCACTTTAGCCGATGTAGTGATGCCACCAGGGCGATTCATTTCGATAATAATTCTAAAATGACGCAACGCCTGTTGCGGCCGATTAGTTCGCTCATAGATCGTTGCAAGATTTAAATGGGCTAACGCATTCTCTGGTTGAATAACCACAAGTTTACGTAAAGCCGCTTCAGCCTCTTCAACCCGATTCAACATGACATAGGCCGCGCCAATATTAAATAAAACTTGAGGATCATTGGGATACTCCAATAACAAGCCATTAAAAATTAGCAACGCAGGATTGAGCTCTCCTTTTTGGATAAGTGACTTTCCAGAAGCTAACGTGAGACGTTTTTCCGCCTCTTTAATCCGTTTATCTTTAGTCCCTGAATCGATAACTCGCTGATACTCTGCTAGCGCTTCTTCTAATTTCCCTTGTCGCTCATAGATGGAGGCTAAATTCAAACTAAAACGCACATTTTTAGGATCAAGCTCGGTACTCTTCTGTATATAAAACAAGCCTTCTTCTGCATCCCGGCGAGCCATGTAAACTTCTCCAATTCTAAAATGTGCTTCTGCATTCGTTGGCTCAATCAATACTATTTTCTTGAACGTCGTTAAAGCCTGCTCAAGGTTATCATTACGCATCGCATTAATCCCTTGATCCAAGAGATCCGCTGTTCGAATCTTGTCTTGCCCATTCGCTGAAAAACAAAATACGAAGAAAAAACTGAAACAACATAGCCGCCTCAGTAGCATCAATAACGAAGTGACTGTCAAATAACCAAAAAAACTACCGATACAAGTAAAAAGCGAATATTGAATCAAGCATACAAATAAAGGATTATGAATGCCGGCTCGCATCTGAATAAAATTGTCTGTTCATACTTTTCAATTCAATATGCCATTAAAAAGTTACGTTAAATTTGAGTGCAATACGCCACCCGTCCAATCGAATCCGCACATTCACCTGAGAATTTGCATCGGGAGAAAGTGCTGCGACATTATTACCAACGGCAGGTCGCAATGGCGCCGGCTTGGGATCTTCTAGGCGGTCACCTTCATTGAAATCGTCCCGCCGCGTAATTCCTTTTAAGTTACCTGCTTTTCCAACACCAAATGCAAACCCTCCTTCTAATCCCACGGAAAAACGATCGGTAAAATGCCGTTCCCCACCGATACCCATTTGAAGCATTAATATACCTGTTGCCTGCGCTTGAAACACCATGATACGCTTGAACCCAGCAGGCGCACCCTCGATAAAGGAAAACACATGATTTTCTTTATAATCAATATCAAACATTTCATGCAAACTCAGATTGACATAAAAATTATTTTTCACTGTTTTTGGATAGAGGTAATGACGCCACCCTATGAAATATTGGGTCAATGACAACTTTGCCCGCCTTTCATAGATAGCGATATTCTTTAATTGACCTTGCAATGGAAACTCAACTTCATCGATCGCTTTAGACGTCACTTCAAAAGTACTTATCCCCAAATAAAAATCATCCTGTTTACCAAATGTACGACGAAACTCTAACCCCGCTTCCGGTCCTGCAAAGTTTTTATTCAACGCATTATCAAATAAAAACTTTTCTGTCGGATAGCTGGCTTCGCCCTCAATATCTCCAGGAATATCTGTGGTAATCGACGACTCCCCAACAAATGGAGCTTGGTAAACATCCTCATAAATACTTTCAAGTGCGGGTCGATATAAACCAACAACCGGCGAAAAAACCCATTTATCATCAAGCGACTTTGCTATCGCCGATGGTGAAAAATAAAACACCAACAAACAATATAATAAAAGTTTCAAATAAAACGGGTTCATGTCCCCCTGGGCTCAGCAAAACGTGGTTTAAAATAAGAAAAAAATGTAGGCAATACGATGATTGCAATAACACAACTGATCACCATATAGGAGGCAACAAAATAACCTAATTTAGCATGAGGCGGAAATTGCGAAAAAATTAATACACTGAAACTGGCTGTGACGACCGTTGCGTTTAAAACAATGGTACGACCTGCCGTACGTAATGTAGCAGCCGTCGCTTCAGCGTGATTCTTATGTTCTCGTCTTTCTGACATATATCGAAAAATATAATGCACGGCATAATCGACTCCAACCCCAATAGCAATACCCGCAGCGAGTGCTGTAGAAACATCCAGAGGGATTTTCAACCATCCTGAAACTCCTGCCACCAACAAGGTTGACAAAACAACCGGCATCACAATATAGACACCCGCTATGAACGACAACATAATTAAACTCGCGATGATTAATATACCCAGTTTTGAAAACAATATTGCCGTCACCTGACTATCAATCAATAAATCCGCCCAGATATAAGAATTATTCGCTGAACCCGCAAAATTGACATCAACGGTTAAATCCTGAAAATGCATGTCTACAAATTGTGTCACCGAATCAATGATTTTCTTCAGCTCACGGGTATGGTCAGTTTTAATGGCGACACTGATTAAACCTTTTTTATACTCATAATCCACCACTTGATCTAGCTGTTGAGGTCGCCCAGATACAGAAAAAAGATATAAAAATTCGGCAATCTGTTGCTGGCTATCAGGCAAAACATCATAGGCCTTATCTCCTTCGTGCAACGCTTTATTCATGCTCCTTAAAAAATTAACCACCGATAGCGAGTCACCGACATAAGGCAACGTTTCCACATGAGATTGCAGTGCTTCCATTTGCAATAGCAATCGTGGATCTTTTAATGCATCCTTCTGATCAGCTTCAACGATAATATTAAGAAACACCGTGCCAGAAAATTTTTCATTTAATAGTTTATTTGATAATGCAACTTCACTCTCATCCTTAAAGTCACTTAGCCAACTTGAATCGACAAACAAACGGGTACTCCCCCAAAAAGCGAGAACAATCAATATCGCAAGCGATAAAACAACCAATTGTCGCCTTTTATCAATCATCACTCCCATTCGAGTCAGCAACAAGGAAAGATGGCTTTGCTCATGATAGACCCTCATTGCACGACGACGCGCATGATAAGCACCTACCTTAGGTTTTAATAACACTAAAATTGCAGGTAATAAAGTAATAGAGATAAACCAGGAAAATATAATGCCAAGCACCGCAAACAAACCAAAAATTTTGAATGGCGGCATTTCCGCAAAGGTTAATGCCATGAAACCAATCGCTGTTGTCACTGATGTCGTCACTAAGGGTGGACCTAAGCGCTGCACCGTATCAGAAACGATTTCGCTGCTGGGGCGATGAGGATTATCTAAGACATTATCATAATAAGAACTAAGCAAATGGATAGCATCGCCAATGCCAACAGCAATTAAAATAACCGGCAACATGGTAGAAATTGTGTACATCGGCACATCAAACAAAACCATCACACCAAATGTCCAGATAATGGCAGTGACCATGACTACAATAGGTAAAAAGACACCACGCAAAGTTTTAAAAATCATCAATAGCACAACCGCCATCACAACCAATACCAATGGCACCATGAGCTTTAAATCTTCCATCGCATATAAGCCAGAGGATACTTCAATGACTGGACGACCGGCTAAATAAAACTTATCATACGATTGCTCATCGGTTTGAGCTTGTTGTTTTTTTTGCGCCATCGGCGGACCTGCATTAACGCCTGAGATTTTTACATCACTACTATTCTCTATTTCAGAAGCATTTTCCTTCAAGTCAAGCTCTGCCGATTGCCACTTATTTTTTGTACCGTCCCAACCTTCAGTTTCCTGCCCATCCCACCATGGGTTTGGTGAATTTTCTGAGCCAGTTGACGAATCGCTATTCCACTTTTGCCATGACTGCTGATCATTAGCATTCCATTGGCCGTTACCCGAAGCACTCTCCTCACCTGACTCAGCCGCTAAAATACCTTTAATCTGAAAATAAGTCATATAACGATTGGCAATACCTTCTTTGAGCTTTGCTCGAATCATTGCGCCTTTGCCATCTTCAGAAACAATATTACCAACAAAAAGATCCGAGTTATCAAAAACTCTTCGCTTTATTTCATCAATCTCTTGCTGATTTTCAGGTAACGTCTCCATTAAGGGTATCGCCCCTATCTCAGTTTCCGAACCCGCAAAAAATGTAGCCGTTGACAGCGAAGTTACATCAACATCACGCACGGCCATGACACCATCTAGCGAGGCAATTTGTTGCGTAATGCGCTGAATTCTCGCTAATGAATCTATATTAAAAATCGTTTTCTCATTAACAATGCCAATGATTACGGTATCTTTGACACCAAAGATATCATCAACTTTTTCATCATATAAGATGGCTGGGTGACCCTTAGGTAGATAAACCCGAGCATCAGTTTCCCAACGAATGGACGATAGCTGCGAAGCTAGTAACAAGGTGACAATAACAATGATTGCAATAATTGATTTGGGATATACAATGCCAATGGAGTAAGCTTTTTTTAACATTATTCGCTGTCTCTTTACTCTTATATTTTAATCTACACTTCACATACTCTCATTCGAAATGCAGGTTCTAAGTGAATTGTTCTACTAAATTTTTCAGCTTCATTAACATTTGCCCGTTTTCGTATAATTTTCAAATCTATTGCGTTATCATTATTATAGTATTTTAAAAATTATATTTAAATTCTAAAAAAATACGGCGATTATCTCTAAAATTTCCTAAAAATCGTGCTCTCTGTCCTAGATCAACCAACCCTCCTGGGTCTTCTTCTGATGCAGCTCGTCCAAATTGAGCACGTTCACCAATAAATAAATCCATACCTGTTGCGACCTGGAAGCGATCCGTCAAATTAAAAACCACTTTTGGTTTCATATAGGTTTCTTGAAAGTTAATTAAACGAATCATAAGAAAAGTGAAAACAGCAGAACTACGTTGCAAAGGTTTTCGAATAAATAAATTTAGCGAAGTATCGTATTTATCTGTTAAAATTTCTTCGGCGTATTTTAAAATAATCCATTGCGTAATCGCCGGGGAAAAATCTGCCCCCCATAAACTAAAATCATAACCAATCCCCCAGCGAACATGATCACGTTTAAACTCGCCATCGTTCAATAAAAAACCTTCATCATCAAATACATCATCAATAGCAAAATATTTTCCAGAAACATAAGCAATTTCGCCCTTCAATATATCCCCTTTGACTTCCTTGGTGATCGTTGCTCCATACATAGATAAGCGAGAGTATGTCGGCAAAATAGCCAACGGCGTGTCTGGCTCATTAAATTCTATTTCACTTGCGGAAATAGCACGAAATGTCGATGGATAATCATCCCAAGTAAAAAAATAACTCAAGCTAATTTCTGCCCCCCCTAACGGTCGAGTCATTTTAAAGCCAATTTCTGAGAACTTTGGCGTAAAACTTTCTGGTTTAGAGGTCGTATCCAAGATCTGGAAAAACTCCCACTCAGAACCAGCAGGAGCGGGCTGATGAAACTTCAGATCGGGGATCCAAATCAGCTCATAGGTTTCTAAATTTCGATAGTAATCCAACTTCAAACTCCATAATGGAATTCGATAATCCAGAAACTCAGGTAAAATTAGCTCCCTAAAGTCCATCGGATTAATTTCATCCACAACACGAATCCCCTCTAAAACCCCCCAAATTATATGCTGCTTGCCAATCCTAATATCTAAGTTTTTTAAATAGAAATCGAAATAAAATTCTCTGATTTCTACACCCGCGTCATCTCGATCATCGCTAAGCTGTTCAACAAACACCAGCGGCTCATCTTCATCACGCACCTCACGCGCTGCAATTGTCTCAAATTTGAAGAAATCATAAGCCAAATCATAATACACCCACCCGGAAGAAAAAAACTTAGCACTCTTACCAAATTCATACTGCCCATCAAGAAAAAGGATATTTTTGATTTTGGTGAATGACCTTGGCTCATCAAAACGATAGGCTGTCTCATTTTTAACATATCCACCGTACGAATAGGGGACCGCCTGCTCTTCAGATAACAAAGCATCAAGATCATCTGGCAGCTGAATATCAAGATCATCTGTCGGAGCTGAATAACCGACAGATACCCACACTGATGAGATTAGGCTCATCGCAACAAGTATTTTTACGATGGATTTCGTGGTGTTATTTGATCTTTGCATTGTTGGCAAATGATAAAATATTCGCTTACGTTTGGCGTAACCCCCCAAAATGCATGAGTTCCGGATGTTAAAGAGGCTTGGCAACACTCGCAAACCTGAGGCTGATTTAATTCAATACTTTTCCAACCAACAACATGATTAAATTGTTGGGAAAGCGGCCTTTCATTCGGTACTGAAGTTTTTTGATGCAACCCCTCAGGTTGCCCAATATTTAGCTTGTTCTGCTGTGTATTTATACCGTAGCCAAATGCATCTTCCAATATCTTGCGGACCAATAGCGAAACCGGAATTTCCATGGCTTTTGCCCGCTTGATGACACGGTCCTTGAGTTCTTTTGGTACACGTGCCCCAATATACTCTTCCTTTCGCTTCATCGCACTAGCAAATGCTTGATCGCGCATTGTCTGAGCACGTTTTGCTGCTTCGACTTGATGCACTTTGTTTAACTTAAACATTCATTCTACCTCCTTCGCTAGGTTATATGATTAGGAGTGCAACAATATCGCTCGATATTTTATTCATCTTTGCACGGGCTCACGACATCGCATGAAAACTTCCATCTATTGATGCGGTAGCAATCCACGCATCAATGTATAACAAATGTAAAACGAATCGGATGACTTGTCAAACTCTAAGGCTAATCCCTTATTTCCCAACAGAGTATCTAAAAACCGTGAAGAGATCTGATTTCACATGGATTTTTCTAAACAAGTGCCATACTTAATGGATTGCAGAGTGAAAAAAAATCAGTAGGGGATTAAACGCTAGGCCGCCGAATGTCGGGCAAAATAGGGAACATAAAGAAACCATACTACAAATACACAAAACATCCCTGTCAGTGCAAAAAGATAAATCACAAGCTACAACTTGATACGAGCAAACAAGCAATTCATCCTTAAAAACCCAGTCAGTCCTGTGGAACTTGCCAAACTAACGCTTGATTTTTCATTCTCTCATGAATTTTTCTTCCGCTTCTAATCAACCTCGATATACAGCGGCGTCAAAAAAACCATCACCAGTGCACCCATCAAACGCTAGCTTGCCCGATACCATCTGGAAAACAATCTGCAATCGAATTATTTAAAAGGCAAAATCAAGCGATACTGCCTCTAAATATACCGACTAATTTACCAACCGATCAATCACAATATTCACTGGGCTCGTATCTCCCACCTGATATTCTGCACTATATCCCTCTAAATCACCTGGCTTAGCAATTGCGTCACCCGTTTTAGAGATTCTAGCGCCAATAATCACTCGAGAAAAGTTAGATAATTTCATTTGCGGACTCATCGCCAAAGAATCATCCAAACTAAACTCCAAAGGCAGGTCTTTCACTTGCTTGCGCAATATTGCCAGCGGCATTCTAGGACCCTCAGCCGCACGGGCAAAGACATATAATGTGTCATTGACATCGGCTTGCAGCGCAAGCGAATCATTAATGCTTACCGTACCAAAAACTCGTACACCATTGGAAGATGCTGTTGTATCCGTATTTGTTTGGATCATCTGTTGTGGTGCTTGGGAATCGGCGACAGCCCCTGGCTGCATTGGCGACAAGCCTAGCAATGACCTAACTTCAGCAACATTTGCCGCAATCTGATTCGATTCATCCGATCCTTCTGGTAGCACCGAAAGCAATTTCTGCCAATGTTTTAACGCCTTGGCATAATCTTTATCCTGGTAGGCGGCGGTACCAATCAACCAAAGCCCTTTGACATGATTAGGGTCAATCTGTATGGCTTTTTCAAGCAAAGTCACGGCCTGTGTATTCAGTTGTCGACCACTAGCCATCGCCACAGCATCCGCATAAGTCGCCAGGAAATTTGCATCTTGCCCCCCTCCCAGCACCATTGCCTTTTGAAAAGCTTGTACGGCTTCAGGATAACGCTTCATGAACTGATAGGTTCTTGCCAGCATAAACCAACCTTCACCATCGTCTGGTGCCGCTTGTAAGCGGTCTTGGAGTTGTTTTAGCATATTATCCAGAGACTCTTGATGTTGGTCAGCCTGAACTTGCGGCGCCACTTTCGAAGGATCAAGCCCATCTGAGCCGGCACCAAACACAATATATAATGAAATAGCCAGCACCGCGACTGAAGCACTTAATACAATCGGAACAGACCGGGCAACTAAATGCTTCTGTGGGGTTTCATCCACAGCGACATCCACTGTTTGAGTATGAGCCTCATCCACGGTCGTAGTAATATCACTGAGTATGTTTCTCTCCAAGTCAATTTTCGCTTGGTCATATTGGTCTTGAGTGATCACACTTGTTTTCAGATCATTATTTAACTCGGCCAGCTGATCTCTGAATATTGACAAACTCATTTCGTCACGATCCGGAAACTGTTCCTTTGAATAGGGGACACGCTTTTTCAATAGCGGTGGAAGTAAAAAACCGAGCGCCACCCCAATAAGCAAGACGACAATCAACCAAAAAGAAAACATGCTTAACGATCCCCTTTTTCTTCTAATAATTTACTAAGACGCGTATTTTCTTCTTCAGATAACGACACATCGACAATCAGCGTTTTACGCTTACGCAACTGATATAGCAAAATACCAGCCCCCGCAAATAACAATAAAAATGGTCCAATCCAAAGCAAAATTGTTTGAGCATTCATTGCCGGACGGTATCGGATAAAATCACCGTAGCGCTCAACCATATACTCAATGATTTCATCGTTGCTTTTACCGGCTCTGATTTGTGTGCGAATTTGCTTGCGCAGATCGTCAGCCAAGCCGGCTTTGGAATCATAAATAGTTTGGTTCTGGCATTTCAAGCAACGCAATTCCAAGGTCAATGCTTTAAAGCGCTCCTTGATGACCGGGTCTTCATTCGGTATTGCCTCCTTAGCCTGTACAGCAACAGAAATCAGAAAGCACCAAAATAACAAGCCAAAGACTATTAATTTCATCCTTTTAACTCCTGAATTTTAGGCAGTATTTCTTCTTTCCAAACTTGCCACGTCACAGGCCCTACATGCTTATAACGGATAATACCTTGCTGATCGATAATATACGTTTCCGGAGCACCGTATACGCCATAGTCAATACCAACATTACCTTCCAGGTCCGAAACACTCAACACGTAAGGGTCACCTAATTCCTTCAACCACTGTTTGGCATTATTTGGCTGATCTTTATAATTCAAGCCATACAAAGCCACCTCTCCCTTGCGTGCAATTTCCATAAACGTAGGATGCTCAGTACGGCAAGAAGGGCACCAAGAAGCCCATACATTGAGCAACCAAACCTTCCCCTTAGCCTCCGCCGGAGAAAATGTTTCTTGCGGCGTATGCAGTTTCGTTAATACGAAGTCAGGGGCCGGTTTGTCAATGAGTGCCGATGGCAATTCATGGGGATCATAGTTTTCATCGGTCAATACATAAAAAAACAAGGCCGACATCCCCAGAAAAACAACGAATGGCATAAGATATCGAATCATCAGGATTTAACCTCACCCGTACTATTTAAAACGGCGGGTTGGGCGACGGCCAATGTTTCACTTATTTTGTGTTCAGAAGGCTTTTTTGATCCAACTCGGTAGCGGCGATCACATACGGCCATCAAACCACCTAAGCCCATCAATAAGCTACCTCCCCAAATCCAGTCAACAAAAGGTTTGCTGTATACTCTAACACTCCAACCACCGCGCCCAACAGGCTCTCCCAATGAAACGTATAAATCGCGGGTCAGGCCAGTATCAATCGCCGCTTCAGTCATCACCTGCTGCTGTACGTGATAGAACCTTTTTTCGGGAAACATAACCGTCACTTCTCGGCCATCGCGAGTCACAACCAATCGCCCACGATCCGCCTTGTAATTTGGCCCTTGCACCACAGTCGTCCCATCAAATCGGAACGTATAGCCACCAACGCTGACCGTATCACCAATGTCCATACGTACATCTTTCTCTTCCTCGTAAGCGCCAACCATCGTGACACCGATGATAAAAACACCAACACCAAAATGGGCCATTTGCATTCCGTAGTAGCTTAATGACATCCTTCCGACATTCTTAGCCCCCGTTTTCGCACGCAGTTGAAAACGGTATACAATATTTGAAATCACACTGGCAATCGTCCAAGCGGCCATCCAAATACCCAAACTTGTTAAAAGTGTCCACGCGCCCATGGCAAATGGAACAATAATAGCGCATACAATACTAATTCCAAATGCCCACTTAAGTCGCTGCATCATATCCGGCACAATGGCTTTTTTCCAACGAGCCACGGGACCAACACCCAGCATAAAAATGACCAACACCATAATTGGAACAAAAACCGCGTTAAAATAAGGTGGCCCTACTGAGATTTTTCCAAAATTTAATGCATCAAGCACCAATGGATATAATGTCCCTATCAACACAGCGCCACAGGCCACCAGGAACAATACATTGTTGGTTAGCAGAAAAGTTTCGCGTGATAACAGGTTAAACTTACCCCCTAAACCAACACTCGGCGCTCTCCAAGCATATAAGACGAGTGAACTACCGACCACGATCGCGAGAAAGATCAAAATAGCAATGCCTCGCTCCGGATCTACTGCAAACGAATGCACCGAAGTCAACACCCCCGAACGCACTAAAAAAGTCCCCAGTAAGCTTAGTGAAAAAGCAAATATTGCCAGCAATACCGTCCAGTTTTTAAAGCTACCCCGCTTTTCTGTCACCGCCAGCGAATGCACCAAGGCGGTACCCACCAACCAGGGCATGAAAGAGGCGTTTTCAACCGGATCCCAAAACCACCATCCGCCCCAGCCCAGTTCATAATAAGCCCACCAGCTACCTAGCGCGATACCAAAAGTTAAAAACATCCAAGCCACAGTCGTCCAAGGACGTGACCAACGCGCCCAGGAGGCATCCAACTTACCACTCATTAACGCCGCAATAGCGAACGCAAACGCTACAGAGAAACCAACATATCCCATATACAACATCGGTGGATGAATCGCTAAACCAGGGTCTTGCAGTAACGGATTCAGATCTCGACCATCCAACGCGGGAGGTAATACCCGATCAAATGCATTTGAGGTAATGATAATGAATAATAAAAACCCGATACTCAAAAATCCCATCACACCTAATACGCGTGCGACCATCTCAAGGGGAAGCTTGCGGCTAAAAATCGATACGGCTAATCCCCAGCCCGTTAGCATCAACATCCACAACACCATGGAGCCCTCATGACCGCCCCATACCGCTGAAACTCGATACAATAAAGGCAGTTGCGAATTAGAATGCATCACCGTATAAACGAGGGAATAATCATGGATAATAAAACTATATGTTAAGCATGCAAATGCAATCGATACAAATAGAAATTGCGCTTGAGCCGCCGGCCTCGCCATTGCCATAAAAGCATAATGATTACGAAAAGATCCATAAATTGGAAAAATCACTTGCACAATAGCAATCACCAACGCCATAATTAGAGCGAAATGCCCAATTTCTGGTATCATCAATTAGCCCCTTCGTTATTAGATACGTTTTGCAGCCCTTCGGCATTATCTTTTTGCTGTTTTGCCCGCTCGATGGCATCAGCCACTTCCGGTGACATATAGGTTTCATCGTGTTTTGCTAAAACTTCGACGGCCTTAAATTCACCGCTTAAGTTTAACTTACCCTGAGCAATCACACTCTGCCCCTCCTGGAATAAATCAGGTAAAATTCCAGTGTAAGTGACAAGTATTTTTTCTGCATAATCGGTTACCACAAAACTCACCGTCAAACCATCGTTTTCTCTTTCTAGTGAACCTTCCTCAACGATACCACCAATACGAAACGTTTTATCCGTTGGCGTTTTTTGTGCGAGCACATCAGAAGGGCTAAAGAAAAACACCATATTACTATTAAATGCATTAAATATAAGTGCAGCTACCACTGTCAAACCTGCCAAACCTACGATCACGAAGGCGAGCCGCTTATGTCTTGCTTTCATATCTATTACTCTCTATTCATACGCACAATACGAATTATTTTTTGTAAGATTGAGCGTCTTTTCATCATCAACAACACAATTTCCACAACCATAAATAAAGCTGTTACACCATAGGCGCCCCAAACATAAAATGCATGCTTACCCATATCTAAAGTTTCAGCAATACTCATTTTCCACTTCCTACTAATTCACTCACCCACTCTGAATGACGCTCTCGATCTAAAATAATGCTCCTGACTCGCAACAAAACCACCGTAATCGAGTATATCCAAAATGCAACCACCATGATTAATAATGCAGTCAACATCGTTGGTTCCATGGCGGCTTTACCCGTCTCTAGTGAAGGAGGCTGATGCAAAGTATTCCACCATTCTACAGACTTGTAGATAATGGGAATATTAATCACCCCAACCAATGCTAACAATGCGCTCGCTCTTGCTGCGCGTTGCGGATCATCAATGGCTGATTGCAGCGCCATATAACCAAAATATAAAAATAACAAAATCAATTCTGAGGTGAGCCGAGCATCCCATACCCAGTAGGTTCCCCAGGTAGGCTTGCCCCATAAGGAGCCTGTCCATAGCGCTAAAAAAGTAAACATGGCGCCCGTCGGTGCGATCGCAGAAGCCATCATGTTAGACAATCGTGTATTCCAAATTAATCCAATGGCCGCATAACCACACATCACAACATACAGGAACATCGACATCCAAGAAGCCGGCACATGGATGTAAATAATCCGATAGCTCGCACCTTGCTTAAAGTCAGCCACTGGAGCCACAAAAAAACTGTAATACAGTCCGACGACCATCAAAACTGCCGTAATACCAGCCAACCAAGGCGCCAATTTTCCGGCCAACGGATAAAAGGCTTTAGGGGAAGATAATTGCAACCAAAAAGCTTTCGTAAAAACACGCATACGACTAATCCAATGATATTCTTAATGCTGAAGCAGCGCCCCATGGTGCTAACACGAGGGCCAAGACAAGAAAAGCCGCAAGAAGCGAGAGTTGCCCTTCAAATTCCATACCGGTTCGAACCGCTTCGATAGCACTTGCTCCAAAAATCAACACAGGGACATATAAAGGCAATACCAGAAGTGGCAATAAAACACCACCTCCACGCACCCCTAAAGTTAATCCCGCTCCAACAGCACCAATTAAACTTAATATGGGCGTCCCCACCAATAACGTTAATGCCAAAATGCTTATACTTTGCTTATCCAGGCCTAACTGCATCCCCAAAAGTGGCGAAATAATAACCAATGGCAGGCCGGTAACTAACCAATGCGCCAGCACTTTAGTTAACACAATTAACGATAACGGTTGCGAAGCAACCAACATTTGTTCCAGCGTTCCATCCATATAATCTGATGAAAAAAGACGATTTAACGCCAGCATGGAAGCTAATAAAGCCGCCACCCATAAAACCCCTGGCGCAATCTGAGCCAACATATCTCTTTCAGGCCCGACCCCTAATGGAAACAAACTCACCACAATGACAAAAAATAACAAGGTTGTCACTACCTCGGATTTACTTCTTATTGCCAAAGTCAAATCACGCCATAAAAGCCACCGAAGAAAATTCCACATTTTATTCTAGCTTATCCCCGAGCAATAAATGCTTAACCGTTCCCTTCGACACATTAAATTCTTGATGGGTTGTTAAAACGATCATACCTTTCCCTGCTAAATGTTCAGCTAACACCCCTTGTATCATCGCCACCGCTTTCACATCTAATGCAACAAAGGGCTCATCAAGCACCCATAATTTAGTTGTGGTTAAAAATAATCTGGCTAACGCAACTCGGCGTTGCTGACCTTGTGACAACACCTTCGAGGGCAGCTCTTCACGACCCGACAAACCGACGCTTTTTAACGCATCAATGGCATTTTCTTTGCTCACATTTTGCCCATTTAATGCACAAGCAAACCTCAAATTCTCCAAGGCAGTTAATTCAGGTTTGATGCCACCTAAATGTCCTATATATAGCAAATCATTATAATAATCTTCATGCAAACCTTTGATGTTTTTTCCATGCCAGCGAATCGTGCCACTGTAGGGTTGAACCAAACCGCAAATCATCCGTAAAAGCGTAGTTTTACCCGCCCCGTTTGCCCCTTTTACGTATAGGAGCTCGCTTTCTGCAACCTTAATATTAATGCCTTTAAACAGCACGCGATCGCCACGCATACAGTCCAAATCCACGGCATCCAGCATATGTTTTCACCACTCAATGGAAATTATTATTAAAACATTATAGATTCTGCGCTATCCACAGGCGGTCGTATAGTAACACTAATATAACGCTCTAAACATAGGAGTCATTTATTTAAAAAAAATTTCAATGAAATAATAAATTAAAGAGAAAGACAGCCTAACAAAATGCTAAACCTAGTGTTTGAATGAGCCACAATAACTTTTGAATAAAAATTGAAGACAAGAAAAACAATGGCGAACAAGACTTCGCCCATCGTCACAAATTAGCCTGGCTAAAAACTGACGACCTGCACAGCCATCGCGTAAGATGACCATATTTTGACGATTCCCTTATTTCTATGGTGCAACATGACAACCTGAGCCCGTGCAATCGGCCTTAATCCATTGACCACTGGGTTTCATACCAGAGGTTAGCGACAAACTTGCATTTGCAAAATAATACGGATCATCCCTACCGGCTTTAGTGGCTAAATCTACTAATAACGCTTTATTTTTCCAACCATGAGGAATTTTTACATGGCATAAACCACACTTAATCGCACTACCATCTGGCTTAGCTTGCGCATGGACTAAATGCAAATTTTCCTGAGACACACCGACACAAGCACTGCAACTAAAACCACTTTTAAGCACATCTCCGATGACCGGATTCGCATATTGATCGTATTTATGACATTGAAAACAAAGATCACTCGACTGCCCAGCTCCAGCACCCGTATCTTCACTCCAATTACCAATCAAAATCGATGGATGATCCGAGCCATGCGGCCCTTTCATACCGCCAATATTTGCACTCTCACTAGCATGACAGTCAGAGCAATACATGGTTTGCGTACCAACCGCTTGATCAAAGGGAGCCACATAGGTTTCTGCATCAGTTGAAGTTCGTCCAGTCGCGCCAACCACCGGATGCCAACTTCGATGATTATTTCCCACCACATCATCAATTGGATGAAAGTCCAACGCGGGATCGGTATTGATGATATCGCCATTAGGTAATGCTTTAGGGGCAATAATCGCGTAATCAGAATGACATTTGAAACATATTTGATATTCACGTGTAACATAACTTTCGGTCACTTCTGTCGAAGCATTAACGCCCGGATCACCTTTTTTAACGATATAATCAGTAATGACACCAGTGGCTCCATAGTTCGGTTCGACACCTGAGATACCACGCAGCACACCAGAAATAATATTGGAATGAGACACACCCGCTTCATGCTTATGGGTTCCCAAGGCATCCGCAATGGACGCATCCTCATTAAACAACTGCTTCTTCACCATGCGATGTGGATGATGACAATCAGAACATTCCACGTGCCGTTTATTGACATCCATCTCCTTCTGTTCTTCAAAATCGCCATTGAGAATGGTATGCACTTCAGGAGAACCGGCAATCGGCATGGCCGCCATTTTATTAAATTCTGCTTGGATATCACCCAGGTTCGCTGACAGAGTTAGCACATTACCCGTTGCTGAATGACAACGATAACAAGTCTCTTCACTGGCTGACTCTCCATTACTATTCACCCCAGCATTAAGCAACCAGCGTGCACCCTCTGCAGCATGCGTATCATGGCAACTCAAACAGGCCGCTTCCCAGACTTTAAGACCTAACGGGAAATCTCGCTGCTTCGCCGCCTCGTCGTTATATTCTAACGACGCCACTGACTCTTTGGCATGTACCGAATCACGCCAACCGGCCTTTTTATGGCAGGCCAAACAATTAATATCGTTAGCTTTGTTAAACGCTACCCCGCCGCTGGGATCCACCGCTTGAAAACGGCGCAGGCGTAAAAATTTAATATTGCGCGTATTGTCTGTGCTTCGAATGTGCGGATCATGACAGGTGGTACACTCAACCAGTCCCGTTTGGGTGGTGGTGGCAAATGTTGTTTTATCAACACCGACAACACCGGTAGAGGATAACGAACTTTCCAATGGCACTGAAAAACGCGTGACCGCCTTAATCGGCGCATCACTCGGTGCCGTACCCGACTGTGTTCCGGAAGTATTCCATCGAGCAATACCTTGCCCCACCCGCGTACCAATATGTGGTGCAGCACTCGGATCTTGTAACTCACCATCGGCACTGGCTAATTCACTGCTATAACTAAATCCCAACGGATGATCATTGCTTAAATCTGCCCCCAAGTTGGCAGAGGCCGAAAGGCTATTGATCATTTGTATTTCGCCAATGTCACTGGTTAAACGACCATTAACCACATTAACCGCACCAATCGCCAAAGTACCATCATGACAAGACAAACACATTTTTGAGGATGGCCCTGGCTGACTTACCGAAGCATTAAGCGAGTCGGAAGCATACAGGTTATAAATTTGCTGAGAGAAACTGCGATTCCATAAAAAAGGTAACGCCACTTTGTTGGGGTCACCATGAGGCGTATGACAGAAAACACAAGTTTCGTTCTGCGATGAAGCTTTTACCGTACGGCTCATATTGGGCGGTAAATTAGGTTCCTGCTCCGCCGCAAAATTATGCTTAGTATTGATGATATCAGAGATACGCCCAGGTGCCATCACACTCTCTGCACTGATATGCAGCGAAAAAGCGAAAGCAAACACACCACAAACGGCGACAATATTATTTATTTTTAAAGAAAAATTCATTGATTAAAATACATTAACCCTTAAAAACCCATCGACCACCAAATACACAAACGTGATCAATTGGCTGCCTCAGCGAAATATTGAAACACCATCACCCGACCATTCAGCATATCCGCGACATATATATTATTTTCGCTATCGGTCCAGACACCGGTGGGCAACGAAAACTGGCCAATGCCGCTGCCACTGCCGCCAATCGGTAACAATTGTTTACCAGATTCATCGTAGACCAGCAGATAGTCATAATAAGATTCTACGACATAAACTCTTCCCGCTGGATCCACCGCCACCCCTTTGGGGCGAGGCAAATTACCCACATACAGACCTCGCTGACCAAAAGCACGAATGAAATCACCCTTCGCAGAAAATATCTGCACTCTTGAATTTAAGGTATCCGTGACAAACAGCTTGCCATCAAAAAAAGCCAAATACGTAGGACCATTGAATTGACCCGATTCACGACCCTTTTGGCCAATCACATATTGCAATTCACCCGCCACATTATACACTTTAATGTCATGCTGTTGGGTATCCGCCACATAAAGCCAACCCGAGTCGGGGTCGCGTACAATGCCGGTGGGGCGAGCAAGTTCCTGCTTGCCTAATTGTCTAATCGGCTGACCGTCTTGGCTCAAATGAACAATCACACCCAAATCCGCATCGGCGATAAACACCCCCCCCTGACCGTCAAGAGTAATGCCAATAGGCGTCTTCAATAATTCATGTTTACTCGCCGCCTGCCACAACCGCAAGTTACCCGTTTGCTTGTCAAAAACCAACACACCGTGCTGAGCAACATCCGTCACATAAATACGATTCAGTGCCTCATCCACCGCTCCTGACTGGGGGCGCAACAGCGTAATCGGCGGTGACTGGCCAAAAATAAATTGAGTAATCCAAGTCGATACACGCTTAACATGACTCGATACACCCGTTTGCTCATTGACGAAATTGCTTTCGCCATTTAATTGACCGACAAACTGGTAACGAGGCAGTTCAGGCGGCTTCGGCCAATAATGAGGCACTTCTGGCAAAACATAACGTAACGAGGCAGGCTTCGTCGCACAACCCGCCAAAGCCACCAAAATCACGAGCAACACACTCCATTTCCATAACCTGCAATGCCGATAAAAATGCATCAGGAAATTGTTAATCTCATGAAACCCAAATTGACGCTTAATGCAATGATGGCAACGCCATGGCCTCTTGATTTTCAGGCAACACGTCGAACACCTGAATGCGTCCATTCAAATTATCGGCAACATACAAGCGATTGGCAGCATACTTCATGTCACTAATGTAACGAAATTCTCCATTACCATCACCGTTTTTACCCACCGTATCAATTAACTCACCTTCTTTGAACACTTTGATCCGACTGTCTGTTTTATCTGCCACAAAAACACGCCCATAATCATCTTGGGCAATCGCCGTGGGAAATGTCACAATACCTTCACCGAAATTGGTGACATATTTTCCTTTTTTATCGAGCTCTTGGATACGTAATTCCACCCGGTCACCTAATAAGTATCCGCCATCCGTCTGTAAAAAATCCGTAATGATACGGAATTTTCCTGGACCTTCCCCCCGACCACCCATACCATAGATCGGTGCGCCACCTTGCGCATCAAACACGACTACATGGCTATAAAGCTCATCGGCAATAAACACTTGACCATTACTTTCATTCACAGCCACCCCAATCGGGCGAGCAATATTAGAATCATTCTGGTACACATGAATCAGCCGGCCACTCGCTGAAAAATGCAAGGCTCGTCGACCATCCGTATCCGTCACATAAAATGAGAAATCTTTATCAATATATACGCTCATCGCCTCACCAAGTACTTGATCACCTGCGCCCCAAATAATTTCCGCTCTTTGCTTGTCCAAGTGATACCGTAAGATAAGCCCGGAAGCAACGTCAGTCACATACATCCATGGGGCACGCACATCCAGCGCAAAAGGCTGTTGAAAATCGTATTGGTCATCACCAACCGCTAGCCACTTAATAATATCACCAGAGCCTAACCCAACTTTGTCGATAATTTTGTTGAAGCGTAACGTTTTCGCCGATTCACCAACGGACGGATGCACCACCGGCGGATGTGGCATCGAACTGCATCCAACACCAATCCAGAGCAGGCATAAAATGATGATTACTTGTAACGCAAACCTACACTTTCTCGCGGGACTCTGTGACATCGATTGCACTCATAGGGGGGAAAAGCCACTTTCCCATGACAAACGCCACAATATTCACCCGCGATAATCGCCGACATCGTTACCGGGTTGCTGCCGCGCTGAGGAATAAAAATAGCGGGATGGCAATTTTGACAAGTCAACCAAACCGTGTGGGGACGGTGTGGAAACCGAACATACGGCATGGAAGCGGTGTTCTTAAAGATCACATCGAAATCGACGGCATGCATCCGGTCATCTTCGGAAAGCCCCATGCGTGGATAAATGAGTCCTTTATCAAGTGTTTCCACCCAATTAATCACGCCTCGATCATCACGAGGAAAATTAAGCATCGCTTCGGCAGGTGGCTGTAAAATTTTCACCGCTTCATTATTTTTATCATGAATACCATCCTCAGCGATCGGCACCACATCACCATGTAGCTGAAAATGGCCGGAACTTTCTTCATAGCTACTGAGTTTGCCTGCAGCGATTGATAATGTCATGCCGCAACAGATAAAAATCATGATCAATGCTTTATTTATCGAATGAAAAATCTGACTTTTCTCTATCATAAGCATCATTCATCACCCCGTTTTATCATGGCGGTGTCATTAGCTTTTTTCGAGATCGATTTGACGCCATCGCAATCACATTGTCACACCCAGTAACATCAAACCACGCCTCACTTCTTTAGTTGCATCGAGGATAATGATAATCGCTTTTTTATAATCTCCCGAGTTTGCCGCTTCTTCCGCTTTTCCTTTAAAAAAATGGCCTTTTTTGACATAAATTTCCATTAATTTAATGGCGCTTGGCCGAGGTTTTTTCACTTCAATCGCCACCGGCACCAATTCATCGTAACTATTAAAACGCTTCACTTCGTATTGATACTCTTCGTCAGGGCTATCAAATACCACTTCGTACACGATGGTTTGCGAACCCAGCATTTCTTTAAGTGCAAATGTCACAATACGCTCAGCTTTTTTGATATTTTTAGTAGCAGCCTCATAATTTTCTGATTGTACCTCGGTCGTCGACTGACGAACTAGTCGTTCAACTTCAACCTGATCATAATCGACAATCTTTGCATCCGTGTCTTTTTTCGCACGCTTCACCGCATCAATGTGCGATTTTTTAAAACTATCGAGACTAGCTAATGCCTCTTCATAGGTTTTACGCTTTTCAGCTAATACCTCGCGGGAAACCGACTGACCCGAGCTGCCCTGAATCAACGACACGGTCTCTGAAGCTAAATCCATGGCCTGCGCATTAGCCCCGGCGTCAAACGCTTGCTTAGCACTATTCAATTTATCCTCAATCAACTTAATACGTGATTCCGGCAACCCCTTGGTTTTAAATTTTGCCAGCATTTCAGCATAAACAATTTTCTGCTTGACCTTCTTGGGATCAACCTCAGTTTTAACAATTGGCTGGGTTGGCTTCTGCGATAAACGTTGCTCACGTTCTTTAGCCATCTTAGCTCTTAGACTAGCAATATCCGCCTCCGCTGCGATCACCATAATTTTGCCACCCATGAGCTTATGGTTGCGGCATTGATAATACAGTACATCGGGGGCTGTATCGTCCGGGGAGAATGTCACATGGCCTCGGTAGGTATAATGCCCATCAACCCCCTGAGTAAATGCTGTCGCCCCCCAACCCACTTCACTTTTGCTTAAATAAAAATCATGTTGCACGTTAGTCTGCACATCAAATACATATTTTTGACCGCGCTGTACAATAATCGTTGCGCCCTGCAGCCCATCCGCCGAGAACCCAAATTTTTTACCTTGACCATAAAACGGATGGGTTTCATCTTTTTCAGAGGATGTGATTCGGAAGATGTTTGCTGACGGGTAACCACTAATGCTCGTATTTTCGTCAGCTTCAGACTCGCCGGTCACCATATCCTGTTTGCTCGATGGAACCGAATCCACTACGTCTTGTGCTGCTGGTGCTGAAATTTGTTTTTGTTGCTCGGTGTTTACAGAGGGCGGAGCTTGCTGTTCAGGCGGCAATGGAATAGGCTGAGTTTCTGGCCCTCCTACAATCGGACCCGGGAATAACTCCACCTCACCACTTTCCACCATGGGTTTCGACTGCACAATCTCAAGTTCGCCTCCGCTCTCTTGTTGCGCCCCTGGTCGCTTATCTTCAGCGAGCACCTCTGCCTTATCAGCTAGCGTTGCCTGACCACTTGCCACAACTTCAGCTGATTCAGAAGGCAATTTATCAGCAATATCCGTTTTTTCCGTGTCCAAAATCGAGCGCGTCTGACAAGCCACCATCATCCCAACGAGACAGACACACATCGCTATCCTTAATCCACTCACAACCCGAGAACAACTAAGCAACTTTTCCACCCTATTTCAATCACAAACCCAACGCCAACTATATTAAGTAGGTGAATATAATTATTTTAACAAAATTTGCGAAGCCTATTTTTCACCCTTCAAGGCACGCCGAAGGGCGGGAAATAGGCGAGTCAATGTTAAAATAATTTTGATCGCCGGCTTAACAGCGGACATGTTAAAGGCGCGCTCGTTCTAAAGAGCACGCCCACACCTTCATCGACTTATCGCCAAGGATTTTTAACCGTCGCATTACTCAGCGGTGGCTGCCAATCGGCGGGCTTAGGCTTTGAATGGCATTTTTTACAAGATTGCGTTTGTGGAGGAAAAGACACTTTCCCATGACAAACACCACATTTTTGCCCTAAGATAATGGCTGACATGCTTATCGTATTCGCCAACCGCTGAGGAATAAAAATTTTCGGGTGACAATTCGAGCAATGCAACCACTGGGTATGCGGCTTATGCGGAAAAACCACATCAGGCACCGATGCTTTCACTGGCCGAACAATATCTAAATCCATCACAAACGGCTCAACATCAGGGTCTTGCCGATCGTAACGCGGATTAATCAAACCATCATCAAGCACTTTCACCCAATCCACATGATTGCCAAATGCCGTCGTTGGCCAGCCCTCATAAGCCACTTTCGGAGGTTGCAAAGTATGTGTCGGTTCATTCGCTGGATCGTGAATACCATCTTCTGCCGGGGCCGCATTCGGGTCTTTGACTTTTTTCAACAGCCGATTAAAGACATTCGCATTCGATACATTTAATTTGTCTGGCACTGAACCGGTTATTTCTGCAGAGGTCACTGGTTTTGGTGCCGCAATCAACAACGGCGCACCTTCACCTGCCTGAGTAGCAGAAACGCCTGTTATACAAAACAAAATCACAATAAAAAAAACATTCATTATCTTATGCATAGTTCAACACCCTCACCTTATTGCACTTTGTTATCGCTGGGTAGTGCCTTATAGGCCGGAGCAACTAAGTTTTGAACCGTGCTCCCATGAATATGGGTTGGTGTTCCAGGAACGCCTGAATGACACATGCCACAGTTTTCAACCGACCAAGATATTTCACCATTATGACAAGCACCACAGAATTGACCATCAATAATCTTCGCCATCGTGATTTTATTTCCGCCCGCTTTAAACTTAAATCCTAAATCTGCGTGACAAACCTTGCAGCGAAATCGAATGCGATGATACCAGTGCGGAAAAACGACCGGACGCATACCCGCAGCATCGGCATAATTGTTAATCACCACATCCGCGTATTCTGCTTGCGCAGATTGCGGCGTAAAGCATATTGCTGCCACCCATGCCAGCACTCCAACGAGTGCCACCTTCCAAATAGAAGTGTGCTCTGCTTTGGCTACCATAACTACCTTCTCCATTTATTATTGACAAATACACAAAAGGAAAACTATTTAATTTAAAAATAATGACTGCGTTAACTTTTAATTGTATTTGCAAATAGCTGAAACACAAGGTCAAACTCAACATACAAATACATCAGTTATATTAGGAATTGGCGACTAAACAATTTATCCATTTTTCACCTCGACGCTATCGACTGAGCCACTCTCGACAATGGCTCCTGCATTGCTCTACCTTCCCATCCTTAGGCTTGCACCTCCTTATATTCATGCGACTCTCAATCAAAACGTTCAAAACTTCGCGCCTATTCCTACCCCCCACTATCCCCTCATTGCCAAGCATCATTTTCCAAAACTCCGTTGAGCACAATGAAAACAACAGACGCTAACACAGTCAGTTTTGTGGCTTGGCCTTTTTTAAAATAAATATTGTTTCACTTTCTCTAAAACTGCCTGTTAACTTGAAATACTAGCATTTTTGATCCAATACCGGCATCATTATTCACCCATCGCCCCAATAATGTCGTATTTAACAAGCCTATGTTATAACGCAACCGGCCTTCGAGTTCCGCCTGCTTTTGGTCTCCTCCCTCACGATTTGCCGTTGTTGAAATATCAAACCTTCCCCGGAACTCCAATCGATAAATTCCAAACAATCGAGCATGACGGTAATTAAGCCGACCGGTCCCCGTCGTTAAAAATCGATCCATTCGAGTTTGCACCGTATTACGCCGAGTACTTTGCAGGGTGAAATGCCCTCCCCAAGAACTTAATCGAGAGATTGGCACATTATGCGACAACTGCAAAGTAATAATCTGTGTATCAATATCGTCATCAAAATTTCTCGAATCAAGCCCAGAGAGCTGAATGAAAGAGGTTGATTGCTGCCCGCCATCCCGCCACGTTAAGCTCGCCGAATGACTCAAGGTAAACGAGGTATCGCCCTCATCAATCTGAATAAATTCTCGAGCCGCCTGTATAATATTCGCACGTAAATTGGAGCGATTACCTGTTACCCAGTTTCGGTGGGCACTATGTCCAATACCAATATTCAAATCCTGCGTAGTATCAGTTTTTTGGAACTGCGCTTCAACTTCGTTACCCACACCACCGTTGACATACCAATAATAATTAAAATAGCGCAAGGCATAACGGTCGGAGCGAAAATTTGCCAATACACTTTGCTTGCTCGCCACCCGATTATTTCGTTCCGTATCAAGCGAAGAAATATTAGCCGTACCAGTGATGCGAAAGCGCCGATTCACTTGATAATTACCCGCCACATTGGCATTAAAATTCGTTTGATCATCTTTGACTGTCGCAAAATCGACATTGCGCCAAACAAAGCGGGTACCCCCTGTCAAAGTGAATGGCTTGTGAACCGGGCGCCAATAAAAAAATGAGGTCACTTGAGATATATCTGTCACACTATTCAAAGGAAAACTGCCACTGCTATTGGTCGGATCATCCCCTTTTCTGGTTTCATTATCAACCCGTGTTTTGGTTGCTAAGGTCTTGATATAAAACTCACTCGTCGGAATATAGTTATGCATCAGTGATAACACCGTATTTTTCCGCTGCTGATCAATCTCCGACTGTTCCTTTGTCTGCATGGTACCCGCGAGATACAAATTATAATTTTTAGCTCGCCATTTCGCTTTAGCGCCGTATGTATTATCTTTTAGGTCACCATTGATATCCGAACCTCTCATACGCTGACTGTACCACGCATCAAGACGATTCCCGCCGAGCGTAATATAACTTTGTCTAACATTAAAATAACGAGAGCGATAATCTAATCCTAAATCAACTAATTCGGCTTTATCTTTATTGACCCATTCGACAGCGTTATCACTACTATTAAACGTCAATTGAAAAGGAAAACGACTTTTTGGCAACACCTGCAAATTTAAACGCGATGACAATAATTTACTCTCACTATTGATGGTATCCGCCTCTGATTTAGCAATACTCACAGTACCACCCGCGTTTAGCCGGGCAAACCACGGCTGCCACAGATAAGCGTCAGCATTAAGCGAACCAATCAGGTTTGAGCTATCCGCTTGCGACCCGCCATCGTTTTCATTCAACGTATAGAAATACCCAATGTTTCCATTAAACGTGATGGGTTGAAGTTGGTAGGCCAAACTTGCAGTGGATGCGGCCGATAAAACCACCACGCCAAGCAATATTGTTAGGCAATGCAACCGTATAATAGTCATTCCAATTAATCTTATCGGTAACACAACCCCTTTTTTTTGATAAGCCCACCCAAACTACAAAAAAAATGCATCCCTAGTATCATCATCTCTACCTCAAGGCTCTTTGATTCTGTCGATTATTTTTTTGAACTCTGCATATAACGATGAGTCACATTAGTAGCTTAACCACCGCTGCCTAAAATAATCACAAAGAGTCGAAAGACTCCTCCCTCTTCCATTCGTTTTTCAGATGGCAATGTGTATTTTATTATCCTGAAAAACCATCAATTTATACAAGAAAATGCGCTAGACTCTATGACACGTGCGTCTTTCTTCTTGCGTTAGCTTAACTAAAAGCCCTCAGCCCCCCGGCCTTTAGGAATGGAACACCCAAAAAACTACAACACCGATTCATTAACCGAAACCGTTATATTTTTACTCAAGTTTTCTAACAATTCACGCCAAGCACTTTCCGCCAGTTCACGCTGCAATAATTGTTTCGCCCGGATTTTAACTTCTTCAAAGGAATTAAGTGACGGCTCGACGCGTTCGTGCAGCTTTAAAATAGCGATGCCCTGCAACAGCAATATCGGTTCCGATATCTCTCCTTCATTCAAAGCATCAATGGCCCGCTGCGCCGGCTCAGCTAACATACCTTGATGAATATATCCCATATCTCCACCCGTACTTGCTGTTTGATCGCCTGAATGAATTCGCGCCATTTCACCAAAGTCAGCACCCTTGCGCAAGCGAGATACCAAGCCTTCCGCTTCCAAGCTCGCAGCTTGCCATACATCACTAGGAGAAGCCGGGTCAACTTTAAGCATAATCAGCGATACTCTCAACTGCTCAGGGGTCGTAAAAAACTCTCGCTCCGACTGATAAAAAGCATTCACGGCTAAGCCATCAGGGGCTGCCACATCACGCACGCGCTGCTCGAGTTGCTTTAGCACACTCTCTTCTTCAATGGCCGCGATCAAGCCCGGTAACATTTCGTCTTTATGATCTTGCCAAAACTGTCGCTTCGCATACCGTGCAGAATATCTTGCGACTTCCGCCTTCGTTTCTTCGGCATCGGGTTGTATCTGCCTTCTTTGAGCCTCTTGCAATAACAAGCTTCGGTCAATCAACGTCTGTGCAACTTCTTTACGATAGGCTCGTAACTGCACTTCTGGCACCTTACCATGATAGAATCGCTTGCGAATCCCGGCTTGCACAGCCATCTGAAATGCTTGCAGGCTAATTTTCTCATCGCCGACAATCGCTAAATAATCAACGTTGATTGATTCCGAATCGACGGTTTGTTCAATCGTTTTTTCAGCGTCAGGCGCGGCCTTGAGCGATGGACTTGCCAAGCTCGGGGCGGCGAAAACAAAAAATGAAAGACCAACCAACAGGTATCGGCCTTGCCATAACAAACAGTCTAAGTCGTTATTCATCATCAGGATTAGTCACCGTATACGGTATATAGTCGCCGGCCCTTTTTGTGAGACCTTACTTCACATGGCAGGTTAAGCAAAGCCCGCTCGGTGTCTCAGTATTGCTAATTCTTAAAAAAGTTGGGTTCTCTGTGGTATGAGGATCATGACAACTGGCACATTCCACGAAAGGCTCTTGCTGAGACTGCCCTGGATAACCATTACTACTATCCCGGGTATACAGCACAACGTCAGTCTTGGTACGCTCACCATCACCGCCGACACGCCAGTCTTTTTCAACCCACCATAAATATCGACCATCCTTAATCTTGAATAATACGGGCGCAAAATCCGGATCGATGGTATCCCCTTGGGGTAAGACGGGTGTCGATGCTGAAATACCTCCACCGGCATATTGCATCCCGATCGGATGGTCATTGGTTAAATCCGATCCCAAATTTTGTACAATGCCAAGCTGCAAGCGACCATCTTCTGCACCCCGTACGTCGTCACCCGTCCACGTGCCCGCACTAAAACCTGGATTGTCAGCGCCTGAACCCGGTTCATTAATCATGCTATCAATAGCGATGGTGCCATCATGGCAAGATAAACAACCAATCGATACCGAACCCACATCCGCAATACGCGCATCGAAAGTACTGGTACCTAACTGGTCATACGTGGAATAGCTGGCGGGATCATTTAGAAAACGGTTCCATAGCGGGACGGCGGCGCGCTCATCACCACCATGCGGGGTGTGACAGAAAACACAAATTTCAGCGGTCCCAGAGAATTGATTGCGATCGCCACCATTAGCACTCGGGCCGGTACCTGTGGTTCCCAGGTTATGAACAGATTCAGCAATGCCAGCCACAGCGAGTTCTACCGTGAAGCCACAGAGAAGACAAAAAAATGCTAGCCGAAACCTACTGGCCACACCATTTGGACTTCCTTTCATCTCCCCCCCTATTGACGAAATAAAGCATCACATACACGAGAGTTAGCACTATACCCTCGACTTCAACAAAAACCTAGCCGGCTTTCCATTCTCGGACGGCCGCCTAGCACCACAAACGATGGTGGTAGACAGGTTTTGTTCAAATTCTGTTTTGCATTAAAGTTCCATTGATTTACCAGAGCCTTACTCTAGACGACCAGAGAGATTAGCGCAAGACTCAACAGTGAAGGATTCATGCAAGCGGTAAAAATATAGGCAGAGCAGTTGTCAATCAACAACTTATTTTCATATACAGACCTCACTACCGCTTAATGGCCTGACTTTCTTGCTCAGATAACAGCCGCATGACCTCAACTTTTCCATAAAGCTGATCCACCACATAAATGCGCTCCGTTTCATCCACGGCGATACCGGCTGGCAACAGATAGTGACCCGGCCTATCATCACCGGCTTCGCCAATCGGCAACAACAATTGCCCCTGTTCATTGAAAATTTGGAAATTTTGAAAAGCCGCATCGGTCACAAACACATGGCCTTGCCGATTGACCGCAATGCCTCTTGGCCTGGCAAAATTGCCAAAATTTTTACCAGGACCTCCCCAAGTTCTTAAAAAACCCCCCGTACTTGAGAATACTTGCACTCTAAAGTTACCTGAGTCAAGCACATACAAATTACCATTTGAACCAACCGCCGCTTGAGTCGGATGATTAAATTCACCCACCTTGACGCCCCGCTTGCCAATAATTGATTTATTTTTATCCTGAAGATTAAAAACAACCACCTGGTGAGAAGCCGAGTCAACACCACCTCGATCGATACCATAGACCAAGACACCATCTAAGGATACGGCCACATCACTCAAGCGGACAAAATCAGATGACTCTCCGATAAATCGAATAAAATGCCCCAATTGATCGAACACAACGATACGACGTAACCCTGAATCCGCCACATAGATACGTTTTTGTTCATCAATCGCTACCCCTAATGGCTGTACCAATGTCCCCGTACCACGACCACCAATGACAAAAATGCGTTTCCTCGACACATCAAACACATGCACGAGGTTTGTTCGCGTATCCGATACTGCAATCAAACCACCAAAGGCCGCCACATCATAAGGCTTAATAAAAAAAGAATGGCGCTCAGCCGCACTGCCTGAAACAATCTGACGCAGCCGATCAATAGGTGAGCGCTCCTGGAAATCTTGTGGTGACTTAAGTGTGGTTTCGTAGACCAAGCGAGGGATTGCTGGTGGTGCAGGCCAATAAATCGGCTGAGCATTTTTAGTATTCACTCCAGCGCAAGCCGCCAATCCTAACAAACAAGCAGACAATGCCAAAGCAAACACACGATGCAAGATATCTCTTTTATTCTGACTGAGCAAACACGCTTACACGTAATAATAGTGGCATAATAGAAAGGTGATAACAGACCTAATAACCTGACACCTCCCACCCGACATCCGACATCTACTCATGTGCAGGCTTTTTTTGTTCGCACCCCATTCAGACAATCCATCACCGCCCGCACACAATCTGAATAATGGTGAAACTATCCAGTATCCCTACGACCGATTGACTTTAGCTAACTCAGCCCGCATGGCATCAATGGTCGCCGTATAGTCATCGGTATTAAAAATAGCCGAACCCGCCACAAAAGTATCGGCGCCCGCTTCGGCAATTTCTCTAATATTGTCCACTTTAACACCACCATCAATTTCCAGACGAATATTAAAACCACTCTCATCAATGATCTTGCGCGCCTGTCGTAGTTTATTCAGCGTATGAGGGATGAACTTTTGGCCACCAAACCCCGGATTCACCGACATCAACAACACCATATCCACCTTATCTAATACATGCTCCAAATAACTTAACGGCGTGGCTGGATTAAATACCAAACCTGACTTGCAACCATTCTCCTTTATTAATGACAACGTTCGATCAACATGTTCAGACGCTTCCGGGTGAAAAGTGATGTAGTTTGCGCCCGCTTTAACAAAATCCGGAATAATGCGATCGACGGGCTTGACCATTAAATGCACATCAATATCTGCAGTAATCCCATGGCCTCTCAGTGCCTCACAGACCAATGGTCCGATTGTCAGATTAGGCACATAATGATTATCCATCACATCAAAATGTACGATATTAGCACCGGCTTTTAGCACATTATCCACCTCTTCGCCTAATCGTGCGAAGTCTGCCGAAAGAATTGAAGGAGCAATAAAATAATCTGGCATAACTTTAGCCTCTAACCTATATATGAGTTCTAAAACATTGTTAAAAAAAGTAAAATATGGCAAGCTCACTCAAGCAATTGAGGTGATCTACCGTTAGCCGTCAACGAGGATTGCCGCCTACTTTCGAATAACAACATTATTTGCACAAACTTTATGAGACGTGCAAGTATTTTATGGACTTTCGGACGCAATTTAACCGTGCGCAACGTGCCCTCTGGTGGCACTTTACACGATCAGCCAAAATATTGCAGCTAATTTTGCCCTCGCTGAGTGAGCCCGTACCACCACGCCGCCATGGCTTATCCAGTAACAATAGCGAATCAAATGCATTTAATAGCGACATCGTTTCATTTAATTTTATGCACTGTCCTCATCAGCACCGTAAGCGATGCATCTGACTGGTTAAAAGAGCAACATTGGAATCAAGCCATACAAGCCCAAGCCAAACCGGAAGAAATCACTTGGCTAACCACCAACAAACAAAAAGTACTCGCGCTGTATATAGAAAAAACGACCCAAGCCTATGCTCAAGGCATCATCTTGCTCCATGATATCGACAACCACCCTGACTGGCCTCAGGTATTACATCCATTGAGAATCCAATTGCCCCAGTATGGCTGGTCAACGCTTTCGGTACAAATGCCCGTCATTGCCAATCAAAATCAACCAAATTTCGACCGTTTATTATTACAAGCCGAACCCAGAATCACAGCCGCCATCAATTTCCTGAAAAACAAACAAATTGAGCAGGTCATTTTACTTGGACACGGTGTTGGTGCCACCTTAGCCGCCGCCTATACCGAAAAGTATATCGCCCAATCCCCTGAAATCATCGCGTTGATCGGTATTGGTTTTTATACTAACAGTCAAACAAGCCGCTGGCTAAATATTACCAAAACATTGCCTAACATTCCCATTTCAATCTTAGATATATTTGGGCAAAATGATCGACCCTGGGTACTCAATAGTGCCAATGAACGCTTACAAAGCGCTCGGCAGTCAGGTAAACTAGGTAGCTCTGTCCTTTCAGACCGAACGATAAAGGTCCAACAACTCTCATTAAATAAAACAGGCAATAGGCGATTCAGACAAATCAAAATTCTCGGCGCTGACCATGATTTTTTAAACCAAACGACAATATTAATTAAACACATTCGCGGCTGGCTTAAAAAAAATATCGCCCACCAATCACCGTAGCTGATTGCTTAACAACACCTAACCAGCTTGCCTATTTTAGGCAATTGACTAAACCGCACAACCCGATGATCCCAACATGTATATTTTAGAACTTATTCACTTACTCTCTGCCCTGGTTTGGATCGGAGGCATGTTTTTCGCCTACGTCATACTGCGACCCGCGATCATTGAAACCCTTGACCCCGGCCTTCGTCTAATGCTCTGGCAGGCGGCATTTTCTCGTTTTTTTCCCTGGGTATGGGGCAGCATCATTGCTTTGCTCGTCACTGGGTTGTGGATGAGCAGCCAGCTTGCCTCATCATTCGAACACATCAACTTCCCAATAAAAGCCATGCTAATCATTGGACTGGTCATGATCGCATTATTTGTGTATTTGTATTTTAAACCGTTTCGCCATTTAAAAGATGATCTAGCACAAAACAAAGCTCAAGCCGCCGCCAAACAATTAGCCATCATTCGAAAAGTTGTGGCGCTCAACTTGACCTTGGGACTCGTCATCATCGCGATCATCAAATTAGGATAACACTGTGGGCGCTTTCTCATTTAAAAAATCATCGCTACTTATGATCGGCTGGCTGATGGCGTGCAGCTGCCTATCGTCACTGTCATTAGCCGCACGGTATGACTTAAAAATTATTGAATCAGGCACCGGTAACACCATTAACAACGCTGGCCGAGTGGTCGGTGATGACAAAGGCCAAGCCGCTTATTGGATTGTTCCTGGCACCGCCGACGAACCAATTAGCCAAAGCTTTCCTCTCGATATTGAATTAGAACTCGACCGCGATGAACTTAAAACCATTCTCGACAGTGTTGCCACGGGCATCAACGATACCAACGATCCTGACAATGCCGAAGGTGAACTCATTTCCGGCTGGTTTAGAACGCCCATCGAGGAAAAACAAGTAAGACGCCCGGTGGTCTGGGGGCGCGATACGGCGGGCATATACATCGCCAAAGAATTACCCCTTTATCGACGAATCATGCCGTTATGCAATGAGCCGACCGAAGAGCAGAGAAATATTCCTCCGCGAGGGAGCTGCATATTAACAAAGCAGGACCTAAGCGATAGAGAACAATTTATTGACACCACTAATCTCACCTTACCCGATTGCGGCATTGATTACGAAAAACGACCGATCTCTGAGGGGGTGGTCACCGACTGCAAAGATACCGAAGCCATCGCCACCGGTGTGAATGATAACGGCTTTATCATTGGCACATCATTTGACGAAAACGGTGCAGAACGTCCCATTTATTGGGTCTTACTAGAAACAGACGGGCTAAACAATGCGAAATACACCGCGGGAGACTTAAGTTTATTCCTCGAAACCAGCGACGATGGCATCCAAACGCTCATCAATCGCAAAGCAGAAGTATTAGCCATTGATAAAAATGACAACACCATTACCGGCTCAATCATTCGTGCCAATGAGACTCGCCAACCGATTGCCTGGCTTGGGGTATCACAAAGGGGCTATGAAGTCCGAGAATTTCTAGACAGTCCATTGGACATTGAAACGGTTTCTAATACCGTCTCAGGAAAGCGCTTTGCCGGCTGGACATTTTCCCAAATCAAGAAAGATGAAAATGGCAACCCCATACTCGACAGCAACAATAAGGTAATCTTTGAGCAAAGCGATATCCCAATACCTATCCGGTGGCAATCAGACAGTGACTTAGCCTCCCAACGCCTCAACTGTGTCAACAACACACCGAATGAAAATTGTGACTTCATTATATACACTGGAATTATCATGCCGACCTTGGCAAATAAAGGTGGTCAAATCATCGCAAAAAATACGTCAACATTTGTCGGCACAAGCATTAACGCCAACGATGAACGCAGAGCCACCATTTATAATTTCTCATGCAAGCTGCAAGATTTAAATGATCTAATTATTACCAATACCGACTTTATTCTTGAGCAAGCCACGGTAATTACCCATTCAAACAAAATTGTGAATGCAGAAAATACCAACGCCCGACCGATACTCGGCAAAGGCATGAGCAACGGTATTGAAAAAACGTTTGTCTTAATACCTGTCTTCATCAATATTACATTAGATGTCAGCGTAAAAGCAGACCATAAAAAACTCATTGTCGGGCAAAAACATACCTATTCGATCACGGTCACTAATAACTCACCCGAGAACAATTACGCAACCTGTGTACGAGTCAAGTTTGAAACAGCCGTATTCGTTGGATTTGATGATGATGGAGAAATGGATAAACGAACAGGGGGCATGACTTATCTATCCGTTAATCGCAGCGCAATTTGTGACTTGAGAGCCAAAGTCATTAACTGCTTGATCAACAAATTAGACGCTGGCAGCTCAGTCTCCATCGAAATCCTTACTCAACCACGACCCTTATTAGCGGGCAGAGACATTATTGCGACGGCAACAGTCAGATGGACAGAAAGCGATGACAGAGAAAACAAACAAATCTCAAGCGAACAAAGCATCCGCGTGGAACGGGAAGGATGTTTTATTGCCACCGTCGCTTTTGGCTCTTATTTACATCCTCAAGTCACCACATTCCGACAATTCAGAGATCGCTACCTCGCATCAAGTCAAATAGGACAATGGATAATTAATCAATATTATCATCATTCACCTGCACTGGCAGAGTGGATTACAGACAAACCGCTCATGAAATCAATGGTGCGTTATCTATTAGAATTAATCGCCTACGCAATCACTAATCCTGCAATCATAATAAGCGTATTGTTAAGTTTTGGTTTTTTTCTTGCGTACTACAATCGATATCACAATTACCGATACAGGAAATCTGAAAAAAAATAACGCGGAGGAATGAGCAACTTAACAACTTGCCCATTCCTTATCATTTTTCTTGCAATTCATCCCATCCTTTACGTTTTTTTCTCCCCTTAAAAGGGAAAATAAATATTTTTTTCCACCAGGATTTATTTTTCTTAGCATTCACCTGTTCATTCACCACAAAGCCCTTGCGTTTCCATAAGACATAAATGGCCGGTATTAAAATCATTGAGACTAAAGGCGCCGTAATCATTCCTCCCAACATAGGCGCCGCAATGCGACTCATGACTTCTGATCCTGTCCCCCCCCCTAGAAGAATAGGTAACAAACCCGCAATAATAACGGCAGCTGTCATCGCTTTCGGCCTTACTCGCAATACAGCACCATAGACAATAGCACGATGCAGCGTTGCTTGATCCGCTGGTTTAAATTCTTTCATTGCATGATTAAGATATAGTAACATCACGACACCGAATTCTGCCGCGACACCGGCTAAAGCAATTACACCAACGCCGACAGCCACCGACAAGTTATAACCTAACCAATACACAAGCCAAAATGCCCCCACCAAAGACAAAGGTACCGTACAAATGACTATAAATGACTCGGTAAATGTTTTAAAATTAAAATACAATAACAATAATATAATCACCAGAGTCAGCGGCACAACAAGCTGCAATTTTTCTTTCACTCGCAGCATATATTCATATTGTCCAGACCAACCAATCGAATAACCGGCGGGAAGCTTCACTTGCTCTGACACTATTTTTTTCGCATCAGCAACAAAGCCACCTAAATCTCTCCCGCGAATATCCACAAAAACCCAACCGATGCGACGCGCATTTTCACTCTTAATCAAACCTGGGCCATCAATGATTTTAATGACAGCGACCTCACTTAGAGGAACGACGCCCCCCGTCGGTGTCACAATGGGCAACTCAGCCAATTTATCCAACGAGTTACGCACACTGCGTGGGTATCGAATATTCACTGGATATCTCTCCAGCCCTTCCACAGTCTGAGTGACATTTGAGCCACCAATAACATGACTAATTACCTCTTGTACATCCGCAATATTAAGACCGTAACGCGCCGCCGCCTGGCGATTAATTTCAATATTAATATATCGTCCTGCCGCCACACGTTCAGAAAATACCGATGCTGCACCGGGTATTTTTTTTACGACAGATTCGAGTTCTTGCCCAATTTCCTGAATCACACTTAAATCACTGCCTGTCACTTTGATTCCTAGCGGCGTTTTAATCCCTGTTGAAATCATATCGATCCGTGTTTTAATCGGCATCACCCAAGCGTTGGTTAATCCAGGTAAATCAATCGTATGTTCCAACTCCATTTTTAGCTTATCCAGGGTCATACCTGGTCGCCATTGACTCTTTGGTTTCAACTGGATGGTTGTTTCAATCATCGTCAAAGGTGCCGGGTCCGTCGCCGTTTCGGCCCGCCCAACCTTGCCAAAAACAGTACGTACTTCGGGTATTGTTTTGATCAGTCGATCGGTGATTTGCAATAATTCTCCAGCCTTACCGATGGAAATACCAGTAAAGGTGGTTGGCATATACATCAAATCACCTTCATCAAGTTCCGGCATAAATTCAGAACCCAACTGAATCAATGGATACACGGTGCTCGCTGTCAAAATCAATGAAAAAAAAACAACAAGCTTCGGTGATTTCAAAACCCATCGAATGATGGGCAAGTAGATTTTAATTAAAGTACGATTAATAAAACTATCATTCTCTGACGGAATTTTCCCAGTAATAAAAATCCCCATCAGCACCGGCATAAGCGTAATAGACAAGCCAGCGGCGGCAGCCATCGCATAGGTTTTGGTGTATGCCAGCGGAGCAAATAATTTACCCTCTTGCGCTTCCAATGCAAAGATTGGCAAAAAACTTAAGGTAATAATTAATAGTGAAAAAAATAATGCAGGACCCACTTCAATTGATGCCCGTTGCACAGCCCGCCATCGGTTAACCGCATTATTTTCACATTTTTCCAGATGTTTATGCACATTTTCAATCATAACAATCGCTGCATCAAGCATCGCCCCAATCGCAATTGCAATGCCGCCCAGGGACATAATATTGGCATTAATTCCCTGATAGCTCATCACAATATACGCCACTAATACGCCCGTCGGTAAAATTACGATGGCAATTAACGCTGAACGCAAATGACCCAAAAAAATAAAACAAACGACACCAACAATTAAAAACTCAATCAACAACTTGTCTCGCAGCGTTGTCACTGATCGATTAATTAACGAAGAACGATCGTATGTCTCAACAATTTCAACGCCATCTGGCAAACTATTTTTCAATGAATGTAACTTTTGCTTAACCGCCTCAATGGTTGTTAAGGCATTTTCACCCCAACGCATCACGACAATGCCTCCGACCACCTCACCGATACCATCTAAATCCGCAATCCCTCGCCGCATTTGCGGACCTAAGCGTATTTGCGCCACATCTTTCAATAACACAGGCGTGCCCGCATTATTAATCCCCACTGGAACTTGTCGTAAATCATCAATGCCTTGCAAATAACCCTTAGCCCGAATCATATATTCAGCTTCCGCTAATTCGATCACAGAGCCTCCAACCTCTTGATTAGCTCGCTGAATCGCCGTATGAATTTGATTAATCGTTATCGAATAGGCCCGTAAACGATCGGGATCTAACACAACCTGATACTGTTTGACCATTCCCCCGACGGTTGCCACCTCGGCCACCCCAGGAACCGTTTGCAACTCAAACCTTAAAAACCAATCTTGCAAACTACGAAGTTGCGATAAATCATTATTACCCGTTTTATCCACCAGCGCGTATTGATATATCCAACCAACACCCGTTGCATCTGGCCCTAACTGAGGTCTTACACTTGCCGGAAGCTGAGCCATAACTTGGTTAAGATATTCCAATACCCGCGATCGAGCCCAATAAATATCCGTGCCATCTTCAAAAATGATATACACATAAGAATCACCAAAAAATGAATACCCACGTACGGCTGTTGCCCCTGGCACAGATAACATGGCGGTAGTAATAGGATAGGTAATTTGATCTTCGACCACTTCGGGAGCTTGGCCTGGATAAGAAACTTTGACAATGACTTGTAGGTCCGACAGATCGGGAATCGCATCAAGAGGAGTTTGTTTTACCGAATAAATTCCCCAGACAATCAACAAACAAGTAATAATTAAAACTAGCGGTCTATTGTAAATAGACCATCGAATGATATGGGCAATCATAGTTAGCCGCCTAAATTATGCAAACATTTATACTCGTAACACCTCATCGTCAAAACGATGAAAGTCTTACGCTTTTAACATACATCTTGCATCAGGCCTGGCCAAGGCCGGTTAAGGATTCAAGTTCACAATTATATCAAACTGAAAAAATTATCAGTCATCCACTATCCACCCGTTAATCTCAATAAACTAGCACGCATACTACTTTCTGAGTCGATCAGAAACTGGCTGGAGACAACCACCCGAATCCCTTCCTCTAAACCACTGATAATTTCAACATGATCTTCTGTTTTCACGCCAGTGCGTATTGCAACAGGTTGAAATCTTCCTTCTCCCAGCGCAACAATAACACGCTGCCGACCTTCGGTTTGAATAACCGCTTCTCTTGGAACTGTTAACGCTTTCTTTTTCGGTCGAGCATAAATCGTTACGTCTGCATACATATTGGGCTTTAATAATCCGCTAGGGTTATTAAACCGTAAGCGCGCTTTTAAGCTTCGTGTCTTGGGGTCTAAGCTAGGGTAGACATACTCAACGGTACCCTCCCAAATCTTATCCGGCATAAAAGGTAACAACGCTTCAGCAAGCTGCCCTTTTTTCACCCAGCCTACTTGATTTTCAAAAATATCTGTTAACAACCATACACTGGAAAGATCAACTAAACTAATCACGGCTTTAGATGGCAAAACAAACATCCCTTCCGTTATGTTCAACTCTGAAACAATACCATTTTGTGGCGCATTAATCTGTATCAGCTGTTTCACATCTTTTTCGGTTCTCAAAGCCGCGATTTGCGCCGCCGAAACACCAAGCGCTTTTAATCGTGCCCTTGAGGCTGAGACAAGCATCCCATCACCACCATCTATGATCAGTGATTGTACATACTCTTCTTGTGCGTTCACCAGTTTTGGAGAATATATTTCAAATAACAAATCACCCTTCCGAACCTTGCTCCCAACAGATTTCACAATCAGCCGCTCAATCCAACCTTCCGTCCTTAGACTCACAGTGCGAATACGATTTTCATCATAACCAATATAGCCCACGCTATTTATCCTGCGATAAATTGTTCGCCGCTTGACGGGCGCTGTCCTCACGCCAAGGGAATTGATGACGTTTGGTGACAAGGTGACAATATCCACTTCACCACTCATCTCTAAAGGAACCAGATCCATACCACATAGCGGGCAAGTTGCACTCGCATCATTGGTGACAATTTCTGGATGCATCGGACAAACATAATTGGTGTTCATATGTTTCTTTGCATGATCAAGCGCAGTTTCTTCTTCAGATGAATTAGAAGACGCTCGCACATCATCTTTTTTGCCAGACGGTTGCTGTGCATCGAGTTCAGACAATAATAGTGGTCGAGTCACTTGAGGAAGCTGAGCAGAATGATTTTCCACCGCCGCAACCGCCTCCATATCGCTAGCAGAAAAAAATAAATAATAATTAACAGGTAAGCTGGTAAAAATGATTATCAACGCCAACAAAATTTGATTTTTTACGCGAACAGTAACAGTATGCGCATGAGGAAAAATAATTTTTTCAATCCAATTAATAAATATCCAAGCTTTATAATGAATACGTTTAGCCAACATAGTTACTGAGCCTCCCCTGCTATATACTGTAAATCATAATGGGCTTTCGCTCTTTCAACACGCAATGCTAACGCCAGTAAATGACTGTCTAATTCTCGTAATCGGGCTTTAGTTAAATCAGAAAAGTCACTAATTCGGCTTTGATACGCTTTACGAGACGACTCTGAAAACTGTGCTCCCTGAGGTAATATTTTTGTTTTATAAAATTCTAGTCGCTCCCCTAACCGCATCCAATTTGCATAAGCCGTTGTTAATAATTTTTGCAAAACCCGACGACGCACATCAACGGAGTCTGCCGCCGCATTCACTTCGTGTCCTCTAGCATTAAGACGCTGGTCTTGCCTATTTTTGGTGAAAAATGGCAACTCTACGGAAACCATCGCTGACAAAAAGTCAGAACGTTTCGAAGCCACCACATCCCCCTGATCATTTAAGTTCATGTTTTCCCCAAAGCGCAGACCATAAGATAAATCAACCATCCACTTGGGCTTATATTTCGCACGCGCTATTGCCACCCCTTTACGGGTCACGCCTAAGCGGGCTTTTTCTATAGAAACAGCCGGATGAAATTCTATATTTGATTCTAAATCTGCCAATATAGGTAATGCAGGCAAATCAGGAAACAAGACAGATAACTCACTCGCATCCAAACTCGCCCCAACCCAATTAGCTAATTCTGCAATAGCAACTTCTCGCTTTTGGTTTATTTGCAATTCATGGTCCTGCAAAAAACTCAATTCCAGCTGAGCTTGCACCACATCCTGTTGTTTACCACGCCCAGCTCGATACTGATATTGAGTAATTTTTACAAACTGACTAAACACTTCCTGGCTTTCTTTCACCAAAAATGCCGCTTGCGTTTGATAATACACATCCATCCAGCTTTGACGTAAACCCTTTAAAACTTGCAATGCCCTATCCATAGCTTGGGCACGATATACTTCAGCTAAAAGTAACTTTTGCTCTTTCTGCTGGCCAAGTAGTCCCTTTGAAGGAATAACCTGCTGCACCCCAATCACCATTTGTGTCATCGGCTCTTTATCAAACGAAAAAGGTGAATACGGTAAATTAACTTGCCCTATTCTTAACGTGGGATCAGGCCATTGATTATCGGCGATAGACGCTGTCATTGCCGCCTGAGCAATCGCCTGGTATTTAGTGATAATCGGATCATTTTGCACCGCGAGTTGCTCAATTTCTTCGAGAGTTACCCCGTTAGCAAAAGTCATATGAAACACGAAAAACGCGGCAACGAGTGGCACCCAACGCATTTGCTGCAAAAAAAATAACATAGAAACACCCATGAACGCGAACGACTGAATAACAAGGGCGGTTCCCCTGCGAAGTGTATGGAAACGCTCCCCATAGGTTTAAAACACATAAAACCGTGTTATATTACCTATTTTTTAAGTATGGATGCTTGCAAAGTACGTTGCGGGAGTTAAGGAAGCCTTAAAACGGATTGCACTCACCTCCCTCAACAGAACATAGCCATCTGAATATATTTTTATTTTATAGTATAAATCTACACTTCGCGCCTAAATTCTTACAGGAAAGTTATTACATCGCCCACGCCTAATCATCTGAGCGTTGCAAATCAACAATAACAAAACGCCCGCGACGATCCTTCGTTACGACAAACTCAATGGCTTGCCCGGCTTTAACCTCGGACAACATAGCGGGATCAGCAACGAAAAAAGTCATCGTCATCGCTCCCATTCCTAATGCCTTTATCGCCTGATGAGAAATACTTATTTTTCGCTCAGACTGGCTAATCGAGTCAACAATGCCTTTCGCTTCATGTTCGCTACCCGCCCAAGAAACTACCGTTGAACAAAAGAATACCGCCAATATTGACAAGAGAAATCTTACTTTCATTGATCACGCCCTCCACACTAAAAACCAATCAATTATATGATCGAAAACCGATCGTACCCCATCGTCACCAACATTCAAACAGCACCTAGAAGCCAATAAACCATGTATAAAAATCAGGAATAGCCTTGTCATTATTATTTAAGTTCATCAGCCAACCCTGCCAGCCGCTCTAGACACATTTTCCTCGGCTTATTTCTGTCTCTATGTATCATGTGAATGCTCCGAATATTTGTCAAGAAAATGCTGAACAAGTTCGATTTTCATCCTATTTTAGCCCTATCTGCTATTAAAGCTAGGCTGAATGATTTTATTTGGCAGGTAAGATAGAAGCTATAATTAACCGCCTCAAAGGAAATATCACCAGAAAGTGATTAACCAAGAGTGATGGGGGGTAATTAGGCATGACTCTGTCGTTATCCACCCGCCCCATATGATTTTCACTAGATCAAACGACTTGCTAGTAGACATCAGATCAATATTCTTACATACTAAGAGGCAAGCTCATGGCAAGGCATGCATACACATACGAAAATATAAGCACCAATGGGTATATTTTCTCAGGTATATAGTCTTCCAGGCCATTCTGAAAACTATGGGTAGATTAACGACTTCAAATGGATAACCGCTATGAAATCGCGGATTGAAAACATCCCAGCATTGCGCACAATGTATACGGCCATTGATGCCCAACAATACAATGCGATGCGCTTAGGCTTGTTACGCCTGGGCGCACCACTATCAATTGAATTGACGAATTTGAAACATCTTGAGGTTTTAGCTGATCATGAAACCTGGATCTGCATTGATAAAAGCCTAGGTGACCTGCCCGTCATCGCCTGGATCAATTTCCAAATAAAAAACCGATGTTCGTTGAACTTACCAGTGAAATGCCAACTACGCTTTTATCATGCCCATGCCGGTCTCATTGTCAATAAAATTCTAAAAATGATCCCCTCCTCGATTAATCATCAATTGCAGCAGCAGTACAAGGTAACCAAAACCGATATTGCCCAGTTCCCCAGTTTGCACCATCCATAGTTATACTCAGCGCAATATAAAGTACGATTTTTCGCCGCCAAACTGAGCGTAGACTGGATTGTTCCAATCATGGAACATCCATAAAAACCCCCACTATTATATAGTGGGGGTTTTTATCTATTATTTACCGAGATCAAGCAACCTAGCGACTGAAAATCACGCGTGATAGGCGGCCCCTACTACTGATATGATGATGTTATTAACCGGTCACCTTAGGATCTAATTCACCCGACGTATAACGTTGCTGCATATCATCAAGCGAAATAACCTTGATCTTTGAGGCATGTCCTGCTGAACCAAACGCTTCATATCGCGCTTTACATATTTCCATCATGGCTTTTGTGGAACTGATTAAAAATTTGCGTGGGTCAAAGTTCGAGGCATTTTCAGCGAGGTGCTTACGTACCGCACCCGTTGAAGCCATACGCAAATCGGTATCAATATTAACTTTACGCACGCCATGCTTGATACCCTCTTGAATTTCTTCAACAGGTACACCATAAGTCTGCCCCATGTCACCGCCATAGTTATTAATAATTTCTAACCAATCTTGTGGTACCGATGAAGACCCATGCATCACTAAATGGGTAGCAGGAATCCGTGCATGAATTTCTTTAATTCGCTTAATGGCCAGAATATCTCCCGTCGGCGGTCGAGTAAACTTATACGCCCCATGACTTGTCCCAATCGCGATCGCTAACGCATCCACATTGGTTTTCTTAACGAAGTCAGCTGCCTCTTCCGGGTCCGTTAATAGCTGATCATGAGATAACTTACCCTCCGCACCTGAACCATCCTCCTCGGCGGCCATGCCCGTCTCTAAGGAGCCTAAACAACCCAATTCACCTTCAACAGAGACTCCACCGGCATGCGCCATTTCAACAACTTTGCGAGTCACGTCCACATTATATTCATAAGTCGATGGCGTCTTCATATCAGACATTAATGAACCGTCCATCATCACCGATGTAAAACCCGACTGGATCGAACGCAAGCAAATCGCAGGCTCCGACCCATGGTCTTGATGCATGACAACAGGAATATGCGGGTATTGCTCACAAGCAGCAATAATCAAATGACGCAAAAACGGCTCACCTGCATATTTACGTGCACCCGCTGATCCTTGCATAATTACCGGGCTGTCCACGGCGGCGGCCGCCTGCATTATTGCATGAACTTGCTCCATATTATTGACGTTAAAGGCAGGTAATCCAAACCCATTCTCAGCCGCATAATCAAGCAACTGTCGCATTGAAACTAAGGCCATACCAATCTCCTAATTGATTTAATTTTGACTAACTCTATCGAAACCTAAACTGAGAACCGACACTAAGTTATCCAGTGCCGATTAAAATGATGCATTTTCTGATAAATAAATCATGGTTAACCTGGGTCGGACACTAAATCACCGACCTGCACAATTTTCATTGCATTGGTACCGCCATGCTCCCCCATCAAGTCACCTTTCGTGATAATAACTAGATCACCATCTCTCACGGCCCCGCGACGGACTAACTCATCAATCGCTTCTTTATTCACTTGCGCATGGTCGGTGCTCGATACATCAAAACTGATCGGATACACGCCACGATATAACGTGACTTTTCGACACGTTGCAACGTGACTCGTTAGCGCATAAATAGGGATATCAGAACTAATACGCGACATCCATAAGGGAGTATCTCCCGATTCGGTTAACGCCGCAATCGCACGCACCCGCAAGTGATTAGCGGTATACATGGCCGCCATCGCAATCGCTTCATCCACACGCTCAAATTCGGTGTTAATGCGATGATCGGAAACCCGTGCAAGCCATTGCTTCTCGGCTTCACGACAAACGCGATCCATTGCCGTCACTGTTTTCTCAGGGTGCATACCCGTTGCCGTTTCCGCAGATAACATCACTGCATCAGTGCCATCAAGCACCGCATTGGCCACATCAAACACTTCTGCTCGGGTCGGAATAGCATTAGTGATCATCGATTCCATCATTTGTGTCGCGGTTATCGTCACTCGATCAAGCTTGCGTGCGGTACTTATGATTTCCTTTTGCCAAGCCGGTAATTCAGCATCACCAATTTCAACACCTAAGTCACCCCGCGCCACCATGACCGCATCGGATGCCTTAATAATTTCTTCTAACACATCTAACGCTTCTGCGCGCTCAATTTTGGCGACGATCAATCCTTCACCTTTCGCCAAACGTAACAAATGACGCGCTTCATTGACATCTTCCGGTGTTCTTGGAAACGACACGGCCAAATAATCGGCAGAGAGTTTAGCCGCTGTTTTTATGTCTGACCGATCCTTTTCGGTCAGCGCCGGCGCAGATAACCCCCCGCCCTGCCGATTGATACCTTTTCGGTCAGAAATCACACCACCAACCACCACCCGACAATGAATTTGGCTATCAATGACATCGTCTACCCAGAAGACAATACGCCCATCATCCAGCAATAAAGTATCACCACGATCAACGTCATCAGGCAATGCCTTATAAGAAATACCCACGCGAGACAGATCACCCTCTTCAGGATGGCAATCAGCATCAAGTATAAAAGATGCACCTTCTGCTAACGTAATTGGCCCGTTTTTAAAACGTTCTATACGAATTTTAGGGCCTTGCAAATCAACCAATACGCCCACTTGGCGACCGTGCGCACGTGCACGATCGCGCACCATTTCAACCCGCTGAATATGCTCCTCTTCCGAACCATGTGAGAAATTAATCCGAACAACATCAACACCCGCATCAATAAGCTTATCCATTATCTTTGGATCATCTGTTGCGGGGCCAAGTGTTGCAACAATTTTTGTTCTTCTTAACATTACGCCCTAATCCTTATTTGCAAACGCTAATACTTCCAACCCAATTGAAACACTGAAGGGCCATGATAATGGGAGTCGTATGCTTAATATGCGATCAAAATTTGCGAAGTTGATAAATTTGCCGCCGACAAATCCATTCCACGCTAACAAATTAATTTGCCAACAGCAACGATAAAAATTATTTAACTCGCTCTTCCAAAATAGTCACGGCCGGTAGTTTTTTCCCTTCTAAAAACTCCAAGAAAGCACCACCACCGGTAGAGATATAAGATACCTTGTCTGCAATATCATATTTCGCCACAGCGGCAAGCGTGTCTCCACCACCCGCAATTGAAAAACCTGAACTATCGGCAATGGCCACTGATAGCGACTTAGTGCCCTCACCAAACTGATCAAACTCAAACACCCCCAGCGGACCATTCCAGACAATCGTGCCAGCACGAGCTAATATCTCAGCAAATTGCTTTGAGGTTTCTGGACCCACATCTAATATCATGTCATCGTCCACCACATCAGCGACTTTTTTAATTTCAGCGGTGGCCGTCTCTGAAAATTCTTTCGCACACACCACATCCACCGGCACCGGAATATTTCCTCCCCGCCGCTTCGCCGCCGCAACCAATTCTTTAGCTGTCGCTAACAAATCCGGCTCATATAATGACTTACCTACGTTATACCCAGCCGCCGCAATAAAAGTATTCGCGATACCACCGCCGACAATCAGCTGATCAACAATATTGGATAACGACTCCAATACGGTCAACTTGGTAGAAACCTTAGAGCCACCCACAATGGCAACCATCGGACGTTTTGGATTTTCCAGTGCTTTACCTAAGGCATCTAGCTCAGCCGATAACAAAGGACCCGCACAGGCTATCGGCGCAAATTTAGCCACACCGTGGGTCGATGCTTGGGCACGATGAGCGGTACCAAAAGCATCCATCACGTAGATGTCACACAGCGCTGCCATTTTTTTCGCGACAGCATCATCATTCTTTTTTTCGCCAATATTAAATCGCACATTCTCGCATAACACCACCTCCCCCATCGCCACACTCATGCCATCGAGCCAATTTTTTTCCAACCGCACGTTCTTGCCCAACAGTTGACCAAGGCGCTCAGCCACCGGCGCTAAAGAATATTTTTCTTCATACCCCCCTTCTTCCGGGCGCCCTAGATGAGACATCAACATCACCGTCGCCCCCGCCTCCAGTGCCGCCTTGATGGTAGGCACGGAGGCTCGTATGCGAGTGTCGTCAGATACCGCTCCCTCCTTAATCGGCACATTCAAATCCTGGCGGATCAACAAGCGCTTACCTGACAAATCCAAATCAATCATATTTAAAACAGACATAGAGCTCCCCCTATAAAAACTAGAAAAATATCAGGTAAAGAAAAGGCTTTAGGGATGAGGTTAAAATTAAAGCACCCATCTCGCTGGGATTTTAATCAATGCCTTATTCCTTACCTGATACCTCTCAGAATAAACCCTCGGCAAACCTGTCGAGGGTTTATTCATTATACCAAAAAAACCAAACGCTTATTTTGCATTCATCAATGCAACGGTGGTATCCAACATGCGATTTGAAAAACCCCATTCATTGTCATACCAAGACAATACCTTTACGAAAGTGCCATCCATCACTTTAGTGAGTGAAGACTCATAAGTAGAGGACGCTGGGTCATGATTAAAATCCATCGAGACCAACGGCTTGTCATTAAAGGCTAAAATACCTTTTAGCTCACCTTGTGAAGCATCACGCAATATAGCATCAATTTCATCTTTTGATGTTTCTCGTGCCGCCACAAAAGTCAAATCAACCACGGAGACGTTAATGGTAGGTACTCGCATAGCAAAACCATCTAAACGTCCATTCAACTCAGGCAAGACCAAACCTACCGCCGCCGCGGCTCCCGTCTTAGTCGGAATCATGGATTGTGTGGCAGAACGAGCACGCCGTAAATCCGAGTGATATACATCGGTAAGGACTTGATCATTGGTATAGGAATGAATGGTTGTCATCAGCCCTTTTGTCATACCAATTTTATCGTGCAAAGGTTTCACTAAGGGAGCTAAACAATTGGTTGTACAAGAGGCATTGGAGATGACCGTATCTGACGCTTTTAAAATATTGTGATTCACACCATAAACAATCGTCGCATCAACGTCTTTGCCACCCGGCGCTGAAATAATAACTTTCTTAGCGCCGCCTTGCAGATGTGCCGAAGCTTTTTCTTTGCTGGTAAAAAATCCAGTACACTCATGCACGACATCAACGCCCAGCTCCCCCCAAGGCAATTTAGCCGGATCTCGCTCAGCCAACACACGAATTTTATCGCCGTTAACAATCATATAATCGCCATCAACCGATACTTCACCGGGGAATTTACCATGGACAGTATCATATTGGGTTAAGTGAGCGTTAGTATTTGCATCCCCTAAATCGTTAATCGCTACGATTTGACATTCGCTGGCACGACCTGACTCGTACAAGGCACGAAGCACATTACGGCCAATACGACCATAACCGTTAATCGCCACTTTTATCGCCATATTTATTATCTCCTAAAAAGTGTTTACAAAAATTTGAGACTTGCTAAATTTTATCACGCGGCATACTAGGCCTCTAGATAACTGATTCAACCGTTTTCACCACATTATCCACAGTGAATCCAAATTCTTTAAATAAGTCACTAGCTTTCGCTGATTCACCAAAACAATCAATACCAACGACCTTGCCATCGGTGCCAACGTATTTATACCAAGCATCCGTCACGCCCGCCTCAACAGCCACCCGTGCTGTTACCTTAGCTGGCAAAACAGATGATTTATAGGCGGCATCCTGAGCATCAAAACAGTTAGTCGACGGCATTGATACCACCCGAATTTTCTTACCACGCCCGGTCAATTCGGTGGCCGCTTCCATCGCGAGAGCAACTTCAGAACCGGTGGCAATCAAGATGGCATCGGGGGAACCTTGACAATCACTCAAGACATATCCTCCACGGGAAATATTTGCCACTTGCTCATCACTGCGCACCTGATGCGCTAAAGCTTGCCGAGAAAATATCAACGAACTGGGACCGTCTTTACGCTCAACGGCCATCTTCCAGCATACAGCAGACTCAACCGCATCACAGGGACGCCAAACATGCATATTAGGAATCAATCGTAAGGTGGCTGTTTGCTCTACCGGTTGATGGGTCGGACCATCTTCACCTAAGCCGATGGAGTCATGCGTGTAGACAAAAATGGTGGGCACTTTCATTAGCGCCGCCATGCGAAGCGCATTCCTTGCGTACTCTGAAAAGATCAAAAATGTCGCACCATAGGGAACAAAACCACCATGCAAGACAATACCATTCATGATGGCAGACATTGCAAATTCCCGCACCCCATAATAGATATAGTTGGCATCCGATTGTTCTTTACTCAGCCCCTTCACGCCGGACCAAATGGTCAAATTAGAGCCCGCCAAATCGGCTGATCCACCTATCAATTCAGGCAATAACGGTCCCAATCCATTGAGTGCATTTTGAGAGGCTTTTCGAGTAGCAATGGTTTCTGCTTTCGCATTCACTGATTGCACAAACGCTGAAGCTTGTTGTTCCCAGTGACTGGGTAGGTCACCCGCTAAACGACGCTTGAATTCCGCCGCCAGTTCTGGATAAGCTTTTTCATAGGCAGCAAACCGCTCGTTCCACGCCGATTCCGCCGCCGAGCCTTTTTCTTTACCATCCCAACTCGCGTAAATTACATCAGGTATCACAAAAGGCTCGTGCGTCCAATTAAGATTTTTACGCGTCGCAGCTACTTCGTCAGCACCCAACGCCGCGCCGTGACACTCTTCTTTACCTGATTTGTTCGGCGAACCAAAACCGATGACGGTTTGACAACAAATTAGCGTTGGCCGGTCGGTGACACTTTGTGCCTCTGCCACCGCCGCTTTTATCGCATTAGCATCATGACCATCCACCTTAGCAATGACATGCCATCCATAGGCATCAAATCGTTTAGGCGTATCATCGGTAAACCAACCTTCGACTTCGCCATCAATAGAAATGCCGTTATCATCATAAAAGGCGACAAGCTTACCTAGACCCAAAGTACCCGCTAACGAACAAGCTTCATGTGAAATACCTTCCATCATGCAACCATCACCTAAGAAAACATAGGTGTTATGATCCACAATTTGGTGACCGGCTTTATTGAATTGACCAGCCAATACTTTCTCAGCAATCGCCATCCCCACCCCGTTAGTGATCCCTTGCCCGAGTGGACCGGTGGTTGTTTCAACCCCGGGTGCATAACCGTATTCAGGATGCCCCGGTGTTTTAGAATGCAGCTGTCTAAAATTCTTTAGCTCATTAATGGGTAAATCGTAACCTGACAAATGCAATAGGGAATAAACCAACATAGAGCCATGCCCATTGGACATAATAAAACGATCTCGATCAGCCCACTTCGGGTTCGCCGGATTATGTTTTAGGAAATCATTCCACAAGACTTCAGCAATGTCCGCCATACCCATTGGCGCACCCGGATGTCCTGACTGAGCTTTTTCAACCGCGTCCATACTTAAAGCGCGAATGGCATTCGCCAGTTCTGTGCGAGACGGCATGTAAATCTCCTCTTAAAAAAAATTGATGAAACCTAAAAATCCAAACCTTTATTGATCACTTAGCAGGCTAATATGAAAATAACCGGGGTCCTCGGGCAACAAGACTAATCAACGAAAATCCTTCCCCAAACCCGTCTAGGATCACTTTATTACATTGATATGACTATATCATTCTGTTTTACATTCAATTTATCAAAATCTTTAAAATGTTTATCGAAACCTAAATTGAAAGGGGCATATTGTCGCTCAGGACAGTCCTTGCTTCAATAGTCAATAAATGACTTGGCAATGAATTCGCGCTGGCCAACGCCCTTTTCTAAAATTATAAAGACTAATGCAAGTGAGACCATGTCACCACAGATTAAGAAAAATTATATTGACGTGAGACATCATCTGTCACGACTCAATATCCTTCCATTTGATGGAACAACCCATACTCGGAATTTGTATTTGCGGACCCTGTCCTGTTGTAGCCACCTGCAACATCGCCTCATACAAGTCTCTGCGTACATCCGCTGGAGCTGCCTCTTTTTTACTCACATCTAATCGTCCGCGATACTGAAGCTGCAAGTCAGCATTATAACCAAAAAAATCAGGGGTACACACGGCCCCATATTTTTTAGCCACCGCCTGCGTTTCATCCAGCAAATAAGGAAAAGGATATTCAAATTGTGCCGCTATTTTTTTCATGTTATCGAATGAGTCTTCCTCATATTCTGATGGATCATTCGACATAATCGCCACCGCATTCATCCCAACGGCCTGCAGATCAAGAACATCACGTACAATTCGCGACCGAATCGACTTCACATAGGGGCAATGATTACAAATAAACATGACCAGCAGACCTTTCTCTCCCTGGCATGCCGCCAGATCCCAAGCCTTACCGTCCACTCCGGGCAAAGAAAAATCAATGGCGGGTCGACCAAAATCACAAACAGGCGTTTCTAAACTTACCATGCTTACCTTTCCTTAAACACGTTATCATTAAATAATGATGACTCAACCCTCTGTATACTCAACGTAAATTAATGGGTAATCATCAACTGTAATCAACAAGTTCCTGCCATTCTACGCCAGCATCTGAAGATTTGCACTTGTGCATTACTCAATGGCTAGCTCCCATCAACGCCTCAGCAAACGGTTTAGTTTGCCTAGTAAACTAAATCGTTTGCTGACACACAGAGTCACTGATGTCGCAAAATAGGCTGTATTAACGAAGATAATTATGCGTTATCATAGCCAGCCCATTACTTAAAGCGCAAATAAAGCTTAGTGAAGCTTATGTATTTATCAACGAGGAATAACATGGGTAAGAACTTTATATTTACGTCAGAATCGGTCTCAGAAGGACACCCAGACAAGGTGGCCGATCAAATTTCAGACGCCATATTGGATGCAATTTTAACCGAAGATGCGGCCGCCCGAGTCGCTTGTGAGACCTTAGTCAACACCGGGATGGTCATTCTTTCCGGAGAAATTACCACCACTGCCTGGGTGGATCTACAAGAAGTTGTCAGAAACACCGTTAAAGATATCGGCTATGATAACTCGGAAATGGGATTTGACTGGGCCTCTTGCGCGGTACTCACATCCATTGACAAACAATCACCGGATATCGCGGTTGGCGTTGATGACAGTAGCGATCACGAACAGGGCGCAGGCGATCAAGGTCTGATGTTTGGTTATGCCTCCAACGAAACAGATGTGCTCATGCCAGCCCCCATTACCTACGCACATCGTTTAGTTAAACGCCAAGCCCACGCACGCAAATCGAATATTTTACCCTGGCTACGACCCGATGCCAAAAGCCAAGTCAGCTTTGTCTATGAAAATAGTCAACCGGTGGGTATTGATGCCGTGGTGCTTTCCACTCAACATTCACCTGAGATTTCTCACAAAGATCTGACAGAAGCCGTGATGGAGGAAATCATAAAGCCGGTACTACCTGCCGAATGGTTAACCAGTAAAACACGCTATTTTATCAACCCGACCGGTCGTTTTGTGATTGGAGGTCCGGTTGGCGACTGTGGATTGACCGGACGAAAAATCATCGTTGATACCTATGGCGGTATGGCTCGCCACGGGGGCGGCGCCTTCTCCGGAAAAGACCCATCCAAAGTGGATCGCTCTGCCGCTTATGCAGGCCGCTATGTGGCTAAAAATATTGTCGCCGCCGGCTTAGCTGATCGTTGCGAAATTCAAGTATCCTACGCGATCGGAGTGGCTGAACCCACCTCAATTAGCATTGAGACATTTGGCACGGCTAAAATCGAAGAAAACCGCATTTCAGCACTTGTCAGAGAACATTTTGATTTACGGCCCAAAGGGATTATCACCCAATTAGACCTGCTTCGTCCGATTTACCACAAAACCGCCGCCTATGGCCACTTCGGCCGTGAAGAGCCAGAATTTAGCTGGGAAAAAACCGACAAAGCAAATATCCTGCGAGACGCTGCTAGCCTATAAACTAACGAAACCTCGACAAACTCACTCAGCAAGCTGTTTGGTTAAAAATAAACCGACTAAAACCCCAGCGAAATGACCGCTTCTTCTGATCCTTTTCAGCAAATAGCAACGCTATTTTTCTCAAACGATGGAAAGAAGTCGTCTTACCATAATACTTTTCGCTCAATATTTTTCGGCCAAACAACTTCTCATTGATTGAATCATCGATTAAGCTGCGGTCTTCCCCGTAGCACATCTATTACTATTGAGACCACAAGGAGCCTATATTATGAGCACACACGCTGTTAGTAACATTGAGCCTGACTATAAAGTCGCCGACATCAACTTGGCGGACTGGGGCCGCAAAGAAGTCGCCATTGCCGAATCTGAAATGCCTGGGTTAATGGCATTACGTGAAGAATATCAAGGCCAATTCCCACTGAAAGGCGCTCGCATTGCTGGCTGCCTCCACATGACCATTCAAACCGCCGTATTAATCGAAACCTTGATCGAACTCGGCGCTGAACTGCGGTGGTCTTCTTGCAACATTTTTTCCACTCAAGACCAAGCGGCGGCGGCGATCGCCGCGAAAAACATCCCGGTATTTGCCTGGAAAGGAGAAACCGAGCAAGAAGCTGAATGGTGCATTGAACAAACCATTATCGGTCCCAACGGCTGGCGCCCCAATATGATCTTGGATGATGGTGGCGATTTAACCACAATGATGCACGATAAATTCCCAGAGCTGCTCAAAGATGTTCGCGGACTCTCGGAAGAAACCACCACCGGCGTTCACCGCCTTTATGAAATGATGAAAGAAGGCGCACTTAAAGTCCCGGCCATTAACGTCAATGACTCGGTCACTAAATCCAAGTTTGATAATTTGTACGGCTGCCGAGAATCCCTGCTGGACGGCATTAAGCGAGCCACCGATGTCATGATTGCCGGAAAAATTGCCGTTGTACTCGGTTATGGTGACGTGGGCAAAGGCTGTGCACAAGCCTTTAGAGGCATGGGCGCAACGGTATGGGTCACAGAAATTGACCCGATTTGCGCCTTACAAGCCGCCATGGAAGGTTACCGAGTCGTCAACATGGACGAAGCCGCCGCCGCTGGCAATATTTTTGTCACCACCACCGGCAATGTTAACGTCATCACTCATGGCCACATGCTCAGCATGCAAAATGAATCCATTGTCTGTAATATTGGACACTTTGATTCTGAAATTGATATCGCGTCATTACGTCAATACACCTGGGACAATATTAAACCTCAGGTGGATCACGTGGTATTTCCCGATGGCAAAAAAATCATCATCCTCGCCGAAGGCCGCTTAGTAAATCTAGGATGCGCCACTGGCCACCCAAGCTTTGTCATGTCAGCCTCCTTCACCAACCAGGTGATGGCGCAAATTGAATTATGGCAAAACCATGAAAATTATCAAAATGAAGTCTACGTATTACCTAAAAAACTGGATGAAAAAGTCGCCCTTTTGCATTTAAATAAAATTGGTGCTCAATTAACCCAACTCACGCCAGAGCAAGCCCAATATTTAGGATTAGACGTCGCAGGCCCTTACAAACCCGAACATTATCGGTACTAGCCCATAAATTATACACAATAGCCTCAAGGGAGTTTTTTGGTTTTACCATGGGCAAGCATTACCCATAGAACCCAAGACACCTCATGAGGCTGGATATAAAATAGAGAAATGTTGCCGTTCCCAACGCAACATTTCTCTATCCGCAGCAAAACATGAAATCAGCACCCGGCGCAACAAGTAAACATCAAACAACGCCAACATTGATAATGAGGTCGCTAACTCGTGGATAACTCAAGACAAAAAGCACATAGCTTCGAATTTTTTCCTCCCAAAACACCGGAGGGTGTTGAAAAATTAAGGCAAACCCGTGAACAACTCTCCGCATTGCACCCTCGCTACATTTCCGTCACATTTGGTGCTGGTGGCAGCACTCAACAAGGCACCCTGAATACCATCACAGAAATACAAAATGCCGGCATCCCTGCCGCCCCTCATATGTCCTGTATTAGCTCAAGCCGAGAAGAGATCTATCAGCGACTAAAAACCTATCAAGAAATTGGCATAAAGCGTATCGTCGCACTCCGAGGTGACATGCCCTCTGGCACCAAAGATCTTGGTGAATTGCGTTACGCCAACGAATTAGTCGCATTTATCAGGGAAAAAACGGGAGATTATTTTCATCTAGAAGTCGCCGCCTACCCCGAAGTACATCCGCAAGCTCGGGATGCGGAAAGCGATCTGCAGCATTTTAAATTAAAAGTCGAGGCAGGAGCAAACAGTGCGATTACCCAATATTTTTACAATCCTGATGCTTATTTTAACTTCATTGAGCGCTGCCATAAAGCCGCCATAAACACCCCCATTATCCCCGGCATTATGCCCATGACCAATTACAAAATGCTTGCCCGCTTTTCTGATAACTGTGGCGCAGAAATCCCTCGCTGGATTCGAAAACAATTGGAGGGATATGGTGACGACCTGGAATCCATCCGAAAATTTGGTATCAATGTAACAACAGATTTATGCAGAAAATTATTGGAGTTTGGCGTACCTGGATTGCATTTCTATACAATGAACCAGGCTGGACCTACCCTGGAAATATGGGATAATCTTAACTTGTAGTGAATATGTTAAACGGACAGACAATGATGAATTAACGCGAACAAAACCCGCTTAGTCACAAAATAAGAGCAAGCCAACCAGCTTGCTCATCCAACGCTTTTTACTCGCTCGGCGTAATATCCCGCACTAAACGGACAAATGGCTCTCTTCTTAGCAGCGGTACCGTTCCCTCAGTGCCATTGTTGAAATTCACCACCCAAATTTCATTGCCACTGGCTGGTGTACTGGTCCAAAACTGACCCATATTGCCCCCTGGAAAAAGTTCCTCATTCATCGCAGGATTGATACAACGACGCTCTACGATTGAAGACAACTCTTTAATATTAGGCAACCGCCATCCTGAATATAACTGCATCGGCTCATCTAAGCTAACCGCATTAATATTCAAGGCTTCTTTCCAAGTAAACAGGTTGAAGCTTGTTAGATTCCCACAGCGATTAATCCCAGCCTCCCAATCCACCTTAAAATAATCAATACCCTCCACTCGCTCAAGCTTAAGCGGACATCTCGTCCACATCAAATGAGTGCCGCGATCAGTAATGACAGGGGCATCATCGTGTATCACAAATCGCTCCGTCGGTGTCGTCTGAGCAATAGGCGCTTCGATATTTTCGCAGACACCCGCCAACACGGGAGACATGGTGACAACACTAATGCAACAGGCAATTATTATTTTATTTTTTAGCATATTTCAACTCACTCCGCCGATCCAGTCAGTGTATCATTAACCAGGCGTGCGGCCGCTTTTTTTGATGCATTTTTCGCAGCTTCCCCCAATGAAGGTTGACTTAAATATTTCATAGTGAGTGCTTTTTTAGGATCCGCCGCCGAGGGTGTAGAAGACCAAATACTCAGCCCTTGTGTCTCATTCTTAAAAAATCGCGTATCATAGGCGAATTTGCCCATCCCTGTCGTGCTATGTCGACCATAATCCCCAATACTTCTTAAGTCCTCAATGGTTGGCATTCGCCAACCCGCCATCCCGCACAAATTAAGCATATTAATCTCCGCGGTATAATACAGAATATTGCATGTCTCACTTATCAGCATGCAATCTTCACTGCCTCGTTCACCGATGTCACCGCCATTAATCGTTGAATCAGGCTCATACCAATAAAAGTACTTGCCAGCCGCCTGTAGCCCCGCATTGCCCTTTTCTTTTATTTCCCATACCAGCTGAGTCATATTATCTTTAACGCAACGTACTTTGTAGGTCAAATCCAGCGGATTACCCTGCTCATCCAGCTCAACCTCATTACCTTCCATATCTAATGGATGACCCAGTTCATTTACTGTGACCTCATTACCCTCCATGTTCAATGCGGTAAAATCAAAACCAAATTTGCCGCTCCCTACTTTTAGCAAGCCCCCCTCTTGTTGACTTAGAGCATCTCTCCCAACATCAGCATCTTGCAAAGGAAACTCCACCGCCGGTTTATTATTAACAACAATACGCCCCGAGTCATCAGCAAAACCACTGGCTCCGGTATCATTCAGCGATCGAAAAGTTGTAATATCGACTTGATCGTTACTCGCAATTTTCATTACCACATCACGATAATCCAACCCGACCACCGCATGCGCATTTTCTGAGATTAAAATAACCTGAATGGTTTCTTCATTTTCTTTTCTGCCATCATCAATCACGCGGACGACAAACTCTCGCTCCAATTGGCCCGCCGGGATAGAAAATTCACTACCGACTGAAACTCGATTACTGCCTAAATCAGCCGCATCATATTTATGATCAAAGAGGATAAAGTCACCCCGAAAAGTCGCAATATCCACTGCATTAGGGCTACCATAGGCAAATTTCAACAATGCATCCACATCACTTTTTTCAGACAGTTTTACCGCAAAACGACGGACGGGCTGTTCAGACTCATTCAGTGTATTGATTCCATCATCCAGCATCATAATCGTCGCTTGAGGGGCGGAATCATCATTTACAATCGTGCCTAAACCACCCCGGAGCACAATCTCTGGCCCGTTTGAGTTAGACAATGTCACTGCAAAATTTTCATCCATTTCGTACAACTCATCACCGATCACATCGACAATAATCGTTTTTGCTGTCTCTTGTGAATTGAAGGTAAGCGTGCCTTTCACCAACGCTGCCACATCACTATCACCCACCAGGTTAATTTCAGCCGGATCAATATCCACCACTACCCCCTTTTCCTCGGACTCGCGGATGATCTGCTCCACTTGCGCCATGGAACGGATGAATTCATAATCCACAGTAACGACGCCATCCTGCGCGGGACTCAATCTTACCGTAAATGACGCGGGTTTAATCTCCCCAGCCCCCCCCTCTGGAACACTCACCGATTCAATCCACAGACCTTGCTCTCCTGATGGCGACGCGCCAGGGTCTTTTGCGCAGGCTAATAGCATGACACAATAGAAAACCATAAAAAAAATACGACAAACTGTCGAAAAAGATGTTACATTCGATGCTGCGAGCCTTTTTATCAACACACTGCCCACCCTATCCGTTATTATTATGTACTGAAATGTACTGAAAAAAAGAAAATCATGACGCCCGAAGGAAAGATACCACAGTCCTTTAGCCTCTTAAACTTTAACCATTCCATTGCGGCTTCCAACGGTTATCACTCTGATTTTCATCAAAGTTACATTATTTTCTTAGTGATTCTACTTGTCGATGTTATCATTGAATAAATTACCAAGCAAAATCACTCCTACCCATAAATAGGACATATTGCTTAAATACAACCTATCACAAACTTTTTGCCATAATCAATGTTATTAGCCCATATTGACATGAATCCTATCCCATGAAAACCCAAACGAATAGCGAGCTATTATCCAGAGACCTTAGCGTACTTTGGCACCCTTGCACGCAAATGAAAGATCACGAACGCTTGCCGCTAATCCCAATTCGGCGCGGACAAGGCGTCTGGCTTGAAGATTTTAACGGAAAACGTTATTTAGATGCCATCAGTTCTTGGTGGGTTAATCTGTTTGGCCACGCCAACCCAACCATTAATCATGCACTCAAATTACAATTGGATGAATTAGAGCATGTCCTACTCGCCGGATTCTCTCACGCACCGGCCGTTGAGTTAGCCGAACGCCTCACTCAACTGGCACCACCTGGATTAACCCGTTGTTTTTACGCCGATAATGGTTCATCGGCTGTCGAAGTCGCCATAAAAATGAGCTATCACTATTGGCATAATACGGGCTTCTCATCAAAAACCAAATTTGTCACATTAAGCAACAGCTATCACGGGGAAACGCTCGGGGCACTGGCCTTAGGTGATGTATCGCTCTATAAAGCGATCTACAAACCCTTATTGATGCAAACGCTCACTGTTACCAGCCCAGACTGCTACCATAGAGAGGCTAATGTTTCTTGGCAAAACCACTCTCAACAAATGTTTTCCGAGATGGAGGCAACCCTAGCAAAGCATGCCGATGAAGTATGCGCCGTGGTCGTTGAGCCGCTGGTACAATGCGCGGGCTCAATGCGCATGTATCATCCCATTTACCTCAGCCTGTTAAGGCAAGCCTGCGACAAGTATCAGGTGCATCTGATTGCGGATGAAATTGCGGTTGGCTTTGGACGAACCGGGACTTTATTTGCCTCTGAGCAAAGCCAAATAACCCCCGATTTTCTCTGTTTATCCAAAGGCCTCACCGGCGGTTATCTGCCACTATCCGCTGTCTTAACGACAGAGCAAATCTATCAGGCTTTTTATGATGACTATGAAAACCTCACCGCGTTTCTCCACTCCCATAGCTACACCGGCAATCCACTGGGTTGCCGAGCAGCACTTGCCACCTTAGATATTTTCAAACAAGACAATATTATCCAAAAAAATATCGCGCTGGCCGATTATATTCGTCAAGCTTGCCAACCGCTCACCGAGCACCCTCACGTGGCAGAAGTCCGCCAGACCGGCATGATTACGGCCGTGGAAATAGTTAAAGATAGAACAAAAAAAATTGAATTTGATTGGCGTGAACGACGGGGTTTGAAGATCTATGAATACGCACTTGAACAAGGTGTATTATTGCGGCCATTGGGCAATGTGATTTATTTCATGCCTCCCTATGTCATCGAAAAGCATGAAATAGACCTGATGGTTAAAACCGCCCTAGAAGGCATTAACATTGCCACCCGCTAAAGCCTCAGCAGCACCACTGAGGCTTTAGCCTCACTATTTCTGAGCAAACATCGTGGATTTAACAAGCGCTTTACCGACACCCCGCGGATCAGAGGCCGACAATACCTCGCCTTCATTCACTCGCCAAAGAATCGCCTGCATATTACCGTATGGCCAGCGTGTCACCTTCAACGCATGGCCAAGCCCCTGCAGTCCCTGGATTTGCTCAGCGGATAATGCGCCTTCTTCGTATTCAATCACATCCGGCAAATATTGATGGTGGTAACGGCCTAATGATACCCAGGCGTCCGGACCATGTCCTTTCGCGTAATCCAAAATCCCTAACAAAACCATCGTAATAATCCGGCTGCCACCTGGCGTTCCTAAAATGGCAATCCCCTTTTCACTTTCCAAAAACGTTGGGGACATACTCGACAATGGACGCTTGCCCGGCACAATCGCATTGGCTTCTGCGCCGACTAAACCATAGGCATTGGGCAAGCCTGGTTTTGACGAGAAATCATCCATTTCGTCATTGAGCAACACCCCAGTCCCTTGCGCAACAAAACCGGACCCAAACGGATAGTTAACGGTGACCGTCGCCGCCACTCGGTTGCCTTCATAGTCTAAGATGGAAAAATGTGTGGTATGTGGACCTTCCGCCTCGGGTTCGATACCCGGCAATAATTCGCTCGGCAGTGCCCGATCATGGCGGATACTCGCCCGTAAACCCGCCGCATAATCGGCATTGGTTAAACGCTCAATGGGCACGTCCACAAAATCCGCATCCCCCAAATAAACCGCACGATCTCGATAAGCCCGGCGCATCGCTTCGACCACCAAATGGGATTGCTCAACCGACGGCAATGCCGATAAATCATAGCCGCTTAAAATATTCAGCATGGTCAGCAAAGCTACGCCTCCGGAAGACGGGGGCGGCACTGAAATGATCTTTATATCACCATAATACCCCACGATTGGCCGCCGTTCTACCAGCCGATAATTTTTCAAATCATCCAGCGTCCAGATACCTCCGGCTTCTTTGGTGGCCTGCACTAATCGCTCAGCAATCGCTCCCGCATAAAAACCCGCCGCGCCATGGAGACTTATCGCCTGCAGTGTCTTCGCCAAATCGGTTTGTATAATGCGATGACTGGTGGCCGGCACCTCACCATTGAATAAAAAAAGCTGGGCACTGCTTGGCCAACGATTTAACACCGCTTTACGAAAGTTCGCTAGCTGCTGATAACGCTCATCCACTTGAAAGCCTTGCTTCGCTAAACGAATGGCAGGGGCCAAACTCACTGTCAGCGGTAAGCGACCATATTTTTTGGACAGATAGACAATAGCGGCGGGTACCCCAGGTATGCCCGCGGATAAAGGACCATCCATCGACAAACCCGCTATCACGTGACCGGCTTGATCGAGATACATATCGCGAGTACTCGCACCCGGCGCGGTCTCTCGCCCGTCAATCATGGTATTGAAATTATCAGCCGCTCGGTGCAATAACCAAAAACCACCCCCACCTAAACCCGAGCTGTAAGGCTCCACCACCGCCAGCGCCGCCGTGACGGCCACCGCCGCATCAAAAGCATTGCCACCCGCCTCTAGAATTTCAACCCCCGCCTCAGTGGCCAACGGATGAGCCGTTGCAATCGCCGCCGCCGGCGGTTTATTAGAGGCCAACCCTATGACACTAAAAAAAGAAAGTACAACACCAACAAAACCTACTCGCATTTGTCGTCTCACAGCCACCTCTAACGATTCATGTTTTGACATTAAATAAACCATTTGCCGCCGCTATCTCGGAACTTGAATGATCGATCAGGAGCAATAACCAGCGGCTCGATAAATATCGATTTAGCTCCATGAATACTCGATCTATTACGCCGTCTTACTGACAAGCTTATGGTATTTTTGCAATAATGTCTCATTGCTTTCTTCGCAATCCGGATTTTTCGGAATGCAATCCACAGGACACACATCCACACATTGCGGTGTATCATAGTGACCCACACATTCGGTACAAAGATTCAAATCGATTTCGTAGATTTCATCGCCTTGTGAAATCGCCGCATTAGGACATTCAGGCTCACAAACGTCACAATTGATACATTCATCAGTAATCATTAAAGCCATACCAACACACCTTCGTCTTCATTCGTTAAACAATTCATCATATCGCTGCCCAAAAATGATTCAAGGTAATCGAATAAATCCCGTTTCATTTATTAAAATATTGAGCATAACACATTAAATTTTAACGTAATCTCCGATTTAGTTCAGCCACAACTTTCTCGTGGACAAAAGCAGAAACATCGCCCCCTAAGGCCGCAATCTCTCGCACCAAGCTGGACGAAATATAAGCATATTGCTCCGCAGGCGTCATAAAAACCGTTTCCACATCAGGGTCTAAGCGGCGATTCATGGCCGCTAACTGGAACTCATATTCAAAATCAGAGACAGCACGCAAACCACGTAAAATGACCTGGGCCGAACACGACTTAACAAAATCAACCAATAGGGTATCGAATCCAATAATTTCAACTTTTTTATTATCACCAAGCGCGATATGAGCCAATGCCACACGCTCTTCCAATGTAAATGTTGGTTTTTTCCCCGGATTGGAAGCCACTGCCACAATCACTCGATCGAACAATCGACAGGCCCGATGAATCAAATCAACATGCCCATTCGTCACTGGGTCAAATGTGCCAGGATAAACGGCGGTTACTTTTAATGATTTCATTGCCATTCCTAATGCATACTGAGTATCACAACTCACCACCATCCGTGACGCTAGCCTGTTGTAATAACCCATAGCCAACTTGCCCAGCTTGTTTTTGTTTGCTTAGCACCCAGTCAGCGGAAAATATATTGACCGCCAAAGGATGTTCTGCTTCCACATACACCAAACCATGCTTGGCTAAAATTGGGTTATTTTCTAACAAGGGAAATAATTTCGCAAAAAAATTTTGCCGAAACGGCGGGTCTAGAAATACAATGTCATAAGCTTGGCCATGGTATTGCTTTAAAAAATCCAATGCATCCTGTACCAATAACTCACTATTTACCGTCCCCAGCACGCGGATATTTTGCGCAAGCTGGCGGGCAACATTCGCCGCTTGTTCCACAAAGGTAACATGTTGCGCGCCACGCGATAATGCCTCAAACCCGAGAGCACCACTACCCGCGAATAAATCCAAACACCGCGCACCAACAATTGGATTAGCTAACCAATTAAACAGCGTTTCTCTCACTCGATCAGTACTTGGCCGCAGCTGTGGCGCCGACGGAAACATTAATCGCCTCCCCCGCCAGCAACCACCGATAATCCGATAACTGTTCGGTAGACCGCGTCGATTATTTTTCGTCCGAGCCACCCACAATCACCGTCACCATCGCCGCCGAATTGATCCGCCGCTGGAAGGCTTGCTTTATCTGTTCTTTGGTCACTGTATTAATCGCATCAATAAATCGATCTAAGTAATCCAAGGGAAGATGATAGAACCCAATCATTGATAAATAATTTACAATTTTTTTATTACTATCAATACGAAGCGCAAATCCACCGGTTAAATTCTGCTTGGCAGCGGTCAATTGTTGCTCTGTCGGGCCATTTTTCACAAAATCCTGCAAGACTTGCTTCATGACCTGCAACGCTTGCTGGGTTTGATCATTACGGGTCTGCAAACCCATCACAAAAGGACCTTGCGCTCGCATGGGTGAAAAGTAACTGTACGAGCTATACGAAAGCCCTCGCTTTTCTCTAATTTCTTCACTCAAAATCGACACCAAACCACTGCCACCCAGCACATGATTCCCCAAATATAGTGAAAAATAATCAGGGTCACTCCGAGACAACCCTGGCTGGCCCATCAAAAGATGCGTTTGTGTGGAAGGAAAATCCACGGTCACCTCTTTCGCTTTGGTTAATACGGAGACACTCGCGAGTGGCTCGGCAGGCTGCCCCTTCGGCAAATCACCCAATATCTGCTTAACCAAAGTTTCTGCTTGGGCACGTTCCACATTGCCGACAATCGCCACTGTTGCGTTGCTCCCCACCAGATAGCGCTCATAAAATTTTCGGAGATCAGTGGTCGTTAATAATTCAATACTCTGCGCACTGCCCAATGGATCGTGCGCATAAGGATGATCGCCATAAATTTCTTGGTAAAAAACGTTGTCAGCCACATTGTCCGGTGATTGTTTTTTTTGCTCCAAGGCCACCAACAAACGTTTGCGTTCACGCTCAAAGGGCGCTTGGGGAAACGAGGGTTCATTTAACAACTTAGCAAACACCTCTACCGCCACCTCTAAAAGCTTAGGGTTTACCAAACTACGCAAAGAAAAAATCGACATATCCCGCATGGAATTATTGCCAAACACCGCGCCAACCCCTTCAAATCGCTCAGCGATCATATTGGCATCCCAATCCCCGGCGCCTTCAGACATTATGCCATTAGTCAACAGGGCTAAGCCACCCTTATCCCCTTCGCGAGCGGCGCCAGCATCAAAGACCAGCCGAATATCAATAATAGGAATTTCTGGTGACGCAACAAAATAGACCCGGACACCATTGTCAGTGGTCCAGTTTTGAATCTTCGGTACGGCCCATAGCGAATGGGTCGCAAACAACAAGATAACAACCAATAAGCCTTTAACGCCCATGACGACCTCCTGCCGTAGCCGCACCCGCACGCTGGGGTTGATTCATCGGTTGAGGCGCTAACACCGCCACCGTCAGGGTATCTCCGGTAAAGTATTTTCGAGCAACCGCCTGCACTTGCTCTGGCGTCACCGAATTAATATGGTGCACATACGTCTCACCCAGTTGCCACCCCAAACCAATGGTTTCTAGCCTTCCAATCTGCATCGCTTGATAAAAAATAGAATCCCTTTCATAGACTTTACTTGCCACCACTTGCGCCTTTACCCGATCCAATTCTTTTTCCGTGACTAATTCTGTTTTTATCTTATCGATTTGCCCTTTAATCGCCTCTTCCAATTGCTTGATATCATGTCCAGGCGCTGGTGTGCCATCGAATAAAAATAATTCTTGATGCGGTGTATAGCTGTCATAACCCGCACCGACCCTGGCCGCCACTTGGTCTTCACGAATAATATGTTTGGCAAAACGGGCACTCGCGCCGCCATCTAAAATGCCCAACAAGACTTCTGCCGCATACGGCTCCCACGCTTGCTCTGCATCCGATACGGATGGAAACTTATAACCCATTAACAAATAAGGCACTTGGGCGGGTGCTTTTACGACAATGCGCCGCTCGCCTTTTTGCACAATTTCCTTGCGTGGCTTCACCACAGGAACCGGACCTGCATCAATGACCCCAAAATACTTGTCTGCCTCCTTAAAAATATCCTGATGATCCACGTCCCCGACCACCACTAAGGTGGCATTATTGGGCTGGTACCAGCGATCATACCAGACGCGTAAATCCTCGGCCTGCATATGCTCCAGATCATTCATCCAACCAATCACCGGCGCATGGTACGGACTATTCAGGTAGGCCACTGCGCTAAATTGTTCATACATTAATGCCTGCGGATTATCATCCGTGCGCATACGTCGCTCTTCCATCACCACCCTTATTTCTTTGGCAAATTCCTTCGCATCTAACAAGCTGCCTCGCATGCGATCCGCTTCTAATTCAAAACTCACATTGAGTCGACTTTTTTCCAGCAGTTGGAAATAGGCCGTATAATCCCGTCCGGTAAAGGCATTCTCCCGGCCACCATTGGCCGCAATAATTTTAGAAAATTCCCCGGAAGGATACGTGCTTGTCCCTTTAAACATCATGTGCTCTAACACATGAGAAAGGCCGGTATCGCCATTGACTTCATTAGCGCTTCCCACTTTATACCAAATTTGCGACACCGCCACCGGTGCTCGACGATCTTCTTTAACGATAACTTTTAAGCCATTTTTTAACGTGTATTCATGAATATTAAACTTCGGGTAATGTTTGATCTGGTTGGTCGTTTCATTTACATTCACATCTATTTCGGTTTGTGCATAGAGCAAGGATGATGTGGCAAGCCCTCCCACACAAATCAACAATACATTGAAAAACATGAAAAAAAACTTTATTTTCATTCGCCGGTCCTTAAATTAGCTAAAGCCTTTCGGTTAAAAAAAATGACGTAAAACACAACACAGTGATAGCATATGAGGTTTTAAGCACTAGGAATACCCCATCACTATGTTTGGTTTCAATAAAAGTAAACAAGATAATAGTACTCAAGAAAAAAAGCCGATAAAAAAAAATTTTTTCAGCAAACTGAAAAACGGCCTGCAACGCACTCGACAAAATTTCACCAATGGTCTGGCCAATCTCCTTTCCAGTAGAAAGCAAATCGATGATGAAGTTCTTGAAGAACTAGAAACTTTATTACTCACCGCCGATGTGGGCGTCGAAGCCACTCAAGAAATCATCACCAACTTAACCGACCGCTTAGCCCACAAGCAGCTTCAAGAAAGCGACGAATTAATCACCGCCTTGAAAGAAAACATGATGTCACTGCTTGCACCGAGCCATATCCCTCTCAGTATAGACGGCAGCGAAAAACCCTTCGTCATTTTAATGGTCGGCGTTAACGGCGTTGGAAAAACAACCACCATCGGTAAACTCGCCAAACGCTTGCTTGACGAGGGTAAGTCAGTCATGCTCGCCGCCGGTGATACCTTCCGAGCCGCCGCTGTCGAACAATTACAAGTCTGGGGGGAAAGAAATAATGTGCCGGTGATTGCGCAACAAAGCGGCGCCGATTCGGCAGCGGTGATATTTGATGCATTACAAGCGGCGACCGCTCGCGGCATTGATGTATTAATCGCCGATACCGCCGGACGACTGCATACTCAAGTCAATTTAATGGAAGAACTCAAAAAAATTAAACGTGTCATGAGCAAAATTGATCCTGCCGCCCCTCACGAGATCATGCTTGTCATTGATGCAGGTACCGGACAAAATGCGTTATCACAAGCTCAACAATTCAGCGCCGCCGTTAATTTGACCGGCATTACCTTGACCAAACTCGACGGGACTGCCAAAGGAGGTATTATTTTCGCCATCGCTAAACAACTCGCCCTGCCCATTCGTTTTATTGGTGTGGGTGAAACCGCCGAAGACTTGAAACAATTTGATGCGGATGAATTCATCAATGCTTTATTGACTCAAGATACGCCAACGTAACAAAAACCAAACGAACCCTTAATGATACGATGTGAAAACGTACAAAAGTGCTACACCGGCGGCCTCGATGCCTTAGTCAATGTTTCTTTACACATTGAAAGAGGCGAACTCGCCTTTCTTACCGGACATTCTGGCGCCGGCAAAAGCACCTTATTAAAATTGATCGCGGTATTAGAGCGCCCCACATCGGGTAGCATTTATCTCAATAACCTCGATCTGGCACTCATCCGGCGACGTAATATTCCGCAGCTGCGACGCCAAATTGGCATCATTTTCCAAAACCCCGCGCTGCTGTATGACCGATCCGTGTTTGACAACGTGGCTTTACCACTTATCATTTCAGGATACCACCCCAATGACATTGGACGCCGAGTTCGCGCAGCCCTCGATAAAGTGGGTTTGCTTGAACGCGAACATGTCAATCCGGTCACCCTTTCCAGCGGCGAACAACAACGCGTTGGTATCGCCCGAGCCATTGTGGGCAAACCCTCGGTCATTCTCGCTGACGAACCCACAGGTAACGTTGACCCCACCTTATCTCGTGAAATCATGACATTATTTGAGCAACTCCAACAGGTAGGCGTCACTTGTCTCATTGCCACACACGATTTAGAATTGATTCGTCACATGCCTTATCGACAGCTCCACCTAGACCATGGGGGCTTAGTAACGCCCACACTAACCGCTGACTAACAACCTCTCAACAAAAAGCGATATCACAGAGCATCATGTCCCGAAAAACTAACACCCGAAAAGGCGCCACGCCATCACATCACGATACAACGCGGGCAACTGAAGGTCTCAATCCAGCCAACCAACCAAAAAACAAAACAAATAATAAAAAAACTTGCGCCCGCTCTGGTTTCAAAGAATACCAGCAACACCACCACTATGCCTGGCAAAGCGCCCTTATACGCGTCCGCCACGCACCCATTGCGACCTTACTGACCGTCATTGTCATCGCCATTGCACTCAGTTTACCAGCCGCCTTGCAAATACTGATCAAAAACACCGCTCAATTTAGTCACGGCTGGCAAAACACCATGCAAATATCATTGTATTTACGCTTAGATATCAGTGACGAAATCGCTTTAAAACTCAAACAATCCATTGAACAAAAACCTATCGTACAAAAAGTCGATTTCATCTCCAAAGAAAAAGCCCTCGAAGAATTCAAAAACCATTCAGGCTTTGCCGGTGCCATCGCACAACTCGATGACAACCCATTACCTTCAGTACTCGTGGTTACCCCCAACATACCACACCAAGACACCCTGGAAATTCAAAAATTATTCAAGCATCTGACCGCTAATCCTGCCGTAGAAACCACCCAAATGGATTTCGAATGGGTAAAACGCTTAATGAGCATCCTCGCTATCATTAAACAAGTTGTTTTCTTGATCACCCTTTTTCTCATTTTTTCGGTCATTGTGGTCATTGGAAATACCATTCGACTAATGGGACAAAGTTATATGCAAGAAATAGAAATCAGCAAATTAGTCGGGGCCACCGATGCGTTTGTACGCCGCCCCTTTCTTTATACAGGCTCCTTATATGGTTTTGTGGGCAGTATCTTTGCTTGTCTTTGCGTCACTGGCGCCGTTGCCTGGCTAAATGACCCCGTCCATGAGTTAGCAACGCTTTATCACAACACATTTACGTTAATTAATTTAAGCCTGAGTGACATTGTCACGCTACTTTGCCTCGGTGTCATACTTGGCTTTGGTGGTGCATGGATTGCATCAAATCAATTTTTGAAACATATGGATTAAAATCGATCAGCTAATCTGATGAAAACTACCCAATGTCGGTATTATAAGGAGCCCATCAACTATGGTAAAATTTACCAACAATACCAATGCACGACGTCGCTTTTGCGCCGTATTGCTCATAAAAAAAGCACATTATTAGGATCAGCTCTTAGCTAAGTCATCATCTAAAGGAAAAATACAGTGACCAATCATTTGTTGCCAGCAGACCTCATCGGTCCGCAAGGCAGTATTGATGCCTACATCCACATGGTTAACCAAGTGCCAACTCTCAGTATCGAGGAAGAACGGGGTTTAACCAAACAACTGAGCCAGGAAAATAACCTGGATGCAGCACGCCAGCTGGTATTATCACATTTGCGTTATGTGGTTTATGTAGCGCGAGGATATAGTGGATATGGATTGCCCCAGGCCGACCTGATCCAAGAAGGCAATATCGGCTTGATGAAAGCGGTCAAACGTTTTGACCCCAGCCATGGGGTACGACTTATTTCATTTGCCGTTCATTGGATTCGTGCTGAAATTCACGAATTCATCTTGCGTAACTGGCGTATTGTTAAAGTGGCCACGACTAAAGCCCAACGCAAACTCTTTTTTAATCTTCGCAAAACCAAAAAACGACTCGGCTGGTTCACCCAGGAAGAAGTACATGCCGTTGCCCAAGACCTAGGCGTCAGCCCAGAAACCGTGCTCGAAATGGAACAACGACTCAGTAATCAAGATACCTCATTTGAGGCTCATGCTGACCAAGACGAGCATAAACATGAACATCCATCACCGGCCTCCTATCTGCAAGATATTGCGGCAGACCCAGCCCATAAACTGGAGAAAAGCGACTGGGAAGAACATACCACGAGCCGTTTACATCGGGCACTCAATTCACTGGACGTGCGCAGTCGAGATATCCTGGGTAAACGCTGGTTGAGCCACCAAAAATCTACCTTGCAAGATTTGGCTGATTTTTATAATGTCTCTGCAGAACGCATTCGGCAATTGGAAAAAAATGCACTTAAAAAATTGCAAAAGTCATTAGATACTCCGCCTGATATGGCATAAATAATAAACCGTCGTTAGTTCGCGCTTTCTCGGCACCAAGCGCGAAATACCACATTATCAACAAAAAATCACCTCAATAGCCCCTAAATTCCTCATATTAATAAAATTATTTTATACTTAGATCCATTTAATCGGTATCAAGACCCAACCCTGCCATCACAGCCTATCTAACCAATTGAAATTTTTATATTTAAGAGCATAGCAATCGTTAGCAAAAAGCCGCATAGGAACTATTTAAAACATTAGCACTCGAATCGATTAACTGCTAACATAATATGTCAGGAAAACTTCCATAATTTATCTTAAAGAGAGAAATATCTTGAAAAACAATCAGTTAATATCAAACTTGACGATATCGCAAGGTAGCTTAGAGGCCTATATTAGCGCAACCCATCAGATTCCGATGCTGAGCCTGCAAGAAGAGCAAGCCCTCGCGCAACAATATCGCACAGAAAACGATATTAACGCGGCCCGCCAGCTTATCATGGCCCACTTGCGGTATGTGGTAAGCGTCGCTCGTGGATATGCGGGTTATGGTTTACCCCAAGCCGACCTCATCCAAGAAGGCAACATTGGACTGATGAAGGCGGTCAAGCGATTTAACCCTGACATGGGGGTACGGCTGGTATCTTTCGCTGTCCATTGGGTCCGTGCTGAAATTCACGAATATATTATACGCAATTGGCGCATCGTCAAAATCGCCACCACCAAAGCGCAACGCAAGTTATTTTTTAATTTAAGAAAATCAAAAAAGCGACTCGGCTGGTTTACCAAAGAACAAGTTGAAGACGTTGCTAAGCAGCTTAATGTGAGCACCGCCGAAGTACTGGAAATGGAAAAACGGCTCAGCAGCCATGACACCTCGTTTGACATCCCGGCAGATATCCAGGACGACACATATAATGAAACCGTTGCTCCGGCCGGTTATTTAGAGGATAAAATGGCCGACCCGGCGACCCAGCTAGAATCCGCAGACTGGTCTGAGAATCGTAAGCAACTGCTAAATAACGCCTTAGCGACATTAGACGAACGCAGCCGGGATATTTTAGCAAAACGCTGGTTAACAGACAGCAAAGCCACCTTAGTGGATTTAGCCAGTCAATACCAGGTCTCTGCTGAGCGCATTCGACAAATCGAAAATAGCGCGCTGAAAAAATTAAAAAAAGCCATGTCTTAAAACCAAGTAGCGCACAAGAAATATCCTAGGCGCTGCTGCCCCCACTGAAAATTTTTCATCATCCCTCATATTCCAATTATGGGCGCACAAAACAACGGGTACCTGGTGAGGCCTACACGATCTGGAGGGCCTACTTTGATGATCCATCAGCTTGCGCCGTTCCTATAACTATTCGAAAAAAAAATGAGTTCTGCAAATGTAAATTATGAACGCATCACTTGTCCAGGCGTAGCCCATACATTTTCCTGATTAGCGGATAGCACATTTCATCAGCTCAATGATATCTTAATGAGTCATGGTATAATACACTCTAAACGTATGTTTAAAAGGCTAAAAATAGACATGACGCAGCATCAACCACTCCCGGTGGAGAAATTATATCGGATTTGTGAACCCGCCTTACTGGGTTTCGAAACAACCGATGAATTACAAAAACAATCCGAAAGCATCAGACAAACGCGGGCACTGGAGTCCATCAAATTCGGTATTGGTATGCAAACCGATGGTTACAACATCTATGTACTCGGGCTAACAGGGGCTGGTAAATTTACTTTTATCAAGCAATTTTTAGAAAAACAAGCCGCCCAACAAACAACGGCCGATGACTGGTGTTATTTAAATAACTTTACCGACCCCATACGACCGCATGCCTTGCAATTACCCGCCGGCAAAGGCCGTCAGTTCAAACAAAATTTAAATGAACTCATTGATGCATTATTGCACGCCATCCCTGACACTTTCGAAAGCGTCACCTACCAATCCCAGCTCAAAACCATCGAAGACAAGCGCCTCAGTCATCAAAAAGAAGCGATGGACAAGCTTCATCAGGAAGCCCTCTTACAACAAACCCCCCAATGGCGCCAAGAAACCCGCGATCAAATCAAGCAACTCAATCAGAAAACCATTCGATTAGCCGTCGGTTATCTCATCGACGCGTTAAAAAGTAATTATCAAGATTTACCTCAGATACAACGTTACCTCGAAAAAATCCAAGATGACATCATCAAAAAAATCGAAGACATCAAATTACCAAATCAATCCGAATTGTTCAGCAAAGACAAAAAAGAAATTAAAGAGCAATTCTTAAGGCGATACAATATTAATTTGCTCATCGATAACAGCCAATGCCAAGGGGCTCCCATTGTTTATTTAGACAACCCGACCCATGACAACCTGCTAGGCTCCATCGAGCATCTTTCACAAAGAGGAACGTTAGCGACTGACTACATGCTCATTAAACCAGGCGCACTGCACCGGGCCAATGGTGGTTATTTAATTATTGATGCACAAACTCTATTGTCTCAACCCCATGCCTGGGAAGCATTAACCCGCACCTTATCCATCCATCGCATTCGCATCGAAAGCTTGGGGAAAATGTTAGGGCTGATCCACACCGTTACACTTGAACCCGAACACATCCCACTCGATATTAAAGTGATATTAGTAGGTAGCCCGCAAATTTATTATTCTCTTTGTGAATATGATGAATTTTTTAGTGCGCTTTTCAAAGTTTCCGCTGACTTTGACGATCAAATTGAGCGCACCAATGACACGATAAGGGAATATGTTAACGTCATTAATCATATCATAAAACGCGATCAACTCTGCCCATTTCACTGTGGTGCCGTGGCACGAATAATTGAACATAGCTCACGCCTTGTCGAAGACTGCGAAAAACTCACCACCCACATGGGAGATCTTATTGACCTTATCCAAGAGGCCGATTATTGGACAAAACAACGCACGCATAAAATAGTGGAAGCCATTGACGTGCAAAAAGCCATTGATCAGCAAATTTTTCGCGCCAACCGTCTCCACATCGACATCAAAGAAGCGATGCTCAGAGATACCATACTGATCCGTACCGAAGATTACCAAATCGGGCAAGTCAATGGTTTGTCCGTTATCGAGCTAGGTAATTTTTTGTTTGGACAGCCCTCCCGTATCACCGCCACCGCCCGACTAGGCGACGGCAAAGTACTCGATATTGAACACGAGTCAGAATTAGGGGGTGAAATTCATTCCAAAGCGGTGCTCATTTTATCCCATTACCTGAGCGCACATTACATAAAATATCGCCCATTTTCCTTGTCTGCCAGCATTGTATTTGAACAATCCTACAACGGCGTGGAAGGTGATAGCGCCTCCATACCAGAACTTTGCGCCTTATTGTCGGCGATTGGTAACATCCCCATCAAACAATCCATCGCGGTGACTGGCTCGGTAGACCAATACGGACAAGTGCAAGTCATTGGCGCAGTCAATGAAAAAATTGAAGGATTTTTTGATATCTGCCAAGCACGTGGCCTGAGCGGAAAACAAGGCGTCATCATCCCGTGCGCTAATGAACCACATTTGATGCTCCGGCAAGATATCATTGAGGCAGCCAGACAAAATTTATTCCATATCTACACGGTAAACACCATTGATGAAGCCATGGAACTATTAACAGACTTACCCGCCGGCAGTAGAAATGAGAACGACTTTTTTCCTGAGCAAACTATCAACCATAAAATCGAAGCACAACTCACACTTTTCGCAGATATCGCGCAATCGCATCCGGATCAGAGCAACGCAGACGAAATTGACCATCACGATGAAAAAGAGCACAAACACAAATCGGATTCAGACCCTAATCAGCCCACATTAATTTTCAGACTATGGAATCGTATGCGCCGCATTTTTTCCAGAAATTAGGAATGTTTTCGCTGTCTCTTGTTCCCAAGCTCCAACAAGATCAAGCTGTCATGAATAAGACATGAAGAGGCCTCAATACCTTGTCATTATTTTGCATCCAATCTCGCCCAAACCCTCCGCTTCACCAAATAAAGGAGAACCGTTAGCAGAATAAGATAAAGAATGACATAAACCCCCATGGTATATCGCTCCTGGGCATGGGGATCCGCCGTCCATTGCAAAAATGATACAACGTCAGCGGCTTTCGCTCTAAGGTGCGCTTTTTCTTGCTCGCTCGCTTGTACAGAATAAGCGAAAGGGTCGGGCATTCTGATACCAGAGAATAATCGATTATCAATCGTTCCATCCGCTTTTTTTTCATAGCTCAATAACAAAGAGTAAATGTACTGAGCACCACCTTCATACGCATAAGCGGCCATGGATAAATCGGGCGGATGCATACCAAACACGGTCTGCATAGCCTCCGCTGTCATCATACTACCGAGTGGATCAATGGGCTGCCGGTCACGCTGTAGTCGACCAATGTCGTCCTTTGTAAAACCCACTTGAGTCAAATTATTATATTTCACATATTTTAGGCTATGACACATCATACACAGATTAGTAAAAATTTCCGCGCCTCGTTGCAATGCCGCCTCATCGGTTTGCAGATCAAAATCTAATAACGTACGATCGCCACTTGCCCAAACGAAAATTGGGCATGCATACATCAAAACACTCCCGACTACCAACTGAGCGATTAATCGCATTATTTTTTTACCTTGGCTAATTGTTCCGCTTCTGATGCCATCATCTCTTCAATTTCCTTGGGCAATCCACGTTTACGCAACCACGCCTCTTCTTTCTTTGACATTAAAGGCAATAACAAAAACAATCCGAAATAAATGAAGGTCGCCACCTGGCCAATCACCGTTAAAAAACCTTCCGGTGGCTTCGCCCCAACATAAGTTAATACCGCCACGTCAACAACAAAAACGTAGAACATGATTCGATACCAAGGCCGGTGTTTCGCACCACCCGGTATCTTTGAACGATCAATAAATGGCATCATGGCAAAAATAAAAATTGACAAACCCATGGCCACAACGCCGCCCAATAAATCAGGAATGGAACGCAAAATGGCATAAAATGGTAAAAAATACCATTCAGGGACAATATGCTCAGGTGTCTTCAAAGGGTTAGCCGGGATGTTATTGGCGGGTTCGATAAAAAAATTAGGCGCGAAAAACACAAATGAACAAAGCACAATTAAAAATACACCCAAACCATAAAGATCCTTTACTGTAAAATAAGGATGGAATGGAATATTATCCTTGTCCGCCAAATTAATGCCCGATGGATTACTGCTGCGCACCATATGAAGTGCCACTAAATGGATAACGACCCCCCCAACAATGATGAAGGGTAATAGATAATGAAGCGCAAAAAATCGGGTTAGCGTCGCATCGCCGACGGCATAATCACCACGCAACCAAATAACAATTTCATCGCCGATAAAAGGTGTGGCACGAAATAGATTGGTAATCACCTGTGCCCCCCAATACGACATTTGCCCCCAAGGTAACAAATACCCCATAAATGCCGTTGCCATGAGCAAAATCAACAACCCTTGGCCAGTCCACCACATCAACTCTCGTGGCGATCGATAGGATCCGTAATAAAGTGTACGTGCCATATGGATGAAGATAACCGCAAAAAAAGCGGAGGCACCGGTAGAATGGAGATAACGAATCAACCAGCCGTAATTCACATCCCGCATAATGTGCTGCACAGAATCAAATGCTAACGCCGCATCAGGCTTATAGTACATCGCCAAAAAAATACCACTGATCATCTGTAGTACCAATACGATGCCGGCTAAAAAACCGAAATTCCACCAATAGCTCAAATTCCGCGGCGTCGGATATTCCGTCAGCTCATCCTTAACAAATGTGGTTAACGGAAAACGCGCATCAATCCAGTTAATCAAGCGTTTCATAGCTAAAACCTCGTTAAGCTTCGCCAATCACTAATTTTTTATCAGCGATAAAATCATAAGGCGGTAACACTAAATTGGTGGGAGCTGGGCCACGAAGAATGCGCCCGCTATTATCAAAGACACTACCATGGCAAGGGCAAAACCAGCCAGCCTCTTTGCGATTAGGCACACATCCTAAATGCGTGCACACTCCGACCACCACCAGCCATTGTAGTTTTTTGACACGATCCTGATCAGCTTGTGGGTCTTTCCCTCCTGGCGAATTAGCCATATTCTCAATTTGCTGGTCCGTTCGATGCAAAACAAAAATCGGCTTTCCTTGCCAAACAATGGTTTTTGCGCGGCCTGGCTCAAGGCCACTTAAGTCCACGTCGACTTTGGCTTTAGAAAGCACATCCTGACTTGGATTCATACTATTGGCAAATGGCCAAGCGGCCGCAGCAATACCCGCCCCTGCCACCACGCCGGTCGCTGTGGTCAAAAAATCTCGCCGATCAGGATTATCCAGATTGTCAGAAATATCGGGAACACTCGATTGTTTATCATCGTTCATTAGATACTCACTTTGGCTGCACAAGACCACGCCTGACTATAACGTATAGTTTAGATGCAAATGAACAATTTTTTAGCTATTTTAAAGACGAAAAATAAGCGGCAATATCAACGACGTCGGTATCGCTCAAATTTTTTACCATAGAAGCCATAATCGGATTATTACGATTACCGTCTTTGAAATCTTTCATCGCTTTCACTAAATAAGCTTCTTTTTGGCCCGCTAAATTCGGCACATCCGGTGTCAAACTAATGCCATCCGCCCCATGACAACCACTGCATAAAGTCGCTTTAGTTTTGCCGGCGGCGGCATCGGCAGCGTAAACGGAAGAAAAGAAAAGAGATAAGACCAGGGTGAATAATAAAGCATATATCGATTTGCCCATCGCACTATCCTTAAGATGTAATCACAATTTCAATATTAGTGTACCTTAAATAGGTCGAATCCGTAAATAAACTTGAAAGTTTATCACTGAAAAACCCATAAAAACAGTAAAGCAAACGGCAACTTATTTCGGCAAATCAGTGGCGAAAATGCCTAATACCCGTAAACACCATCGCCATGTTATGCTCATTGGCCGCCTCAATCACTTCCTGGTCTCGCATCGAACCACCAGGTTGAATCACCGCCTTCACACCCGCCTCAGCGGCCGCATCAATGCCATCACGAAAAGGAAAAAACGCATCGGAAGCCATCACCGAGCCTCGTACCTCAAGCGCTTCATCTGCTGCTTTTACATTAGCGATTTTAGCACTATATATGCGACTCATTTGCCCCGCTCCCACACCAATCGTTTGCTGCTGACTGGCATAAACAATCGCGTTGGACTTCACCATTTTTGCCACTTTCCAGGCAAACAGCAAATCGCTAAACTCCTGTTCCGTCGGCTCCCGGGTACTTACCACACGCAGATCACTCCGGTGCACACTGGCTTGATCACAATCTTGGACTAACAAACCACCGGCAACGCGCTTATAATCCCAATACGACGCACTGGTATGCGACTCCCAATACCCGGTTACTAACACCCGCACATTAGGCTTTGACGCCAGCACGGCTAGCGCATCGTCAGCCACTTCAGGCGCAATCAGCACTTCAACAAATTGCCGTTTTATGACTTCTTGCGCCGTTGTTTTATCAAGCTTGCCGTTAAACGCAATAATCCCACCAAAGGCCGAAGTAGGATCCGTCCGATAAGCCCCATCATAAGCCGCCAACAAATCATCGCACATGGCCACACCGCAGGGATTAGCATGCTTGACAATAACACAAGCCGGCCGCTCAAATTGCTTAACACATTCCAGCGCCGCATCAACATCCGTTATGTTATTAAAAGACAACATTTTGCCTTGTAGTTGCTGCGCCGAAGCAACACCAATCAGCGTATTAACACGCTCATGGTAGAACGCCGCTTCTTGATGCGGGTTTTCGCCATAACGTAAATCTTGTTTTTTTTCAAATTGCAGGTGATACATTTTAGGAAATTTGATTTTGTCCCCAGCCGGCGTAATGCACGCCAAATAATTGGCAATCGCACCATCATAACTCGCCGTGTGCGAAAAGGCTTTTTGCGCTAAATAGAAGCGCGTTCCACGAGAAATATCCCCCTGATTTTGAGCAAGCTCATCCAAGACCACGGAATAGTCATCAGGGTCCACAACGACAGCAACATCCGCATGATTCTTAGCCGCCGCCCGAAGCATCGCGGGTCCACCAATATCGATATTTTCAATCGCCTGGGAAAAGCTGCTATTTGGGTTCGCGACCGTTTTTTGAAAGGGATATAAATTGACAATCACTAGATCGATCGCCGCAATACAGTGCGCTTTCATCACCTCATCATCCACACCACGACGTCCTAAAATACCCCCGTGAATTTTAGGATTGAGTGTTTTCACTCGACCATCCATCATTTCAGGAAAACCCGTGTATTCGGAAACCTCTGTCACTTTTATATGATTTTCCAATAATAATTGTGCCGTCCCTCCGGTCGATAAGATCGCAACTCCCATGGCATCTAAATAAGAAGCTAACTCGACGATACCTTGCTTATTAGACACACTAATAAGCGCTTGCTTGATGGCAGACATAAAATAAAACTCAGGAAAAATATTGAAATAATTTTAGGTTAAATAAATACCAAAACATATCAGGAACGCCTACAATACTCACGTTGATATGCCAGGCAAACCAATGATGAACCCATAGAAGATAAAGCGATCTGCGGTATGAAACGGCAAAGAGACCAATAAATATCGTCGTGATAGCTCACTGCTTAGCATGCGCCCATCCCCACCAACCGCAAACTAGAATCAACTACACAATGAGACAATAAAATAGCCATCCCCTCATATGCTCGCAACGAAACGGGCCTTGCTTAATTGGTGACGTATATCATTAAGCACTGTACGACAGTAACAAAACACATTGTTTCATCAAAGCAGAGCCGATTTACGCCCATAAATCAGTAAACCGCTTCGCCGCGAGCCTGAGATTGTAGTAACTTGCTCCAACGTAAGGCATAAACCACCTAACCATTGATCGATGCACTTCTCTCAGTAAAATAAAAGAAGGATTTAGCAACACCTAGTCGCACGGTACACCAAACGTTCGCACTTAATACGTGCGATTACTCTATAAATTAAGTACTATTTATTACATCACATTGACTGCCGACACAACAAAACAGGGTTTCTAAGACAACGATGATGTGACACAACGGTTTCGATTAATCCAAACCGTGTAATCGCAACTTCTTGCGCAAAGTCCCTCGATTGATGCCCAATATCTCGGCAGCTTGGGTTTGGTTACCACGCGTGTGACGAAGCACTGTTTCCAGTAAAGGCCGTTCGACTTCCCCTATTACCATTTGGTATAAGTTGGTAATCTTGTGACCTTCCAAATCCGCCAAATACGCTCGAAGCGCTTCCTTAACGCTTTCGTTAATGGTTTCTTTTTTGGAGCCATCGTTAGTTTGTAAAGACGTAATTTCCGCTGTGTTGTTACCAGCTAATCCGGTCATGCCGCTTTTTCACCTTTTGCTATTAATTGACCAAAAAATTGAGTTACCAATGCAAATTGCTGTTCTGCCGTCTCTGCTTGGTTCACAATTTTTTTCAATTGTTGACCCGAAGCTAAGAAACGACTATACCAGCCAATATGCTTTCTAGCGATACGTTCGCCAAGGAACTCACCATAAAAATCATACAAATTTCTTAGGTGCTCGCAAAGCACGTTTTGCACTTCTTCAAAACCAGGCTTCGGTAGTTGCCTACCCGTTTCAAGAAAATAATTCATCTCTCGAAAGATCCACGGATAACCTTGCGCAGCACGGCCAACCATCACCGCATCCGCATCCGTATAGTCTAAAACAAATTTTGCCTGTTGTGCAGAGTTTATATCACCATTAGCAATGACTGGAATAGAAATCTGCGACTTTATTTCGGCAATGGTATCGTATTCAGCACTCCTTTTGTATAAACATGCTCGAGTTCGACCATGAACCGCGAGTGCTTGTATACCGGCTTGTTCAGCTATGCGAGCAATCTGGCATCCGTTTTGGTTAGCCCTATCCCACCCGGTTCTTATTTTCAATGTCACAGGGACGTCAACGGCGTTAACAACAGAATCAAGAATTCTACCAACTAATGATTCATTCTTTAATAAAGCCGAACCCGCCGCCACATGACAAACCTTCTTTGCGGGACAACCCATATTAATATCTATGATTTGAGCGCCGTTATCCACATTCATCTTTGCCGCTTCGACCATCGCACTCGGATCGGCTCCCGCGATTTGCACTGATCGCAGTTCACTTTCACCTTCAAAATCCAAACGGCGACGCGTTTTCTCTGTCGTCCAAAGTCGTCGGTCAGATGTCACCATCTCAGACACAACTAAACCTGCACCATACCGTCGACAAAGTTGACGAAACGGTCGATCAGTTATGCCTGCCATTGGTGCAAGTAACACGTTACTTGCCAACAAAAATGGACCAACACGCATGTTAAGATTAATGTTTCCACGAAAAAAAAGGAATCACATCATAACTATTTCGCTCGTATTATGAAAGACTTCTTTGCATAAAAATTCATCTTATGCTTTTTTTTTACAAAAGAACACAGATACATTAAAAACTTTGCCATTTTATAGTGAAAATCTTACAAAAGCGATCACAAAAAGATCACAACTGCCCATTTCACCGATACCCAACAATGAACAGAGCCAAAGTATGGCAAAAAAAATCATTAATTTACATGAAAATAAAAACCGCAATGATGGATTAAAAAAGACAATTTGCCGATTGCCGCTCAAGTTTCGATCACGACTTAAGCAAAGATATCATACAGAGAGCAAATAGTGACATCTAAAAAAGTAGGAGGGATTAAAAATCAGGAAAAACTGCCGACTCAGACGTTAAAGACAGATTGAAACAAAGCAATAAAAATATTTCAGCGAAAAGTGAATTCAAAATTGACCGCTTCCTCACCTGGATCGACAATTTCCAACATGATCCTCACTGGCACATTCACCGGCATACCTTCTTCAATAACCACTTCTTTTCCTAAATATTCACTGGGCTGAAAAGAACGCTGAGCAATCAATTCATCATTTATCCCCGAAAAACTCATGACTAATACAGGATAAGGTTGAATAAAATCCGCTTTATTGATCACAGTTGCCGTAATCAACAAGGCATTTTTTGACTTAGGATGAGACCTAACATCACGATTCAGTAACTCAACTTGACTAATGTTTCGGGGATTTTCACAGCTTTTGAATGGACGAATGACAGCACACAAGGCATTAACCATTGGCATTGCCTCAGGGTTTTCTGCCAATTGTTCTCGGTTGATATACACTAATTGGCCGACTAAAAGTATGAGCAAAAAACCAATCATGCCCCCCCAAAGAGCCCGTCTAAGCCAGTTCGTCGATGGTTTTTCTGACTCCCCTCCCAGCTCTTCCAACACAAATCGATCCGGCGCATGAGTAAGATCAGTTCCATTATCTTCTTCAGTTTGTTTGATATTTTTTTGCGACTTGATCTCTGATATTTGCGCTTTACTTGCAGATAACGCCTCCTCAAATGATGGCGCAACATCGCTTATGATCTGCTCGCCCTGAATTTTCTGAGGAACCATTTTCTCATCATCCATATCATCGCCGAAAGCTTCCAACTTTGAAATCGTCGGCGGCACACGAAAATTCTGCTCATCAGTATCAAGGTCTAACGCAGAGAGTTCGTTTAATAATTGCTCATCGGCAGCTTGCTGCTTTTTATCATCGGTCGGAATGTCTAACGCATCATCGGAATCTAAAAAGTCTTTTAGCGCCGCCATATCTTCCTCAAAGCTTGACTCGGCTTGTTGCGTCGAATGATTTAAACCCTCAATATTCTTATCGGCGACATCTAATGACGGCTCGGCAGGCGAAACAAACTGGCTAGACTCGTGCCCTTGAGCCAACGCCGACGGCCTATCGTTGTCATTTTGATCAACCGCCTCATCCTGCTCACCATAACCATCCGTTAGGTTGCCAATCGCAGAAAAAACAGTATTACAACGCCCACAGCGCACTTTTCCTTGCGCTGCATTTAATTGTTCAGCGGTCACCTTAAAAATTGTTGCGCAATTAGGGCATTCCGTGTACATATTTTAATCCAGTTTCGTATAATAATATTAAATCGACACTGACCTTCCAGCCATGATCCTAAAACCTCAGCGAATCCACAGCACATCGTATAATCCCTTATCCAGTTTATTAGATGAGATCCACAGAATGATAAAGCCGGGCTTACCAATTGATTTTACAGAATGTTTCTTCACACAACAAAATAACAAACGGCGATAAAATAGAAAAATCTTTATGAATCAACCCTGTTATAGATTGATGATTAACTGGTTACCCGTATCGGTACGATAAACCATAAACTTGATAAGTCGGGTTTTCAAAATCTGCTATCGGGAAAACTGGCAGTACTTGGTGTAACCCACTTCTGAATTGGAGCGGTGTTTTAGGTAATCAGAGCTGGCGTGAATAGCCGCGGACCCCGTTTTTTTCAAATCGACATTTCGCGCATCCGAGCCAACGAAATATAGGCCCCGACTCCCCTATTTTTTTATTTTTGTCCCACTTAGCAAGCACCAATCATTTTTTCGGCGTATCAAATCCATCGTAAAATAATTATTGTAGGCTTTGATTACCTCATCAGCTTGGTCAAAAAGAATTCCAGATAATACAATTTTGCCACCGATACTCACATAATTCGACAAATTTTCCGCAAGCGAGATCAATGGGTTCGCCAATATGTTCGCCATCACTACATCAAACTGCCCGCCACAAAACTCATTCGGTAACATCGCCGAGAGCATAGACTCAACCTCATTGACTTTCGCATTAGCCATGCTTGCTTGCAGTGCTTGCGGATCAATATCAATCGCATCGACTGATTTTGCACCGAGCTTTAGGGCGGCAATACTTAAAATACCTGAGCCACAGCCGTAATCAACCACCCGACAACCAGGCACTAAATAGTTATCTAACCATTCCAAGCATAACGCCGTTGTTTCATGAGTCCCCGTACCAAATGCCAATCCTGGGTCTAAGCGAATGTTAACTGCATTTGCCTGTTTAGCTTCATAAACCGTTGGCACGACCCATAACCGATCCCCAAACAGCATAGGTTTAAAATCATCCAGCCACTCGCGTTCCCAAACTTTATCAGCGAGCTCGACGAGACGATACTCAGGAAGTGGCTTTGGGCGCAATAATTCACCAAGATTGGTCAACAACGCGGTAGAGTCAAGCGTGGTTTCAAATAAGCCAATCACTTTGGTTGTTGCCCATAATGGAGCCTCACCAAGCGCCGGTTCATACACCGGTGTCCCTTGCGACTCCTGCATCGTCACCGCTAGTGCCCCCGCATTGTCTAAAAACTCAGCCACCATCTGAGCATCATCAATATCCACATCGAAAACGATTTGTAACCATGCCATAAGACAACAATATTGCCCAATAAAATTTTGCGTTATCCTGGCATAATACAAACGATGCAATGCCGCTAACAGCGAATAGATTTCTAAATTAATTCAAAAAAGAAAAGCATAACCTCCCCACACTACAAGTTCAGAGATTAAATATCTATCTCAATTGCTAGTTTTCTAATTTTTTTTCGAGATAGTGAATGTTCATGCCGCCAGCCAAAAAACCAGCATCTTTAAAAATATCTTCATGCAATGCAATATTGGTCTTAATTCCATCAATCACGATTTCGTTAAGTGCATTACGCATGCGAGCCAATGCCGACTCCCGAGTATCACCATAGGCAATCAGTTTACCAATCATTGAATCGTAATAGGGAGGCACAAAATAACCATTATAAATATGCGATTCCACCCGAATCCCCGGTCCGCCCGGTGCATGAAACTGACTAATAAGACCAGGAGACGGCATAAACGTCTTTGGATCTTCAGCATTGATACGACATTCCACCGCATGGCCCCGCATGTGAATGTCTTGCTGTTGGTAACCAATGGATTCACCCGCCGCGATACGAATTTGCGCTTTCACCAAATCAACCCCAGTCACCATTTCAGTCACCGGATGCTCAACTTGTAAACGGGTATTCATCTCAATAAAATAAAATTGGCCCTGCTCGTACAGAAATTCAAAAGTCCCGGCGCCCCGATAACTAATTTGGCGACACGCGGCGGCACAACGCTCGCCCATCTCTTCCCGTATTTTCGCACTGATCCCCGGTGCTGGTGCCTCTTCTAACACTTTTTGATGGCGGCGTTGCATGGAACAATCACGTTCGCCCAAATGTATCGCATTACCCTGAGTATCTGCTAATACCTGAAATTCAATATGACGAGGATCTTCTAAAAATTTCTCCATGTAAACGATATCATTGCTAAAGGCGCTTAACGCTTCTGATTGAGTGAGCGAAATCGCATTTAATAACGCCGCTTCGCTACGCACAACTCGCATACCTCGCCCCCCTCCTCCGCCTGCCGCCTTAATAATGATAGGATATCCAATCTCTTTGGCGATACGTAGATTCGCATCGGGATTATCTGTTAGTGCGCCATCTGAACCAGGCACACAGGGTACGCCCGATTCTTTCATGGCCTTAATGGCTGACACTTTATCCCCCATTAGGCGAATCGTATCCGGCCTGGGGCCGATGAAAATAAAACCACTGGATTCCACTCGCTCGGCAAAATCAGCATTTTCTGATAAAAATCCATAACCGGGATGTATCGCAACAGCATCAGTAACTTCCGCCGCACTAATCAGTGCCGGAATATTAAGATAACTTTCATTAGAGGGTGCCCCACCAATGCATACCGATTCGTCCGCTAAGCGCACGTGCTTTAAATCCCGATCAGCATCCGAATGCACCGCAACGGTTTTTATCCCTAACTCCCGGCACGCACGTAGTATCCGTAAAGCGATCTCACCTCGATTGGCTATCACAATTTTATTTAACATAAACAAACTCTAAAAATTTGGAAAAACACGCCATTACTATCATAAAACAACATCCCTAACCGTCCCGAAGGTATTTTCCTAGCCCCTTTCAAAGTTAAAACCGAAATAGGCTGCAAACAGGCAAAACAGTCAGTTTTTCACCTCCCCTGCTCAGAGGTGCACCATTGGATAAGCAACAACACGCTGTGTTAATCAATGTGAAGCGTAACAGCCATCGGGTTTCACTCAATGGCAAACATCGGTTGCCCGTATTCAACTGGCTGACCATTTTCTGCCAAAATCGCGATAATAACACCGGACTTATCCGCTTCGATTTGATTGAGAATCTTCATCGCCTCAATAATGCAAAGCGTATCCCCTGTGCTCACCCGCTGACCAATATCAACAAAAGGTTTCACCCCCGGTGACGCCGCTCGATAGAACGTGCCGACCATCGGGGAGCTCACCACATGCCCCTTAATCTCATCTTCTACCGCCGCTTCAGGAGCGGCTGACACGCTCTTTTCAGGCATAGCTAGGACAGCTGCAACAACGGGAGCCACCGGAGCCGCCTGCAAATGGCGACTAATTCTAACGGATTCCTCGCCTTCATGAATCTCAATTTCTGATACCCCAGATTCCTCTAGCAATTCAATCAGTTTTTTGATCTTTCGTATGTCCATCGTTACGATAACGCCCTCGCTTCTAAATATTCTACGCCAGCACGAACCGCCAATTCGTATCCCATTGCGCCCAACCCGGCAATCGTTCCTATTGCGATATCAGAAAAATAAGAATGATGGCGAAAAGATTCTCGGGCATGCACATTCGATAAGTGCACTTCAATGAAAGGAATCGCTATGGCTAACAACGCATCACGTAACGCAATACTTGTATGGGTAAATGCAGCTGGATTAAATATGATAAAATCAATGTTTTTGGCTTTCGCCGCATGAATCTGATCAATGAGCTCATGCTCGGCATTGCTTTGCAGCGTTTCGAAACCATAGCCTTGATCCGTTAGCAACAACTGTAACGCCTCATTAATGGCTTGCAAACTCAATTGACCATAGTGTTTGGGCTCCCGATCACCTAATAAATTTAAGTTAGGCCCGTTTAAAACTAGAATAGTTTTCATATTAAAAATATTATTTCGTCATTCCTCGCCAACATTGGGCAACATGACATACGCATCAGCGATCATTTCACGACGTATCTGCCGTTCTCAAACACCGCAGCCACGCGGCCTTATGACCTTGCATAAACGCCAGCGCCAGGTATGAAAAGCGCCGTTCTGTGACACGTTTACTCGGTATAAATAGGGAATTAAAGATAATGGCGGATTGTGCATGAGTTACCATTAGATGTCCAGACTTTTAGCGACATTCGCGACAATTCACGTTTTTTAATGAAAGATGTTTTAATCGTGCGAGTGTATTGCTTCGCCTAAAAAAACATACCTACGCGACAAAAACTCATTCGGCAATGGTCGATAGTGTTTAAATAAAGAACAGTTAATCAAAAATAGATCATCGTAAGACGGTGTTTGCTTGCATGATGAAAACAAATAGTAACGTAATTTGTTAAAAAAATCAGGAAAGCGCTTTGTTTCGATCACTTCAAGGTTAAAATGTTCGAAGAGAAAATCACAGTAAGTGTTTTATTTGTTGCTCAACTTGTGTTTGAGTTAACTCGCCTCGATGCTGACTAATGATATTTTTGTTTTTATCAATGATCACCGTGTAGGGTAATGCACCAAACCGATTACCATAGGCGACAGACACACGTTCCGCCTGTTTGCCACCCACCAAAATCGGATACTCAATACCCATGGTGTCCACAAAATCTTGCACTTTATCCTTCTCATCCAACGCAATACCAATAAATTGCAACCCTTGCGCGGCATACTTTTCCTGCAACGCAATAAAGACGGGAATCTCTTTACGGCAGGGTGGACACCAAGTCGCCCAGAAATTAACCACCAACACTTTACCATCCCACTCACTCACCTGCCTCAACCTCCCTTCCAAGTCGGGCAAAGAGAACGAAGGACGAAGTTTGTTCGCTTGTGCTAATGGGGCTGGACCTGTTATCGCTAACTCATCAGCGTGCTGTTGAGCTGACCGACCCACATAAAAGCTGGTAACGGCAACGACCACCATCCCCAATAAAACAATCGTCGTTAATTTAGACGTTTTCATCACTGCTATTCATTTCAAGGCTGTACGCTAAAAGCTTGCGCAATGTGCCGACTAAAATCTTCCGCGTTCATAAAACCCACCACTCGGTAAGCGGGTTTTTCTTGTCCATCTAACCCAAAAAACAGAATCGAGGGCGGTCCGAACAAGTTAAATCGCTTTAACAAAGCCTTATCATCATCATCATTAGCAGTCACATCGGCTTGCAATAATAAACCTTGTTCCATGATACTCCGTACCGTAGGATCAGCAAACGTGTAACGCTCCATTTCCTTACAAGACACACACCAATCGGCATAAAAATCCAACATGACCGGCCGCCCTTGAGCATTAGCGGCCTGAATGGCGGCATCTAAGGCCGCACTGGTTTTAACGATTTTAAAATCCACTTCATGGCTTCTCCCCGCCCCCTCCGTTGACGTCTGGTTCATCACTGACAAACCTCGCAAAGGTTGCAATACATCACCGCCGCCAGTGGCAACACCCACAATGATTAAACCGCCATAGATAAGAGCCACCCACCCAACGCCTTTCCATAACGTATACCAGCCGCTGCTATTTGCCTCAAACTGGGTTAATGCTCCCATGTAAACGGCGGAGATAATCAATAAAGCCGCCCATAACATCATAGTAACAGGCGCGGGTAGAATACGTTCCAACATCCAGATCGCTACCGCTAACAACAACACCCCAAACACCGCTTTCACCGCCCCCATCCAGGCACCGGCTTTAGGAAGCAATTTACCCGCTGACGCCCCAATCACAATCAGCGGTGTGCCCATGCCCATACTGAGCGCAAACAATGCCATGCCCCCCAACCAAGCATCACCCGTCTGCCCAATATAAATTAACGCGCCAGCCAAGGGGGCCGCCACACAAGGTCCAACAATCAACGCCGATAAAAACCCCATGATCGCCACACCGACTAATTTGCCGCCTTCTTGCCTATTACTCAGCTCAGATAACTTGCTTTGCCAACGGGCAGGTAATTGCAAATCATAAAAGCCAAACATGGAAAATGCCAACAACACAAAAACGACACTAAAGATACTGAGAATCCATGGATTTTGGAACATGGCTTGTAAATTTTCCCCAAACAAACCGGCGAAAATTCCCGCTACCGTATACGTCAGCGCCATCGCTAATACATATACAATGGACACCATTAATGCTTTTCGAGTCGTCACTTGCTTGCCTTGCCCCACGATAATGCTCGACAAAATGGGAATCATGGGGAACACACAAGGCGTGAAAGATAGCAACAAACCAAAGCCAAAAAAGGTCAGCACGACTAACCACAGACTATCACCCGCCAATGATTGCGCGATCTGATCTTGCTCAGAAATAAACACGGGTTGGCGGGTTTGCCCATCAGCATTGGCAACCGATAGGCTAGCAAGCGGCTTAATCTCACCTGCTGGTAATGACAGTGCCATTTTTTTGGTGGTGGGCGGATAACAAAAACCGTCATCGGCACACCCCTGAAAATTAGCCACCAAGATCACTTCTTGAGCCTCCGACGAACTTCGCGCCAACGGGATAGGAATCGCGGCTTCATCGTAATACACCACCATGTCTCCAAAGGCTTCATCAAATTTACGCTTTCCTTTGGGAAACTCGGGCGGAGCTAGTTGAATATCCGGCGCATTTTCTAACTCAAAGGAAAACTTATCTCGGTACAAATAATATCCGTCCTCAATCTCCCAAGTAGCTAAAATGCGATTACCATCCAGCCCCTCCGCAGTAAAGATAAAAGCTTTGTCCGGGGGTAAAAATTCTTTTTGATTACCAATCAAACCTAGGCTTTGACCAATTTTACTCAGTAAAGAAGAGGAATGACTCGCGGCGGAAGACGCCGGCAAATCGAGCGCTTCTGGCGGCGGCATCACAATACTCACCGCCTTGGTTTGAGGTGGATAACAAATACCAAGATCTGCACAACCTTGCGAGATCGCCTCTAAAATGAAGGTATCGGCACTATCCACACCTCTGAGCACCGGTATGTCAATCACCACTTTATTTCGGTAAGACTCCATCTTTCCAAAAAACTCATCTTCCTTCCATTCACCTTCTGGATAAATCGCCGGCCCGATGGATATACCCACTGCCTCAGTGGCAAATTTAAATTTGTCACGATATAAATAATAACCTTCTGCAATTTGCCACTCTGCTCGAACCGTATTGGCATCTAATGCGTAAGTTTTCAGCGAAAAAGCTTCATCAGGATGGAGAGGCTCTTCATCACCATTTTGGGCAAAAGGAGTAGAGGAGACCAACAAAAAGAACAACAACAAAGACCAAAGCGTAATTTTCATGATGCCTCTACTACCTTAAATATCCAGGAAAAATAACGTGATAATTCACCAACCATTCGGACTATTGAGCGATTTGGAAGTTCATAACCGTGCGTGACACCAGCGCCATCATACATCCGTATTGCTTCCTCCCAAGCGAAAGCTAAATAATTACCCAACTCACTCCGCCGGCCAAAAATATACCATTAAATAAAGCTAACGATAACACGACAAGCTCTCTTTCGACTGACGCAGAATAAGCCCGATCATTACCCGCTCCGCCACACAAACCTATCTTCATGTCTTAATTTTGGCCATTTTATTCTTTAATCTTTAGCCAAATCATTCAGCAAATAAAGACCCAGGATTCCGTCCCCCACACGAATGCAGTATAGTGGCCGAAGGATGGTCTAAACCAAGGGGAGAGTTATCATGTTCCGCCTACTTTTTATGCTATTTATATTAATTCCAATACTAGAGATTTACCTATTGATACAGATAGGTAGCATCATCGGTGCACTTCCCACCGTGCTGATAGTCATTGCAACGGCGGTAATAGGGGCTTTTTTGTTAAAATGGCAAGGCATATCCACCCTACAACGTATGCAAACCACACTCAATCAAGGCGCAATACCTGCCACTGAACTCATAGAGGCAATCATCTTATTGGTCTGCGGCGCGTTGCTGTTAACCCCAGGGTTTTTTACGGATGCCTTTGGATTCCTCGGACTGCTGCCCTACACACGCCGACTTTTCATTTTTTGGCTAATCAAGCGTATTGGAATTCGTGCTTCCGCTTCAGGCGCTTCAAGAAACCCATCGTCGCCCAAGATCATTGAGGGAGAATACCGGCGCGAGGATTAAACGATATTGAAAAAACGTAAGCGCAACACCACGCCGGCACGCTTAGGCTCGATAATTTGGCAAATTCACTTAATATGCTCTTGATTTTCTCACCCCTCGCCCACATTTATATGCCTCGTCATTAATCTTAAGAAAAGTAATTCAAGCTTCGGTTTTTTAAGATAGTTTTTTTAGTTTAATTGCCTTTTAGCTCTTGACACTAAAAATTTCCTGACTATCATTAGCACTCATGAAGGGAGAGTGCTAATGCATAAACCCGTTATTTTGCAGCGTATATTAAATTGCACTCTTTAAAATTTTAATTTTTTGCCTGGTTGATCAAGGAGATATATCAAAATGAGCATCCGCCCGTTACATGACCGTGTCATCATTCGTCGCATGGAAGAAGAGCGCACTTCTCCCGGTGGTATCGTTATCCCAGATAGTGCCACCGAAAAACCCATTAAAGGTGAAGTTATCGCCGTAGGCAAAGGAAAAATCCTTGACAATGGTGATAGCCGAGCTTTAGACGTAAAAGTCGGCGACACCGTCCTTTTCGGAAAATACTCAGGTACCGAAGTAAAAATGGATGGCGAAGAATTATTAGTCATGCGTGAAGATGATATCGTAGCAATCATCGAATAGTTAATTCGACATTATTGATATTCTTACAATTTAACCATTTATTTGAAATTTTCAGAGGATAAAACCAATGTCAGCTAAAGAAGTCCGTTTCGGCGACGACGCCCGTCAACGCATGATTCATGGTGTAAACGTTCTAGCCAACGCCGTCAAAGTCACACTCGGCCCTAAGGGCAGAAATGTTGTTTTAGATAAAAGTTTTGGCGCACCAACGATCACTAAAGATGGTGTGTCCGTCGCTAAAGAAATCGAATTAGAAGACAAATTTGAAAACATGGGCGCCCAAATGGTGAAGGAAGTCGCCTCACAAACTTCTGACATCGCCGGTGACGGTACCACCACCGCCACGGTACTTGCCCAGTCCATTCTTGCCGAAGGCATGAAAGCGGTCGCCGCCGGGATGAATCCGATGGATTTAAAACGCGGTATCGACAAAGCCGTCACCGCCGCCATCCAACAACTTAAAACCCTATCCAAACCTTGTGCTGACGAAAATGCGATTTCACAAGTTGGCACAATCTCAGCCAACGCCGACGAAAATATCGGTAAAATTATTTCGGATGCCATGGCCAAAGTAGGCAAAGAAGGTGTCATTACCGTCGAAGAAGGTTCAGGCCTAGACAATGAGCTTGACGTCGTTGAAGGTATGCAGTTTGACCGAGGTTATCTGTCGCCTTATTTCGTCAACAACCAAGAAAGCATGAGCGCAGAACTTGAAGATCCTTACATCCTGTTCTTTGACAAAAAAATCTCCAACATTCGTGAGTTGTTACCTGTCCTAGAGTCTGTCGCGAAATCAGGCAAACCTTTACTGATCATTTCCGAAGATGTGGAAGGCGAAGCCTTAGCCACTCTCGTGGTCAACAGCATCCGTGGCATTGTTAAAGTGGCCGCTGTGAAAGCACCAGGATTTGGCGATCGTCGTAAAGCCATGTTGCAAGACATTTCCATTTTGACTGGCGGTCAAGTCATCGCAGAAGAAGTGGGCCTAAGTCTGGAAAAAACCACACTTGAAGAGTTAGGGAAGGCCAAAAGAATCATTATCACCAAAGAAAATACTACCATCATTGATGGGGCTGGCCGACCTGATGAAATCAAATCTCGCGTCAACCAAATTCGCGCTCAGATCGAAGAAGCTACCTCCGATTATGATCGGGAAAAGCTTCAAGAACGTGTGGCCAAACTGGCAGGCGGTGTGGCTGTCATTAAAGTCGGCGCCGCCACTGAAGTCGAAATGAAAGAAAAGAAAGCACGTGTTGAAGACGCATTACACGCCACTCGCGCTGCCGTAGAAGAAGGCATCGTCGCTGGCGGTGGCGTTGCGCTCGTCAGAGCCCAAGCGTTAATTCAAGACATCAAAGGCATTAACCATGATCAAAACGTTGGTATTGATATCGCCCGCCGTGCGATGGAAGAGCCATTACGTCAAATCGTAGCTAATGCGGGTGATGAAGCCTCTGTAGTATTGAATAAAGTGGCGGATGGCAAAGGCAATTTTGGCTACAATGCCGCCACAGGCGAATATGGTGATATGGTGGCTATGGGCATCTTAGACCCAACCAAAGTCAGTCGCTCTGCCTTACAAAATGCAGCTTCTGTGGCTGGCCTAATGATCACAACAGAAGCAATGATCGCCGAAAAACCTAAAGACGAAGCCGCTATGCCGGCGGGTGGTGACATGGGTGGTATGGGCGGTATGGGTGGTATGGGCGGCATGATGTAAGCCGGTCACACTCCATAAGCGTCTCATAAAAAGCCCCGCTTCGGCGGGGTTTTTTTTATCCTGCCGACAACCCTGATGACGATTCAACTACAAACGCTCCCACCACTTAGCTTATATATTCACATCCCTTGGTGCATAAAAAAATGCCCCTATTGCGATTTTAACTCGCACGCGTCTTCCGATCCATTGCCAGAAAACCACTATGTGAACGCGTTACTGGCAGACCTTGAAAACGAACTCCCCAAAGTTTGGGGTAGACCCATTCGCTCTATATTTATTGGTGGCGGCACCCCCAGTTTGTTTTCTGCTAACGCCATCGATCGGCTTATCACCAACATCCGATCCTTATTACCCGTCTCACCCAACGCAGAAATTACCCTGGAAGCCAACCCTGGAACCGTAGAACAAAAACATTTTTATGGCTATCAACAGGCCGGTATCAACCGGCTATCGCTGGGGGCACAGAGCTTTCACCCAGCCCACCTAACAGCCTTAGGCCGTATTCATACGGAAAAGCAAATTTTTGACGCCGTTGGTACACTTAAAAAAGCAGGCATCAATAATTTTAATATTGATTTGATGTTTGGATTGCCAAATCAAACGCGAGCACAAGCACTCGCCGATGTAAAAATCGCCATTGAATTAGCGGCCACACATATTTCGTATTACCATTTGACGATCGAGCCCAACACCACCTTCTACCACTCCCCTCCCAACCTTCCTGGTGAAGATGACGCCTGGGAAATCCACCAAGCCGGCAAACAACAACTACACCAGAACGGCTTTATCCAATATGAGACATCCGCGTTTGCCAAATCGGGTAAGCCATGTCAGCACAATGTCAACTATTGGTCATTTGGGGACTATCTTGGTATCGGCGCAGGCGCTCACAGTAAAATCAGTGATGCTCACTCACAAACCATCACTCGTTATTGGAAAACCAAACACCCTAAAAGCTATCTCGACGGACAAACCCATCAGCAATTCACTGCCGGACAAAAAACGCTAAGCAAACAGGATATAATTATCGAATTTATGATGAATGCCTTACGCTTAAATGCGGGATTCAATCTAGATCAATTTCAACGCACCACCGGCTTAGCAAAAGACACAATCTCGGCGCCATTACAATCGGCAATTGAGGCGGGGTTTATTACCCACAATCAAACCACCGACCATGTCACGCCAACAACCAAAGGAAGCAACTATTTGAATTCACTATTAGCTTTATTTTGACTAACATCAGACAAACCATGAAAATAGCGCAGTAATTGAGCTAACGCTTGACCTCGATGGCTCATTTTATTTTTGACTTGAGGTGCCAACTCGGCCGCCGAACATTGCTGCGACGGCACATAAAATATCGGATCGTAACCAAAGCCAAGCTGACCTTGCGGCGCCAATAAAATACGCCCTGTCCAGGTGCCTTGACAAATCACCGGCACCGGATCTTTTTCGTGCCGCAACAACACAATGACACATTGAAAACGCGCATTACGTTGATCCTCAGGCACATCCTTTAACGCATCCAAGAGTTTTTTGTTGTTATCCGTCCACCCAGCTTGCTGTGCATAACGGGCCGAATAAATCCCTGGTGCTCCTTGCAGTGCATCCACTTCCAGACCTGAATCATCCGCAATGATCGGCAACTGCGTATATTTAGCGGCATAACGTGCTTTAATCAATGCATTCTCAACGAATGTCAAACCGGTTTCTTCCACATCCGGCACCTGAAACTCAGATTGCGGCAGAAGAGTTATCGATGCATCAGACAATAAGGCCTGTATCTCAGCGAGTTTACCTAAATTAGCGGTGGCTAAAACATATTGAGTGCGATTGGCAGTATTAATGACCATCAAGCGGTGATTGCCGCGTTTTGCTTTTCGATGAGTTCTGCAATACCCGTTCTCGCCAACGATAACATGGCATCAAGTTCTTTACCGCCAAAGGCCTCGCCTTCAGCCGTGCCTTGAATTTCAATAAACTGACCCGCTTCATTCATCACCACATTCATATCCGTTTCTGCGTTGGAGTCTTCTGGATAATCTAAATCCAATACCGGCATACCTTTGTAGATTCCAACAGAAACTGACGCCACATTTCCTCTAAGCGCCTCCTTGGTTATTAAATTTTGCGCAACTAGCGCCTGCATGGCATCCGCTAAGGCGACATATCCCCCGGTAATCGATGCGGTCCGAGTTCCCCCATCGGCTTGAATCACATCACAGTCAACGGTAATGGTTCGCTCCCCTAAACGGGTAAGATCAACCACCGAACGCAGCGCTCGGCCAATCAGACGTTGTATTTCTAGCGTGCGACCCCCTTGTTTACCACGTGCCGCTTCTCGCCCCATGCGCACTCCGGTTGATCTTGGTAACATACCATATTCTGCGGTGACCCAGCCCTGCCCCGTCCCTTTTAAAAAGCGTGGTACTTTTTCATCCACCGTCGCATTACACAACACTTTGGTATCACCAAACTCAATTAGCACCGATCCTTCCGCATGTTTGGTATAATTTCGGGTAATTGTCACTGAACGTAACTCACCAGGCGTTCTTCCACTCGGCCGCATAAAGGATCCTCTTCTTTAAGGTAACCAGCCCCTTCTCCAGGTGAGGCAAAAACACCGATTCAGCTGCTCGCCTAACCACCAATCAAAGGCTATCATTCAATAACAAAAAAAGAGGATATCATATACTGATTGGCCCAGCGATAACAGTACTGACAACTTTTTTCAAATCAGGCCGCTTTTACACTCATCGCTAAGGCGGAAATAAATTCATCGACATGCTGCGGTCGTTGTTCGGGTTGGATCGCCATTGCCCAATCAATTGCACGAAGTAATTGCGGTGAATATTTGCCTTGATGCATGGTAACCGCCGACATCAAACTATCTTCTTTCATCCGCTTTTTAGCGGAGATGGGTGCTTTAGCTTCGATACAAGTACGCATGGTGGCTGCCACCGCATATAAATCTGACCAGGGACCCAACTTACCATGTCGTACATTTTGCTCAATGGGCGAAAACCCATGGGAAACCACTGGAAAAAATTTGGTCCCAATCGACACTTCCAATTTCCGAGCCGCGCCAAAATCAAGCAGCATTGGCGCCCCATCACGCCTTAGATAGACATTGCCCGGTTTAATATCCAAATGCAATAATTGATGTTCATGAAGCAACTTCAGCCCCTGCAAAACCGGAAAAAAAACATTTCTAATGGTTTTTTCACTTAACCGACCACTCCGCTTTTTAATCAATGATTGTAAACTCACCCCCGGATAATAGCCCATCACAATATAAATTGTGCCATTGTGGCGGAAAAAAGCGCGCACATCCACAATACTCGGGTGATTGAAAGCGGCTAATAAACTGGCCTCCTGGAAAAACAATTTACGACCTTGATCGAATAGTCTCCTGGATTTTTCATCCATCGGCTGAATACTGTGATCCTCATCGCGATTCGCCAATTTCAAAGGAAAGTATTCTTTCAAAACCACTAAATCATCGGTGTTTCGATCAGCCGCTAAATAGACAATACTGAAACCACCACCACCCAGCACTCGAACAATACGGTAACGGTCAATCGGCGTTCCAATTGCCAATCGTGATAACTGCCGCTGCTCTTGCTGCTGTTTAATCGTTAACTCTTTTTCTACACTCAAGACCATATCTCTTCGTTTGGGAGACAATCGTTCTTTTGATCGCCAAATAAAACACTCGCATCGCATTACGAACCCGCATGCAAATTATCAGTGAGGATAAAGGTACTAGCTTTCAAGCGTTTTCCCTCCCCACCAGCCACCAAAAACCGTATAATCTATTCTTAACTTATCGCCTAGAAAATCTCTTTTGTTAAGGAATTTCCATGTTAAAAAGTATGACGGCGTTCGCACGCCGAGACAATCAAGAAGAATTTGGAACGATTAGCTGGGAGTTGCGCTCGGTTAATCACCGTTATCTAGAAGTTTATAACCGCCTACCCGAAGAACTGCGTTTCTTGGAAAGTGCAATACGTGATGCCATTGGCAAATTTTTGTCAAGGGGCAAAATTGAATGCAGTTTAAACTTCAAACCCAGTGACAATGCCACCTGTGATTTATTGATCAATGCCCGTTTAGTCCAAAGCCTCAATCAACTCTGTCAGTCAGTTAGCCATGAGTTCGACTCCCCGCTCGCCTCAATTCCACCACTTGAAGTTCTAAAATGGCCTGGCGTCATTGCCACGCCAGAAACCGATGTCAACACCTTAGCCAAAAGTGCACTCTCTTTATTGGAGGAGTCCTTACAAGAACTCGTAGAAAGTAGAGGACGTGAAGGCGACAAGCTATGTATCGCTTTACAAGAAAAATTAGCCACCATGGAAAGCATTCTACCCACCATTAGAGACCGACTTCCTACCATCCAACATATGCTGCGTGAGCGTATCACCAGCCGTTTTAACGAGTTAAAATTACAGCTAGAAGAGGCTCGCCTAGAACAAGAAATGATCCTATTAATACAAAAAACAGATGTGGAAGAAGAACTGAAACGTTTAGAAACCCATATTCATGAAGTCAGTCGCACGATTAATCAAAAAAAAGCAATACCGGTGGGCCGACGCTTGGATTTTTTGATGCAAGAACTTAATCGAGAGGCGAATACTTTATGTGCTAAGTCACTGGATAGTGAAACGACCAAAAACGGCATTGAACTCAAAGTCCTCATTGAGCAAATGCGTGAGCAAGTGCAAAATATCGAATAAATTTTATAAACCGCCTTGCGAACACCCGACTAGATTAAATTCATCATCTTTTCTATAATTAGTATCCATATTATGTATTGGAGTCAACAATGGCACGCGTTACAGTAGAAGACTGCTTAGATCATGTAGATAACCGTTTCGGCCTGGTTTTGTTAGCAACTAAACGAGCTCGACAACTGGCCAACGGGCAAGAACCACTGGTTCCCTGGGATAATGATAAACCTTCCGTTGTCGCCTTAAGAGAAATCGCTCTCGGTAAGATCACCCAAGAAATTATGGACAATGCTGAGCGTAAAAAAGCACAAGCAGAGACCTTAACGGATGAGCCCCATCCTCCAGAATAAACACCCCCCATCATTGGCCTATTGAGGTAGCGATACCCAATGGTTACCAACACCATATTCATTCTAACGGGTATTCGCCTTCAGCAGGCGAATACCACCAACACGTCCATACAAATAACCGTCCTATCACCCGAATAAAAGAGGTATACTGGTCGCCCGAGCCTAAATTCAAGTCGCCATGCTAGGAGGCACCTACTTGCTTTTTTTTATGCAGCAATAAACCACCCACCCTTGGTCAAAAAGGTAAATTGTGTTTCTTATTAGTGACCTATGCAAACTCCTTGAAACATACATGGAGGACAATCAAGTTCAGGAAGTTTACAACGCTTATCTATTCGGCGCAGAAGCCCATGAGGGACAAAAACGCCTAAGCGGTGAACCCTACATCTATCACCCGCTCGCCGTGGCTCGCATTCTAGCCGAATTAAAAATGGACTATAAAAGCATCATGGCGGCTATTCTGCACGATGTAATTGAAGATACCCCGACAGCAAAAGAACAGCTGGCGCAGACCTTCGATGAAGAAGTCGCTGAATTGGTCGATGGGGTAAGCAAATTAACGCAAATAAAATTTAGCTCGAAAGCGGAAGCCCAAGCAGAAAACTTTCGAAAGCTCATTCTCGCCATGGTGCAAGATATTCGAGTCATTTTAATCAAACTCGCCGATCGCTTACATAATATGCGCACCCTGGAGGTCATGCGCCCCGACAAGCAACGCCGTATTGCCAAAGAAACACTTGATATTTATGTCCCCATTGCCAACCGACTGGGTATCAACGCCATGCGGGTCGAGTTAGAAAATTTAGGTTTCCGTGCCTCCCATCCGCTGCGATACAAGATTATTCAAGAAGCCGTCAAAAAATCCCGTGGAAATCGATCGGAAATCATCCAAAAAATCGAAGCCGCAGTTGGCAATCGATTAACTCAGGAAGACCTTGCAGGCCAGGTGGTCGGACGAGAAAAATTTCTTTACAGTATTTATCGGAAAATGCAAGAAAAACGCTTATCTTTCTCTGAAGTTTATGACGTTTACGCTTTTCGAGTTATCGTTAAACAAGTTGATGACTGCTACCGCACCTTAGGTATTATCCACAACCTCTACAAACCATTGCCTGGCAAATTTAAAGACTATATCGCGATTCCCAAAGCCAACGGATATCAATCATTACATACCGTATTATTCGGCCCCTACGGCGTCCCCATCGAGGTGCAAATACGCACAGAAGATATGGAAAAAATCGCGGAAGCTGGCATCGCTTCCCATTGGCTGTATAAAACCGATAAATCGGCCGGGCCTGGCAATCAATCTTCCACCAATAGCTGGTTAAGAGAATTACTCGAAATACAAAAAACATCCGGTAACTCCCAAGAATTTCTGGAAAATGTTAAAATAGATTTGTACCCTGATGTGGTCTATGTTTTTACGCCTCGCGGAGAAATTATGGACTTACCTCGGGGGGCAACAGCCGTTGATTTTGCTTACACAGTACATACGGAAATCGGCAATACCTGTATTGCCGCCAAAATCGATCGCCAACTCGCCCCCTTACGAACGCCTTTGCAAACCGGTCAAACCGTTGAAATTATCACCTCCCCCAACACCACACCTAACCCCGCCTGGTTAAATTTTGCAATCACCGGAAAAGCACGTACCCATATCCGCCATTACTTGAAAAATTTACAACAAGATCAAGCGCTCACCATGGGAAAACGCCTGCTTGAGCAAAGTTTAAACAAATTTTCGACCTCCATTGAAGAATTGAGTGAAGCTCGGATAAATCAAGCACTAAGCACATTGAAGCTTGAAAATTTTAATAGCTTGTTGGCAGAAATCGGTCTGGGTAATCGCATGGCGCTACTCATTGCTCACCAACTCGCCACCTCCCAAGCTGCCACCAAACCCAACCCTTTCCAGCGCATGACAAAAGGCCGACCAGCCTATATTATGGGTATGTTTTCCCGTTATGCGCCCACCTGGCTGACCGGGTCTCGGCAACAACCCATGCCCATTGTCATTAAAGGAACCGAAGGAACGGTCGTTACTTATGCTAAATGTTGTCGTCCGATTCCAGGTGACCCGATTGTTGGCACATTTAACCCTGGGCGCGGATTGGTGGTACATATCGAGACATGCAGAAACATCAGAGATTACCGTAAACACCCTGAAAACTGGGTGGAACTACAATGGGAAAAACAAACCAGTGGCGAATTTCCCGTTGAAATCAGGGTCAGTGTCTCTAACCAAAAAGGGGTATTAGCAACGATCGCCGCCGCCATAGCACAAATGGAAGCCAATATTGAAAATGTCAGTCTCGATGATCGCGACGGTCACCATCCCGATCTCACTTTCCTAATGAATGTACACCATCGGCAACACCTAGCACGTATTATTCGCCGTATACGCGCCATCGACGAAGTGACTAAAATTAGCCGTCCTAAATCATAATGAACTCGCTCAACCACAAAAAAGGACTTTTATGCCAAAAGAAATTATTCATACTGATAATGCACCACAAGCCATCGGCACCTATTCTCAAGCCATCAAAATTGGCACGACAGTCTATCTATCAGGGCAAATCCCCCTTGACCCAAAAAGCATGGCCCTTAATGATGACAGCATGACAACACAAATCACTCAGGTTTTTGAGAATATATCAGCTGTCACCCAAGCGGCTGGTGGAAATTTGAGCAATATTGTTAAATTGAATATTTTTCTCACCGATCTTGCCCACTTCCCTCTTGTTAACGAAATTATGGCCAACTACTTCGACTCACCCTACCCGGCTCGTGCCGCGATTGGTGTGGCCGCGCTACCGAAAGGGGCTGCCGTTGAAATGGACGCCATTATGGTTCTGGAATAAATAACAAACTCATTTATTAGACATCAATCTCTGCTAACTCATACCACGATAATGCTTTGGTCAAAAAAAACATCTGATAAACAAATCAAGACCGCACTGGTACTGTCCGGTGGTGGTGCCCGAGCGGCCTATCAAGTTGGCGTACTCAAGGCATTAGCCGATATTCTCCCTAAAGAAACCAGCAACCCATTTGCCATTATTTCAGGCACCTCGGCGGGAGCCATTAACGCGACCACATTGGCTATTTATGCAGGTCAATTTCGAGAAGCGGTTTGGCGGTTAGTTCACGTGTGGCGCAACTTTCGCGTACACTATGTATTTCGATCCGATATGTTTGGCCTCACTGCTAGCTGCGCTCACTGGATTTCCACGCTCGCTTTGGGTGGGCTGGGCAAATATAACCCTGTTTCTTTGCTGGACCGATCTCCGTTAGTTAAATTACTTAATCACTACCTGCCTTTTGACAGAATACAACAATCCATTGATTCCGGCATTCTAACCGCACTGTGTATTAATACATCAAATTATAAGACCGGCAATACCGTTGCCTTTTTCCAGGCTACCGAAGAAATCATGCCATGGAAACGGGCTCGGCTGGCCGGCGTCAGAAGTAAAATCGGTATCAATCATTTAATGGCATCTTCTGCCATCCCCTTTTTATTTGCCGCCGAAAAATTGGATGGTGAGTACTACGGTGACGGCTCAATGCGGCAAACAGCCCCCACCAATCCTGCATTACACTTAGGCGCTGACCGGCTATTCGTGATTGGAGTGAAACATGAAGGCAGCAAAACGGATCATGAAGATGACAGAATGGAATATCCGTCTCTCGGCCAAGTGACCGGTCACGTATTGGACAGTATTTTTTTAGATAACCTGGACTTAGACCTAGAGCGATTACAACGAATTAATAAAATGTTCAGTCAAATACCTGATAAGCATTTGCCAGGTGATAGCAAAACCATTCGCAAAGTCGATGTACTTTCCATCTCACCCAGTCGGGATCTCGACGCTATTGCGGCTAAATATGCCCACCTAATGCCAATCTCTATGCGCTTTTTCTTGCGTGGACTCGGTGTAAGCAAACGAAGAGGCTCTAACCTAATCAGCTATTTATTATTCGAAAAAGCCTATTGCCGAGAACTCATTTCTTTAGGTTATGCTGACACGATAGAGCGGCGCCAAGAAATTCTAGACTTTTTAAAATAGTTTGCCAAAGAAAAATAACAACAATCAAGAAGTTTTAGCATATTTTCTAGTAAGCATTAATGAAAATTCTTGCGGCGATACGGGCTTGCTATAATAAAAGCCTTGAACATACTCACAGTCTCTATCTTTTAAAAACTGCAACTGTTCTTTGGTCTCTACACCCTCAGCAATCACCTCTAATTTTAGTGAATGAGACATCGCGATAATCGCTGAAATAATTGCCGCATCATCGGAATCATCCGGTATGTCACGTACGAAAGAACCATCAATTTTGACATAATCAACCGGAAATCGCTTCAAATAACTTAATGATGAGTAGCCGGTACCAAAATCATCCACCGACAACGAAACCCCCATTTCTTTGAGCCGTAATAAAATATTAACCGTCGATTGTGCATATTGCATTAACGTGCTTTCGGTAATCTCCAGATCCAGAAAATCGGGAGATAATCGGGTACTCCTTAACGTATCTTCCACTTTTTGTGATAAATCAGAAAATCGAAACTGTTGACTGGATAAATTCACCGCCACTCGAATTTCATGATAACCTTCTTGTTGCCACATCTTATTTTGTAAACAAGCGGTATGTAAAACCCATTCACCTAATGGCATAATCAAACCGGTTTCCTCCGCCAGCGGGATAAACTCTGCGGGAGAGATCATCCCCAGATCAGCATGTTGCCAACGAATTAATGCTTCGGCACCGACAATGCTATCGGTTTTTAAATCATATTGGGGCTGGTAATATAAAAACAACTCGTCGTTGTCGATGGCCTTTCTTAACTTGTTTTCCAGACTCATTCTTTTTAAAGCAACGACATTCATTTCACCATTATAAAACCGAAAATTATTCCTTCCTTCTTCTTTGGCATGGTACATAGCAGTATCCGCATGTTTTAATAACATGCCTGAACTTTCACCATCGTTAGGATAAATAGCAATTCCGATACTCGGGGTAACAAAAATTTCGTGCTTGGTTAATAAAAATGGACTTTTTAATATATCGATAACACGTTTTGCTACGGACTCAACATCTTCCACACTACCAATTTCGGCAAGTAAAATGGAAAACTCATCACCGCCCAGTCTAGCGACATTTCGATCCGAAGCAACAGATTGATGACGTACCACCACATCATCAGATCTCAAACAGGCGACTAATAAATCTCCAACATGCTGTAATAATTTATCTCCAACATCATGCCCTAATGTGTCGTTGATTCGTTTAAAGTGATCCAGGTCAAGCAACAATACCGCTAAACGATGTTTTTTTTGCTTGGCATCCACAATTAAAGCATCTAATTGTTCTTGAAATTGTTGCCGATTAGGTAGATTAGTTAATGGATCAAAATAGGCCAAATATCGAATTTTTTCATCAGCCAATCGACGTTCCGTAATATCCCGCACGATAGCCAGTACTTCATCTTCACCGCTGACGACCAAACGCGTTTCATAATAGTGTTTCCCTTCTTCCGTCTCATTGGCATAATCAAAAATTTGGGCCGTTTTATTAATCAGTGCCAACTGTACGCTATTAACAAACCGACTCGCCACATCTGCCTGGAAAATATTTTCAATACCATGGCCAACAATATCTTCTTTTTTAAGTATATCTTTTTTTCTGGAGCCACAATGATAATCCAATACCGTACCTGCCCCATTAAGGCGAAACATGCTATCTGGAATGGCTCTTAACAGTGCTTTATTTCGCTCGCCGCTAATCCGTAATTGCTCAAATGCACCCGTCGCTCGTAGAATATATTTAACACGATGCCCAAGAATCGTCCAATTGATTGGCTTACTAATGAAGTCAGTTGCCCCCGCGCAATACGCCGCGTTGATGGACCCAAGGTCCTCTAAGGCGGTCACCATGATCACCGGTGTTTGATTGCCACCATTTAGCTTTCTTATTTCCTGGCAAGCCTCGAACCCATCCATATTGGGCATTTCAACATCTAATAGTACAATACATGGTGACACCTCAATGAATTTCTCTACGGCTTGCGCTCCATCCATAGCTTCAACGACCTCAAAACCGGACTGTTCTAATGACGCTCTCATTAAAAAACGCATCGCATCATCATCATCGGCGATGAGTACAAAATCAAGCGCACCCTCTTTTTCAATCTTATCTACGCTTTTCATCATTATCTAATCCGTACTCCTTTCAGTATTGTTGGAATCATCAAAATATCCATCATTGGCTACATTAACAGATAAGCCTAACAAGACAACAAACTCATCCACCACGAAGCCACACTATATAGTCGTATTTTAACGACCTAAACTTTAACAGAACTCAGTCCTACCACCTTATGTATATTCGCGTTTTATCTTGAGAATTATCAACAATTCTCTATTTTACAGGCGATTACATCCATTAACATCATCACACATTAACACACCTGATAGTGAAGCAATGTTTTGAATAAAGTATCGATAAGAAGCTACCGATGATAAGTGTCTAGGAGGCTGTCCAATATCGCTTTAGGGGCGTATTTTTCATTATTTAGAAATGGGAATATCGATAAATGATAGATCAAGGAACGAGATAACCGATCACACTAAAAATAATAACTCAATACCTATTAGGCCACGCATGGAGGCGTTATCAAAACAAAGCCGAGATGTAAAATCGGGACGTAACTCCGTCGCCCATTCCTAAGCATTCGCAATGAAGTAAAAAACAATGCAAGCATTATCATTCAATAAGGCAGCATCAATGAAAAAAAAATCATTATCATTAGCAGCAAAATTCAATTTATTGTCCATATCACTGACATTGTTAACTGCCATCAGTATTTCGACATTTGTTATCAACCAAACAAAACAAGAACATTATGCACGTTTATCAGACCATGGCATTGAATTAGCCGCAATGATTGCTAAAAATAGTGAACTCATTGTCAACACAAAGAGCCGCACAAACTTTATGGAATTGGTGCGCGGTATTACCGGAAATAAAGATGCTATCTATATCGAAATGGTAGACAAAAATAAAAAACTATTGTTTAGCAAACAACTCATCTACAACATTGAATACACCATTGACAGAGAACAATTTTCTTACCTTCCTTACACTTATTCACGCAAAGATATTTATGATGAAAAAATCGACAGCCATTATATACACATCGCCGTCCCTATCTTATCAGAAGTCAATAAAGCACAAAAAAACCCATTAACCGACGACAATGAGCAAGTCAAAAAAAGAGAATTAATAGGCTATGTCGGTATTTTTATTGGCACCCAACGGATGTATGAAAGCATTGCGCTTTCTATTAAAACTATTATCAAGTTTACCTTATCCTTAATGATCATTGGTATACTCCTCACGGTTTTTTTAACACGACGAATTTCACAACCAATCAAGTCACTAGTCAATGCCACCGAAAAAGTCGCCAATGGCCAACTTGACACACTAATCAAAATCAACTCTCATGATGAACTACAAAAACTCGCGCTAAGCTTTAATCACATGATTGAACAATTAAAGATATATCGCGATGAAGCTGAAGAAGCCAACCGAACCCTCGAAATCAAGGTAGAACAACGTACCGCTGAGCTACATAAAGCTAAAGAAATCGCAGAACATTCAAGTCGTGCAAAAAGTGAATTTTTAGCCACGATGAGTCATGAAATACGTACTCCGATGAATGGCGTATTAGGTATGACAGAAATTCTTCTGGAAACTAATCTGACAGAAAAACAAAAACAATATACTGAAATGGCACATTCATCCGCTGAAACCTTACTCAGCATCATTAATGATATCTTAGATTTTTCAAAAATTGAAGCCGGGAAAGTCGAACTTGAACTCCTCCCCTTCAATATACGCACTGCCATTGAAGAAACGGCCACGATATTCGCCGGTTCAGCACATAAGAAAGGTTTAGAACTGATAACAATGATCCCCAATTCATGTGTTGTCGATGTCACAGGCGATCAAAATCGAATCAAACAAGTTCTGATTAATTTATTAGCCAACGCCATTAAATTTACCTCAGAAGGTGAAATCGCCGTCCATGTCACAGCCCAACAGGAAACAGAACACGAGATAACATTTCATGTGGAAGTAAGTGATACAGGTATTGGTATTGAAGAAAATCTACAAAATAAAATCTTTGATTCTTTTTCTCAGGCTGATGGTTCAACCACAAGAAAATACGGCGGCACAGGATTAGGACTAACTATTTCTAAAAAACTTGTTGAGCTCATGGAAGGGAACATAGGCTTAAAAAGCACCGTAGGTAAAGGAAGTGTTTTTTGGTTCGATATCACTCTTGCTAAACAAACAGGTATCATAAAATCTGAGAAGGAACCCTTAACCATACCAGCACACTGCCACATGCTGATTGTCGATGATAATGCAACCAACAGGGAGATACTCTCCTACCATCTTTCCGCCTGGGGAATAAAAAGCGACACCTCAGAAAGTGCCAAACAAGCCTTAGCCATGATGCACTCAGCAATCTCGTTGCAAACCCCATATGATTTAGTGATCTTAGACATGCACATGCCTGAAATGGATGGAGTGCAACTTGCTGAAGCAATCCAGCAAGATGTAACGATCAACCACACGAAATTAATTATGCTGAGTTCCATTGGTATTGATGACATCAAACGTTGCCGTGAAGTCAACATCTTAAGAAATTTATCAAAGCCATTAAAACAATTAGAACTGTACAACTGCTTAGTTTCCGTCATGAACGACAATAAAACAAAGCTGATCCATGCCGCTAAACCGATACCGAAATTAACTCAATTGCAGTTAGTAAAGGCGCATGCCAATATTTTATTAGTCGAAGATAACCTGATAAATCAAGTACTCGCGACAGAAATGTTAAGTCAACTTGCGATCACCATCGACATTTCAGAAAATGGCCAAGAGGCCATACTCGCGATTGAAAAAAACCAGTATGATGTCATACTCATGGACTGTCAAATGCCTGTCATGGATGGTTTTGAAGCCACCCGAAAAATTAGGCAACAGGAAAAACTGGAAAATAAAGGCAATCACCTACCCATTATTGCACTCACCGCGAATGCCATGCAAGGCGATGAAGAAGCCTGCCTATCTGCGGGCATGGATGATTATTTAAGTAAACCATTTACCAAAGCTAAACTCATTGAGGCATTAAATCGCTGGCTGACGGGTTCACCGACACCCGAACAAAATACAGCAATAGTAACTGACGCAGAAAATACCACAAAACAACCACAAGATGATGCAGAAAATTACCAGCTCGATCAAAAAATGCTGGAAAATCTCCGTGCCCTAGAAAAAGACGGACATACTGGCATACTCAGTCGGGTGATCAACATTTATCTGGAAAAAAGCCCTGACCTCATCAAAGATTTGAGCAGTGCGTATACAGACAATGATTTAACATTACTTCGGCGAAGTGCTCATAGTTTAAAATCCAGTAGCGCTAATTTAGGTGCAACACAATTGTCAGCGGTATGTCAGGAAATAGAAAGCTTGGCAAGAGACAATATCATTGATGATGTAGAACCACTGCTGAACAAGGCAAAAACTACTTATCAATCAACCGTACAAGCCTTGCAAGATGAAATTCAGAAATCAGCCTGAAGGATCGCATTAACCAATTTATTTTAACCCCCTAAGCCTCTATTAAGCCTTCATTGGTTTAATAGACAACATCACCTCAACGGATTGAAATTAAACCACACATTTAAAGTATAACAATAATAATCTTGATGCTAAGCTTGACTTAGCAAACTCTAGCCCTCTGGTAAAACAGGGGGTTTTTATTTTTCTCTGCACTTACCCCAAGCCCACAACTACACAAACCAGCCTCTGCCAAATATTCGGTGGTGTCTTACCTAAATCCTGCAAATAAAAGGCGAAAATTAAAAAAAAATAGTAGACTCATCAAATAGTTAATCGACATTTAACCTCAACCGATGAGTCACCATTTTCATAGAGCAAGCATATCAGAAAAAAACCCGACAAAGCGCGCCAAAAACCACCAAAAATTCATTTTTAGAAAACAGAAAAAAACATGACCAGCAAAGCTGGGCTTATACCTGTTATCAAATTTCTAGACAAACTCGGATTTAATCAGCTATTTCAAAAAACCGTTAATCATGAACGAAAAGACAATGCCGTTTATCGTTTTGAAGATGGCGTTTTTCTTACACTCACAGGATTAATCGCTGGGGCCTTTAGTATCAGAAAATGCGCGTTGCTTTGGTCAGATTGCTGCGTATTACAAAAGGCCGCTGAATGCTTGCGCATTCCGGAGGAAACAATGCTGGGCTACTTATTTAAGGAGATCAGCGCACGTCATATCAGTGATAATGGAAACGCTAGCGGTAAGTTTAAACTGGTTTCAGAGAAAAGATTAGCTTAGGCGGATTTTTTATAGTCGATGTCATCCGCTAATATGGCCTCATACTCTTTGAATAGAAGCGTTTTGCCCATTTTGATAAAGACGATTAAACTTTCTTTTAAAAATTTTCTAAAAGAAATGTGACGTAATCGATAAGTGGCATAAATCAAGAGTAATACCGCATCATAGGTGTTCGGGTTTTTTTATAATGAAAATTTCCATCAATCAGTTACTTGAAAGTGATAATAATAATTCCAGTGAAGTGAGTTTATTCTTCTTTTTCTCCAGCCAATATTTTTTACGACTCAGCAAATAAAAATTCCGTATAAACTCACCTACATTGCCTTGAGCATGGAGAAATATATTCCTAACTTGCGTCATTTTAACCTGTACAAAGGTTTTAAACGCCTTGAAAAAACGGATAGCTTTTCCTTCTCAAGGGTGTCGCTATCTCGTGAAAGATTTGGAACGTCGCTGTCGCCAAATCGACTCGCCTACGCGACAGCTCACTGGCCCCGACCGCCCGGCGTACGTGCCGCTTCGCCGCACTCCCTCAAATAGCTAGACGGCGTGTCGGATGTCATTTTAGATCCCCTCTGGCGCTAGCGCACGACGGGTATCCAAAATAACCGACGCTTACCGGAGACTACCCGCCCTCGCGTTCGCTCTCCATGGCTGGCAGCGGAGGGTTGGTTCTGATTTCCAAATCCTCGAATACTTAAAAACTATCGATTACGGGGTATATTCTGCTTTGTTGTAATTGATGTTGATATTTGCCCAAAAAGAATGTTTTCTTGATTTTTGTATTGATGTATTTTCTCAATAATGGAATGAATAGTGTCGCTCAATATTTTCAATCCATTGTCTAGTTCTCGACCTGGCAGGATAGGTAATGTCTTAATCGAAGCAAATACCCAGATGGTTTCTTTACCAAAAGGCTCTGATACTTCAAAACGAAATGGTGTACCGTCATCGGGGGTTCGATAAAAATCGCCTTGACGAAAAAAAGCATTAGGCAAAAGCTTGCTGGGTAAAATTTGAATTAACTGATGACTCGCATCATGATTCAAACTCAGGTAATAAAATACAGTATCTCCCGCAATAAAAATCTGATTATCGCCGAGATGACTCGTCAGTTGTATGTCTATATTCTGTGATAAGTTTTCTGTTTTATCTTCAGCGATACATAATGACAAAAAAAACAAAATAATGGTAGCACAGATATATTTTGACCTATCAATCATCGAGCGCTTTTCCTGTTTTGAATGAGGCAATAGGTTGGATCGATGGCTTATTGCGTTATATCTAGATCGATAATTCATCAAATCAATGCTTCTAATGGTTGCTTATTCCTTAGTGAAAATTATTGCAAATCGATGTGTTGTTCGCCTATCATCGGCAGATACTATTATTTATACGAATAAAAATTCAAGCAATGAAAACGTTAGGTGTTACATGCGAATAAAAACCGTTATCAATAGCAACGATCCGATGAAACGATGGATGATTATTGTGCGTCTCTTATCTTCTTTTTTACTTTCTTTTTCGTTGTCACATGCAGCGGCTTTTAATCCTCAATTCTCCCCCCAACAATTAATTACCTACTGGCAGAAATATATTATTCCTGCTGACGAAGATATTCAAGTGAGTTTGGCGCATAAGGTTCTTGATCAATTATTAAAAGCCTGGGATAAATCGAGAGTCGCGCCTGATTTCTATGTTGTTGAATCACAAATGGGCTCTTGGGCCGCCTCTTTAGAAGATGGCAGTATATTATTAAGCCGTGCCGCCTTGGGTTTTGTGATGCAAGTGGATCAAGCGCTCTCTACCCATCGTTTAGCCTTTATATTGGCCCATGAAATGGCTCACCAGCGATCCGATGATTTATGGCAACAAAAATTTTTTCGTCTCGCGGGTAACGAAGTGCCAGAGATTAAACAAAGATTAATGGAAGGTTTGGACGTGTCGGGCAATGATATCGTCGATTTAGAGCGTCGTGAAGCACAGGCGGATGCGGATGGTTTGATACTGATGGCACTGGTTGGTTATGATCCCGTCAAAATTTTGCAAGACCGGGATTTTTTTACGACTTGGGCAGAAGCGATATGGGGGAACTCTTGTCTCGCTATCAATGACAAAGACGATATTTTTGAAGCCTGTTCACAAGCAAAATCTAGAGCCAGTCGAGCATATACTAAATTAAAGGATGTTGCCGCTAAATCGGTTTATTTTGAATTGGCGATACAAGCCTACGTGATGGGGGATTATCAGCGTTCGAGGGAGTATTTTACGGTTTTTGGGCGAGAATATCCTTATGGTGTGGTACATGCAAATATTGGCCTGAGTTATTTAGCGGAAGCGTTACAGATAAAAGAGCGCTTGATCGTCGAAACGAAAGAGAAAGAAAAATTCTATTATTTTCCTTTAATACTGTCTGCGGATTCACCTTTTGATGAAAACAAACTATTGGCCTTAGAAAATTTTGGAACGTCGCGCACATTGTCAATAAAAAAAAGGCGGAAAGTTGTTCAATATAATATCGAACAGGCCATCAATGCCCTTGAGCAAGCGTTACAAATTAACTCAAATAACCCGCAATATTATTTGCACTTGGCAATCTGTTATTTGATCGAAGAGAATCCTGCGATGGCACGAGGAATCTTGGTAACCGTTCACGGGTTTTCCCACTTGGCCTGATAGCGGCTAAGTGATGAGGTA
>CAYUAI010000003.1:0-155568 GCA_964442745.1 uncultured Chromatiales bacterium
CTACATCAATGGCAGTAACCCGCACCGGTACGCTGATCAAACTGCCCGCCAACACGCTCGGTAAAACAGAGGCGTCGATCGTAATGCTGCGACTCTCACCGGCGGCCAATGTCTTCAGTGCCCAAGAAGCTTCCTCGCCTTCTTCACACCACCCGCTACAACCCCCCGCATCCGGCTCAACATCCGTTGAAAAGTGAAACCGAAGCTCCGGTGGTACCACATACATCACCGAAACTTCATTGATCAACTTCGCCGAAACATTACTCACCGTTATCGTATACAGCAATCGCCCCCCCGCCATCACTGGATCAGAAGCGGAAACATCCAATACCAGTGCTGCCATCTGATTAATAGTAATCAATGCGCTATCCTTCACTGAGGTATCAATGCCATCACTGACGGTGAGGCGCCCTGTATAGTTGCCAGCCGCCGAGAAAGTATGGGTTTGCGATGTCATATTCAAACAATCGGTAATAATATAATCGTCAATGCTATCGCCATCAATATCAACATCAAGTTGACATGTTAAGGTATCGCCATCCAAATCACTGACATCCCAGCTAAACGTGACTGGACTGTTGGTATCGCTGATCTCCGGCGTGATACTAAAAGTATTGATCGTTGGCACCGTATTGGTACCTGAATTCACGATAACCACGACAACGTCTCTATGCGTCCCACCACTGCCATTGGTGACATCTAATGTGATCTCATAATTTCCTGCCAGATCAGCCACGAAAGTCGGTGTCGCACTGCCATCAGCACTCAACTGTGCTTGACTCTTCTCAGGTTTAGTCATCGCCCAAGCATAACTCGGCTCGCTTTCATCGTTCGGCGTACTTTGTGAGCCATCTAATGTCACCGAACTTCCCACCGTGACCGTCTGATCATTACCCGCATTAGCCGTTGGTAGAATGACTTCCGCCGGTACTGCGGTTATTGTTATGTTGACAGATTGGCTCTCATCTGTACCATCATTAACGATCAATTGAACTTGGTATTCACCCACTTGATCGGCAATAAAACTAGGTATAGCCGGCGTCGTCATATCAAGCTTAACATGACTACCATCGGGTTTAACCACCGCCCATTGATAGCTCAAGGTATCATCGTCAGCATCACGGCTGGTACTTCCATTCAGGCTGACCTTCTCACCAACTTGGGTAGTCATTGTTTCGGAGCTAATCATCGCCACAGGCAATTGATTGCCTTCAGGTCGTTCTTCTACGGTCACCACCACGCTGGCAGGTTGACTATCCGCCGTACCATCATTCACCACCAACTGAATCACATAGACCCCAACTTGATCCGGCGTAAAGCGGGCAGAAGCGGTATCCGCATCCACGACTAATGCTGCACTGCTGTCATCGGGTTGATCTGTCATTATCCACTGATGACTCAGCTCGTCATCATCCTCATCGGTGCTTTTAGTCGCATTTAGAGTCACTTCGGTATTTTGCACTACCGTCACATCGTCTCCCGGATTAGCCACAGGGGCACGATTCGGTTGCACCACGGTAACGGTGATCTTATTGGGCTCACTATTGCCAACCGCATCTGCTACCACTAATTTAGCGATATAATCACCCGCCACATCCGGAACAAAGAAAGCTTTTACTTGATCAGCTCGTTGTATTTCCGATTGACTCCCCTCAGGCGTAGTTAAACTCCATTGATAGCTTATCGTATCTTGATTAGCCCCATAACTCTCCGCCCCATTGAGGGTAACTTCAACGCCGATATTCACCGTTTGACCAAATCCGGCATGGGCCACCGGTAAAACATTAGCAGCGGCAATGAAAACCACCACCGAATCAAAATCAGATTCATTTGAAGTATCAGTGGTTTGCAATGTCAAAAGATAGTTGCCAACCTGATCAGGCGTAAAACTGGGCGTCACACTGCTCGCATCATCTAAGCTCACCTGACTCGCCGCCGGGATGGAAGAAAAGATCCAACGATATTGTAAAACATCACCATTGGCATCACGGCTCTTATCACCGTTTAATTGAACCACTTGTTCTACTTTTTTATGAATATCGTTACCGGCCAACGCTAAAGGCTTTACATTGCCCTCTTTTACTTCAATGGTAATCGTATCTTCTTCGCTATCTATTTTTCCATCATTCACGATCAACTGGACCTTATAGGTTCCTGCCACATCGGGAGTTAATTGAGGGTCGGGAATTGTCGAATCACTTAAATCCACTTGACTCGCACTGGGTTTATCAATCAATGTCCAGTTATAAGATAAGTCATCACCGTTGGCATCACGACTTTGCGAACCGTCCAATAGAATGACTTCGCCAGGTATACTTTGCAGATCTTTACCCGCCTCCACCATTGGTCGACTATTCCCTGAAGAAGCAACAATTTTTACGGTGCTGCTCTCAGATTCACCCTCTTTCGAAACGGTTAATTTAAACTCATATTCACCATCAACATCAGAAATGAAAAATGGGGCAACAATATTGCTATCTGCCAAATCAGCTTGACTATCATTGGGTTTGCCAACAAGCTCCCAAGTATAATTTACCGAGATCAATTTTTGACCATCAAAGCCTTGACTGTCACTCGCATCTAACAACACTCGACTGCCTGTTGATATATATTGATTTTTTCCTGAATTCACAACAACCGTTACATCCACTTCCGCAGTTCCGCCACCACCGCCGCCGCCACCACAACCCGCTAGCAGCGCAACCATCACAACAAATGAACATGTAACATAGTGAATATTCATCCATCTCATTTTTATTATCCTCATTTAAATTTCGCCTCGCGCCTAATTGATAATGCCTCGGCGTACTATACCATCTGTGAAAAAACAAGCACCTAAGAAAATTTCTCATGCAGCTAAAGTAAAACCTGCATTTCGCATTATGCGATATCTAGCTTAAAGACACTGATTGCGATTGTTTTTGATATTACGTTACATTTTTTAACACATCAACCGTATTCCCCTCGAATAAACACCGCCCAGCCGCTTGACTTGCCAGCTATTTTTACCCAAGTGGTTGACCCTGGAGCGATGCCTACCTTAGCGCGGACAATAATTTATTCGCCTCTCCTCCATCTTAGGCTTTGCCTAAGTGCGCTCAGACCGGTAAAATGCGCGCCATAACTTAACGAGTAGAACAGAATATGAGCACTTTAAAGAATTTACGTAATATCGCTATTATTGCCCACGTAGACCATGGCAAAACCACTTTAGTTGATCAATTATTAAAACAATCCAGTACCTTAGACGATCGCGCTGTCTTAGAAGAACGCGCCATGGATTCCAATGCCCTAGAAAAAGAGCGGGGCATTACCATTCTGGCTAAAAATACAGCGGTCAAATGGCAAGACTACACTATTAATATTGTGGACACGCCCGGTCACGCCGATTTCGGCGGTGAAGTTGAGCGAGTGCTTTCGATGGTGGATTCGGTTTTACTGCTAGTCGATGCCGTCGACGGCCCGATGCCGCAAACCCGTTTCGTCACCCAAAAAGCACTGGCCATGGGTTTCAAACCCATTGTGGTCATCAATAAGGTAGACCGTCCTGGCAGTCGCGCCGACTGGGCGGTTGATCAGACGTTTGATCTGTTTGATCGACTCGGCGCCACCGAACAGCAATTAGACTTTCCTATTGTTTATGCCTCGGCCTTAAATGGCTATGCCAACCTAGATACCGAAGCGCGATCAGGCGATATGACACCGCTTTTTGAAACGGTTGTCAGTCATGTAGCTGCACCCGATGTAGACCTTGATGGTCCATTACAACTGCAAGTGAGTGCATTAGATTACAATAGTTACGTCGGTGTCATTGGCATCGGTCGCATTAACCGAGGTAAAATAAAAACCAATACACCCGTGACCGTTGTTGATGCTCAAGGCAAACCGCGGAATGCACGCGTCCTGCAAATCTTTGGTTTTCTTGGCCTAGACCGCGTCGAAGTGCCAGAAGCCAGCGCTGGCGACATTATCGCCTTCACCGGCGTGGAGCACTTAGGGATCTCGAACACGCTCTGTGATCCTAACAAGATAGAAGCACTCCCAGCACTCACCGTTGATGAACCCACTATCAGCATGACTTTTCAAGTCAATAACTCACCGTTTGCTGGGCTCGATGGTAAATATGTCACATCGCGACAAATTCGTGAAAGACTGGAACGTGAATTAGTCCACAATATCGCCCTACGCGTGGAAGATACCGAAGACCCTGACAAATTATTGGTTTCTGGGCGCGGTGAATTACACTTATCCATCCTGATCGAAACCATGCGGCGGGAAGGCTTTGAGCTAGGCATCTCACGTCCTGAAGTAATCCAAAAAGAAATCGATGGCGTGCTCTGCGAACCCTTTGAACAACTGACGGTCGATGTGGAAGATCAACATCAAGGCGGCGTCATGGAAAAATTAGGACAACGCGGCGCTGAGTTAAAAGATATGGTACCCGACAGCTCAGGTCGAGTTCGCCTGGATTACCTCATCCCAGCTCGCGGTCTGATTGGTTTTCGTACCGAGTTTTTAACCGCCACCTCAGGCTCGGGCTTGCTTTATCACGTGTTTGATCATTATGGTCCGATCTCCAAGGCCAAGTTAGGCCAACGTAACAACGGTGTTCTCATTTCTAATGGACAAGGGAAAATTTTAGGCTTTGCCTTATTTAATCTGCAAGAACGCGGTCGTTTATTCGTTGAACACGGCCAAGAAGCCTATGAAGGCATGATTATTGGCATCCATTCACGTGACAATGATTTAGTCGTCAATCCACTTAAAGGCAAACAGTTAACTAACATCCGTGCCGCAGGAACTGACGAAAATATCCTGCTGACACCGCCGTTGCGTTATTCTTTAGAACAAGCTTTAGAATTTATTGATGATGATGAACTAGTAGAAGTCACCCCAAAGCATATTCGAATCCGTAAAAAAGCGTTAAAAGAAAATGAGCGTAAAAGAACATCGCGTACCGCCAAGGCTTAACGCGTTTTCTCACCTCCCCTTGGCCATACCCAAAAGCTACGTGTAGGGTGTTCATTTCAAAATCTTCATTTTTAGGGGTGACATGCGTTAAGCGTGGAACGCCGATGACAGGACATTGCGTGAAGCCAAGGAAGGCGAAAGCACAATGAAAATATAGCGCGTATAAGGATATATTTACAGCGTGTTTTGCAACAAAACCCAAACCCTGGGCTGAAGCGAGCGACGCAAAAAATAAGTGGATGTCTGGATATTAACTTCCGGGGCTATATTCAGTACATCCAAGGGGAAACACGGTGATAAACTATGCTGCCTGAACTCATTAGCTATCTCACCACACCTTGCCCAAGGTATGCAAGAAAACTCGGCTACTTAAAAGAAATCATCGCCATTCAAGCTCGATTTCAACGCGTCCAGCCAGCCTGGTTACCCCATACCCAACATACCAAACAATTCATCCTGCGCATCGCCAAGCAATGCCAACAATCACGCAAAGTGCTGGTGTTAGGCTCTGGTGTACTCGCTGATATACCGATTAAACAGCTCGCCAAACAATTTGAACAAGTCATCTTGCTCGATTTAGCTCATCTACGCTCTGTACGACGTCAAGTAAAAAAATACCCAAATGTTCATTTACAAATCTGTGATATTTTAGATTTTCAGGCAAGCCTCTTAAACTGTCGCTTGGATAATCAGGCAGACTTGCAGACCTTAATGCCCAGCTTTCCCACCCTACCAATTGATACCGATCTCGTGATCTCGGCCAACATACTCAGTCAACTGCCCGTGCTACCCAGAAATTATATCGAAAAACGAGCGCCTCATTTAATCCCTCATCTGGATGGTTGGTGTAGAACAATTATCCAGCAGCATGTCCATTATTTGTCCCAACTGCCCTGTCGATCTTGCTTAATCACCGATACCAAGCATACACTGGTAAATCACCAATATGAAATACAATATGAAATGGATATGTTGTATGGCACAGAATTACCTAACCCTCAACGTCACTGGTCATGGCAAATTGCCCCCCAAGGTGAAATGTCAAACAATCAAATGTTACACACCCGCGTGGTGGCTTATTCACTGACAAAAATGTGACCAAATCTTATGTTTAACACCATTATTTCACAATTTAAAACACTCGCCCCGGCGGTTGACTTCTGGTCGTTGCGCTTAGTCAAAGAAACCGAAGAGTCATTGCAGGTGCGCCAAAATATTCTACAGCCTTTGCACACTCATCACCATCTCGGCGCCATGTTAACCATCGCCAATCAAAACGGCTTGGGTTATGCAGCCACCAGTGATCTTAGTCGGCAAGGCTTGCAGTCGATAATCGCTCAGGCCCAGCAATGGACATTAAATACACGTGACAAATCCATCATTTCACCACAAGCTTTACCCCGCCCGCCACAAAGCGGATCATATCAGACACCAGTGCTAATCCCTTGGCACAGCACAACGCTGGCTGACAAAATCCAGTTATTGCAAGCAGCCAACACCGCACTTAAAATCGATGAACGCATTGTCGACTGGGAAGCCTATTTACAACACAAAAAAACCGAAGTATTGCTACTGACCAGTGACGATATCCACATTGAACAAACATTTTACTACATCACACCTGGAGTGCATGCCGTCGCCAATGAAGGGACCCATACCCAGCAACGCACCGGCGGCGGTTGGGGAACGGCTCGGCAAGGAGGTTTAGAACAACTTGAACCATTGGACTTTCCTCAGGCCAGCCAACAAGTGGCCGAAGAAGCATTGGCCCTGCTAAGCGCACCAGAATGCCCCACCGGCCAACAATCTTTATTATTGATGCCCAGTCAAATGATGTTACAGATTCACGAAACTATCGGCCATCCGTTGGAGTTAGATCGAATTTTAGGGGATGAGCGAAACTATGCCGGCACCAGTTTTGTGACCTTAGACATGTTTGGTCAATATCAATATGGCTCACCACATCTCAATGTCACCTTTGACCCAAGTATCGAAAATCAATTAGCCAGTTATCAATTTGACGATGAAGGCAGCCACGCCGAAACGATCTCTATTATCCGCCATGGCTTATTGGAACGCCCCTTGGGCGGTAGCTCCTCCCAACTACGCACTAATATGGCCGGTGTGGCTAATGCCCGAGCCTGTCACTGGAATCGCCCACCCATTGATCGCATGGCTAACCTGAACATTGAACCGGGTAACAGCCGCCTCGACGAACTCGTCGCCAAGGTCGAACGCGGGATATTAATGGAGACCAATTGCTCCTGGTCTATCGACGATAGCCGCAACAAATTTCAATTTGGCTGTGAACTTGGCCGCCTTATTGAAGATGGCGAACTCAAGGGTTTCGTACGCAATCCCAATTATCGAGGGATATCTGCGACTTTTTGGCGTAACCTGGCCGAGGTAGGCAATCGCGATACATTCGATGTATTCGGTACCCCTTATTGTGGCAAAGGTGAACCCAATCAAATGATCCACGTTGGCCACGCCTCACCCGCGTGCTTGTTTCATGACGTCGAAGTCTTTGGAGGCGCCTAAACGTGGAAAACTACTTCAATGATTTATTTCAGCAACTCACTACGCACTTAACCGGCAAAGAAATATTAACCGCTAACCTAGCCGGTGAACAATCGGATTTTGTTCGCCTGAATCACAATCAGATTCGTCAAGCCGGTCATGTCAAACAACATGTGTTAACGATCCGTCTCATTGAAGGACAGCGACAAAGTCAAGCCAGTTGTGACTTACAAGGCCATCTGAACGAAGATCTGCAACAACTTAAAGCACTTTTAACAAGCTTGCGCGAACAACGCACCTATTTACCTGAAGACCCGTATTTATATATCGCGACCGATATTAACAATACCCGCCATGTGCATGAGCACTCACTACCCGATGCTCATCAAGCCATTGAGCACATCACTAGCGCCGCTCAAGGACTCGATTTAGTCGGTATTTGGTCCAGCGGTGAAATATACCGTGGTTTTGCCAACTCGCTGGGGCAAAATAACTGGCATAGTACAAGCAATTTCAATTTCGACTGGAGTCTTTATCACGCCCAAGACAAAGCGGTAAAAATCGGTTATGCCGGATTTGAATGGCAGGCAGCAACACTCACCCAGAAAATGGCATCCGCCAAAAACACATTAGCCATCATGAGCAAGCCCGCTAAAACCATTCAGCACGGCCAATATCGGGTTTACCTTGCGCCCACGGCCTTACAAGATATTTTAGATATGATGGCCTGGGGAGGGTTTGATTTAAAAAGCCATCGCACCGCCACCACACCCCTGTTAATGATGATCAAAGAAAAGTCTCAGCTGCATCCATCCGTCACCATCACGGAAAATAATGCCCAAGGTCTAGGACCTCTTTTCACTCAGGCGGGTTTTATCAAACCCGCCCAAGTCACATTCATTGAAGCCGGCATCTACCAAGACTGTTTAGTCTCGTCCAGAAGTGCCAAAGAATATGAACAACCCGTCAACACCGACACCGAACACCCTCATTCATTACACATGCAGGCTGGCACACTGGCTCAAGCAGATATTTTAAGCGAACTCGACACAGGAATTTATATCAATAACCTATGGTATTGTAACTTTTCCGACCGCAATCATTGCCGCATTACCGGTATGACTCGGTTCGCCTGCTTTTGGGTGGAAAATGGTGAAATCCAAGCACCACTGAATGTCATGCGCTTTGATGACAGTATTTACCATTTGCTCGGCGATCATTTATTAGGGCTCACCCAAGATCGTGAATTTATTTTTGACCCAAGCAGCTATGAGCAACGCTCCACCACCAGTTACTTATTACCCGGTGCCTTGATCGATGGTTTATGTTTTACGTTATAAACTGACATATACCCAAAGCACTTGAGACGGCATTAGTTTAACCGATGCAAATCCTAAAGATTTTTAGGCGGCGATCACTGGTTTGTCTTTGGGCGACCATAACCTAACAACTAAATACCCTTCAAAGAAGGTGAATCAAACTGATCAAAAAAAACAACTTTTTAAAGTTTGATGGTAAAACTGCCGATGATAAGACCTAAAGAAACCATCGGAAGGAATCGGGTATCCAGTGAAGGCACGCCTCTCACCACTAAATTCAGGATCACAATTCGTCACGAAACTCAAGAATCACATAACGCAACGTCTGCGTACCGTCTTTCAGTTAAGATTCCGACGTTTTGTATCGATCATTGAAAAACGATTTTCCTTCTCCCGTCACAACCAAACCACACCCGATAATGACAAACAACAATTACAAAATCTGTGGACAAATGCATTCGATTTACTCGATGACCCGATTTGTTTTATCGATTTGAATGATTGTTTAGTGAATGCGAATCAAGCTTTTTTTTACCAAATCGACTTGCCAAAAGAAAAAGCCATCGGGCACCCCATGGGCCATCTCATTCATTACTCAGCGGATCAAACAAACTGCCAAACATGCATTGCAAGACGCAGCCATAAAGATACCACCATCACGACCACCCAAAAAACCAATCATCCGTCTAATCCACAAGAAAATCCCATTGAAATTCGTATTCGTGTCATACGTGATCAGCGCAATACCCCCATTGGCATATTGCAAACCCAATACGACCTCAGTCATTTACACTCCACTCAAGCGGCATTGCGTATCAGTAAAAACAAACTGGCAGAAGCGCAGCATATCGCCGGCCTGGGTAATTGGGAGTGGGATATCAAACAGAACAAATTTTACTGGTCAAACGAAATGACACGTATTTTCGGCCTAGCAAACACCGCCCATGACAACCGTTACGAGTCGTTTTTCAGATTGATTCACGCAGAAGATCGACCATTAGTTCGTGCAACTATTCAAGAGGCCATAAAAAACAGACAACAAAATTTTACCGTTTATCACCGAGTCCATGCCATCAATGGCACCGAACGCATCATCAAAGAACAAGGAAAATTATTTTACGATAACGATCAGGTTGTCACACATATGGCAGGCATCGCTCAAGATATTACCGAGCAAAAACACGCGGAGGAAGCTTTACAAGAAGAAAAAGAACGGGCGCAAATCACCTTGCAATCCATTGGGGACGCGGTTATCACCAGCGATATTTACGGCGTTATCGACTATATCAATGCCAAAGCCGAACAATTATTAAATATTCATTTCAGCGAAGTCATTGGTCAACATTACCATAACGTATTACATATCATTGATGAACAAAGTCGCCAACCTATCATCAATCTCATCCAACAATCATTAATCAAACTACCGGAAGTACAGCATGAAAATTTATTGCTGATCCGCAACGATGGTAAAGAATATTACATTAACATCACTGCCACCCCAATTGTCGTACGACAACAATGCAGTACTGGCATCTCCTTAGTGCTTCACGATGTGACGCAAATGCGCTTAATGACTCGGCGGCTTGACTATCAAGCCACCCATGATTCGTTAACCAATTTATATAATCGAAGAAAATTCGAACAACAGCTGCAACTCGCGCTACACAACATTCGACAACATAAAAAAACCTATAGCCTGATTTACATGGACCTTGATCAATTCAAAATCGTCAATGATACTTGTGGCCACATCGCCGGTGACGAACTTTTAAAACAAGTGGCCGAATTATTGACACCGAAGATTCGTGCCGTTGATGTGTTCGCCCGTCTCGGCGGTGATGAATTTGCAGTATTATTGCGACACTGTCCACTCGATGCTTCCAAAAACATTGCGGAAAGCATCCGACAAACCATTGAGAACTATCGCTTCGCCTGGGAAAATCAAGCATTTAAAATTAGCGTAAGTATCGGCTTAATCCCGATCAACGAATCCAGCGGCAACATTACCGATATTCTAAAAGCCGCCGACAGCGCTTGTTATATCGCCAAAGATCAAGGTCGTAATCGCGTCTTTGAATATGAACCGGGTAGCCCTTCTGTTGAACAACATCACGGTCAAATCCAATGGGTACAACGCATTACTCATGCCTTAGAACACGATCAATTTCGCTTATTTTGCCAAACCATTCAGCCCCTTGCGAAACATAATCCCAGCATTCATTGTGAAATTTTATTGCGCATGGTTAACGATGATAACTCAATCATTCCACCGAATGCCTTTATCCCCGCCGCCGAACGTTACCAATTGATGCCCAGTATTGATCGATGGGTTATCCAAAAAACGCTGCAAACACTACAAACCGCCGCGCCGATGCTTCATCATCGGCACTTTTTGTGTGCGATCAATTTATCAGGCCAGTCACTGAACGATAACGATTTTCTAACGTTTGTCATGCAACGCTTGGCCAACACCAACATTCCACTAACCTCACTTTGTTTTGAAATCACTGAAACTACCGCCATCGCTAACTTAACTCGTGCAGGCCGTTTTATCACCGCATTACGCGACTTAGGCGTCCAGTTTTCCCTGGATGATTTTGGCAGTGGCCTAAGTTCATTCAATTATTTAAAAAAACTCGCCATCGACTATGTCAAAATCGACGGACAATTTGTCAAGGATATCACCCACGACCCTATCGACTTGGCCATGGTCACCTCGATCAATGACATCGCTCATAAAATGGGTGTTGCTACCATCGCAGAATACGTAGAGAGCCAAGCCATTCTCGAACACCTACAAGCCATGAACATTGATTATGTGCAAGGGTCATTGGTAGGCAATGCGCAACCTTTCGAGCAATATTTCACCTCATTTATTAATCAGCAGAAAAATCAAACTTAGTGCTTCAAGCTCATGCACTCCTAAGCAAGACATCGCCTTCTATAAACAATATTATCAAAAAGCTAGCGGCCCAAACTGTGGTCGCACCGACATTGTAAAAGCAGGCAAAAATGAACAGGGTACGGTGTATTGCCTCCAATGGTGAAACAAAAACTTTCAGGCTGGGATACCGCGACAAAGCGTATGAACCAGAAATTAAGCAGCCAGTCGTGACGGTAGATTTTTTATAAGAAATATCCATTAAAGGGTTCCATCGTGCTGTTAGATTTTCAAAAAATATTCCATTTTTCTTTTAATATTATCCTAAATATTGACAATCCATAGTCGGCACATATAATTACACATATAAGTTATATCTGAGGGTAGTCATATGGGTCAAGTTACAATTTATCTTGAAGACGAAATAGAAAATAAAATGACAAAAGCGGCAAAATCTGCCCATTTATCAAAGAGTAAATGGATAGCTAAGCTTATCAGTGAAAAGGTGGCTAATGAATGGCCGCAATCAGTCGTCGATTTAGCGGGAAGTTGGGACGATTTCCCATCGATTAAGGAGGCAAGGAAAAACGCTGGCATTGATGCCAAGCGAGAAGAATTTTAATGTATATTCTTGATACAAATACATTAATTTATTTTTTTAAAGATATGGGCAATGTATCTAGTCGATTATTAACGGTTTCACCTAAGGAAATTGCAATTCCGGCTATCGTAATTTACGAGCTAGAATACGGAATTTCCAAATCAAGTTCACCTAAAAAGAGACAAGCTCAATTAAATGAAATATGCTCTTTAATTAATATACTTCCGTTTGGTGATAAAGAGGCACTTTCATCCGCATCTATTCGAGCTAAGTTGGAAAAGAAAGGGACGCCGATCGGTCCTTATGATGTGTTAATTGCCGGTACAGCACTAGAACATCAGGGAATTTTAGTGACCAATAATCTAAAAGCGTTTTCGAGAGTGCCAAAATTGAAAACCGAAAATTGGTATTCCTAAATCAAGTACGTGCTGAGTCTACCCCAAATCTAACAAGCTTTTTTTATACAGGCATAAAATAAAAACATAAAGCAGTAACACACGCCTGCTCGCCATTAAAATCGACATTGAGCCGCCTATCACTTGATCCTTGATGACATCAAAACTTTCATTTAATTTACCAACATCGCCCACTCGGGCGGCTAACTATTGGTCACATTGACGTTATTGTTTTCCAAGAAATTTAGCTTATCTGACAAAGGCCCCTGATGTCGCACGGGGAACTTAGCTCCCCCAGCGGTGACTCTCAGTCAATGCATTGGCCAAACTAAACGAGAGTTATTTTATTTTCAGCCAGTTAATGATTGATTGAAGCGGCCCTTTGTTTTATCTTGACTCACTATGATTAGCCATTAAAATTAGAACGTTGGTGAATAGATTGCCGATTCCCTAATGAATTTGGATGAAATGAATTTGCTTATCAAGTAAGTATATAGCAACCTGTAAAATATAGCTTACAAAACTAAATGCATTGCACAACGCTTCGATTCAGTGGCTTGGTAAACGCGCCACAGGTATTGGCAATCAAATCACTCGACTCAACGACCCTCACCTAAAGGCGAGCGCTGGAAAGTATTGCCGGACAAACTGAATTATCAAACTTTAATCGATAATTATTGATTAATAACCTATGCAGCAGTAACGAGAATGACAACAATACACGATACCCTTCGTCGCATATATGGCTATCAAGCCTTTAGGCCATATCAAGAAGACATTATTAATCACCTGGTTGGTGGTAACGATGCCTTTGTTTTGATGCCAACCGGTGGTGGAAAATCAATTTGTTATCAAATTCCCGCCATTCACCGCAAAGGCACAGCGATTGTTGTCTCACCATTGATTTCATTAATGAAAGATCAAGTCGATGCGCTGCGAGCTAATGGCGTATCTTGTGCATTTTTTAATTCCACGCTCAATGCCGAGCAAGCAAAATCTGTATTAAATCAATTGCACCAAAATGAACTCGAACTGCTTTATATCGCCCCAGAACGGTTAACCACAGACGCTTTCATGCAACGCCTGGAAGAAATCCCCATCGCCTTATTTGCCATAGATGAAGCCCATTGCGTTTCCCAGTGGGGTCACGATTTTCGCCCGGAATACACTCAACTCAAACAGTTACGCGAGCAATTCCCTTATGTGCCGCTGATCGCTTTAACCGCCACCGCCGATCGGCAAACTCGCACCGACATTATTACCCATTTGGGACTGGATCATGCCGCCCAATATATTGCCGGTTTTGACCGCCCCAATATTCAATATAATGTCCTGGAAAAGAAAAATCCGCTCAAACAACTCACCGAGTTTTTAGCCAAGCATAAAAATGACGCCGGTATTATTTATTGCTTGAGCCGCAAGCGGGTGAATGAAGTCGCGGCCCAATTACAGAGTCACGGATATTCGGCACAACCTTACCATGCGGGCCTACCCAGCCAAGAGCGGCAACACATTCAAGAGAGCTTTTTAAAGGATAAAACCCAAATTGTGGTGGCAACCGTCGCCTTTGGTATGGGGATTGACAAACCGAACGTAAGATTTGTGATACATCACGATCTGCCTAAAAATATTGAAGGCTATTATCAGGAAACGGGTCGAGCCGGACGTGATGGACTACCTGCTAATGCATTATTGTTATATGGCACGGCTGACATCAATACCGCCCGCTTTCTCATTGAAAAAAACGAAAATGAAGAGCAACGGCGCATTGAATTACACAAACTCAATTCAATGATTGACTTCTGCGAAGCCCTCACTTGCCGTCGCCGGGTATTATTAGCCTATTTTGGGGACAAGCGGACGGATGGCTGCGGCAACTGTGATATTTGTTTGGACCCACCTCAGCAATACGACGCCACCGAACATGCTCGCAAAGCACTCTCTTGCATTTACCGAGTCGAACAACGTTTTGGTGTCAAGCATGTAATTGAGGTATTGCGGGGAGCCAACACCAAAAAAGTTCGTAATTTTGGCCATCACCAGTTATCCACCTATGGCATTGGATCTGACTTGAGTGAAGATGAATGGAGTAGCATTATTCGCCAGTTAATCCATCAAGGTTACATCACCCAGGACATTGCTCAATTCGCCTGCCTCAAGCTTAAAAGCTCAGCACGCCCTTTATTGCGCGGAGAAAGCACGGTGAAAATGAGCCGCCCCCGCCTCTCTATGAAAAAACGGCGCGAAGAGCTGCACATCGACGCCACCTCCAGCGTATCACGCCAACTGTTTAACACCCTACGTAAACTACGCAAAGAAATTGCAGACGAGCAAGGCGTCCCGCCATTTGTTGTGTTTGGTGATGCCACACTCAAACAAATGTCAGAAATGCGGCCTATGGACGAAGACGAACTGCTCAATATTTCAGGGGTTGGCGAACACAAACTGGCCACTTACGGCGGTGATTTTCTCGATGCTATCACCGAGTTTTGCTTAGAACATGGCTTGGAATCCGTGGTATCTTTGCCACCGGCGGCCAATCCAGCACCAGCAATAGCCAGCCATCGTACAAACAATACCAAAGAACAAACCCAGGCGCTTTTTGAGCAAGGGTTAAGCGTTGCAGAAATCGCTAAACAACGGGCGCTCACCGAAGGTACCGTAATGAATCACCTATTGACCTTGCTGGAAGAAGGCCTGTCGATCAATATCGATCGCTTAATCAATCAAGAAAATATTGATTTAATCGCACAACAATTTCACCAAAAAGGTGTGGATTGCCGACTCAAAGAAATAAAAGAAGCCCTGCCTGACTCCATTACCTACGATGACATTCGGCTCATTCGCGCCACCTTGTAGCCGGTTCACCACGGATTAAATCCGTGGTGAACTATCTGCCTATGATCCTTGATTTTGCGCCTCTAACTGTGCTGACTTGGTTGGCCAAGCGACAAAAGGAAAGGGTTTATCTTCCGTGTTAAACGTTAAATAGCGGAATACCTGATAAAGAAACAAGCTCAACTCATCTCCGAACACCAATAAACGTTCATTGGGTTTACCATTAAATAAGGTAAATCCAAACTGAATCAATACCACCAACCCTATCACCATTTCAGCAATGGAATAAATAATGAGAAACAACAACATAAATAGTCCACGTTTCCATGTACTTTTCGCCTTTAAATTTTTTTTCGTATCTTGTTCCATTCAATCCTCCCTTTCACACAAAAATAACAACGGTCCCACCCTTTATTACAATCTCAGCTTATAAAGCTAAACACACAGCAAATCAAAGTTTTAAATACAGCTCGAATGGGGTAAAATTACAGCACAAAAACGCCATACCGGGCTGTGGTCATCAACCACATTTACTGTATTTAATTCATACCACACACAGGACTCCACCGATGCATCCAACACCCGATTTATTTTCGTATCGTAAATATTGGGCAAGCCGTTATGGTATCAGCCCCATGCTGCCGATGTCACGAGAAGAAATGGACCACTTAGGCTGGGATGCCTGTGATGTGATTTTAGTGACAGGCGATGCGTATATTGACCATCCAAGTTTTGGCATGGCCTTGGTTGGACGCTTACTGGAAGCTCAAGGTTTTCGGGTCGGTATCATTTCACAACCTGACTGGACCCACACCGATGACTTTATGGCCTTAGGCCAACCTCATTTATTCTTCGGCGTCACCAGTGGCAACATGGACTCTATGGTCAATCGTTATACAGCCGATCGGCGCCTACGCAGTGATGATGCTTACACCCCCCATGGCGAAGCCAATAAACGACCCGACCGGGCCGTCATCGTCTATGCCCAACGTTGCCGTGAAACCTTTGCTGATGCACCTATTGTTATTGGTGGTATCGAAGCCAGCCTGAGACGCATTGCCCATTACGATTATTGGTCCGACAAAATAAGACGATCTGTGTTACTCGATGCCAAGGCGGATTTGTTAGTTTATGGTAATGGCGAACGCCAAATCGTTGAAATTGCCCATCGCTTATCGCGAGGTGAATCCATCAGCGAATTAAATAATATTCGGGGCACCGCTATCAAAATAAAGTCGCCACCTGAAGGCTGGCATGAAAGTGATGCCTCACCGATCAATCCAAATCAGCCAGTCACCGACCCCTCGGCCAATCCTTATCAAGTCGCCACGCCATGTGAGCAAAGTGCAGGTCAAAAAACAAACCAATCGTCCAACGACGATATCCCCATTTCATTACACCGCAATCCTCCAAAAGCGCCTCGCCACAAAACATTTATACGGCTACCGGGTTACCAAGACGTCAAAGCCGATCCGACACTTTATGCCCATGCCTCACGCCTTCTACACCTGGAAACTAACCCCGGTAATGCACGAGCTTTGATACAGAGCCATGGGCACCTGGAGGTTTGGCTCAATCCTCCGCCCATCCCATTAACCACCAAAGAATTCGATGGCGTCTTTGATTTGCCTTACAGCCGCCGACCCCATAACAAATATAGCAACGCTCCTATCCCAGCGTATGAAATGATCCGTTTTTCGGTTAATATCATGCGTGGTTGCTTTGGGGGTTGTACCTTCTGCTCAATCACCGAACACGAAGGCCGTATCATTCAAAGCCGCTCGGAAGACTCCATCATCAAAGAAATCGAAAACATTCGCGATCAAACACCGGGGTTTACCGGCATCATTTCAGATCTCGGCGGCCCCACCGCGAACATGTACCGGCTAGCGTGCAAAAGCACCACCATTGAGGCCGCTTGTCGGCGACTTTCTTGTGTACACCCTGGCATCTGCAGTAATCTCAACACCGACCACAGCTCACTCATCCAACTTTATCGCCGTGCCCGATCCGTCTCAGGCATCAAGAAAATATTGATTGCCTCCGGCTTGAGATATGATTTGGCCGTTAAATCACCAACCTATATTAAAGAACTTGCCACCCACCATGTCGGCGGTTATTTAAAGATCGCACCTGAGCATACCGAACCAGGCCCGCTGTCAAAAATGATGAAACCGGGCATCGGAGCCTACGATAGATTTAAAGAATTGTTTGACAAATATTCAAAGGAAGCGGGTAAAGAACAATATCTCATCCCTTATTTTATTGCGGCACACCCAGGCACAACCGATGAGGATATGCTCAATCTCGCACTATGGCTGAAAAAAAATGGCTTTCGGGCAGATCAAGTGCAAGCCTTTTTACCCTCGCCCATGGCCACGGCAACCGCCATGTATCATTCCGCGAAGAATCCTTTGCGCAAAGTCACCTATCGCAGTGAAAACATTAACGTGCCAAAAGGGTTGAAAGTTCGGCGACTGCATAAAGCTTTTTTGAGATATCATGACGCGAATAACTGGCCCCTGTTAAGAAAAGCACTGCGCCATATGGGCCGAGGTGACTTGATTGGTAATGGTAAAAAACACTTGATACCCCTTTGGCAACCCGCCGGCACTGGCGATCATAAAGAAGGCAAAAAAATAGATAAAAAAACACAGCCACCCACTTTTCGTACGAAACACAATGGCGCCCTAAAAAATGTTTGACAACAATCGCCCAATAAACTGTGAACTCATCATATCTATTACTTACATACTAAAATAAAAAAAGGATCTCCAATGGAAGAACGCCTCATTGAACTAGAAACAAAGCTATCTTTTCAAGATAAAACACTACAAGAACTCATCGATATCATCACTGCCCAACAACAACAAATCGATCAGCTTAGCAAATATATCGCCACCATTGCCGGTCATTTGCAAGACATGGACATACCCATAAAAACCAAGTGATCAATGAGCGATACACTTGAGCAAACCATCCAGCCAAGGCAATGGATAAAAATTGCCTTATACTTAACATATTCACACCAATCCCTCGCTGGGAAAATGGCACGCTAGCCCTCAGCTAAAACGCACCACAACCCACATCGGGCACAAGTTTTCAAACAACTTTGTAATATTAGCCATCGTTTTGCATCATAAAGTGAAATCACAATCGCTGTTCCACTGTCACAGAGTGAAAACAAGAGAACTCGCATGAAAAAACTGCAAAACCCAAAAATTGCTATCCTGGTATTTATTGCCATTTTATTGGCTGCTTTCTTTATTTTTGATTTAGGCCAGTACTTCACCTTAGATTACCTAAAAGCCCAACGAGATAATTTTTCCAGCTACTACCAAGCGAATACGCTATTCACTATTGCTGTCTATATGCTGATCTACATCATTGTCACCGCGCTGTCATTGCCCGGGGCGGCGGTGATGACCTTAGCTGGTGGCGCCATTTTCGGTCTCACGGTCGGAACCATTGCCGTTTCATTTGCCAGCACCATCGGCGCGACCTTAGCTTTCTTGGTGGCACGATTGTTATTACGTGATTACGTGCAAAATAAATTCAAAGACAAGTTACAATCGATCAACGATGGTGTGGCTAAAGATGGTCCCTTTTATTTATTTACCTTGCGACTAATCCCGTTATTCCCTTTTTTCATTATCAATCTGGTGATGGGTCTCACCCCTATTCGCACGCGACAGTTTTTTCTCGTCAGCCAAATCGGCATGTTGCCGGGCACTCTTGTTTATGTGAATGCCGGGGCACAACTCGCGTCAATTGACTCCTTAGCTGGAATATTGTCGCCGGGTTTATTATTCTCATTTGTGCTACTTGGTATTTTCCCGCTCATCGCCAAAAAAATTATCGACCTAGTCAAATCCCAAAAATATCTAAAAAAATATAATAAGCCAACCCAGTTCGACTACAACATGGTGGTTATTGGTGGTGGCTCCGCCGGCTTGGTATCGGCATATATAGCTGCCGCCGTCAAAGCGAAAGTGGCCCTCATTGAAAAAAATAAAATGGGGGGTGACTGCCTAAATACCGGCTGTGTTCCCAGTAAAGCACTGATCCGATCAGCCAAAATGTTATCTTATGCCAATCGAGCCAAGCAGTTTGGTTTTAAAAGCCACACCGTGGAGTTTGATTTTGCCGATGTCATGGAACGCATCCAACGTGTCATTAAAAAAATCGAACCCCATGATTCCATAGAGCGATACACCAGCCTCGGAGTAGACGTCATCTCCGGGGAAGCCACACTGTTGTCACCCTATCAAGTTAAAGTCAACGATAAGATCATCTCCACCAAAAATATTGTTGTTGCCACCGGTGCCCGCCCCATGATACCCACCATCCCTGGCTTAGATAGCATAAAATACCTAACATCTGATACCGTGTGGGATATCCGCCAACAGCCGCAGAAATTATTGGTGCTTGGCGCCGGCCCCATTGGCTGTGAATTGGCCCAAGCCTTTCAGCGGTTAGGCAGTCAAGTGACCTTGGTACAACGGGGACCACGCCTGATGCCACGTGAAGACACAGAGGTTTCGGAGACGATCCTACAGCGTTTTCAAGCCGAAGGCATGACGGTAAAAACCAACCATAATGCGATTCAATTCCACAGCGATGGCGATAAAAAATTCTTGACATGCTCACACCACAATGAAAATGTTGACATTGAATTTGATCAAGTACTCATTGCCTTAGGGCGCACCCCTAATACTACAGGCTTCGGGCTAGAAAAGCTGGACATACAACTCAGCAAACAAGGTACCATTGAAGCCAACGAATTTTTAAGAACTAATTATCCCAATATTTACGTATGTGGCGATGTCACCGGCCCTTATCAATTCACTCATACCGCCGCACATCAAGCTTGGTACGTGGCGGTCAACGCCTTGTTCAGCCCATTCAAAAAATTTCGGGTGGATTATTCAGTCATCCCTTGGGCAACTTACACCGATCCAGAAGTTGCCCGAGTTGGCCTGAACGAATTAACGGCTCAACAACAAAATATTCCCTATGAAATCACCGGCTATGGCATTGATGACTTAGATCGTGCCATTGCCGACGAAGAAGACCATGGCATGGTTAAAATATTAACCGTCCCCGGTAAAGATAAAATCCTGGGGGTCACCATCGTAGGATCCCATGCGGGTGACTTGATCGCGGAATTTGTCACCGCCATGAAATACGGTCTCGGCCTGAATAAAATATTGGGCACCATCCATGTCTACCCCACCCTGACCGAAGCCAATAAATATGCGGCCGGGGTCTGGAAGAAAAACCACAAACCCGAAAAAGTCCTCACCTGGTTGGAAAAATTTCACACATGGCGCCGAGGAAGCGATAAAAAAACTCACCCACAAGCCAACCCCATGGCCGGTGATTAACCTGCAATAATCGACGAAGAAATGGGGAGCAACCACCTCCCTGTTTGGTAAATCATCGTCAATATAAAAATTCGATGAAACCAGAGAACGCCTAACACCGAGGCTAGGCGTTCACCAAACACCCATTCCTAACTCCCATCACGCCCTCGTTTACCGATTTTTCTCGATTCAAAAATTAATCGATTTTTGACCAATACGAAACCTCATCACCGGACACTCAGACAAATATTCCCATTTCACGAAGACAAAACAAACGTTTTTATTGCCCACAAGCGACATTTCGCACCCAGGCATGGGAAATGTAGGTTATAATATGGACAAAATTGACTTTACTTTGCCATCAACCAACAAATAAGCGCTTGCCGTGAAGTATGTCCCTTGGTCTATTCCAAATGACGCCCAAATTGATGATAATTAGCGCTAGAAAATCCTTAAATCGACGAGTTAAGCATGAAACCTTTAGAATTGAATAAAAACCAATCGCATGACCAAGAGCCGATTTACACACTCGAAAGAAACGACGTCCTCATTACTTTATTGGGCACCGCTCATGTTTCTCGTGCCAGCGCAGATAAAGTAAAGGAGCTGCTAGCCACTGGAACTTATGATGCGGTCGCGGTTGAGCTTTGTCCAAGTCGCCTCAATGCCATCGTTAACCCGGATCACTTTGCCAAAATGGACTTGTTCAAAGTGATCAGAGAAGGTAAAGCTACACTCGTCATGGCCAGTCTCGCTTTAGGCGCGTTTCAACAACGCGCGGCTGAACAATTAGACATTGAGCCCGGTGCCGAAATGCGCATGGCCATTGCGACGGCCGAAGAAGCTAAATTACCTGTGATATTGATTGACCGGGAAATTGGTATCACCTTAAAACGCATCTACCGCAACGTACCCTGGTGGCGACGCCTTAGCCTAGTCACCGGCTTATTAGCCAGTGTTATTTCTAAAGAAAAAATCAGTGAAGCAGAAATCGAACGCCTAAAAGAAGGTGACATTCTGGAGTCTACCTTTGCCCAATTTGCTGATAAAGCCAGCGATTTATACATCCCATTAATCGATGAACGAGATCGATACATGGCCGCACGGTTACAAAAGGAAGCAGAAACAACCAGACATCACCACATTTTGGCTGTAGTAGGTGCGGGCCACCTGAAAGGTATGCGCAACTATCTAGACCAAGGGCAATCACCGACAGAAGAAATCATTAACGAACTCGATAAAATCCCATCACCCAACCGCTGGCCAAAAATGATCCCATGGATTATTGTCACGCTAATCATCATCGGATTTGGCATTGGCTTTAGCCGCAGTAGCGAGCTCGGCTGGCAATTGGTGATGTACTGGGTTGTCATTAATGGCGGCTTATGTTCGTTAGGTGCCCTGTTAGCTGGCGCCCACCCGCTAACAATCATTGGAGCATTTATTGCCGCCCCCATTACCTCACTGAATCCAACCATCGGAGCGGGGATGGTCACCGCGGCCACCGAAACGTATTTTCGCAAACCTAATGTGGGCGATTTTAGCAAAATAAGAACCGATACCACGAGCTTAAAAGGCTGGTGGCATAACCGGGTTACCCGCATATTGCTGGTCTTTTTATTCTCGACACTCGGCTCGGCAGCAGGCACTTACCTCGCAGGATTCCTTATCTTTGACCGACTCACGGGTGGTTAATTACTCGTTAGCAACACATCAAAGATTCCGTCTTCATAAACGCTCACGCTCACCTATTGGGCGTGAGTTTCAAAACAGACGGTGAATCGCCCCCCATACCCGGAGTCTCTACACGGTGTTACACGCTTAAACCTTAATGGCAGTGAGCAGGTCGCTCCCCAATATGAACCATGTACAAAATCACTGGACCGCTGATTGTTTGTTATTTGTTAATTACCAGCACCGCTGCCTACGCCGATAGCGATATCCGTATTTCTATTAAAGGCATTGACGATCAACTAAAAAACAACGCACTCGCCTTTTTAAGTATTCATACACAAAAAAAGCGCACTGACCTAAGCGCGGCACGCATTCAACAACTCCACAAGAAAGCGACCAAAGAAATTCAACAAGCCTTACAACCTTTTGGTTACTACCACGCCACCGTCGATGCGAAATTAAGTAAACAACCAACCGGCTGGTTAGCACAATATCAGGTGAACAAAGGACCTCCGGTACATATTACCTCACTTGACATCCAGGTAACGGGGGAGGGCAATGAAGATTCTAAATTTTTTAATTTAATTAATAATTTTCCACTCCAGCTCGGTAATATCTTGGCTCAGGAAAAATATGAAGCTGCAAAATCCAGTTTTTTAGAAATTTCCACAGAACGAGGGTATCTGGATGCCGAATTTAATGAGCACAAAATTTTAATTGACTTAACCAATAATACCGCCAAAATCGTACTTATTTTTCATTCAGGTCAGCGTTATCAATTTGGCGTCATCCGTTTTCACCAAACCATCTTGTCCAATCGTTTGATGCAAACATTTTTAACATTTAAAGTGGGTGACCCTTATTCAATTAATCAATTATTAGCCTTGCAAAAAGCATTATCAGACAGCAACTATTTTATCCGTTCTGACGTCACCACCCGGCGTGATATTGTCAGTGGATTACGGTTACCCATTGATGTCTTATTGCAACCGCGAAAACGCAATCAATATACCGCCGGTTTTGGTTATGGCACAGATACCCGCGCACGCGCTAGTATGGGCTGGAGCAATCGCCGAATCAATCGTCAAGGACACCGCCTTGCTCTAAAGCTCACCCTCTCTGAAATACAAAATAGTCAAACCCTGCAATATATTATACCAATCCATTACCAACGAGCAGAACAACTGGCTATCACCGGTACCCGCCGTCATAACTTTTTAGGGGATAAAGATGACATACTGCAAATTCTTTCCGTCAGCCACAGTAGTTCACTCGGTATTTTACGGCAAACCCTCGCCATCAATTATCGCTTTGAGGAATTTGTGATTAATAAACAACGAAATTTTTCCACCCTGTTCATGCCCAGTGTCAGTTGGGAGTTCGTTGATGCTGACAATCGAGTCCATCCGAAAAAAGGTCATCGTATCAATTGGGATATTAGAGGAGCTAGTGAAGATCTATTGTCGGACACAAAATTTATACAAACCGAGCTGGAAGCAAAATGGGTCTACGCCTTTTGGTCTCAATACCGATTAATTACCAGAGCACACGGGGCCACCAGCTTAGTCTCAAAATTTTCCGAACTCCCTAGCTCACTTCGCTTTCTCGCTGGTGGAGATCACAGTGTCAGAGGATACGCTGTCAAATCCCTCGGTCCGTCAGATAATGAAGGAGGTAAACATCTATTAACAGGCAGCCTAGAACTAGAAAGAACCATTATTGGTAAATGGAGTTTTGCCATTTTTATTGATGCCGGCAATGCTTTTGATGAAGTCGACTTACTTGATATTAAACAAGGGATCGGATCAGGTATTCGCTGGCAGTCCCCCATCGGACCGATACGCGTTGATTTCGCACGTCAATTAGATTTCGTAAAGCCCGCCTGGCAGATACATCTCACCATTGGTCCTGATATCTGATGCGCACCGCCTGTTGGTCGATAATATTCATCACCACACTACTTAGCGCCGCGATTTTTTTTCTGGTCGCGACGGATACCGGCTTACGTTGGTTAGGTAAACATAGCCTGCCATTATTACCCTCGCAGTTAGCGCTTGGCGCAATTTCAGGAAAACTCATTGGACCCATACGTATTGAGCAGCTCCGTTATCATGACAATCAACAAACCATCGAATTTCATCATATCTATCTGGACTGGAAACCCAGTGAACTTATCGATAAAATGATCCACATCACTCATCTGTCTGCGAAAAACATTTCCATCACTCTGCATGGGGAACCAAGCTCAACCGCTACCAATCCACGTACTAACCTCCAGCTTCCCTTGCCATCAAAACTTGAAATTCAGCTGGATAAAGTCAACGTAGATCGATTGGCCCTCGTCACAAAAGATGCACAAACGCCCATGGTATTTCAAAATTTATTATTATCTACTGCCTGGGAGCAGTCCATCCTGAAACTCTCTCATTGCAGTATGCAAACACCTTGGCTCACAGCTCATCTGCGTGGACAATATGATTCGATACAAAACCATGTCGATGCGCAATTTAGTTGGTCTAAAAAAATAGATAACGCCTTTCTAATATTAGCCAAGGGGTCGCTGCATGGTTCCTTAGAAAAAATCAAACTCACCCAACATAGCCAAGCCCCGATTAACACGACAATCGTTGCCAACTTGAACAACCTCTTCAACCAACCCAGTTGGCAAGCCACATTGACCGCCCCCTCTTTTGATCTCACTGCATTAAATTCTAAATGGCCAAATGCCACGGTAGACGCAAAATTTTCCCTGCAAGGAAATCTATCCTCAGCCCAACTAACAGGTCAACTGAATGCCCATCACTCTGAAACTGGCCCGATTCATTCTCAATGGAATATCGAGACAGATGATTTTCGACACTTCACTGTCGATCAACTAAAAATCAAACTCACTAAGCATCAATCAAATTTACAAGCCCAAGGCTCATTTGATTTCTCAAACCAATTCACGGCTAATCTTACCGGCCAATGGGATAAATTACTGTGGCCTCTCACCCCCACACCCACTGTCCAGGCAAATCACGGTCAATTCAGTATACAAGGGAACCCCAATCATTATCAGGCACAGATCACAACCGGCATCACTGGGGATCAATTGCCAAACAGCTATCTCAAAACCACGTTGACAGGCAACTTACAGAACATTCAAATAAAAAATATGGAAGTCAATACCTTGGATGGACAACTGAGTGCTCAAGGAAAAATTCGATGGCATCCTTTTTTACAATGGCAAGTTGACTTGCAAAGCCACGCCATCAATCCTCAAGCCTTTCGCACAACGTTGCCGCCTGGAGAAATTTACTCAACAATAGCGATCACCGGAGAATACACAAAGCCAACGGCAAATACTCACATTCATATCCAGCAGCTCAATGGCACACTTAACGAGCGCCCGTTATCTGCTCAAGCGATGATCGACATTCACAACCATAATATTCAACTGCACGATGCCACCATTCGTTCCGGCAAAGACACATTACATGCCCATGGCAATATCAGTGATATTTGGAATCTCAACTGGTCTGTTCAGATGAAAAATATTAACCATTATTTCACCAATGCTTCGGGTTCATTAGATGGTTTTGGAGAAATCACTGGCCCCAGAAATCAACCGCGCATTATTGTCGACTTAGGCCTCCAACAAATGCAGTTTGGTGACATTAATATCGAATCAATCACGGCGGCACTCGATATTGATTTTCTCGGTCAACAAAAATCCAATGCCGCCATTCATCTCAATACCATTACCTCAGGTCGCCATCAAATCGATCAGATAACATTAGCTAGTACTGGGATCATTGATGATCATCAACTTTCTATCATCGCCCAAAAAGACGATAACTATCTAGAATTAAATGTGGCCGGTGGACTTGAACAACAACAATGGAATGGTCTGGTTGACGATATCGAAATTAACACGGTTGATTTTGGTCAGTGGAAAAGCATATCTCCCACCATGCTATCCATCTCTGCCCGCCAGGCTAAATTAGATGATGTCTGTTTAGCGTATGCAATCACCACACTTTGCACCTCTGCTACCTGGAAAAAACAGGCTTCATCACAATTGGCTATCAATCTTATCGATTTACCAACATCTTTTTTTCACCTATTTATGCCCAAGAGTATTGACTGGCAAGATCATATTTCCGCTGAGCTACAGCTTTCTTTATTAGATACAGAGATCAACCAATTAACAGGAAAAATTAACTTCGGAGCAGGAAATATTTTAGCACAAAAAATCGCCGGAGAAGATATATCTTTCCCTTATCAACCCAGTTTTATTCGCTTCGAACATAATCAATCGACGCTCAAAATCCAATTTGAGTTACCATTTAAAAATGGAGATTTTATACAAGGCGGGTTAAATCTACCGGAATTTCGGCATCTCAATATCAACCTCCAGCAACAAAGTATCACAGGAAATATTCAAGCAGACCTCAATGATTTAAATTTAATCAATTTATTTGTGCCCGTCATTAGCAACATCCAAGGAAAAGCCCAAGCCCTATTTTCCATTTCTGGAAAACTAACTTCACCCAAGCTATACGGTCAACTCGGTATTAAACAGGCAAGCTTAAACATCATCGACCTGGGTATTCATATCCATGATATCAATATCAATGCCCAAACCGATAAAAATTATGTACTGCAATGGCGCGCTTTGGGAAAATCAGGTGGTGGCTCTGTTGTTATTACAGGTAATACCGACTTAAAACCCAAAAATCACTGGCAAACAACACTCAATATTGAAGCCAACACCTTTGAAATTTTTAAAAAACCAGAATTCTGGTTATTTGCCAATAGCGACTTTAATATCACTTACCATGACAAGTTAATAAGCTATGACGGAGAGATTGTCATCCCCAGAGGTAAAATTGATCTGCGAGATAGCACCAGTAAGATAACTCCATCCGATGATGTAATCATCGTTTCCGGCGGCCAAACCAATATCGATAAAAAATTAAAAACATCGGCAAATGTGCGATTAATTATCAAAGATCGACTATTCTTTGAAGGCTTTGGTTTAACCTCTCATTTAACTGGCGATCTTGTCATCAATAAAGCCCCTGGAAAAATAACCACTGGCAGCGGCGAATTGAATATCATCGAAGGGGATTATAAAGCCTTTGGTGCCGAGCTTGAAATAAAACCCGGTAAGCTCATTTTTGCAGGTGGTGCCATCACCAACCCAGCCCTGGATATCAAAGCCAGCCGGACCTTTAAAGATCGAGAGATCACTGCCGGCATTCATGCCACCGGCCGACTAAAATCACCCGAGCTCATTCTTTATTCTGAGCCCAGCATGCCAGAAAAAGACATATTATACTATTTGGTGCTCGGCAGAGCCTCAAACGAAACCTCTCCCGAGGAAACAGCCACCACCAAGGAAGCAGCCACCACCAAGGAAGCAGACGCCTTAGTCACTGCCGCCGCCGCACTGAGTACCAGCCAAGGGTATATTATGGCTGAAAATCTCGCTCATCAACTTGGCATCGAAGAAACTCGATTCAACCGTCGTGGTTTAGTATTAGGACGATCATTGTCATCACGATTATCCATTAGTTACGAAATTGGCTTGTTTAAATCAAGTAATGTTTTTCAAATTCGTTATATTTTGAGCAAATTGTGGCAAATAAAATCGGAAACCGGTGCCGACAAAAGCCAAATCGATTTTTTATATTCTATTGAAAAATAAAAACCAACCTAAGGAAAAATAAATGAGTGTTTATATCCAAGTTTCTTTTGGAGAACTAATCGACAAAATCACCATTCTTCGAATAAAAAAAGAACGAATCACTGATGCTGAAAAATTAAAAAACATCGTTAAAGAACTATCTAAGCTGGAAGCCAACTGGAACGACATCAATCAACAGCATCACAATATCAATCAACAAATCGAGGCCTTAAAACAAGTAAACGCGCAACTTTGGGATATTGAGGACCGCATACGTCTAAAGGAATCCGCCAAAGCGTTCGATAACGAATTCATTGAATTAGCCAGAGCCGTTTATAAAACCAATGATCAACGGGCTACCATTAAAAAACAAATTAATATAATACTGGATTCTGAACTCGTCGAAGAAAAATCTTACCAAGAATATTAACATCGCTACTAATCACTCTATGAACGAAAACCATCGATATTTAACCATAGGTTTCACTGCTGCATTCGTTCATTGGTTGATCGTCGTTATTATTCAAGTCGAAAATATCTACCAGAGTATTGGTATCGAAAAATTTCCCAATTTGTATCACCACCTTGGTTTGATTCAAGGTGAAAATTTAATCATCAGTGGTTTTATTGGGGCAGTGATTGCGTTAGGTTACCACTACCCCGTCAGTCGATGGCTGTGTTTCGTTGGCATTATTTTATTAAATCTATTCTTGGTTTTTGATCAAATTGGTTATAAAATTTTCTTCGACCATTTTCGTTTCTCTTTTGTTGAGCACCAAGAGGCTATTTTTAATCGCCACCTGCTTGGCTCAGTACGCCAAGAAATGGATGCGATTTTCTATACCAACATCATATTGTGGATTAGCACATCCCTGCTGTTATTTTATTTGTTTTATAAAAAACCACCCAATAAAGATACCACAGTACTGCCCCCTCAAATGCTTAAGCGACTACCTCACGTAATGATCCTCAGCATTGCCATCGGGATCACCCTCGACTGGAATAATTTCAACAAACCAGACTACTACAATATCAATCATCATGCATTATTTACTTTATGGCATGATATTAAGAACCAAACCTTAGCCGCGAATCAAGCCGATAATTATCAACCACGACCATTCACGTCCTTATCCGAATTACAACAACCAAAATTTGGCAATACACCAAGTCATCATAGAGAAACGGCTCAATTTAATAAAATTCAACAACGTCAACAGCAATTAAAACAACCCTTGAATATTCTGTTGATAGTATTAGAGTCTGTTGGCTCCATTCAGATGCTCGATAAAAACAATCGCCCCAGTAAAAATCTCACCCCTCATATTCATCAGTTATCAAAAAATGCACTAATTTATCCGGCAATTTATACGCCATTTCCCGGCACCATTCGATCCATGTTAAGCTTAAATACTGGCGGCCATAACCTAACCATAGGCAGTGTTTTTGAAGAATTTAACTACCAATATACCGGACCTAGTCTAGCTAACCGTTTTAAAGAGGCGGGTTTCACCACCGCTTTATTTTCCAGTGCCAGCTTAGATTTTGAAAACCAATATCGAATCTATGCACACGATGATTATGACCATTATTATGATTTTGGCGATACCAATAAACGTTATCAAGAAAGAAACCGCCTACATTCTTGGGGAGGAAATGAAACCTCAACCATCCATCGAATCATGGAATGGTTAGATCAGCCGGAAGCAAAAAAACAACCATTTTTCATTCAATATTTAACCAATGCGACCCATCACCCCTATGGGGTACCAAAATCCTATGCCTCTAAATCAGATAAACGCGACCGTCAGTCACGCTACCAACAGGCTTTGCGTTATACTGATGAAGCACTGGGTATATTGCTGAATGAGCTCGATCAAAACGGCCTGCTCAGCAACACGGTAATCGCCATCACCGGCGATCACGGTGAAGCTTTTGCAAAAAGACATAACAACAATTTAACGCATAAACACTTTTTATACGAAGAAAATATCAAATCTTTTTTGCTGCTGTCCAATCCCCAATTATTTCCTGACACCTTAATTTCTCACCGAGTCGGTAGTATGGGAGACATATTGCCCTCCTTATTTCATTTTACTGGCAAACAAGAATTTCCAGTCATCGGTCAAAACTTATTATCCCTTCGCTACCAAAATCGTATTCAGTTTTTTCATAAAAGTGCCTATCCGAAACAATGGGGTCTGCGAGATGGGCAATGGAAATATATCGAATCCATGCAAAATGGCGACGCACAATTATTTGATCTCATCCAAGACCCCATAGAACAGCACAACCTTTCCCACCGATATCCAGATAAAATAGCCACTTACCACGACTTATCCGCTCGCTGGATGATAAGCAGTCATCAAACCTATACTGACCAGTTAACAAATTTTTATGCCACGGATCGGCGACCACTCAACTCTGCCGAACTCACCCAAAGCGGCCCCAAAATTTTAAGCTTCGGAATACGCAATACCAATAATAAATTTTTAGAGAAAAAAATCTTGTCACCCAATGATAACGTTGTTGCCAAAACATCATGGGTCGCCTATGGTATAGAAAAGAATATTCATTATGAATGGCTCAGTCCTAGTGGACAACCGTTTCGGAAAAATTATTTAGTTAAACCAGGCTGGACAACCACCAAAGTCTACCTGCAAGTAGCCCTTCCCTTAGCAGAAGGCACTTGGCAGCTCACGTTATGGGACGGACAAAAAAAGCTACTGAGTCGCACCTTCCAGGTGGATAAACAAGTTAACCAAGGCATTAGCTCACCACAAACTCATTTGTCTTTTGTGAAATACCCTAGCGGTCGCAATAAAGTCAATCAAACCGATTGCCAGTTTGACGTGATTGCTCATCGCGGTAGTTCCTTCTCCACGCCCGAAAATACCTTGTATGCCATTGAGCAAGCACTGGCTGAAGGAGCCACCATTATCGAAGCAGATCTGCGACTTTCCAAAGATCATATCCCCGTATTACTACATGACCAACGTATCGATCGCACCACTCAACAAACAGGACGTGCTGACCAAAAAACGCTTGTTGAACTCAAGCAACTTGATGCAGGCCGCTGGCATGTCAACCCACAACAAAACCTAACCATACCCAGTTTAGCTGAAGCGATTACCGCCGTGGCTGGTCGCGGGACTTTATATCTTGATATTAAATCAAGAAACCTGGCCGTCCCTATCAAACGCGTATTAGAGGCACACAGCTTTCCTGCCAACAGCATTTACCCGGCAGTAAACTCCATCAGCATGATGAAGGAATATCGCTCCGTGCTACCTAATACGCCGCTGGTGTGGTTTGGCGGCGTCCCCAAACGCTGGTCAAAAACCTGGTTTGACACATTAAAGCAAAATAATGTCATCGCCATTGAATTATTCTGGACCCAGCTAAGGGATGATTTAGCCACCATTAATTTTGCCCAAGCCGCACGTGAACAAGGTTTCGCGTTATGGGCTTTTGTCATTAATGACCTCAATAACGTCAAACAAATACTCCCCTTTGGCGTGGATGGAATTGAGACCAATTTGCCAGGTTCGCTACACAATATGGTCTGTCAACAAAAAGAGGATTATCCATTGCCGGAAGGGCGCATTACCGGTCAGTGGGATTTTAATGGCGGAAATTTAACCGCACATACTGGCTCGAATTTAGTGCCATGGGGTGATCTCAATAAATTAGCGGATAAAATAAAATTTGGTAACACCAAGACTTTCCAATTACCTGCCATTAACCAACAAATCGCCGATATTATCTATCTCCCGGCTTTTTCGCCCAACACCGGCCTACAAATGTTTCCAGGCTTACAACACTTCGGTCCGGGCACCGGTCATTATAGTAACAACTATACGCTAATCATGGATATATTACGGCCAATCCAATCAGCCAAGCAATGGATCGCGCTTTTGCAATCCAATCATAAAAATCGCAATGACGCCGATCTTTTTATTAATCCACAAGGTCAGCTCGGCATATCTGATCAATATTTCGGAATACTGGAAGTTAATCAATGGCATCGCCTCGCCGTGGTTGTAGCGACACCAAACCACGAGCGCAATACCATGTATTTATACCTTGATGGTCAAGCCATTGGCCAAATTTCCCTAGATGGTATTGATGGCCGTTGGGCACTGGAATCCACATTGAATACCCGCCGAACTTTATTATTCACCGATAATAATAACCAAACTGCTCCGATTTTTATCAACAGTCTGCAAATCAGAGACTATGCCATGGCCGCCGATGAAGTGAGTGCATTACAAAGTCCTCAAGCCTCAGGCATCCCAAATATGGGCAACATAAAACCAACAAGTTACGAGCAACGCATGTGATTTAAGAGAATCCGCAATCCTACCAAGCATTAAACAACCCACCCGTTTTACCGATAACTTATTTATGGCTTGTATTCATTCTCCTTGGGAGTTTGAGCATTCGCCGATTAAAATCGATAATTTATCGGAATTTGGCTAATCGCTGAGCAAATGCGTAATAAAAAATCACATATGAAAATATTTCACGGCTTTACGTTGATTGAACTCCTGGTGACGCTAACGCTGGTTGCCATTCTTCTCTCTACTGCCGTACCTAGTTTTATCGAGTTTATAAAAGATAATAGGCTTGTGGCTCAAATTAATGAGTTTGTGGCCACGGTTAACTTTGCGCGAAGCGAGGCCATCAAACGCGGATTACCCATTCGAGTTACCAGCTCAAGTAACACCAATTGGGCCAACGGATGGCAAGTATGGGTTGATCTAAATAATAACGAAATATTTGATGTCGGTGAAAGTTTACAGGTAACGCGGGATTTCTCAGGCCCTGGCACAACTTTCGTATCTGGATCAAGTGAATTTATTTTCAATTCCCAAGGTACCTCTAGCATTACCGGCACACTGACACTTTGCGATAACCGTACGGGAGAATCAGGCAAGCAAGTATCAGTGAGCCTGGTTGGCAGGGTAACGTTGGATGCGACCTATACCTGCTCATAAATATGAGTTTGGGGGGATTTTAAATGTATACGCAACAAAAAAAATTCGAGGTACCTCTATCGGCTGGATTTACGCTAATAGAGGTTTTGATTTCCGTGCTTATATTGTCCGTCGGCATACTGGGTCTTGCAGGGTTACAGGCAAGTAGCATGCAAAGTAATCATAGCGCTTATCTGAAATCTCAAGCTAATATTTTTTCATACGACATACTGGATAGCATGCGTGCAAATCGTGGGGCGACAACCAACGCAGCAACGGCGCTTGGCGGCGCTTACAATATAACCATTAACGAAACGCCACCGACAGGTCCGACGACGGCCGAGTTAGACCTAGCCCGGTGGTTGAATGCCATCGCTGCGCAACTACCTGAAGGCAAAGGTTCGGTTACTCAAATACCCGCCACACCTCGATTTACTATTGTCATTCAATGGAATGACCGAGAAGCCACACCACAAACATTTTCCATCGATACACTGCTATGAAAAATCATCGGTTAAATAATTCAACTAAGTACAAGCAAGCTGGGATTGGTCTCATCGAAATCATGATAACCATGGCGCTCAGTTTACTGTTGCTGGGAGGGGTGATACAGATATTCTCTAGTAGCAAAGCAAGTTACCAAATGCAGGAGGGAATTTCACGGCTTCAGGAAAATAGCCGTTTTGCGGTTGAGTTATTACGCCGTCATGTTCGACTATCCGGATATAGCGGATGTACTAACCCAGGTTTGGTCGCTCCAAGAAACATTGCGACAGGAGCACCACCAGAAATTACATTTAATGCGGCTGATGTGCTTAGCGGTACCGACAATACCCAAGTGGACGGTGTACTTTCAGGGACAGATACGCTCATCATCCGTTATGGTTCACCGAACGCCGTGCCACTATCCGCCAATATGCTCACCGATACGAGTCATCTAATGATTGCCTCAAATCCGGATAATATGGTTACCGGAGATTTTATTTTAGTGACGGACTGTGAGAGAGCAGATTTATTCAAAGCAACATCAATCATAACAGATGCTACTGGCATGGTTACCATCGAGCATGACAACACTGGAAATATTTCGAACAATCTATCCAAAGCCTACCGCGATGATGCACAAGTGATGCGTCTTAATTTTTCAACCTATTTTATCAATGATTCGGGCAGAACTAATGATGACGGAAAGGAAATTTATTCTCTTTGGGAAACAACACAGTCCACTACACATGAATTAGTCGAGGGTATTGAGGATATGCAAATTATATATGGTGTGGATACTAATATTTTGCCGGATGGAACAATTGATATTTTTCAGACAGCAACGGCTGTGACAAATAGTGCTAGCTGGGACAAAGTAGTCAGCGTTCGTATTGCCCTACTAGCAAGTACCACCGAAGATATCAGTTCGAAACAAGAACCCTATATCGATTTACAGGGAGATCTACAAGCCTATCCAGATGACCATCGAATTCGTCGCCAATTTGTTACAACAGTCGGATTGCGAAACCGAGTTCCCTAGGCCCAGTAGGATATTATAGGATGAACATAATGAAAAATATAACAACAATTAAATTATGTCAATGTGAGATCAACCGCTATCACATTAACATCAAGCAAAGTGGGGCGATTTTAGTGGTTAGCCTGGTCATGCTGTTGGTTCTCATGATTTTGGGTGTTTCATCAATGGGGACAGTGATATTAGAAGAAAAAATGGTAGGTAACATGCGAGACCAAGACCTTGCGTTTCAAGCCGCAGAAGCGAGTATCCGGGAGGCTGAGACCTGGATACAGGCGCTTAACATTTTACCAATTGATTGTGTAGCTGCACCTTGCAGTGTCTGGAAAAAAAACACATTGACGGATCTTGAGAAAAACAGCTTATCCTGGTGGAAAGATTCAATGAACAGCCGTGAATTCGGAACTTCAGGTATAAAAGATCTAGAAACTGTTGCCACAGATCCACGTTATATTATTGAACATCAAGCCTACGTTAGGGACAGCCTGACAGTAGGACATAGTCCAGGGACAGGCCGGGATTATTATCGAATAACATCCTATGGTGTCGGCGCCAATGCATCGGCGGTGAAAGTCCTGCAAAGTACGTCTGCCAAACGATTAAATTAATCTAAAAACTTGGAATATCATCATGAAACTAAAACACACAACCCTGACTCCAACCATCGGTTTCGCACTAGCATTGTTCATGCAATCAATCACCGCTGCTCCCCTTTCCATCAGTGATTCGCCCCTGGAAGTTTCCGGAGCGATTGAACCCAATGTGATGCTTCTTATTGATAACTCAGGTTCTATGTCGAACATTGTCCCTGATACGCCTTACGACCCATCGGTTACCTATTTCACTTGTGGTTCAGCTTCAGTGGTTACCTCAGGAAGCTCTATTGATATTAGAATTACTTCAGCGGGAGCGCCTTACCTGAAGTTAGGAGGATCTGATCAGGATTGGGGGGTTAATTCAGGCACGGGACCAACAGGAAAATCAACACGATGCTTTAATCCTGGCGAAAGCTACATGGCTCGCCTTTACGGTAATAGTGGAGGGAATCCTAAATCTCCTAGTGGCTATTTGCGGGCGCAATATACGGGTAATTATTTGAATTGGTATTTTGGTTCATCCCCAACAAATTGGGGATCCGGTGCGCGGAAAAAACCGGGGACAGAACAACGAATAGAAATTGCAAAATCAGCTTCCAAATCTTTGATTGATATAATGAGTGGCGTCCGGGTGGGACTATCTTCATATAACGGCCAAAATGGTGTGAAAATCAATGAAGAGATGAGCCCTATTATTGCGAACCGTGCCGCCATGAAATCATCCATTGATGCGCTTTCACCCAGCGGAAGCACCCCTTTAGCTGAATCCTTACGTGATATTGGTGAGTATTTTACCCAAGGGTATAGTGGAAACCTGACAATACATCCCGGACAAAGCACCTCAAATGGTGATCTGTTCAATGAATCAGAAATTACTAAAGCCAGCTTTTTCGCAAGAGATGGAGCCTACACTTTCTCACCACCGCCTACTCCTCCAATCCAGGCCTTCTGTCAGAAAAATTTTGCCATTCTGCTAACAGATGGCCGACCTCAGAGCGATCGAAGTATGTCTAGCTCTCTGGAAGATTATGACGGCGACTGTCTCTCGGCTAATCCAGCCTGCAATAGTTATGACCGAAAGCCCTCGCAAGGTTACGAATCAGCGGGTAGTGACTACCTAGACGATGTCGCGAAAGCATTGTTCGAAATTAATTTGCGTCCGAATTTGACAGATTTCAATGGAAATCCGGTAGTCAATAATATCAAAACCTACACGATCGGATTTACTGATGACCAAGTGATTAATGATCCGCTGATGCAAGATACGGCTAATAATGGGGGAGGAATATTCATAACGGCTGAGAATAGCGAACAACTTGCTTCGGCTTTTAATCAGGCTGTTGGCAATGTCAACAATCAAATCAGTTCAGCGGCATCCGCTGCCCTAAATACTGGATTCATCACAAACTCATCAAAAATTTATCAGCCAACATTTGATAGTTCCGTGTGGAGGGGAGATCTGTCTGCTGTCTCGATAAAATCTGACGGGAGCCTGGATCCGAATGAAAACGACCCACTCGCGAGTGACAATCTTCCCGGTCCAAACAATCGAGTTATCCTTACCTTTGATACCACCAAAAAAATGGCGCCGCCCGGATTATCTATCTATGGCGACGGTATACCCTTTCGCTGGTCAAGTCTGAATGCGGCACAACAAACTGCACTCAATACAGCCATCTCGGGAGCATCTGATGGTAATGGCTCAGATCGGTTGAGTTTTTTGCGAGGAGATAGCCTTAATGAAACAGTTAACGGCGGAATCTTCCGAACCCGCCCGCTGGGCAAGCTGGGTGATTTTGTACATTCATCTCCCGTATTTGTCAAAAATCCCCCTTTCCGATATCCCGATAATTGGGGGGCTGGTGCACCTGAAAACAATGAAATGAGCAACCGAACTTACTCGACTTTCAAGAGTGACTACAGCTCGCGAACACCCATGGTTTATTTAGGTGCTAATGATGGTATGTTGCATGGATTCGATGCCATTACTCTGACTGAGAAACTGGCTTATGTTCCTCAAGCCGTATTCAATAACTTGAGTGATCTGACTGATCCAAATTATAATCATAAATTTTATGTTGACGGATCTCCAACGATGGGTGATGTTTACTTCAATAACGATTGGCATACGGTTCTGATAGGAGGTTTAAATAATGGAGGGCAAGGTATTTATGCGTTAGACATTACTTCCCCTGCAACGTTTTCGGAAGCAAACAGCGATTCAATCGTATTGTGGGAATTTAGAGATGAGAATGATGCAGATGCAGATTCTGTCATGCAATACGGGCTCGGAAAGACATATAGTCAGCCGGCAATAATGCGCATGCATAACGGGAAGTGGGCGGCGGTATTTGGTAATGGCTATAACAATACCACAGCCGACGGCTATGCCAGCTCATCAGGCCATGCCATTTTATATATCCTAGATATAGAAACTGGAGAGGTAATCAAGAAAATTAATACGGAAGTAGGTAGCGCCACCACGCCAAACGGACTGGCAACGCCGGCGGGAGTCGATGTCAACGGAGATCATATTGTTGATGTAATTTATGCCGGGGATCTTCGAGGAAATCTCTGGAAATTTAATGTTAACGATAAAAATCCTGTGAACTGGGACATCAATTTTTCTACAGGATCGGTAAAGACCCCATTGTTTTCTGCAACGGATAGTTTGAATAATCCACAGCCTATCACAGTTCGTCCGGACATCGGGCTTGCACCATCGGGACCGGGAGTTATGGTGTATTTCGGTACTGGATTATATTTAGGATCACCAGATGTCACTGATTCCAGTCCCCAAGCATTCTATGGAATTATTGATACCAATCAACCGGTGAGTAATCGAAATAATTTAATTTCACAAACAATTAATGTACTCTCTACAGCGAACATTAGGATAAGCAGTGCCACCCAATTGGCGACTTCAAATTCTGGTTGGTACCTCGATCTACCTGCCACCGGAGAACGCGTTGTTGTTAATCCCATTTTACGTACCGGAAAAATAATTTTTGTTACCCTGATTCCGGACAGTCGCCAATGTGGTTTTGGTGGTACGGGTTGGTTAATGGAGCTGGATCCTATCGATGGCAGTCAGCTAAAATTTCCACCGTTTGATCTGGACGATAATGGAAGCTTTGATCTTATCGATACAAACAATGATGGAAAGGGTGACACACCACCCAGTGGTGTTATTTCCGAGGTTGGCATACTGACTACACCAGGCATATTGATGGGTAACGATATTGAATATAAATACAGTGTAGGGTCAAATGGCAGTATACAAAAAATAGGAGAAAACCCAGGTATAGGAAGTCGAGGACGGCAAGCATGGCGACAAATGAGATAACAATTAAAAAGACTAAGACGGCAGCTCTTCACATAGTGAAGGGCTTTACTCTAATCGAGATAATGACGACTTTATTTGTCATCGCTATTCTAGCCTCAGTCGCCTACCCTTCTTATCAGAATCAGGTTCTGAAATCAAAGCGATCAGAAGGTAAGGCGCTGCTGCTTGAAGTGATGCAATTACAGGAGCGGTTCAAAACGGAAAATGGTAGCTATACAGTAGATTTGACTCAACTTGGATTACCGGCGACCGGCATGCTGTCTGAACATAAATATTATACGGTAGTTGTCTCCGCAGCAACAGCAACATGCCCAATCACTGACTGTATCATCTTAACAGGCAATGCCAGCGGCTCTAATAAAAACCATGGAAGTCTTCGTCTGCGCTCTGATGGTGACAAAAATTGGAAAAAAAATGATGCCAGCTGGCAACAAGGATGGCCAGATTCCTGATGATATGGAATATCGATTGTTTTAGGGTTTATGTTGTGATAAAGGAATAAACATGCACTTAAAAAATCATTCAGGTTTTACACTTATAGAGACAATGATTGCAATAGCCATCGTCTCTATCCTTGTAGTGATTATCTACCCCTCCTATCAGGAAAGTCTTTTGAAAACCCGACGGGCTGATGCCAAGGAGTCCCTCGTTGAACTTCGACAGTATATGGAAAGTTATTATGCATTAAACAACCGTTATGATCAGGATCAAGCGGGAACCACCATTTCGTTACCTTTCACCCAAACCCCAAAAGATGGATCAAAGAAATATTACGATTTAGCTTTTCAGGGAGGCGCTCCAGGTAGAAACACATTTGCTTTAACTGCAACACCGGTATCTAATGATACAAAGTGCACAAAGCTATTAATTGACCAGTTTGGTCGTCGCACGTATACGGGCAACGGTTCAAAGAAAGACTGTTGGTAAGCTAATGTGTACTCATCCCTTATTATTGTATTCATGGACTATAATGAGCGTAGACTTTTATTCGTACCCATTCAGCTCATGCGAAAACAGATAATCTACGAAGCTTAATATTTTCCCGTAACCTCAGAAAAGTCTACCACAATACCAATAGGCTCACAGCTTTCGTTTATTCATAGCTGTACCACTTGCGTTTTAGACTGAATAATTGTGATTTTTACAGACTGTAATGGCTATGTTAAACAATACTATCAAATGCTACCCAATACCATTTATTATTATTTTAATTCTCAGCATTTTATACTTTGCTGGCTGTAGCAAAAAATCAAATGACAATATTGACGATAACAATGAAAAAACGCTTCATTTTTTACAAATATCTCCACCCCAGCAAACATTAGCCAACGGCACAAAAAACACCTTAACCGCCACTGCCATTTATGACGATGACAGCAAAGAAGATGTCACTCATCAAGTGTTATGGTCTAGCGAAAACATTGAAATACTCACCGTCAGCAACGACCCCGTCTCCCCCGGTCTTATTAGTAGTCAAAACCAAGGCACAACAAATATCACCGCCCACTTTAATAATATCAGTGCAACAACTAGCGCAACAATTACCGCCGCCACTCTTAATCAAATTGAAATCTCACCATTAAATCCTGTATTACCACTAAGCATGGAAATGAAAATACAAGCTTGGGGCATCTATTCCGATGGATCAAAATACAATATCACTCAAGAAGTACTCTGGGCGATCCAAGATACCAGTATTGCCACCAATAACTCCAACGTGATAACCCCAATCAAAGCGGGCACAACAAATATCAGTGTACAAATTGATAACAAAATCGCACATACATTAATCACTGTCACTCAAGCTCAACTCTCTTCGATCACCATCACGACAGAAGTCAATAAAATTGCCAGTGGCCAAGATTTAGCACTAACTGCGATTGGTTTATTCAACGATAATACAAATCAGAATATCACATCACAAGTTACTTGGCAGTCATCAAATACACAAGTCATATTCGTCAGCAATCATCCTGGAAATATTGGTATTATTAAAGGGTTGCAAGCTGGAGAAACATCAATTACCGCAACGATGTCAGGACTCACCGGCGAACTTGTCATGCAAGTCAGTAACGCCGTGCTTAAACGTATCGATATCAGCTCACCACAACAGGATATCCCTACAGACAATCAAACCCAGCTAAGGGCAGTCGGTTACTACAGTGATGAAACCAGCCAAGACCTTACCCAACACGTCACATGGAAAAGCAGTACTCCAACAGTTATCCAAATAGATAATTCTTTAAAAAACTCGGGGCTTGCCCGCAGCTTCAACAGTGGACAAAGTCGCATTGATGCAACTTATCAAGGCATTACAACCAGCATTCAACTTAACGTAACCAGCGCTAGTTTAGCGAAAATCGAAATTACTTCTGCTAATACGCAGATACCATTAGGCAGTTTCATTCAATTTTTTGCTACCGGCATTTACAGTAATGGTTCAACCAAAAATATCACTCGTGATGTTGCCTGGTATTCCTTTAATTCTGATATTTTACAGATTCAAAATACGGATAATTCCACTGGATTAGCAAAATCAAAAACCGCAGGTGATACCATCATTAGCGCTGCATTGGGAGATATAACTGACTCAATATCCGTAAAAGTTAACAAAGCAATATTAAATGGTATCGACATTAAGTCGCTAACCACAACCATTGGCAAAAGCACCAATCTCATCTTGACCGCATTCGCCAATTATTCCGATGGCAGTGTGTTAGATATTTCTAATCATGCCTCATGGACATCATCCAATCAAGCTGTACTATCATTTCTGGAAAATCAAAACGAAAATGGTAAACTCATTGCAAAATCGAGAGGAACCAGTACCGTATCCGCTAGCTGGAATGACAAAACAGGTACCAGTATTATCAGCGTACATGACATTGATTTGGAAACGATACAGATTATCTTGGATAGTACCCTCATCGCCAATGGTACCCATGCACTTGTTATCGCCATCGGCAATTACACCGATGGCAGCCAGCAAGACCTAACCAATCAAGTCAACTGGCAGTCGCTAGACAATAGTATACTTAGCATCTCCGCCAGCCCAGCAAACAATATGATAGTTGCCAATGCTCACGCTCTGGGCTCAACCTCATTGATAGCTAGCTTGGCTGATATTTCAATGAGTATTGATATTAACGTTACAGACAGTATCTTAGAGCGTCTGGTTATCATGCCTAACAATCCGAGCCCCACACTTGGAGAAACCTTCCAATTACAAGCCATCGGATACTTCTCTGACGACACCCAGCAAAACCTAACCGATCAAGTCATTTGGTCGATTTCTGATACAAGCATTGCCACCATTAGCAACGCGGATGGTAATCAAGGTTTGTTAAGCACCTTAAGCCTGGGTGCGGTTGACCTTAAAGTACGGCTCTCTGATATCAGCACATCGGTAATATTGCCAATCATTGATGATCCATCTAAACCCGTATCGATTTCCATATCAGCCAGTCCCAATGTAATATTTAACGATAATCAAGATCAAACACAAATCACCATCAATCTCAAAGCCGCCAATAGCCAGTCACAAGTAATCGATGGTACAGAAATTTTATTAGAAGTCATTCAAGGCGAAGCCAGCTTGAGTGAAACTACATTAACCATCAGTCAGGGAAAAACCAGTTTCATGCTCAGCAGCAGTCATGAAGGTTTAGTCACTGTCAAAGCTACGGTTAAGGCAACAAACATCAGTAACGATATATCTGTTTTTTCCACCAGTCAATTGGCTAATGTGATACGCAAAGGTGCCTTTGCCATCGGTCAAGTTATCAATGGTAACTTAGCGGCTGACACAATATTTGGTTATTACATCATTAATCTTTCTAACCGGCCATTCACACTCGATACATCCATAATCGCTAATGAGCAACGAATATTAGAAATCATTACTGACGCTGAATCACTCAACGACCATCAACTCAATCCTAGAGATATGGCGGGTATTATTTTTGTTACAGATACCGAACGTCCCAATAAATATGCAGCCGCCTTTCAATTGACTGACATCGCTACTAGCCAACCGTTTTTCATCGAGATTAACCTTACCATTGATGCTCAATGAAGCCTCAGTGCATGCACCAATTTCCTTAACTTAAAGCTAGCATCTAGATGGGCAGAACGAAGCGAAACCCATCTTAGGAGTAGTCACACATTAGATACTAGCTGCCAGATTTATATCTATCCACTAAAAGCCACGATAAATATCGCAGCTAACAAAAGCAATAACGATCACACCCTAAGTGCACCACTTGATCCTTGTGAAAACTGAGCAATTGCTGGTTAGCAGCATTGCATTGCTGACTACCAGAAGCCGCTAACTCAGCATGTACCTTTCCGGTTAACTCATCCCCCTTAGCGGTGACGATTTCTACCCAACAATAACCGTTATCGCCACTCGATACCGCAGCAAAACAGCCTTCACCTAACGTGTTCAGTTGAGCTTGAGTTGGCGAAGGGAACACCTCCAGTTTTTCGATAGTTTCCATAATGGCCACTCATACTATTTATTGGCTGTACCCCGAAGAATACAAACCTGTTTTAGCCTTAGCTTTCATATGATCTATTTTTATACTATACTTTATAGAGAAACAAAGACGATTAGGCTATTGCTGGCACTGTTTTATATCTCAGTATAAATTTAAACTTTCAATCCGTGGATTGTTCACCTTGGATAAGAAACAATAGATTCATCAATCATCTGATAAGTTTATTGGTCTCGTCTCTCACAAAAATCAAAATTCATATTGAGGTCATTTTTAACTAACACCATTTGCTATAGATATTCATCGCTAAATCACTTTTGAAAACCGCTGTCCGGTATCATGCCGTAAATACCTGTCGAACACCATACACACATTTCTTATTAATAACCAACCTACCGGCATTACTTTTATTTCATTATTTTTTATCGTTAATAGGCCATCGCTTTCCATACTCATCAACTCATTAATTTCTTCTGCAAAGTATTCAGAAAACTGAATGTTATATTTTTTTTCAATACTTGCCACATCCAGCCGATAATGGCATATCAACTGGCTAATCACTTCCCGTCGCAATATATCATCCGCCGAGAGCTCAATACCGCGATAGACCGGAATATGCCCACTATCAATTAATTCATAATACGCATCAAGAGTTTTTACATTTTGGCTATAAGTATTACCTACTTGACCAATCGATGTAATCCCCATGGCAACGAGATCACAACCCGCATGGGTTGAGTAACCCTGAAAATTTCGATACAACGATCCACTTTGTTGAGCCATCGCTAATTCATCGCTTGGCTTAGCAAAATGATCCATCCCTATATATACATATCCCGCTTGAATTAATTGCTCGATAGTATTGCGAAGAATTTCTAGTTTTTCAATCGGTTTAGGTAAATCCGCTTCATTAATACGCCGCTGCGGTTTAAACATCTCCGGTAAATGCGCATAATTAAATACTGAGACTCTATCAGGTGATACTTCAATAATCTTATTGACTGTCGCCCTAAAACTTTCGGTCGTTTGATGAGGCAAACCATAGATCAAATCGACACTAATCGACTTGAAATTATTCGCCCGAGCCGCCGCAATAGCTGTCAGCGTTTGTTCTTCTGGTTGGATCCGGTTGACTGCTCTTTGCACCTCGGGATCAAAATCTTGCACCCCCAGGCTGAGCCGATTGAAACCTAGCTCGCGTAACAAGCTAATGGTTTCATGAGTCACTTCACGCGGATCAATTTCGATGGAGTATTCGCCGCTGTCATCATCGTGCAATTGGAAATGCTGCCGGGTGATAGCCATGAGTTCACGCATTTCATGATGACTGATAAACGTCGGTGTCCCCCCACCCCAATGTAACTGATTCACCATGCGATGGTGATCAAACAATGCGGCCTGCATGGCAATTTCGCGATGCAAGCGTGCTAAATAGGATGCTGCTTTCGATCGGTCTTTAGTCACCACTTTATTGCAACCGCAATAAAAACAAACGGTATTGCAAAAAGGAAGATGAAAATATAACGAGATCGGAGATTTTTTTGTTCGATGTAATTCATCGCTTGTTATCTTCTGTGCAACCGTACGATACTGCGACTCAGCAAACCCTTGATGAAATTGCACGGCTGTAGGATATGACGTATATCGCGGACCCGACTTGTCATACCGGGAAATCAGCTCTCTATCAAATAATGTGTTTAAATCCACCGTACAATGCCCTTAAAAATAAATCCTATAAATAAACTAAGCTTACTTAATGTTCTGCTAATTAATAACACTAGCTGTTGCCAAATGCAATCCCTTTAATTTTATTTTCTTACGCAAAATCACTGAACAATCGGCTAGCCCATTGTTTCTGCTAGCCAAAAACTCAGGCTAGCAGACTCATTTATCGTTCACATGCATATGCCAATGATAAATGATGCTTTAGCATAGCAAATAGCCACCACCGAAAAATCATTTTTTTTGGTTTATTATCAATAAGATAATCATACACCCTAACAAAGTCACAGGTTCAAAACTCATCTGTTTTCTGCTCAAACGCATCGGCATGAATCATGCTGCTTTCTGATTATCTAAATCAACCAAAGGCAAATCATGAATATCACACAAGATTCCGTCCGCTATGAAGAACAACCGGCAATCATTTTTTTCGAATATTACGTATTAGATGTCATCGGATATCTACCCAAAGAAAAACAACAAAAAATAGCATCACTCAATCTACCGCAATTATTTAATGTGGATGCCGATAGCTGGCAAAATACAATAAGAAAAGCCTTATATTTATCAGACACGCTGGATATTGCCATTTTAGATAATTGGATAGATACCTGGGAACAAACAAACCCGCCAAAGCCGGCCACATTTGCGTTAGATTTTACCGATCGCTATTTTGCCAAAAATAGCATTATTGATGTGTGGACCGATGAGCAATTGCAAACGGCCGTGGCACGAATTCAACGTTATTTAGCTGTCAGCCAAGAACAAGAGCAACAACAAGAAGCCGTTGCATAAATTCGGTTCAAATAAAAATCCACAGCTAAGTCTTAGTGAGCAATGATTTTAAAATAAAATTATCGCTCACTGAGGCTCAACAATCAGTACTTGATCTCTTATCGTTAAATTTGCCTGTCCATTTAATATTGTCAGCAAATCTCCGCCAATCATTTGATAGCGCCAACCGTGTAAGACCTCCAGGTCATGATTGCCTGATACTAATTTTTCGAGTTCTTTACGCGACGACAATACAGTCGGGTTTAGCGAGTTCTGTAGCCCACGCAAGCGAACCACCGCCATCAACGCATCAACAATCGCATTTTGCATGGGCGAAAGAGAAACCGGTCTTATATTGTCAGTCAATGGAATCGGCGCCATTTTTCCGGCCTGCTGAACAATAACAATAATTTGGTCACCTAGTTTCTGGACAGCTTTTTCTGTCATACTCCGAATGCGTCTCAGCTCTTCAAGGTCGTGCGGATTCAATTTAGCAATATCGATAATAACATCATCTTTTAAAATCCAGCTCCTTGGCCGATTATGTTTTTTAGCAAACACTTCGCGCCACTCGGCAAGTTGTTGCACAATGGAAAGCCGTTGTTCACTTAATTTATCTAACCCCTTAAGGCGCTGCCAGGCAGTATTGGGAATATTGTTATACAACACAGGGTCTGTTAGATACTCAAAATCAGCACTCAACCAATCAAGCCGTCCTAACTGTGACAATTTACTGTTAATTTCTTGATAAAGATCCATCAAATAAATCACATCATCGGCGGCATATTGCAGTTGTGCGGCAGATAATGGCCGTCGACTCCAGTCGGTGCGCGTATAAGATTTACTAAGCCGCTTATGCAAAACTTCATGGACTAAATTAGCATAACTAATTTGATCGGCATAACCCAATAATGGCGCGGCAATTTGAGTATCGAAAATAGGTTTCAAAGATTGATTGGTTAAGTGATAAAATATCTCTAAGTCTTGCCTCGCCGCATGAAAAACCTTTACCACACTCTCTTGATAAAGCCAATCAAGCAGCGGTGTCATATCACGCATTGTAATAGCGTCCACACAGGCAACGATTTCCGGTGTAGCCACTTGCAAAAGACACAATTGCGGATAATAGGTTTTTTCGCGTAAAAATTCGGTATCTAACGCCACCCAATCGCTACCCTGCAGACGATCACACAAATGCTTAAGTGCCTCATCTGAATCTACATACATAATATTTTTATTGACAATCATTATAAATACATTGTTCGAATATGATAAAACTAGGCATGGATCCCATCACCTCGCATTTTTAACGACTGAAATTGTGCGCTATAGTATTAACCACCAACATTGGCCAAACAGATCACTGATTAAACATATGTTAATTTTTAAAAATATTAGCTTACAACGAGGCAGTCGGATCCTTTTCCAAAATGCTAGCCTAACGATTCACGATGGACAGAAAACCGGCATCACCGGAGCCAATGGAACAGGCAAATCTAGTCTATTCAGCCTCATTCGCAATGAACTGCAAACAGATACTGGAGAACTTACCCTACCAGGAAACCCCATCATCGCCCATGTCGCGCAAGAAACCCCATCGGTGACAACTGCCGCGCTTGACTACGTCATGCAAGGAGATCAAGAACTTCATAAAATAAAACAAGAACTGCACTTAGCAGAGACACGTGATAATGGCGAAAAACAAGCCACGCTCCATGTACAACTTGAAAATATCGATGGATATTCTGCCGAGTCTCGGGCTTCCCGATTATTATACGGTCTCGGGTTCTCTAAAAACCAAACACTGACTCCGGTTCACACCTTTTCAGGTGGATGGCGAATGCGCCTAAATCTTGCGCAAGCACTTATGTGCCGGTCTGACATTCTGCTGCTTGATGAGCCAACCAACCATTTGGACCTAGATGCCGTCATATGGTTACAAGAATGGCTACACTCATATCAAGGCACCTTGATGCTTATTTCTCATGATCGAGATTTCCTAGATGATATCGTGCAATATATCCTACAAATTGAAAGCCAGTCAATAACGCTTTACAAAGGCAATTACACAAGTTTCGAACAGCAACGCGTGACACAACTCGCCCAACGACAAACCGCGTACGAAAAACAACAGCGTGAGATCGATCATATGCAGAAATTTGTCGAACGTTTTCGCGCCAAAGCTAGCAAAGCTAAACAAGCACAAAGTCGCCTTAAATCGTTAGAAAAATTAGAAAAAATTATGCCTGCCCATATTGATACACCATTTGCCTTTCAATTATTCGCCCCTGAAAAAAAACCATGCCCATTAATTAAGCTCGAAGATATCTCCATCGCTTTTACCGATAAAAAAGTTTTATCTGAAATCAACTTAGTGATCAATCCGGGAGACCGCATCGGTTTGCTGGGTGCCAATGGCGCCGGCAAATCCACATTGATTAAAATTATAGCCGATGAAATCCGCCACCAATCAGGCACGCGTCATGCCGCCGTGGACTTAAAGGTCGGCTATTTTGCCCAGCATCAGCTTGAACAATTACAAAGCAATAGCAGCCCTTTACAACATTTCCAGTCAATGGCTCCAAAGGCCGGGGAAAAAGAATTACGAAATTTTTTAGGTGGCTTCGGGTTTCATGGAGATACCGCCTTAGAGCCGATTGACACGCTTTCCGGCGGCCAAAAAGCACGCCTGGTGTTAGCGCTCATTGTCTACCAAAAACCTAACCTGTTGCTACTAGACGAACCAACCAACCATCTCGATTTAGCCATGCGGCATGCCCTGAGTATCGCACTACAAGATTATAGCGGGGCACTCGTGATCGTATCCCATGATCGCTTTTTGTTACGTCTAGTATGTGATCAGTTCCTATTCGTAGGCAATCAAACCACCAGTGAGTTTAACGGCGACCTAGATGACTATCGAAGTCACTTATTAAACGCAGCGAACACCCATATGGAGCCACCCGTCTCTCAGCAAAATAAACCGACCGACCGTAGATTTATTCGCCAACAAAACGCCGCAACACGCCAACGCTTAAAACCATTAACGAACAAAATAAAAAACCTCGAAAAAGAACTCGACCAATTGAACAACGATAAAAAACACATCGAAGCCCAATTAACCGATTCAACCATTTATGATAAAAATAATAAGGCACAACTCAATGAACTCATTCTCAAACAAAGTCAATTAACTCAAAGCATTCAAACCCTGGAAGAACAATGGCTGCAAAGCAATGAAGAGCTTGAGCATCAATGATGGGATATTTTCATGAAGATTTTATAGTAGCAAATTTAGCCAAAAACAACAGGCAGCCAAAACACAGGGGAACTTCCTTTTGTGCCCCTTCATCTAATTCGGCATATTTGAAAAACATCGTAGATCGTAGTATTCATCGCAGGAGAAATAGGTAAATGAAACGAAAAACAGGATTAATTATCGGATTTTTATTTGGTTTGTTGGCCCTGTCAAACGCAGCTATCGCCTGTGGTGACGCCGAATCAGGCAAACATATCGGGCAAGTGCTATCAATGAACAGTTCAAGCGGTACGTTTACCATTCAGGATGCTGAGACGAATAAAGCGATTACTTTCAATGCTGGCACTGATATATTAACCAACATCAAAGGTGCCAACGGTCGCGTGATGGTCAATTATGAGGAAAATGACGAAGGAGCACTCGTCGCAACCAGCATTGTGTTCTAAATATTGCTTATTGGCCTGGCTTTTCAGCAAATAAAGCTGGGCCAATAAGCAATATTTAGCCATTATTTCTAGATTTTGTGACGTATCTAACTATTGACTAACCGTCCCTCATTAATCTCTCTCCTTACCTGCCGTTAACTTCCCTATAGAGCTATATAATCATCCATATCGACGAATAATGCCAAAGGCTAAGTATCATGGAAATAAGCAGCTCCGTCTCAAGTCAAACCACCTCACTCGCTCAACAGAAAGTAGGTGACGCCGTCGGTATTAAAGTACTGGAAAAAGCAATGGATATTCAAGGGAGTAGTGCATTAGAGCTGGTGGAATCAACAAGTCAACCATCTAGCGAAAATCTACCATCACACCTTGGGCAAAATATCAACTTTACGGCTTGAAAACCTACATTTTGTACCTGAGCATATCATAATCGCAAAGTCATTTTGATTTCACAATCGTTTTCCTGGGTGAATACAATACCTCTATGTATTGCCGAACAAAAAATCATCGTGAAACTATGTGTGATCATGCCCAAAATACAGGTATTAATAAAGGAGATTAAAAGCAATAAGAGTGAACATGCAGGGAGGGGGGCATGTCCACTCTTATTAGGGGGGTGAAACATATGGTCATGATGCCAAAAAATTACGTTTTTGCAAGTAGTTAGGCTATACTCTATCTAATTCTTATCAATATCTAAGTCTCCTGTCATTAGCAGGAGCAGGCAAAATCATCATAAGCTAATTACTTTAGCTAACCATCATGCAATCTTTCGATTGCTCTGCCATCCTGCTCATATCCAGGCGCTGTCTCCAACATGGGTATACTATGCAATAAATTTTATATAAATAAAAGTAAAATAATAATATATTTATCATAGATAATAGTCTATACCAAGAGGCCTAGTAATGATACGAATGATGAAAAATACCACCTTCAGACAGCTACAAGTCTTTGAATCTATTTCAAGAAATGGCACATTTACGGCAGCGGCTGAAGAACTTTTCCTCACTCAGCCAACATTATCCATGCAAATGAAAAAACTGACCGATACGATCGGAGTTCCTCTTTATGATCAAATAGGTAAGAAAATTCACTTAACCGAGGCAGGTAAAGAACTATTAGCCACAAGCAAAAGCGTATTTAGCTCTTTTTCTGAATTCGAAATGAAGATTTTAAATATGAAAGGGGTTAAAGAGGGCAATCTAAAACTCGCGGGGGTTACTACTGCCGAATATTTCGCTCCTCGAATTCTAGGGGCATTCTGTCAACGCTACCCTGGCATTAAGGTATCCCTCGAAGTAACCAACCGTCAGCGAGTTTTACAGCGTCTTGCTGATAATCTAGATGACCTTTACATTGTCGGCCATGCTAATCATGTAGAAGGTATCCATATCACGCCCTTCTTGTCAAATCCACTGGTTGTGTTAGCGCCAACCAATCATCGCTTAGCGAATGAAAAAAACATCCCATTAACCGAGCTCGCCAACGAACATTTTCTTATGCGGGAGACCGGTTGCGGCACCATTATGACACTGGACCAGCTAATGACAAAACACGGTTTTCGGTTTAAAAGCAGTATGGAGTTAGGTAGCAATGAAGCCATTAAACAAGCGGTCATCGGCGGGCTCGGCATTTCCATGTTATCCATGTACGCCTTAGCACATGAACTACAGACCGGCGAATTAGTAATCCTTGATATTCAAGGATTTCCTGTCGAAGAACAATGGTACATCGTCTACCCTGAAGGTAAAAAACTTTCTATTGTCGCTCAAGCTTTTTTTGACTATTTATTAGACGAGGGACGGAAAATCACCCAGGGCTCATTATATACACCAACCCCCAAGTGAGCCTAAGCTATTTTCGGAAAAATAAAAAACCTTGTAAAATGAACGACCAAATCACCGAATGCTTTGGTGTGATTACAGGTAATGTGGCATATTCGGCCAGCAACACCTCATATTGGCTTAAAATTTTATCCCATGTGAATGCTTCTAAAAACCTGTGTTGACTCGCTTGCCGCATGGACAACAGTTGTTGTTCATCCGTTAATAAACCATCAAATAACTCATTGCATTCTTGCTGATTTGAAAAATATTTGGCATGTTCACCAGCGACCCAACGATTAAAACAATTGTCATGTGCGACCACCGCTGAACCCGCTCCTAATGCCTCAACCAATGACGGATTGGTACCACCAACCTGATGACCATGAATGTATAAGCGGCATCCCGCTCGCAAGGCTTGCACAATCTTATTGTCATAAATAGCCCCTAAAAATAAAACATCTGCATTAGCGCACTCAAGCACTTTTTTATGGTATTTGTTTTTCTGAGGAACATATTCACCTAAAATCACCAACTTGACAGGCCGATCCTTAGTGCAAAACGCAGCAACAATTTCAATGATTGAATTTTCCGGTTCTGGGCGAGCAACCACAATTAGATACTCATTCACCGTTAACCCATATTGATCTAGAATATTTTTGTTTACAGAGGGCACCCGTTCTGCGCCATAAGCAATGACAGTAATTTTTTTTTCGGACACTCGCCGCATCAAGTGTTTTTTAATCTCTGGATGATCCGCAATTAAATGATCCCCCAGCCAGCATCCAAAATATTCATTGACATAAAACCACAAACGAATAAGAACAGGCCACTTTTGTCGCTTCCATTCAATCCCATCCATATTGATAAGATTAATTCTATTATTTATCTTCAACCACAAACAAAAAATCGCGGTATTATAGCCCAACGTTAAGATAACACCCTCTCGTTGCTTTGCATGTTGAATACTTTTCCAGTCGAATATAATGCTGCCTGCTGCACCATGAGCTATCACAGGAATTTTAATCAGTTGAATACCGCACCAGGCTTTTTCAACTATTTTATCAATGCTGTTATCCTGGCAATAGACAATAACATCCCAACCTTCTGCCACTAAATACAACGATAAATATTGTGCAAAAGTTTCAAACCCTCCATGTTGCGCAGGCAACCCCCGGGTTCCCAGTATTCTTATACATTTATTCATTAGCATGTAGATAAATTAAACAATAATTTGACTATAAATAAATGGCGTGAATGTATGTGCATGCTAGCTTTTTGGAAGGGGAAATAACCTCCCAGGACAAACACATTTCCGCCACAAGATATATAGCGACAGCAACGATTATTTTTTTAACTACGAAATGGGAATATCAAAGAAAAGCTATCTAGCCAAACCGATAGCTCTCGTATTTTTGTTATTTACTAACCATGAGATGTATCAACTGTTTCATGGAATCAGGAAAAATCAACCAATACATGGTGACATAAATTAAGGCACCCAATATTATTTGGGCCATTAATAAGGCTAACAAAGGCAGCTCAACGAATAAAGGAATAGCCATCAATACCATTACCATCAATACAGCGATAAAAAATGCACGTAACGCACTGCTTAAGTAGGCGGAAAAGCATCGACCAATTAATTTTCTAATCAATAATTGATATTCTGCAGGAAAATAGACTAACTCCAAGACAAGCAACGCAACGATGGCACCAGTAACACCATATATTTTTATTGAAAAATAAAGCACAGGAATCTGTACAAAAAAAATCGCAACATTCCATTTAAAACCAAGATCAGCCCGACCTTTCGCTAATAATAAAGATCCAATGGGATTTCCCATTGATCGAAAGAAAGCAACCAGCACCAGAAGCTGCAATAATTCAACCGAAGACTCCCATTGCTCTCCAAAAAAAAATGGAATTAATGTCGGTGAAATGGCAAACAACCCCAACAATAAAGGGGAATTAATCGTTGATAACAAATGTCGTAATGTCATGAAACCACAGCGCAAACGTTCATTATCTGTATTGATCTTAGAAAACACAGGGAAAGCAACCCGAGTGAATAACGGGTTAATTTTAGAAATGGGCTGAATCACCAAATTAAAAGCTAACGAATAAAACCCTAAGGCTTGCGCACCGAGTAATGAGCCAATGAGTAATTGATCAACTCTTTGATTAAAGTAATTAACACAACGATCTCCCATTTGGAACAGACCGAAGCCAATAAATTCTTTAATTTCTTTGAGACTGAAATATAACTGTGGTAGCCAATGATTAAAACCATACCAGCTAAGTATAGCTGATCGTACACTCACTGAAATTAGTCTTCCCCATACTAAAGACCATACCCCAAACCCGAGCCATGCAAGAAAAATTGCCGAACAAACACCAAATAAAGAAGCGCTTGACTCAACAAAAGATAGCCGCTTAAACATCAAATTCTTTTGCATTAAAATTTCAAACTGTTGGCCAATGGAACCAATAATAAAAACCAATGCAATGCAAAGCAATAGACTTTGTAAACTCTCCTCACGGTAAAATAAAACAACAAGTGGCGATACCATAACAAACAAAACGGCAACAATAACGCCACTCAATAGAGTCAGCCAATATAAAGAGGATAGTTGATGTTGAGTAATATTTTCCCGGTGAATAATCGCCGCACTTACCCCCAGATCGGCAAACGACTGGGCAAAAACTAAGAACAGCATCACCATTGCCATTAAACCAAAGTCCTGTGGCGTTAGTAAACGTGCCAATACAACAAGCTGCACCAACTCCAGCAAAGTCACAACAATCGTCGATGCACTACTCCATTTTGCCCCTAAAACCGCACGTTTACGCAAATCAGACATAAAATCTGTATATTTTTTAGTTCACCGAATCATTGAGCAAAGGAATTTGCTTTGAAAATGGCTTAATGGCAGGCTGAATATAACGAGATCCATAGTTATAATTATCGCCGTACTTCACCATTTTGTTTAAATTAACTTTGTTTAAAACCGCACCAAATAATGGAGCGTTTACATTGATTAAGCGTGAAACGGCAGACATTGCATCACTATGTGTGGTCGAATCTGATTTTACCACAAAAAGTACCGCATCAGCATGACGAGCAATAACAAGACCATCACTAACTAAATTAATTGGTGCTGAATCAATAATAATACGATCGTAGTGTTTTGCTAAACCATCAATGACATAATTAAATCGCCGTGACGATAACAACTCCAAAGGATTTAAAGGTGACTTGCCAGCCGGCAATAGATCAATTCCATCAAATTCAAGCTGATGAATACAATCATCAACACCTGCTGTACCCTCTAACAAATCGGCTAATCCGGCGCTTTGCAATGGCAAAAGACTGAATTTACCTATTGATGATTTTCGCATATCTGCATCAATCAGTAGAACATTTTCCATTTGTCCTAAAGAAAAGGCTAAATTCATTGCAATCGTCGTTTTTCCCTCACCAGGTAAAGAAGAAGTGACGGCAATCACTTTCGATTTTTCATGCTCGTCTGATAGCAATATACTCGTTCGAATCGTTCTAATGGCTTCAGAGAATACTGTGTCACTATTATTTAAAAATCCACGAGACACATCATATTTTTTAAAATTTTTCTTTTTAAACAAAGGAACTAACCCTAAATTTAACAGCTTCAGTTTATTCTCAATCTCATCAGCACTCTCAAATCGATTATTCAAATGATACAATATAAAAACTAATAAAATCCCAAGCGATAAACTCAAAATAAAAGTGATCAACACAATTAATAATTTTTTTGGTTTAATTGGATCCATTGGTGCAAATGCTGGATCTACAATTCGGCCATTCGCCGATTGCAGACCTTCCGTGGCATTTGTTTCTTTATAGCGTGTAATAAACGTATCATACAATTGTCGATTAGTTTCAACTTCTCGCTCTAGCTCCCCAAGTCGATATTCCTTCCTATTGATGTTCTGGATAGCAACTTTACCTTTTTCTGTGGCTTCAATAAGATCTTTTTCATTAGCTACCGCCACTTGGTATTTTTTTTCAACACCAGAGATAATATTTAAAACTTGCTGCCTAAGATTATTTCTGGCAACAGCGAGCTTGGATTCTGAGGCAACCATTTTAGGATGATCAGGGCCATATCGCTTAGCCAACTCTGCTTGATTTCGCTCGGCTTCAGCAACGGCTTCTTTAAGGCTTTTTATCAAACTATCTTGTAATACTGCGGGGACAGAGTCTAATTTTTCAATCGATTCATTTTGCAGAATATCAATTTGTCTATAATCATTCTCAGCTTCTAATCTTCGACTCCTTGCTTCAATGAATTTACCCGTCGTCTTACTTAGTTCATCTGCCGCAAGGGTTCTAACACCGTGAACATCAATTAAATTAAAACGTTCACGATATGATTGTAAATTCTGCTCAGAAACATTCACGATTTTTCGTAATTCAGTCATACGCTCAGTAAGCCAAGATGAAGCATGTTGATTGATTTGTATGTGAGCATCTAATTGACTTTTAATATAGAGATCGCCAACAGTATTAGCAATAATAGCCGCTAACTCTGGATCGCCTGCTTCGAATGTGATTTTAATTAGCTGAGTATTAGCAATACCTGAAACGCTTAACCGATCTAAAATCTGATTAATTAGTTTTTTTTCTTTTATCTGGCTAAGCATCTCATCTGTTTTCTTAATTTCTTCTGGGGAGAAAAAAAATAATATTTTTTGCCATACTGATTTTAAAAAATTAGCATTATTTTGTTGCTCTTCGGAAAACTCAGGATGATTATTGAGAGATAATTTATGAACAACCTTTTTAATTAACTCTCTTGATTTCAAAATTTCAATTTGTGTTAAAAAATATTCACGTTTGCTGCTATCAATACCATAAATATCATCAACAGAAATTACTTTAGCCTGGCGATCGTCAACTAATAAAGTGGCTGACGCACCAAAAATTGGCGTCATTGAATAAACAAAAAAAACCGCCATGAGTGTAATGATGCTTGCTAAGCTTATTATTCCCCATTTATTCTTCGCGACTCGCTGCCAATACTCATGAAGATTAATATCTTCAATATGAATTAAAGGGGTCAAATTTTCATGGCCTGAATTTTTATTATATCGCATTAGAAAAAACTCTGTTCAATAGTAATAATATCACCTGGCTTAATCGGATCATTCAACCCTATTTTCACCTTATCCGCGCTATCCGTTATATCATGAATCACATAGATTTTTTCTTTAGAGGCCCGATTAGTAAACCCCCCGGCTAGAGTAATTGCTTTTTGTACTGTTAAGCCTGGCTGAAAGACATACCCACCTGGCTGCCTAACTTGCCCATTGATAAAAAATTTACGGTATTCAACAATCGTTATATTAATTTTTGGGTCAATCAAATAGCGTCCTCTCAAACCATTAGCAATCAAAATTTCCAGCTCCCTAATTGTCAAATTTGATGCATTGATTTCGCCTAAAAAAGGATAAGAAAATGTTACCGCATTATTGAGACTCACCTGCATATTCAGATCCTGCTCATCATAAACATGTATTTGGATCAAATCACCTTTATTCAATCGATATACAAAACTTTTTTTGTTAGGTGAATTAATGATTGGTTCGGCAGTTATTTTTTTCGCTGTTTGTACGTTTGCAGATATATTATTTTCGGCATAAAAATCAATGCCACTCATGCTATACTGCTCGTCTTGATCAGCATTTTTAACAACATAATTATCACTCGCACAAGCAGACACCATAAATAGGAAAAATAGAAATGTAAATAAAAATCGACTACGTACTAACATAAACTAAATCACATTCATTTATATAGCGAGAAGAAGTCATTACCGAGAATTTTCATTGGTTATAAAAAACTCATTGTGGAATGATGCTCAATGAGAATACTTTGAACAACTTAGCCTTCAGTTAAAAGGTAATAAATCAATGGAAACTAAAATAATGTACTATAGTTTTTACCATCACCATACCCATACCCACGATTCACCACGGACAGCCACCTTGTAATATTTTGAAAAATATATAAAAATGAGCCAACGCATTTTATTTATACATCAAAGCGCAGAATTATATGGTTCAGACAGAACATTTGAACAGTCAATCAGAGCCTATAAAACCACCCACCCAAACTCATGCATTAACGTCATCCTACCCTATGAAGGACCGCTGATTGAAAAAATTGAACCCTATGTTAACAAAATTTACATTGAACCACTTGCCGTGCTGAGAAAAGCCAACTTGAACCTCTTCAGGTTGCTCAATGTTGCTGCTTTTATTCGATCTGTAGGCAGAGCTAAAAAAATGATCAATACCCATGATCTCACTTATATCAATACCGTGGTCATTATTGATTATCTAGTCGCAAGCCGACTGGCTAGACGGGCTTGTTTAATTCATGTACATGAATTGCCGGTTGGCATTGAGAAAATCATACTCTCTTGTTTATTAAATATCTCATACGGGCTTGTGGTATTTAATTCTCAACCGACAAAACACGCTTTTATACTTCCAAAAAACCGCAAAACATGCGTTATCCTAAACGGCACAAATATAAAAATCAATGCACCTGTGAATGATACAGCGCATTTAAAAATCTTGCTCATTGGTCGTTTTAGCACTAAAAAAGGCCAGATGTTATTGCTCCAATCACTTGCTTTACTACCTGATTCAATAAAGCATGGTATTGAAGTCCGGCTGGTTGGTGATGTCTATCAAAATCAAATGCATTTCAAACAAGAAATCATCGAGAATATTAACAAACTCATGCTTGGAAATCGTGTTCAAGTATGTAAATTTACTGAAGATCCAACGCATCATTATCTCTGGTCGAATCTAGTGGTAGTACCATCACTAAAACCAGAACCCTTTGGTTTAGTTGCGATAGAAGCGATGGGTTATGGACGTGCGGTGATTGCAGCACAACATGGTGGATTGCGTGATATTATCATCAATGACGTTACAGGCTTATTTTTTGAACCAGGAAATCGTCATAATCTTTCCGACAAACTAAGCTACTATGCAAATAATACTCGATATCTTAAGGTTCATGGTGAAGCAGGCAGAGAAATTTTTATAAAAAACTATGATGAGTCACATTATTTGAAAAATATGACTCAGGCAATAGACAGCCAATTGGAGTCAATCACGATTAGCTAATCACGTACTTTTGATTTTAAATTGAGAACCAAGGTGAAATAAATAAAAAGAAAAAAACCGAAAGGGGCTGACAAGTTGATACCAAAAAAACCTTCGCTAGCCCCATTCACAATCATCAATAAGAAAATTCCAATAAGAAAATCAACCTTATAATTCAAGGATTGCAGCAAATTTCTTTTAAATTTATTAAAAGCAGCCAATAAGAATCCAATAAAAAGCATTAAACCAGACAACCCGGTACCGGCCAATACCTGAAGATAACTATTGTGAGCCCCTGCCAAAGCGACATGACCTAATTGCACAGTAATTGTTGGACTAATGGCAGCATAACCATGCCCAACTAATAATGCTTTCATATTGAGCTGCTGAAAAATCATTTGCCAAATAAAAGTTCGCCCAGTTAAGTTTTGCAAATCTGAGCCATCTTTTTCTCTGGCTAATAGACTCGCTATTAAATCCGCGAGAAGATAGCCTAATACCGTAATAACTGACAAACCCAATAGTAAGAAAACAAACTTTGAGGATTGCTTAAATAAATAGGATAAAAATAATGCGCCAAAGTAACCCACAAAAAAAGCCATCATCGCTCCTCGTGAAAAACAAAATATAAAAACAATGATGGATATCAATAAAAAAATGTATAAAGAAAAATAATGCTTCATTGCCAGTACACCAATTTCCTGCAATTTAGCTTTATAATATAACGTCAACAAAAATCCACTACCAAATAATGAAGCGGCTTCATTTGGATGTACATATTTCCCAAAAAGATTACGTCCCCCAGCTGACTGAGTTAAAGCCAAATACAATAAAACCAAGGAAATTACTGTTAAACTGAATAATAGATGTCGGTAGATTACAAGATTTGCTGTCTTTTGATAAACAGCAAAATATTGAGCACAAAGAGAAAACAGTGAAAGTAACGACACACCAAAAATAGCCAGTTTTACTGAGGAATAATCATATGAACTCGCCCAAATTAATTCAATACCAGCCAACACTAAAAATGCAATAAGAATCCAAAATATCTTTAATACATATAGAAAAGAATGAAAAAAAATAGGTCGTATTAGACTCAATGTAAATAGCAAAACAATGGGGAAAAGATAAATCACACCTTTGGAAATAGACCAGACATTGATACCTCCCTGACTTAAGTCTAAATTATCAACTTGAGTAACACCGCCGGCAGTAAAGGTAATAGCTATAAATAATAGCACCATCTGAGCACCTAAAATACGCGACCATCCCATTATTTTAATAACCTCAAAAACCTGATAGACATCGGCTGACTCAATTGACTTTATTTAACATCCACATAAGTTTATAGCGTAACTTCAATATGACAGGAATTTTTGCCAAAACCACAAAAAACACTAAATATATTCTCATGAATTTGATCTGATTCCGCTTTAATAAATGAAAGGCTTCACGATATTTATTTGCTCTAATGGCAGTAAATGACAAACGTCTAATATACTGATTTTTTAATTTTACATCTTGTTCTAATACATGATTGAATTTTTCACAAATCAAGGAAAAATTTGTATATTCTTTATTAAAGTCATTGACAGATTTTTTTGAGGTAATTTGTTTTCGATCCCCATCAACATTCCAGACAGCCACTGTTTCAGGTAAATAATCGATAATGAATTTAAGCGATATCTCTAAATAAAACTGCATGTCTTGGTATTTTTTAAGGCGTTCATCAAACTGCACTTGTTTGATGATTTTATTTTTAAAAAGTGAACTATTGGTATGAATTACATTCCATCGATAAAAATTATCCATCACATTAAAAGAATAGCCATCCTCGATTACCGTTAATACTTCAGTTGAATTTTCTTTTAACAAATCGACTTTCGAAAAAACTAAATCAACATCTGGGTTTTTTTTTAGAAAAAATAATTGCGTTTCAACTTTGTTTGGCAAATAATAATCATCGTCATCTAACAAACAAATAAACTCACCCCGAGCCGCTTGCAATCCTATATTACGCGCCGCCGCGCCTCCTAGAGAAACAGGATTCACCAATAACTTAATACGTGGATCATCAATCACCATGGAAAATGGCGGGATTGAACCATCATCAACAATGATAATTTCAATATTCTGATAGGTCTGTTGCAAAACACTATGGACCGCCCGCTGGAGTAATTCCAAACGATTTTTAGTCGGAATAATGACTGAAACTAAGCCTAGATTCATGGAAAATAATATACCAGTGAAATTAAGTAACACTATGATAGATATTGGCAAGCCGTTCTGCTTGAATACCAACATCATATTCTTTTTCGACTCGATGACGACCGGCTTGTGATATACCTGGCCATTTATCTACATTATTTAATAACCATCGAATGCTTTCTTCCAAACCATAGGCATCTCTTTCATCAGCAAGCAAACCCGTTTTTCCTTCCGAGATAACTTCAGGTATATCACAATGACGAGTACCTACAATTAACATCCCGGTTGCTGCCATTTCAATAATACTCATCGGTATGCCACCTTCACAATCACCATCACTAGCCGTCACACTCGGCGATAAAAAAATATGATGTTGATACGCTTCTTTAATTAATCTTTCGTGATTTTGATAACCTAATAATTTGGTATTTTTTTGCAAACCATTTGCTTCAATCGCTTTAAGTATTTTTTGTTTTTCCTGGCGAGCATTTCTTGTTGACCGAGTACCACCAATGATAGTGATCTCTAATAATACATCGTGTTTTATTCGCCCCAAGGCTTCAATCGCATAAGGAATACCTTTTTTTTCTAAAAAACTTGCCGCAATCAATACACGCAATGTTTGACTGGGATGCCAGTCCCTCAATTTAAAAACAATATCCTTAACAGCGACCCCCAGGTGTTGCACGATGGTTTTTTCAGGAGGGCAACCTAAGGCTTGAATCGATTTAGCCATATAAGGTCCTTCACATAAAACCCGGTCTACAGATTGAAATAACTGATGATATCTTTTCTCCCAACGCCCGTCTTGCTTAGGCAAATAATTCACATCATAGCCATAATATGTAACAAGATGAGGAATATCCAAGCGCTTTACCGCACCAATATCCTGCCAAGCCATATTACCGAAATGTGAGTGCAAAATTTGAGCTTGGTATTTTTTCATTTCGCGCACGGAAAATGCGAGATGATTTCTAAGGCCCAGTTTTCTGAACCCTTTGTCAAGCCAAATCCGCGTTTTAGTAAGTTCAGATAATGAATGTATGTTGGGTAGCAAGAATTGATCTTTATTTATGGTTTTTTCACACAAGATATGTGGCACAATATGGTCAGGAAGGAAACGGATTTGGTTATAAATCCAGTTTTCGGTTTGAGGCAACCATTCAGAAACACTATGGAATACAGCTGTCATATTTTTACACACATGTTGAATTAGTTTCTATTGTTTTTTGTTGCAGATATTACGAAAATAACAAAAATATATTAATATTTTCTTTTTAACTCAGATAAAATTCACATAATTATATAAAGATAAGGATTATATTCAATGAAATCAATCAATCATAAATTTGCCACAACCATATGAAGAAAAGGATCTTGTCGTGACAGAAAAATCACCATTAATCGATGCACAAATCACCTTTATCGATAAAGTCTCGTTCCGAAACACTACAGCAGAACATTGCTCATTAGATAGTGCATTAGCCCGCACGGTTTATAAAAATGTATTAGCACCGATGGACTCGCCACCTTACCATCGAGCCATTGTCGAAGGTTTTTTAATTCAAGCGGAAGACTCGAAAGGAGCAAGTGACCAAAACCCGATTAGCTTTAAGGTAACAGGTGAAGTAAAACCTGGTGAATCAAAATCCCCCATACCACAGGGCATGCAAGCCATACGTGTATCCACCGGTAGCATTGTTCCTGAGGGTGAATTTTCTATCGTTAGGATGTGGGAAGCTGAAATAGACGGTCAGTCGTTTCAGATTAAGCGCCCTTTTCCCGCCCGGTTTTTTATTGAAGACTGTGGCTGTGACGTTGAAAAAAATACCATGATCTGCTCAGCAGGCACAACACTCAATGCTACGGATATCGGCACTCTGGCTAGCTTGGGCATCACCGATGTTAGCGTTGCGACTAAGCCCAGCTTAGGCATTTTCTCGTCGGGCGATGAAGTTATTCCTTACACAGCACCATTTCAGCAAGGGAAAATATACGACTGCAACTCCGTCATGTTATCCGCCGCTGCTCATGGCGCAGGTGCCATCCCCACTTTCAAAGGCATCATGAACGATGATTTTGAACAATTTGTTAAGCAAGCTAAACAAGCACTCAACACATCAGACATGTTGTTGATCTCAGGAGGAACAGCCGCCGGTGGTAAAAATTTTATTTCTGACTTGATTCGAGAAATCGGTGAATTAATCATTGACGGCGTTCCTATGCGATCCGGTCGCCCGTTAATCATGGGTATTGCCAATCAAAAACCCATCGTTTGTGTTGCCGGCCATCCACCAGAAGCCTTACGTGGTTTTCAGCTATTTGCCGTACCCGCCATTCAAAAACTCATGGGAGTCGATCTGGAACTCCCTGAAGACCGCTCCTCACAACCTTAGTGTGATATACCAAGCTGCAAATGATTGCAACTAACAATCATTTGCAGTAAATATTATTCAATGCGTCGTTCACCATTTATGTACCTTAATTTAAGCATTTTAAACCCCAAAATATATCTTAGCGGTGCCATGGCCATCGGTGGCCTGCAAATGATCGACGGTATGCTTGCCTGGTATGCAGTGCAAACAAACATAGCAACCGCTTTCTCTTTGTTAGAGTTGCTTTGGTTTCTTGTATCTATCCTGTATTTTACTGCATTTTGGCAAAGGCAACAGCCAAATCAGGTACCGAGCTGTTACTTGATTTATTATCTTGGCAGTTGGTTATATGGTAGTTATTTATTGGCAAATACGCGGGATACAGAACCGCTGACGCTACCATCTGGCTATATTTTAATCGCAATAGTCTTTGGTATTTTCTATTCAACACTGGGCTATCGGCATTATCAAAAATATAGATAAGAAATAGGTGTATATCATTACACCATATAAACATCAAAACGGGTATTTTTACTTTCGATGTAAAATGAAGGCTCAGCCCCCACCAGGCTATCGGCATATTTAGGTCGTTTTACGACAACACGCTGCACAGCCCTTTGCAATGCCAGCTGAAACAAATCATTCACATCGGTATCCCCCCCAACCAATGCACGTAAAAGCCGCATTTCTTTTTTTACCAAGGCATTGTTTTTTCGTTCAGGAGCTGGATACATCGGATCCATATAAATGACTTGAAAAGCATATGAAGTTGGCAAATTTTTCAAATACGTTATGGCATCAACGTTAAGCATCGTCAACCGTGTTTGTATTATGTCAGCAATCTGTGGATGCGCTCTTGCCCGCTGCATGGCATCCTGAACCAGTGTCACCAAAATTTCCGAGCGCTCTAACATGCACACGGAACACCCTAATCCAGCAAGCACAAATGCATCTTTTGCTAAACCAGCCGTTGTATCAAGTACGGTTGGGGTTTTTCCTTTTTTCAAACCAACCGCTTTTGCTAACGCTTGTTTTCGCCCTCCTCCCATGCGATAGCGAAACCCCACAGCACCTTGAGTAAAATCGAGGTACAATGGTTTCATTCTAATATCCGCGCAATAATGAAGCTCGATACCCGCCAAGGTCATCAATAAAAAAAAACCATCCGAACGTTTCTGCACAGATTCAAAATGTTGAAACGGTATAGCTAACTTTAAAGCTAAACCTTTCGCTTGCTCCAATAAACTGGAATCAACCACACTTATTACAACTAAACCGTCATTTTCCTGTCTAATCATATAAGTAATTTTATCTTTTCCACACAGACTCTAGGACCGATACGGCGTCACTTCTAATTGACGGAATGGCTATTGCAAACAAATTATCTGTAACAAACGGTGTTTTCTAAGCAATCATGCGTACATGATGACATGTTCCTAGTTCCATCACCAACCCGCCATGAAAAGTCATCGGTTTCGCATCATATAATTTCATCAATCAAGCAAAAAGGAGTTGGCAAATGCGACCGATCACTGATGCATCTACCCCAACCAATCGCACCCTATGGTACAAATTAACAATCGCCTTATCGTGCTTAATTTTTCTTTTCACTCAAAATAGTTACGCGATCCAAAGCTCAGCAAAGGACAAATCATCCACAAGTGACGAACTTAAATCATTTTCTTTCAAGAAAAATTCAAAACTCGAGAAAGGTGTTTTCCTCGTTGCCACCAAAACACTCGATAATAGCCCCTTTGATAAATCCGTTATTTATGTCACTCAATATGGCTCATCAGGCACCTATGGACTCATAATTAACCGACGACTTCCTATGGCGGTCAACGAAATCGTCCCTGAAGCTAAAAAATCAGGGGACGAAAATAATTTATTTTTTGGCGGACCCATGCATGCTCGATATTTATTTATATTAACCGAAACCAATGAGACCACTGGATTACACCCGGTCAATCACGGCATCTATTTCGGTGCTGGCCCGGCCATTGTGCCGCGTCTGGAAAAATCTGATAATCAGCATTCTATTCGAACTTATGCCGGTTTTTCTAGCTGGGGACCCGGACAAATTGAGCAAGAAATAAAAAGTGGCAATTGGCTTGTTACCCCCGCGAATTCCGAGCAATTATTCAATAGAAATCCTGAATTGCTTTGGACTCAATTGTATAAAAACTGGGGTGGCGATTGGATATAAAGCATTTTCCAGCCTATGAGCCTACATACGAGAGCATTCTTACTAAGAAATTACTTTTTCCTCAATGATTGCTCTCAGTTGCATTTTCTCGGCCGACGACAAGAGCGACTTAGGCCATTGGTAAGCCAACCGCTTTTTAATATAAAATAAAAAAGCACTTTTTGTTTCGGTCACCTTAGTTACTGCCTGCCAGTCAAATTCAACCGTTCCTCCTGTTTCGCTAAATCCTAAGCCATTTCGTGAAATAAAATAATGAAATGGTGCGACCCGATGGTTTGGCTTATTTTGATCCCGCCACAACATCGTATATTGAATCATCGGAAACACAACAAATGCGTAAAGCAAACCTGAAGCCAACAACAGCTGATTGGATACCTTTGCAAACAATGGCTGAAAAAAAGTCGCTGACGGTATAAGACCTAATGCATAGATAATAAACGGAATACCAAGGAAGAAAAAATAAAAAACTTTACTGCTTTGACGTCGTAAAAAACGGACTCGTTCAATCCAAAAAAGATGAGGCAATGATGCATCAAACGTTTTACTTATTTGGCTCACAGGCGGGCTATCTTTATCCATATTTTTGCAATCGCAATAAATCTGTCACATATACCCGTAGCGCTTGAAATTTAGGCTTTATTGCAGTTCTATTTTTGCCCTGACTGTGTTGGCAATCCTCGCAATAATCCCGATATTACTCGTCGTTTCGCCTGGTCAGAACAAAAATATACCTCGCACTCAATACCTCAATCTCAAACACTACGGGTATATTTAATATGATTATAGTTTTCTCGACTATTCAATTTTCCACGCTTTCCACTTATACTAAGAATTTACAATCATCCCATTACGGATTATAAATAATGCACCGTCAATATTTGCTGACCCAATTGAATGCCTACTATACTCGCGACAAGCAAGAACGTGCAATGCATGCCCAGACCCTTGCCTTTGTCGAACGCTCAAAAAGCGTTTTTAAAAACTGGAACCTAGCCGGCCATATCACTGGCTCCGCTTGGGTGCTGGACAAAGATTATAGCCATGTGCTGCTCACCCACCATAAAAAACTCAACCAATGGTTTCAACTGGGTGGTCACTCTGACGGTAACCCTGAAACCTTTCAAGTTGCGCAAAGGGAAGCCATGGAAGAATCGGGTCTACTGGATATTGGCGCACCGAACGAAATGATTTTCGATATTGATATTCATACCATCCCCGCCCGCAAAGAGGAACTTGAGCATTGGCATTATGACATTCGATTTTTATTTGAAGCGGATCGTCACGCCCCATTACAGGTCAGCAATGAATCCCATGCACTCGCCTGGGTCGCGCTAGATAGGGTCAGTGAAAAAACAAATGAGCCCTCTATACAGCGTATGGTTAAAAAGACACTCGCCTTAAAAACCACCGGACAAAGTAAATTGCTAGACAATGCTCCCGTATGAAAATTAGCCGCTTGGTTACTGCCCGGCAATCGCCATATTATCCAACAGCATCGATCCGACTTGAATATTGCGCCGTCTATCCACATCATTACCAATCATTTGTATGTTTTTAAACATATTACGCAAATTACCCGCAATGGTAATCTCCTCCACCGGAAATTGAATTTCGCCATTTTCCACCCAGAAACCCGCAGCCCCTCGTGAATAATCGCCAGTGATATGATTAACACCCTGCCCCATTAACTCCGTTACCAACAGTCCTGTGCCCATCATTTTGAGTAGTTCAGCTTGGCTTTTCATCTCGCGACTTGAAACGATCAAGTTATGTGTGCCACCCGCATTCCCCGTAGTTTGCATATTCAAGCGTCTCGCCGAATAGCTGCTGAGAATATAGCCCAACAACACACCGTCTTTGACTACGTCTCTGGCTTGGGTTATCACACCTTCACTATCAAATGGCGCGCTGCCCAGCGCCCCTTTCAAATGTGGCTGCTCCTCAATATGGAACCATTCAGGAAATAATTGCTGATTGAGTGAGTCCAGCAGAAATGATGTTTTCCGATATAAACTACCGCCACTAATCGCCCGCGTAAAATGTCCCAACAAACCGGAAGCCGCCTCCGGTGCAAACAAAATAGGAGCTTGCTGAGTTGGCAAACGACGACCATTCAGGCGAGCCAAGGTCCGTTGAGCTGCTTTTTCGCCCACAGATTTAGCAGAATCTAAGTTCGCATGATTACGCGCCGCCGTATACCAGTAGTCTCTTTGCATAATGTCACCATCCTGGCCAATGACACTACAACTGATACTATGCCGTGTCGTCGGATAACTGCCAGAAAACCCATGTGAATTACCATACACATGAACCCCTGAATGACTCGCCACCGAAGCCCCTTCTGAGTTAGTAATCCGCGGATCATATTGCCGCGCAACTTGCTCGCACTCAAGCGCTAATTCCAGTGCTTGTTCACTGTCTAGCTCCCAAATATAATTCAGTGCTAAGTCAGGATAGTCCCAAGCCATTAGCGCTTTATCAGCCAATCCTGAATACACGTCTTCCGCCGTATACTTTGCAATGCTACACGCGGCCGCGACGGCTTCACGAATCGCATCAGAATTAAAATCTGATGTGCTTGATGAGCCTTTTTGCTGACCCATAAAAACAGTAATGCCTAAACCTTTATCATGGTTATATTCCAACGTCTCCACATCACCTAAGCGCGCGGTTACCGACAAACCCGTTTCCACGCCAATCGCCACTTCGGCAGCGCTAGCCCCTTGTTTTTTAGCTTCCGTTAACGCGTTGTCGATAACATCCAGATATTGTGTTTGAAATTCATTCATTTGAAATCATATCACTTGTTGATGACAATAATTATAATTCGTCGAAATTATTTGTTAAGGAATCGACCCCATCGCCCATCCCTAAATAAAGTAGCACATATCACATGCTTGTACCGCCGATGGTTAAACCATCAATGCGCAACGTCGGTTGGCCGACGCCCACAGGCACACTCTGCCCTTCTTTGCCACAGGTGCCGACCCCTTCATCGAGCTTTAAATCGTTACCCACCATGCTAACCCGCGTTAAAACATCAGGCCCATTACCAATCAAGGTCGCCCCTTTCACGGGCCTTGTCACTTTTCCGCCTTCAATGAGATACGCTTCACTCGCGGAAAAAACAAACTTCCCAGAGGTGATATCAACCTGACCACCCCCAAAATTGACAGCATAAAGCCCTTTATCGATGGAGGCGATAATTTCCTCGGGGGTATGCGATCCTGGCAGCATATAAGTATTAGTCATACGAGGCAAAGGTAAATGGGCATAAGATTCACGCCGACCATTTCCTGTCGGTGCGACCCCCATGAGTCGAGCATTCATTTTATCTTGTAGATATCCCTTTAGTATGCCGTTTTCTATTAGGGTGGTGCATTGGGTTGGTACCCCTTCATCATCAACACGGAGTGAACCACGCCGTTCTGCCAAGGTACCATCATCGACAACCGTGCATAGTGACGATGCTACTTTTTCACCAACACGTCCTGCAAACGCAGAGCTACCTTTTCGATTAAAATCACCTTCCAGACCATGACCAATCGCTTCGTGTAATAAAATACCCGGCCAACCTGGCCCAAGCACCACATCCATGGTACCGGCAGGTGCTTCAACCGCCTCTAAATTTAATAGTGCTTGGCGAACGGCTTCGCGAGCAAAACCTAGCGCTCTGTCGTTATCAAGAAAATAACCATAAGCAACGCGACCACCCCCACCAGACGAGCCTTGTTCTCGCCGACCATTTTGCTCAGCCACCACACTGACACTCATCCGTACCAGCGGCCGAACATCCGCCGCCAAAGTACCATCAGAAGCCGCCACTAACATCACTTCTTGGGTACCAACCAAACTCACCATCACTTGCTGAATGCGCGTGTCAAGCCGTCTTGCTTCACGATCAACCGATTCCAGTAAGCGTATTTTTTCCCGTTCATTCAGGGTACTGATAGGATCAATGGGAAGATATAAATCATGCCCCGCGCCATTGCTGCCCCAGGCACTCAATCGACCTTGCTGCCCTTGTCGGGAGATCGCCCGCACTGTTTTCGCTGCCTGCTCTAGCGCCGGCAACGTTATTTCATCAGAATATGCAAAGCCAGTTTTTTCGCCACTCATGGCTCTGACACCGACCCCTCTTTCAATGCCGAAAGTACCATCTTTAACAATACTATCTTCTAACGACCAAGACTCATACCGACTCACTTCAAAATATAAATCCGCGTTATCAACACCACGATGTGTCATTAAATGATTAAGTACATTTGATAAATCACTCTCACCGAGCCCCGCCGGTGAAAAAATTAATTGCTTGGCAATTTCTATCTCTGAGTTCATAAAATAGTCACTAAAACTTTCGATGATCAATACTAGGAAAATTCCGCCTGACACTTGCCATTCGCTCTTGATCAATATCAGCGACGACAAAGCCAGACCCTCGAGGCAATCGATCAAGCACCATGCCCCACGGATCAACAATCATGCTATCTCCATGTGTTTCCCGTCCATTTATATGAAATCCGCCTTGTGCTGCCGCGATCACATAACAAAGATTTTCGATGGCACGTGCCCGAATAATGATTTCCCAGTGCGCTTTTCCGGTGATGGCGGTAAATGCAGAGGGCACGGCAAATATTTCTGCCCCTTTATCAAGCATAGACCGAAACAATTCAGGAAATCGTAAATCATAACAAACCGCTAATCCAATGCGACCAAATGGGGTATCAACCACCACCACCGACTCACCCGCTTCAATAGTCCTCGATTCGGTATAACTTTCACCACTATCGACAACATCCACATCAAATAAATGGGTTTTATCATATCGTGCGACTCGCACGCCTTGATCATTAAAAACTAAACAAGCCGCCCGCACTTTATTTGCATCATCCGCCGCTAAAGGAATCGTCCCCCCAATTAGCCAGATCTTTTGCTTAGCGGCCTGCTCAGCCAAAAACACCTGGATTTGCCCATCACCATCCTGCTCTCGAGTTTTCACATTATCCTGCTCGGAATTTCCCATTAATGCAAAGTTTTCTGGCAACACAACGAGTTTCGCTCCGGCATCAACGACGCGGCCAATTAAACGCTCCGCTTCAATCAAGTTAGCACTCACATTAGGACCCGATGCCATCTGGATAGCCGCTACCCGCTTCATCAAACTTTTTACCTCCGTACTTTTCCTAAAAACATATAGAAAAATTAATAAAAAAAACAACACTAACAGCCGATGAGCATTAACCGCTGTCCTTATACCTTACATGACATAACCTCGCAATGGAAAATAATCCTGCCTATGCGAGCATCGAATAAAAAACATCGCCTAATATACCATCGAAGCACGGCATTCTTTTTTAAAAATCTGAATCGCCTAAAAAATCATCTGAATGATCAAAAAAACGTTCGACTCGTTTAATTTCTGGTTTTTCCCAAGACCCTGTGACTTCATATTGCACCGCACTTAAATCCTCGAATTGAGGCTCAAAAAATTTTTGTACAACAAAAATTGCCACGCCAGTGACAATCGGCTGCACGGCGGTGAAAAAAGCACCCAATAAAGGAATACCTTCGCCTATTTTAGGAACAACGGTCACCACCTGGTCATAATTCTTCCCAATAAGATTGATCCGCCCCGCGATATCCACCTTGGCGATCGGGCTGTTAATCAGCAAACCACTGGTATAGGCATTACCCATCTTAATATCATATTCCCCTCTGATTTCATCAAAGTTGAAACCTTTCTCAAAAATCCTTGGCAACGACTGCAAACTCAGCAAACCAAATATACGACCCGCCGTCCCTGGATTAATATCGATTAAGTTTCCCTTATCGATAGAAACAACCACCTTGCCTGTTAAGCTCTCTAACGAGAAGTCCATTGGACTTCCTTGCCAAGTCGCCCTCACGTTGATATCCGTCGCACCGCCCTCCAAGGTTCCAGTATATCCCCATTCCGATAACGTATCTCCAAAATTGGCACTCGTCATATTAATATTAAATATGGACTGTTGCTCACCTTTTATCTGTAGCCAATCTCCGACAGCATTGATTTGCACAGTCGGAGATTCCATTGTCAATTTATTTAATCGCATACCATGCTTGCTACGTGATGCAATCAAAGTCAATTGACCCAAATTAATTTGATCCACAAAAAATACTTTACTCGTTATTCTTATTTCGGGTAATTCACGTGGATCGATGTGCTTTTTACGCCGCTGACTGGAGTCCGTTTTTACATACAATCGGTCAAGTTCCATAATCAGTGGCGCACTTTTCCATACGGTCGGCGCAAATATTTTACCCGCCAGTTCCGGCCCAGAGGTATGTATCGACCATCCCTGAGCACTTTGAGAAGCCTGTAAATAAACATCATGAAACATGTGACCTAAAAATTCTAGCTCATCTATTTGCAAATCAAAAAACTGCGAACCCGCATTCGCACCAGCCGATTGGATCAATGGACTCACCGGATTATTTAATAGTTTTTGCCAGGCAGTATAAGAGAAACTCTCGAGTTGACCGACATAATGAAAACCGTTTTCACTGGGTATATTCGCTAATGCGCCAAAAGCCATACCTCCCCGCTCTAACCACTGCGTTTGATTCACCGCACTAAACTGGAAAATACTATCAATGGAACCGTATTTTATTCTTAAAAACCGTGTCATCCCTGATAATTCCGCATCCACCAATAATGACTTTTCTTCGCCAATGGTTTTATTGGCCGGTGACGGCAAATCAATACGTAATCCTTTCAATTCCGAAGCTAACATCAGTTTAATCGGTCTAGCCGATTCAGAAGATTCAACAGGGACGAATAAATTGACTTTCAGGTCGGTATTACCTGACAAGTGATCGCCAATATTCGGCTGACCCACAAAATGAGTCAGCAAAGAATCAATTTGATTATGATTGACTTGTGCATCCGCATGAAAAAAAAAAGACCGCCCATCACCGTGATCAAGTGTTTCAATATCCAAGACTAAGGGTATACCGACTAAATCCGCGTTGATATTTTTTGCTTGAATACCCTGTTTATCAAACATAAGTCGTCCATTGATATGATTCAAATCGAGTTTATAACTATCCGCTGTCAGATGATTATTGATAAAATCAATATTACCCTTAACAAAACTGTCGGCGGGATTGGCTAACGGAATCGCTAACTGTATATCAAGCGCACTGACACCAACAATATGAAAAGGCCTTAAGTGCTTGGCAAATACTTTCTCTAAGGGACTATTATGCAGAAAATTCAGTTTATCCAGACTCGGACCAAAAACTTGGCCATTGATATTGAGCAGTAAATTCACCGGATCAAACTCATCAATATACACATGAGCTTTTTTAATTCGATTATTGGCAATCCTCCCTTGATCCGCAATAAAATCTAATTGATTTCCACTCAGTGATAACTTACCCACAATATTTGTCACAGGTGGCCAACCTGGCACATAATCCAATACACCATTGGCTATCGCTGCTTTCACCAGAAATGTGCCTGATTGCTGCTTAAAAGGAAAGTTTTTCAATCTGCCATTAATCTTGATTTGACCATTTTTGATATAACCGCCCTTGATCGATCGATCAAGCCAATGAACCGTTGCTGGCTTCATCAGTTGTACTGGATAAAATCTAGCAGATTGAACCAGGTCCGCCGTGCTGAAATTCATAGAGAAATCTAAAAATGGCGAAGAACTATCGTGAGGTATTAATAGGTTTAAGCGACTATGAAAAGCCGCATCATCAGTAAATATATCAATATTATTCGCTCGAATTTGCCAATGATCTAACTGCTTCTGCCAAAAAATCTCTCCCGTTAAACTGGCTAACTGAAGAGGATTTGCAAACATATGAGAATAATTAAGCTCCCAAGTTTTGCTATCGAGAGAAATGGAACCACTACGTTCAGATAGCAATAAATTACCTTTGATATTTTTTATGCCAGGAACTTTACCCAAGGCCGATACCGATACATTGTTAAAATCTGCCTGCACCAAAAACTCATCAGAAGATAATCGCTTAACAACATTGACGTCGTGTAATTCACCACGAAGGCGCATATCATGCAATAAATTGACAGCAGGTAACTCAGGCACGAACAACCCAGCCATATGAATCAAATCCTGCACATCCATATAAGAAACATTTAACTTAACTAAGTTTCCCCTGGACGTAACCTGCAAGCCTAATACTATTTCAGGACTGAATTTTTGGGTTTGTTTCACAACAAAATTATCGATAATTAATTGCCATTCTTCCTGCGATTTATTTAATAAAAAATTTCCGGCCCCCTGCTCAAAATGCATTAACCTGTTGGGATTTTTTCCATGTAAAAGTAAATCACTCGCTAATATTTCACCTCGGATAGAAGTTAATTTTGCGGCCTCCCAATGACTCCATGCCTTCACAAATGCTCGACCTTCTGACACCGGGTGTGATTCATATCCTTTTTGATTAAGCAATTGCCTAATCGATATACCAGAGGCCTCGATAAAAATATCACCCGACCAATAATCCGACGCTAATATATTACCGGACAAATCCATGGAAAATTTTAATTGATGGCCAAGTTCATTAGGCAGCTCGATGGAACCATCGATTTGGTGACGTTGTTGATCATTTTTGATTTGCAAATTAACGGCAGAAAATGTCCAAGGCTCAGCCTTAAGTTTTTCATCAATCCAAATAAATTCACTCTCTTTAATTTCTAATACACTTTGGCCAAACAACCAGTCCGACCAAAACCTATTCTCTTGATCGGTTTGCGATAAGCCACCGGACTCAATACCCGCCAAAGATAAATAACCATCGGCTTGACGCGTCAACACTAAACGAGCACCTTCAATGGTTAATGCACCGGGTACCACATAACCTTGACGAAGTGACTCCAATAATTTAATACCAAGCTTTATGCTTTTAAATTGGGTAATCGTATGTTCACCATCCGTCGATAACAACCGAACATCCTCTAATACCAGTTGAGGCTTGATATAACTCCATTCGGCAGCAAGGGCGCTAATTTCAATACGCCAACCCTGCTCAACACTAAGCCAAGCTTCAATTTCTTCTTTATAGGTGTCAACATCCGGGACAATAAATCGGATAGCGGAAATACCAATCGCAATGACTATGAGGGTCAGCGCAAGAGTATACCATACGGAAAAACAGCAAAAACGGATACTTTTATATATGGGTTTCACTGCGTAGATAAATCAGCTGGGTACAACTTGAAATGCCGATTTTATCCCCAGCTTTCGAACAGACAATCTCGCTAGTACTTTTGGTGGGCTAATGATTTGGTATCTGGTAAATTTAATATTCATCATCATATCAACATACGCAATATATCGATAAGAAATCATTTTTTCCGTTTAACGCCGAAAAATAATTCGCTATAGATATAGATAAAAACAGATTCAGTCAATTAATTTATCTAAGAAGCACTGAACTACATCAAAACCACATCGTAAAGTTCTTGAGTATATTGCATCTCCACTTGAAATTTAATCGGTTTACCAATAAAAGCTTCTAGCTCAGCAACACTTGACGACTCTTCATCGACCATCAGGTCAATCACATTTTGGCTCGCGAGCACTAAAAACATTTTCGCCTCATACTGCCTGGACTCCCGCAGTATTTCTCGAAACACTTCATAACATACAGTCTCTGGCGTTTTTACGGTTCCTCTACCACTGCAAACCGGACACGACTCACAAAGCACACGCTCTAAACTTTCTCGCGTTCTTTTACGGGTCATTTGCACTAAGCCTAACGACGATACCTCACTGATGGTGGTTCTTGAGTGATCATTTTCAAGATTACGCTCTAATGCTCTTAACACTTGCCGTTTATGCTCATCATCTTCCATATCGATAAAATCGATAATGACAATCCCGCCCAGATTGCGCAACCTTAATTGTCGAGCAAGTGCATGAGTGGCTTCAAGATTCGTTTTAAAAATCGTCTCTTCTAAATTTCTATGCCCGACAAAAGCCCCGGTATTCACATCAATGGTGGTCATCGCCTCTGTTTGATCTATCACCAGATGCCCTCCCGACTTCAACTGTACTTTTGGCTGTAAAGCACGCTGTAATTCATCCTCAATAGAATACAGATCAAAAATTGGGCGGGGTCCTGAATAATATTCAATACCCGGTAATAGCTCTGGGATAAATTTCCCAACAAATTTAGTGGCTTTTTGATACGTTTCCCGAGAGTCAATGCGAATTTTATCAATACGAGTCCCGACCAAATCTCTAATGGCCCGCATGGCTAACTGCCAATCTTCATGAACAAGGCTGGCGGGTTTTGCGGATTGTATTTTCTCCTTAATGGAATCCCATACCCTATTTAAAAATACGATATCCGCTTGAATTTCTTTCTCTTGTGCGCAATCTGCCGCCGTACGTATAATATACCCGCCCTCTCCATTTTCACTAACATATTGGGCAACAATACTTTTTAACCGCTGGCGCTCTTCTTCGCCTTCCACCTTTTGCGACACACCAATGTGCAAGGTATAAGGCATATACACTAAGAATCGAGCCGGAATGGTAATATTTGTTGTTAAACGTGCGCCCTTAGTACCTAATGGATCTTTCACAACTTGTACTAATAAGGTTTGGCCAGTTTGCACCAAATTAGTGATTAGTGGAGGCTCTGCTTTTTTATCATCCGGTTCATCGAATAAGCGACTAAGAATATCTGACGCATGTAGGAAAGCGGCACGGTCTAAACCAATATCAATGAAAGCCGCTTGCATGCCAGGCAGCACCCGCGTTACCTGCCCCTTGTAAATGTTACCCACCAAACCCCGCTTACGTTCACGCTCAATAAATATTTCTTGTAAGACACCGTTCTCTACCATTGCAACCCGTGTCTCTTGCGGTGTTACATTGATGAGAATTTCTTCACTCATATTATTTTCCTTGTTATAGGGGTGATTACAGTCTACATACCCAAATGCGAAATGCAGGTTAAAAAAATTCTCATGTCCCCTTATTCTATATAGAATTAAGACAAAAACACGGGTTCTATTTGACTTTTTTTAACGGTAGGAATTAGGCGACGCAATCACTTCTCGGTTTCGCATCCTGTCTGTGCCTAAAGCGCCTACTGTTGCTAGCCCATTCTCCGACTGTTGAAATAGGCTAAGCGCGTTTGCAGAATTTTTATAATGTTTGGATACCAAATTCGGCCAACAGTTCGACAGTTTCATAAATAGGTAAGCCCATCACACCGGAATAACTGCCGACTAAATGCGCAACAAATATCGCGCCTAATCCCTGTATGGCATAACCGCCAGCCTTATCTCGTGGCTCACCCGATGCCCAGTAAGCCTTTCGTTCAGCCGCTGATATTTTACGCAGAGTGACCTGGCTTTGCTGTAAGACCACTTTTTGCTTCTGGTCTGACACCACCGCCACCGCAGATAATACTTCATGAGTTTGCCCGGCCAACATGGATAACATGCGATCGGCCTCCCTTTGGTGCGGTGGCTTTTCTAAAATGTGCTGATCGAATGCCACCACCGTATCGGCCGCCAATACGACAATAGATTGCTGTTTTTGAGGCAACGAGTTAAACGCCGCATTGCCTTTGGCCAAGGCATTACGTTTGACATAACAACTTGCAGATTCACCTGGCTGGTAACATTCTTGGTACGCATTTTCAATGACGTCAAAGTTGACATGAATTTGATTCAATAGGGCCTGACGCCTGGGAGAAGATGAAGCGAGTAAAAGCTGAGGAGCGGCTTGTGAGCTATCATTTGAGATCATTTCAAACTACGACCGGTGGTAGGGATGTCCCTGTAAAATCGTCCAGGCACGATACAACTGCTCGGCCACAATGACTCGCACTAAAGCATGCGGAAAAGTTAACGAGGATAACGACCAAATAACATCGGCTTCTTGTAAGCAACGTTTCGCCAGGCCATCAGCCCCACCAACGATCAAAGCCACATTGCTACCTCTCTGCATCCAATTAGCCACCTGTTGAGATAAATGGTCAGTTGTCCACGCCTTGCCTGACGGGTCTAACATGACCTTCAAGGTATTATTAGGTATGGCACGCAAGATATTATCAGCCTCTTCTTCCTTCATGGTATCCGGGTTCGCTGTTTTACGCCGCTTTGCCGCATCGACGTCAATTAAATACACACCCAGTTCACGAGGCATCCGCTTGCAAAATTCAGTGTAAGCCTCATCCACCCAAGCTGGCATACGCTTACCCACCGCCACCAGATAAATACGCATCAGCTATTGCTTGCCTAGCTCATTCATAGCCGGTGTGCTCCACAAGCGCTCTAGCTGATAAAAATCTCTTGTCGCCTGCTGCATCACATGTACAACAATATCACCCAAATCCACTAACACCCATTCACTATCTTTATCACCTTCAACACCGATGGGTAGACATCCTTGTTTTTTGGCTTGTTCAACCACATTATTTGCAATACTTTTCACGTGCCGACTGGAATTGCCTGTGGCAATAATCATCACATCTGATACGCTACTGAGCCCCAAAACATCCAGCACAACAATGTCATTTGCCTTTAAATTTTCCAGTGCATTTTTTACAAGGAGAGTTAATGCATCTAGCTGCATAGTTTTTTTTACCTTTGATAAATTTCATTCATTTTTATATATTCGAAAACCGAGTCAGGCAACAAAAATCGAGGACACTGACCCAACTTCACCATCTGCCGAATTCGAGTGGCAGAAATCGCTAACTGCGTGACCGGACTGGTGATCACTTTGCCGTAGGGAACGGAAAGTAAATCACGCACATCTTCCGCATAATGTTCTTTTAAGCGAGTCATCATGGCACTTTGCGCCGCCCCTCGCCAACCGGGGCGATGCGCCACCACAATATGCGCCAAAGATAAAATTCGTTGCCATTGATGCCATTGATCAAGCCCTTCAAAAGCATCGGAACCTAAAATTAAATACAAGGCATCAGAGGGATAATCCGCACGCAGTGACACCAAGGTATCCACCGTATAGGAAGCTCCACCACGGATAAATTCTCGCTCATCAACCACTAAACTTGGCTCATTCGCCACCGCTAAATGCAACATGGCTAATCGTTGCTGTGCGCGAGCGGATGGCCCTTCACGATGGGCAGGCAGATAACAAGGGATCATTCTTACTTCAGTCAAACCCAAAGCTTGCTGTATATCCAAAGCAATCCTCAGATGACCATAATGTATCGGATCAAATGTGCCACCGAATAGACCAATTAAATGCAAAGGCTATTCTCTTATTTGACCATCACCAAACACCACAAATTTTTGTGACGTCAAGCCTTCCAACCCAACCGGTCCTCTGACATGGAATTTATCCGTACTGATGCCAATTTCTGCACCTAACCCATATTCAAAACCATCCGCAAATCGCGTCGAGGCATTAATCATCACGGAACTAGAATCCACTTCAGCCAAAAAACGACGCGCCTGGCTATAATCTTCCGTGACAATGGCATCGGTATGTGCCGAACCATATTGATGGATATGTTCGATCGCTTGCGTCAAATCCTGGACCACACGTATCGATAAAATAGGCGCCAAATATTCTGTATACCAATCATCGCAAGTGGCCGCCTTTATGTTTTGCTGAAGAATCGTTTGGGCCGCGTCACAAACACGTAACTCAACACCCTTTTGCTGATAAATGTCCACCAGAACGGGTAATACTTGCGGTGCGATGGCTTGCGACACCAAGAGCGTTTCCATGGTATTACACGTGCCGTAACGCTGAGTTTTTGCATTGACGGCAATGGCAATTGCTTTATCAAAATCAGCACTGTCATCAATATACACATGACAAACCCCATGCAAATGCTTGATCACTGGAACGCTGGCTTGCTCGCTCACACGCTCAATTAATCCTTTACCCCCGCGTGGTATAATCACATCGACATAGGATTTCATTTGCACCAGTTCACCCACCACAGCACGATCTGTCATTTCAACGACCTGGACGGCGTGAGCTGGCAGCTCCGCCGCCAATAAACCCGACTTGATGCATTGAGCAATCGCTTGATTGGAATGTATCGCTTCGGAGCCACCACGTAAAATCACCGCATTACTCGACTTCAAACACAAAGCCGCCGCATCGACCGTGACATTGGGACGCGATTCATAAATAATACCGATCACACCGAGCGGCACCCGCATTTTGCCCACCTGAATACCCGATGGTCGATAACTCAAGTCACTCAGCGTGCCAATCGGATCAACTAATGCCGCCACCTGTCGAACCCCTTCGATCATGCTGACAACCCGCTCATCGTTCAACGCCAAGCGATCTAATAACGCGGCATCCAAACCTTGTTGACGACCCGCCACCAAATCGGTTTGATTGGCCGTTAAAATGCTCGTTTTTTGTTGCTCCATGGCATTAGCAATCGCCTCCAAGGCGGTATTTTTTTGGTGGGTTGTCATCACACTCATCAAGCGAGCCGCCCCTCGCGCTTGCTTACCCAACCCGGTCATGTAAGTTTTAATATCCATGCAATTAACTCAATTCAAATTCTGATAAAAATAAACGCTTGCCAGCCATTGCCATCGCCAGCATTAACAACGCCTCCCAAACGTTACCATGATCAATCCCCTTAATCATACGATCAATGCCACTGGCTTGCTGTAAATACAACTGCCAATGCTTCACTGAATGACGTTGCAACGCCGCACGCATAATATTCTCACGTTTTTTCCAGATCCGGCCCGCTTTTAGTACTTGCGCCATGGATTGCCCATTAGCCAATTGCTCGGCCATCAGCAACAACTGACGAATTTCCCTTGAAAATGCCCATAAAACTAAAATCACTTCGGTGCCAGAGTGTTTCATACGCTCCACAATTGCAACCACTTTTTTTATATGACCCAGTAATGCGCTATCAACCAAATCAAAAATGTCATACTGGGCGCTGTCGGCTGTCACGTCCAGCATGGTTTGTTCATCAATATGACGTTCATCGGATAAATTTAATTTTTCGATCTCTTGCACCGCCGCCAACAAATTACCCTCAACACGCTCAGCTAATAACTGGACAGCTTTGGGCGTTGCCGACAATCCTAAACGGCGCAGGCGATGCGCAATCCAGCCAATTAATTGTTGGCTATCCATCGGCCAAACAGCAACATGCACTCCAACTTTTTCCAGTGTTTTATACCATTTTGATTTTTGCCCAGCCGCATCAAGTTTAGGCATGGTTATCAACAACAAGTCATCCCCATTCAATTGCTCAGCATAAGCCAGTAAGGTTTTAGCGCCGACGTCGCCAGGCTTCGCTTGCTCTAATCGCAATTCAATTAACCGACGTTCACTAAATAGTGAAAGCGAATTTGAGGTATACAATAATTGCGTCCACTCAAAACTTCTGTCTACATGGAAAATAATGCGCTCCGTACAACCGCGTTGGCGTGCCAATTGCCGCAATTGATCCGTCAACTCATCTTTTTGAAATGGCTCATCACCCGTGATCAAATAAATCGGCGCTAATGTGTCTCGCCAATGCGCTTTCATTTGATCTGGCTTCAATATCATAATGCCTTGCCTAAATAAAAGAGGGCATTTTACCTTACTCTTACCTCCGTTTGGAAATCAAAGCCGAGTGACACTGGTGCAATTTACCCGCAAGAGGCGAGCGAAAATCACACAAAATAACATAATTAATTGATTTTACTATGATAAAATAACAGCCAGACATCGTGCTAAAAAACTATGACACGAAAACATGGAAATTCAAGAGAGTACGACTGACAATCAACCACCAACAACGAGCATAACAAAACCACTGAACAACGAAATGAACATGAGCTTACGCATTATTGTAGAACGGAGCGATACCACGATTCCCATGAGAAATTGCACAATTAATACGACAATCATGGCAGCCGCAATGACGTTAAAAAGTAAACTACCGTTAGCAAAGTGTAACTGAGCAAAACGGTGGTAAAGCGATGGGGTTGAGATTCGTAAAAATCCAACAGTCGGACCCGCTGACAAAGAAAAACAAATACGATGATCCATATCCGACCATTCCTAAGGCAGTGCATTCCTATTGAAATTATCTAGATTCACCAAACCAATCACATCCCACAACACGCTAGAGACTTGCGCGGCCTGATAAGGCTTCGTAATAATCGCTTTAGCCCCCGCTTTTTTCGCTTCCTCCGCCTTGTTCACCATTCCCATCGACGTTAGCATGATGATTTTTGCCTCAGGATCAAATTGTAAAATCTGAAGTAGCGCGGCGATGCCATCCAATTTAGGCATCACGATATCCATCAGCACCGCATCAGGTTGCACCTCGCGATACAAACAAGCGGCGCTTTCACCATCGCTTGCCTGAGCAACAATGTCAAAACCACTCGCTTCTAATTCTCTTTTTAGCATCATTAGCGTAAATTCAGAATCATCAACCGTCATGATACGAAGTTTTGAGTTAATGTGAGCCACTAAACACATCTCCTGGAAACAGCATATCGGTTAACGTCAATCGAATTTCTCCATCAATTTCAGGTAATTCAATTAGTTGGGAGACTTGATTATTATCATAAGCCGCGTCGGCTTGTCTCACTATCGATAATTCGGGCGGCGTCAATGATACCTTGAGTTTCTGACATTTCTCATCCGCCAAGGTATTGCCGGCAATAATATTCACGAGTTCGCCAATGGCACTATCCACTAACCCAGGATCAACCACGCTGCCTACCTCCATGCTCATCATATTCGCCACCAAATCCTGCCCCAAACCTTGCTCCACAGCGCAAGAAAGTAAACCATTAATATCACCGGCAAATCGAACACTCGCAATAATTAACACCTGCGGCGGCGGGTGAGTCATTGCGTCCATTGAATTTAGGGTGCCGTCAATTTTCATCATATATTTTAATATATTACATGTCGTTTCAGCGACCACATTTAACATAACACACTGCTGTGCTTCCATATCCATCGTCACAAAATCTCCTCGGCGCGATTAACAAGCCAATCAACCTTATTTAGCGAATCAAATTTCATGCCAGGAGCTGTGAAAATCGCTCAGGAAATTAATTTCTCAAAAAATATCTATTGGTGGGAAATGCTGGCAAGGCGTTGCAAAATATTTGAGCTGGTTTCTTGGTACAAATCGGATTTAATCATATCCTCTTCGACGTTTTTTGCTAAAGCCACCGAAGCATCAAAACTGTAATCACGGGTCACTCGAACTAACTGCTCGGGCAATAATAGATGGCCATCTCGGCCATAAACAATAAATTTAATTTGATAATTTAATTCATACTCCAACACCCGACCATCCCCGCCGGTAGACAAGGGCCTTTTGCGCCACTGCTCATGAGTGATGTTAACCTGAGTTTTTATATTTTTTTGATCCGTATTATCCGCTTGCAAATAGCGGATCCGCTCGCGAAACGATTGCATCAGGGGATGCCCTATCTCAAGCCCTGTCATTTGTATGGGCGCAAGATCAAACGGCAGTGAAGCACTGCCGCGCAAGTGAAAACCACACCCCTGCAATATTAAAAAAATAGGCAACACCAGCAAAATAATTGCCCGAACGCTAAAAGCACTCATGTGATCGTTATGCCACCACCACATTAATCAATCGACCCGGCACCACAATGACACGCTGAATGGTTTTCCCCGCGATAAATTTGATCACATTAGCATCCGCTAATGCATGCTTTTCAATGGTAGCTTTGTCAGCCGCGGCAAGCACCTGCATTTGGCTGCGTTTTTTACCATTAATCTGAATAATCATTTCAATACGATCAGCCACTAACGCTGTCTGATCAACCACCGGCCAAGGCGCATCCACGATCCCCTCATCCGCCGCTAACGCTTGCCAAAGTGTATGGCAAAGATGCGGTACAATGGGGGACAACAATAAAACCGCCGTTGTTAATGCTTCATGACGCACCGCCCGACCTTGCTCGCTCACCTCTTCAAATTTCGCCAGTGCATTAAGCAATTCCATAACCGCCGCAATGGCCGTATTAAAAGTAAAGCGGCGACAATAGGCATCGGATACTCGCCCAATGGTTTGATGAATAATACGTCGCAGTGCCTGCTGACTCGTGCTAAGTGTTGATTTGTCTAGCGGGGCGACCTCGCCAACAATCACATGTTCATAGACTTGCCTCCAAAGCTTTTTCAAAAACCGTGAAGCGCCTTCAACAGCAGTGTCTGACCATTCTAACGATTGTTCCGGCGGCGCGGCAAACATCATAAACAAACGCGCCGTATCTGCCCCATATTTGTCGATGAGCGCTTGCGGATCAACCGTATTACCTTTCGACTTAGACATTTTTATGCCGTCTTTTAATACCATGCCTTGAGTTAACAAATGACTAATCGGCTCATCCACACTCACTAAGCCGATATCTCGCATTAATTTGTTAAAAAACCGAGCATACAACAAATGCAAAATCGCATGCTCAATGCCGCCAATATATTGATCGACGGGCAACCAATAATTTGCCCGCTCATCCGCCATCGCATGACCATTATCAACACAGGCAAAACGCATATAATACCAAGACGACTCCATAAAGGTATCAAAGGTATCGGTTTCCCGTTGGGCATCCGCCCCACACTTCGGACAAGCCACCTCATAAAACGCTGGCATTTTTTTTATCGGTGAACCCACGCCATCAAACACCACATCTTCTGGCAAGCGCACCGGCAATTGCTCATCCGGTACCGGCACTGCGCCACATGACGGACAATTAATGATAGGAATCGGTGTTCCCCAATAACGTTGTCGCGATACCCCCCAGTCACGTAAACGAAAATTAACCTGTTTGGCGCCTCGCTCCATGGCCGTTAATTTTTCCGCGATCGCATCAAATGCTTGCTGGGATGTCATGCCAGAAAACTCATCTGAATCGATTAATACTCCTTTATCAGTAAACGCGGCCTGCGTAACATCAACGTGATCACTATCCACGGGTTGAATCACGGGCTTAATTGGCAATTGATATTTTTTCGCGAACGCCCAATCACGCGGGTCATGCGCAGGTACCGCCATCACCGCCCCTTCGCCATAACCCATCAACACAAAATTAGCGACAAAAATAGGAACACAGGCACCCGTCAGCGGATGCACCGCCTGAAAGCCGGTATCGACACCTTGCTTCTCTAAGGTCTCTAAGGTCGCTTCTGCGGTACCGACATGTTGACAAGATTCAATAAATTCAGCCAACTGAGCATTACTTTTCGCCGCTTGTGTGGCCAATGAATGTTCTGCCGCCACCGCCACATAACTCACGCCATAAAGCGTATCGGGGCGCGTCGTAAAAACACGCAACGTTTGCTGCGTCTGCTTAACAATAAATTGCACCTCGACCCCTTCGGAACGACCGATCCAGTGACGCTGCATCGTACGTACTTGTTCAGGCCAGCCGGTTAAATGATCAAGTTCTTGTAATAATTCGTCAGCATATTGGGTAATACGCATAAACCACTGCGGAATCTCTTTGCGCTCCACCGGTGTATCACATCGCCAACAACATCCATCAATCACTTGCTCATTGGCTAATACCGTTAAATCTTGCGGACACCAGTTCACCGGGGATGTTTTTTTGTAAACTAAACCTTTTTCAAACAGCCGAGTAAAAAACCATTGCTCCCAACGATAATATTCTGGATGGCAAGTGGCTAACTCTCGCGTCCAATCATAAGCAAAGCCCAGTTTTTTCAGCTGTTGCCGCATATAGTCAATATTTTCATAGGTCCATTTAGCCGGGGCGACATGACGGCTAAGCGCCGCATTTTCCGCTGGCAAACCAAAAGCATCCCAACCCATGGGTTGCAATACATTTTTGCCTTGCATGCGCTGATAGCGCGCAATGACATCACCAATGGTGTAATTGCGCACGTGCCCCATGTGCAACTGTCCACTGGGATAAGGAAACATGGCCAGACAATAAAACTTGTCACGCGTGTCATCTTCAATCACGGTAAAAGTCTGTTGCTGCTCCCAATACGCCTGGGCTTGTAATTCCACTTGTTTAAATTGATATTGTTGTTCCATGAGGTTGACTACCTGCTCTCAGATTGATTCGTTCATTTTATAGCCCATCATTTTCAGGCAACAAATTAGTCAACTATAACATAGGCCTGATAAGTCGCGATTAAAAAAATCTATAGTGACTTATCCGCAAAACAGCGCAATAATAGGTTTATCCTAGCTTGATGGCGTGCCACGTTAAACATGGCACGCCATGTAATTACTCACTACCTGGAGGTATGTTATGCCTGAGCAAAACCCTAACCCAAACACGCAGAAACTCATTGATGCGTACAATCATATGCTTGAGCAAGCTAAAAAGTTTTTAGATGAAACCAAGCAAGATGCCGCTCCTCGCATTCAAACCGCGCTAGAAATGGCCAGCGAAAAAACCGAGGAAGTGGGCGAATTAACCCGAGAGGAAATTAACAAAGTCAGCGATTACGTCATGCGTGACTTGCATGACGCCGCCGAATTTATTGCCGAACAAGAGCGTGAACTCGCCGATTGGTTGAGGTTAGATCTACTGCTCATTAAGCAGCATATCCTTGAAATTTTCTCCGGCATGGTTGATCACACGAAGCTGGAACTCGACCACTTAGAGCAACTCGCTAAACAGGCCTCTCAACGGCACACCGGAGAAATCACCAGCATCGGCGCACTCCAATGCACAAACTGCAAGAAAATTATCCATTTTCATGAGACAGGGCCTATCCCGCCTTGCCCGAAGTGCCATGGTACGACGTTTGAACGCTGCACTGAGTAAATCGCTTAACGTGTTAAACCACGGGCCGCCGTTTCAACGGCGCGAAAAATAGCACGGCCTTTATTCATCGTCTCTTTCCACTCCAAGCGCGGCACAGAATCGGCAACAATACCTGCCCCTGCCTGGATGGTTAATTCATTATCTTTGATCACCGCCGTGCGAATGGCAATAGCCGTATCCATATTGCCCTGCCAACCGATATAACCGACAGCCCCGGAATAAATCCCTCGCTTCACTGGCTCTAACTCATCAATGATTTCCATGGCGCGTATTTTCGGGGCACCACTGACCGTACCCGCTGGAAATGTCGCTCGCAACACATCCATTGGGCTTAATTCATCACGCAATTCGCCAATGACATTGGACACAATATGCATCACGTGTGAATAACGCTCAACGTTCATATTTTCCGTTAACTTGACCGTGCCGATCTTGGATACTCGACCCGCATCATTACGCCCCAAGTCAATGAGCATCAGATGTTCAGCAATTTCCTTAGGGTCAGCCAATAAATCCTGCTCTAACGATAAATCCTCTTGTTCTGTTTTCCCTCGACGACGAGTACCGGCGATGGGACGCACCGTCACTTGACCCTCTTCTAAGCGCACCAATATTTCTGGCGAAGAACCGACAATGGAAAAATCCTGCATGTTAAGAAAATACATATAGGGGGAAGGATTTAAACTACGTAACGCACGATATAAATCTAACGGTTTTGCGACAAATGGCACGGTCATCCGCTGTGATAATACCACTTGCATAATATCGCCATCAACAATGTACTGTTTGCATTGCTCGACCGCCTGCTCATAACCTTGCTGAGTGAAACCAGACACAAAATCTTGCTCTTTTAAATCAAAAGGAGGACAACTTTGCGCGGGAGCAATGACTGCCTTGTCTAATTTTTCGACCAGCTCATTTAATCGGCGCTGGCCACTCGCGTACGCCTCAGCTTGGCTACTATCCACGTAGACCACCAAAAATAATTTGCCTTTTAAGGTATCAAAAACCACCACTTCTTCGGAAAGCAGCAACATGATATCCGGGGTATTCAATGGGTCGGGTTTATCACATTCTCCCAAGCGGGGCTCAATATAGCGAACCGTATCATAGCCAAAATAGCCCACCAACCCCCCCGTGAATTTAGGCAAGCTGGGAATCGTAGGTACCTTGAATTGTTCACGATATTGGTCTATAAACGCCAACGGATCAATCGCCTCATGCGAGGCCACCACGACCCCATCGGTCATGATATTGATGGTTTTATTTTTAACAGATAAAGAAGTACGGCAAGGCAAACCAATGATGGAATAACGGCCCCATTTTTCACCGCCTTGCACCGATTCAAACAAATAAGAAAAAGGGCCATCAGCCAGCTTAAAGTAGGTACTTAACGGCGTATCGAGATCCGCCAAAACCTCACGGACTAATGGAATTCTATTGTAACCTTGATCAACTAGCGTCTTAAACTCATCAGGTGCCATCACAACCTCCAAAAACAACCGTGGATAATCAATAAAATACGTAGGAACTAACGAGGCCAGCTTCGCCAACATTGACCGATGATATCTATTAATCCTGTTGTTTGCTTGTGTGGCATGGCTTTCAATTTTTACGCGATAATAATTCGGATAATTGAGCTAGACTGTCGACAACATGATCCGGTTTTGCTTGGCGAATGTCAACACCATGATTATAACCATAGGATACGGCGACCACCGCAAATCCGGCCGCTCTTGCGGCTTGCACGTCGTGCATCGAATCACCCACCATTAACGCCTGCTCGGCAGCCACACCGAAATGTTGTGCGGCATGCAATAATGGTTCGGGGGCGGGTTTTTTCTGTGGCAAAGTATCACCACTGACCACCACGCCAAATTTACCGAGTATTCCTAGGGTTTTCAAGAGAGGCAAGGTAAAATCTTCGGCTTTATTGGTTACACAGCCAAGATAATAGCCCTTTGCTTGCAAATAGTTAAGCCCATCCAATACACCCGGATATAATTGGCTATACTGTCCATTAACCGCTGCGTAGTGCTTTAAAAAAATGGGGTAGGCTTTATCGAATAAAACCGTTTCGGGCTCAGCGTGCAAATCTTCGGTTAAGGCTCGCTTGACGAGGCGTGGCACCCCATTACCCACCCAATTTCTGACTTTTTGATCACCGTGCTTGGGTAAACCCAAGTCATCCATCATGGCATCAACGGCATAACCTAAGTCAGGCACTGAATCCACTAATGTGCCATCTAAATCAATCAATACAAGTTGTGCGGTTATTTTCATCGCTTTATTATTTCAATAAAAAACGGGGTCCGAAGACCCCGCTTTTCTGGTAACAAGATATTCTACTAGAAGCTGACCAACATGCCCGCCGTGACTACGCTGTCATTATCGTTAACAGTCTTATCATCAATCATACCATACCCCAAATAAGCCAGGGCCGTTTTGCTGACTTTTTGCTTGACGGCGATGGCCCAAGCGGTGCGCTCTGATTGCATTTTATTTTTCGACTCATCTCTGATGCCTAAATCTAAGACAAACTGAGTCGCACCCATTTTATAACCGGCGCTCAAGAACAAAAGATTACCTTCACCATCCTTGTCACCACTGACTAACCCATCATCAATTTCATAATGACCCGCCACTGTCACACCACTCGCGGAGTATTTCGCCCCAACTTTTACCGCCGACTTCCCATCACCGGCAGGCACATCAATATAATCAACGAAAGCCAATATAGGTCCATTTTTATAGTGCAGACCTAAATTAATATTGTTTTCCTCGCCATTTCGTAGGGTATAGGCCGCAATAATTTTTGCACCACCCAAGTTCGGCGAATCATAACGTACCGTTCGCGTAGCACGACCTGATCCATCGTCACCGGTTCCACCATGCAGCTGCGACATCGTACCTAGACCACCACGCCCTTCGGCAGAGGTGGTAAACAAGGGATCAACCGCCTTACCGGTTTCTTTGTAGGGCGTTATAATGGTACCTGCACGAAGCGTTCCCAAGGTTTTACTCTGCATCCCCAACCAGGTATCCCGCGCCCGAATAAATCCACCCTTGCCTTGTGACTTATCCATATCATAACCCGCTTCCAACTTATAAATTGCCTTTAAGCCAGTTAAGCCTGGGAAATTAGCGGGCAAACTTCCTTTAACACCAATATTATTCGCTTTACTGCTGCTTGAATCCATTTTCAGTTCAGAGTCACTGAATTTATCAACGGACAAATGAATACGCCCATACCACTTCGCCTCAGTCGCATCACCCGCCTGAGCTACCCAAGGTAACGCCATCGCCGCCGCCATCGCCATGGTTAAAACTTTTTTATTCATCCCTATGTCTCCTTCAAAATGCCACTCGAATATAATTTGTGGTAAAACTGCGCTTCTCACAACGACATTTATAGCAGCTTTCCACACAAATGCAACAGTCTATCAAGGAAAAAGGAACTATTTCGAAAAATTGTTGTATTACTACAACTTCCTTACATCATCTCGTCTATTTTTTCAGTAAAAAAACACGATGCCATACGCTCACTCGTAAAAACAACAAACTCAGCGAAGAAACCCGAATCAGAAAAGGAATAAATATTTTTAAAATTTCGGCTAAATTTACCACTCGATATCGATAAACTATCCGAGACTTAAATTGAAGGTACTGGGAAATGATAAACAACCAAGAAAACAAATACGGAAGAGGCAAGAGGAAGCAATCCACTCACCCTGATATGGCATACAGGGCGAGTCGATGAAAAAGCAATATTATCGTTTCGAGAACTGAGTCGCACGTCTGGCTTTATGCAGACCCACTTTTTTACGCTCCACTTTTCGAGAATCCCGCGTGATAAAACCAGCCTTTCTTAGTGGAGGACGCAGTGTTTCATCATACTCCAGTAAGGCGCGAGTAATCCCATGACGAATCGCGCCCGCTTGCCCGGATATGCCACCGCCATCGACTGTCACATGGATATCAAAAGTATTGACTAGCTCAACCCGCTCTAATGATTGTTTAACAATCATACGTGCCGTCTCCCGGCCAAAATACACATCTAATGGGCGACGATTGACCGTAATCTGACCGCTACCCGCAGGTCTCAAGTAAACACGAGCGGTAGAAGTTTTGCGCCGACCGGTACCATAATATTGTTGCTGTGCCATAAGTTAACTCTATGCTGCCTAAATATTTAAAGGTTGTGGTTGCTGGGCAGCATGACCATGCTCAGTGCCAGCATATACTTTTAGTTTGCGAAACATCGCTCGCCCTAAAGAATTCTTGGGTAACATGCCTTTGACGGCAAGCTCAATCACTCGCTCAGGCATTCTCGCCACGACCTTAGCGAAGGACTCTGATTTAAGCCCACCCGGATAACCGGTATGGCGATGATACATTTTATCCGTTTCTTTTCTACCCGTCACACGGACCTTGCCAGCATTGACAACAATAATGTAGTCCCCGGTATCCACATGTGGCGTAAATTCAGGCTTATGCTTTCCGCGCAAACGCTTGGCGATTTCACTTGCTAAACGACCGAGTGTCTTATCTGTCGCATCAACCACATACCAATCTCGCCTAACGGTCTCAGGCTTTGCGCTAAAAGTTTTCATACTCATGTTATCCGAATATTCATTGATGTAAGTTACCAAAATAGCCCGTAATTTTAGTGACAAGCTACCCCATCGTCAAGACCCAACAACCGTTGCAGCAGGCCACCAAAGACCGAGGGATTTATCAAAACCATCTTGTCGCGCTTATAAATCGGGCAAAATCTAATGGGCGCGAATGGTAATATAATGAAAAATAAAATGCAAGCCAATTAGCGAGTGACTGGGCTACTATCGCCCAGTCGTAACCGCTCAACAGGCCGACCCTGTTGTAAGTGCTTGCGAATAATTTCATCAACATCATCTTCATTCACGTAACTGTACCAAACCGCTTCCGGATAAATCACCAACACCGGCCCTTCGCTACAGCGGTTTAAACAACCCGCATTATTCACCCGGACTTGGCCTTTTCCTGTCATATTAAGCTGTTTCACTTTATCCTTGGCATAATTGCGAACTCGTTGCGCATCATTATCTTGACAGCAGCGACCACCGCCATCACGTTGGTTCACACAAAAAAACACATGATGGCTATAATAAGATTTTTGCATACTTGGTTCCCAGCTTCTTAAAAACAACACATTAAATAGACAAATAATGGAACATCACTTATTGAACAAATCATCGCCGCCCGATACCGACGCTAAGTCACGTATTAATGCGTATGCAGACCAATGCGTAAAATGTGGCATGTGTTCAACACAATGCCCAACCTATCGCCTTAACCCCAATGAAAACGAGTCGCCTCGCGGGCGTATTAGCCTCATGCAAAGCTTGGCCAACGGGCAAATTTCAGCGACTACCAAGCTGCACCAACACCTTGACCACTGCCTGGGATGCCGAACCTGTGAAAACATTTGCCCTTCTGGCGTTTCCTATAGTGCGCTATTGGATTTATCTCGCGCTCAACTCAAACAAAGCACCTGTCATCGCTTGTCCTATAGAGTGCATGATTGGTTATACCAAGTCATCTCGCTTAAGCACCCAATCATTAGGCACCTGACTAAACTGCTGCGCTTTTACCAGCGCTCAGGCTTACAAAAATTATTACGCCGCACCATGATCATCAAAGGCTTAGGGCTAGCAAGATTAGACGGCTTATTACCTCACATCGCTCCCCTGACTCATTGGCAATCGTTTTACCCAACATCAAATAAGCACCGCGGTAATGTCGCTATTTTTACCGGGTGCGTCAGTGATTTTTTTGATAAACAAACCATCGATCATGCCATTAGCCTATTAAATAAACTGGGGTACCACGTTTATCTACCCACCGATCAAGTCTGCTGTGGTGCCTTAACATTGCATAATGGGCATCCCCACATAGCAAAACAATGTGCACAACAGAACCTGACGAGCTTCAACGCATTAGACGTACAAGCCACGCTTTATATGGCGACAGGCTGTGGTGCTACCTTGCAAGAATACCAGCAACAATTGACAACCAGCGACCCGCAAGACAACAAGGTCGCTGAGTTTACGCATAAAATTCAAGAGATCTGTGATTTTTTACTCACCGAAGCCAAGCTATCATCCTACACGTTCAAAAGCCTGAATAAAAACATATCACTGCATACCCCTTGCACACTCCGCAATGTCATCAAAAAACCAAAATCCGTCAAACAATTATTACAAATCATTCCTAAACTGAAAATCACCCAACAAAATACCGATCATATTTGTTGCGGTGCCAGCGGAACCCATATACTCTTACAAGCCCAACTGGCTAATCAACTCGGTGATAATATGATCAAAGAGCTAACCGATCCCATGCCCGATTTACTGGTCACAACCAATATTGGTTGCGCCTTGCACCTCGCCGCCAGCACACGAACCCAGGGATTAAACCTGCCCGTCATCCATCCGGTGGCTATCATCGACCAACAATTGCAAATATAAATGATACCAACACGCCGACTATCACCACTCGACCAACTGCTAGTTCAATTCGATCAAGGGGTCCGCACATTATTTGGCAAACCTCAAGTAACCGAGCGAAAAAATCCAGCGCATACCGTCGAAGAGAACGAATTCAGCCCAGCAGAAAAAAAACTTTCCACCCGCCTGATGCGTATTAATCATGCGGGAGAAATCGCTGCCCAAGCCTTATATCAAGGCCAAGCACTCACTGCCCGTAACGAAAAAGTCAAACAACAAATGAAGCGCTCGGCGCTAGAAGAAAATGATCACCTCGATTGGTGTCATACCCGCTTACAAGAATTAGACAGCCATACCAGCTTAGCTAACCCCGCCTGGTATTTAGGCTCATTGATCATCGGCGCCGCCGCCGGGGCCGCCGGTGATCAATGGAGTTTGGGATTTGTCGTCGAAACAGAAAAACAAGTGCAGCAACACTTGCAAAACCACCTTGATCGGCTGCCTAAAGCCGATCAAAAAAGCCGACAAATCTTGCAACAAATGGAACAGGATGAATCCCATCACGCAGACATCGCCCATCAAGCCGGCGCCGCCCCTTTACCTAAGCCCATCAAGTTATTAATGAAAGCTAGCTCTAAAGTGATGACCCATACCGCTTATTGGATTTAATCTCGGCTCCCATTATATTGGCTAATAAGCACAAGAAATGCGAGATGAGAAAACCACCAGGGCAAGATCAGGTCATCTTTTCAACGCCGCTATCCGTGCCGAGTAGCAACACATCCGCCCCACGATGCGCGAAAATACCCACCGTCACCACCCCGGCAATTTGATTAATTTCGGTTTCCAATGTCGGTGGGTCAATAATGGATAAACCATGGACATCCAGAATAATATTGCCATTATCCGTCATAAAGCCGTCACGATACACCGGCTGTCCACCCAGCTTGACAAGCGTCCTCCCCACATAACTGCGTGCCATAGGAATCACTTCGACTGGCAATGGAAATTGGCCTAACACATCGACCAACTTTGAATCGTCTGCAATGCAAACAAATTGCTTCGCCACCGCTGCAACGATTTTTTCCCGAGTTAATGCACCACCACCTCCTTTGACGAGGTATAGGTGTTTATTCGCTTCATCCGCCCCATCAACATACACATCAATGACATCAACCGCATTTAAATCATCCACCGGAATACCGTATTTTTTTAAACGTTCAGTGGATGCCTCAGAACTCGATACAGTGGTTTCAATACGATGTTTAATGGTTGCCAAGGCATCGATAAAATGATTAACGGTTGATCCCGTCCCGACACCAACCGTCGCACCGGGTTTGATATAGTCCAATGCGGCTTGTGCTGCGACTTGTTTTTTGTCAACATGACTCATAATTCACCTCCATAGAAAATCCCTCCCTGACAAACAAAAACAGTATGTTAGATTTAAAGAAAGCTTTTTTCAACAAAAATACCAAAAATCCAGTTCCAGGACACTGAATATTATCGAGGAATTTTTGTATTGACCATGTACTTATATTAACACTATCCATGACATTCATTTCCCACTCCTCCCGCTGTCAGAGATAAAATGGCACTTACTAAAATCAGCCAACTCTGATAAATTAGTATCCATGAGCCACTGTTATTTAAAAAAAATCTTACGAGCACGCGTTTATGACGTTGCCAAAAAAACACCACTGGATTTCGCTCACCGCTTGTCCAAGCGCTTAAACAATACCATCTACCTAAAACGGGAAGACCTGCAACCGGTATTTTCTTTCAAATTGCGCGGCGCTTACAACAAGATTTTTCACTTACCAGATACCGAGAAACAACAAGGTATTATCGCCGCCTCCGCCGGCAATCACGCACAAGGTGTCGCGTTAGCCGCCCAACGATTATCATTACACGCCGTCATTGTGATGCCTAAAACAACACCGAGTATCAAAATTTCAGCCGTCAAAAGTCTCGGTGGTCAAGTTATTCTCCATGGTAATGCCTATGACGAAGCCTATGAATACGCCAATAAAATAGCGCTAGAAGAACAAAGAACGTTTATTCATCCCTACGATGATCCTGACGTAATCGCCGGCCAAGGCACCGTTGCGATGGAGCTATTGCAGCAACACCCCGATGATATCCACGCGGTCTTCGTCCCTGTCGGAGGCGGGGGATTAATCGCCGGCGTTGCCACCTACATTAAGCAAGTTCGTCCTGAGGTGAAAATAATTGGGGTAGAACCCGATGATGCCGCTTGTTTGTACCAGGCCTTACGCCATGACAAAAGAGTGATCCTGGATCAGGTCGGTATATTTGCAGATGGAGTGGCCGTTCGCCAGGTCGGCAAGATACCTTTCGAGCTTGCCCAGCAATATGTGGATGAAGTGGTATTGGCAAGCACCGATGAAATTTGTGCGGCTATCAAAGATATATTTGATGATACTCGCGCTATCGTTGAGCCAGCGGGGGCACTCTCCGTCGCCGGACTCAAGAAATATATTGCGCGTGAACGCCTCAAAGATAAAAATTTCATTGCCATTGATAGTGGCGCCAATATGAATTTTGACCGACTACGACATGTCGCAGAGCGCTCCGAGTTAAGCGAGCAACGAGAAGCACTCTTTGCGGTATCAATCCCTGAAGAAATGGGCAGTTTCCGAAAGTTTTGCCATTCGATCGGCCAAAGAAATATTACCGAATTTAATTATCGCTATTCAGGCTCCAACGCGGCCCAAGTGTTTGTTGGTTTACAGCTCAAAAAAGGCGTGACGGAAAAAAACCGCGTCATCGAACGATTACGCAATGACCACTACCATGTCATTGATCTGACGAATAATGAAATGGCAATATCACATATCCGGTACATGGTGGGTGGCAACGCACCACAAGTGGCTAACGAACAATTATATCGCTTCGAATTTCCAGAAAGACCGGGCGCCTTATTGCTCTTTTTGAATCGATTGGGGCAACGCTGGAATATCAGTTTGTTTCATTACCGAAATCACGGGGCCGCTTATGGCCGAATCTTAGCTGGCATTCAAGTGCCACCAGAAGACGACACATCGTTTCAACAATTTCTTACGGAACTGGGTTATGCCAATTGGCGAGAAACAGACAATCCTGCCTACCAATTATTTTTGTCGAATACTGAGATTAAACCCGACACTGGGCAGCCTGTTATTTGATCGTTGGTAAGTAAAAATAGAAAGGTCGCGAGGAAAAGAAGATGACGCGTTATTTTTTAATGATGTTTCCTGAAATCAGTTTAAGCTTACGATCTTTGATCCTGCCGAGGGTTTTCTACCTAGAGTCAATCTAAGGAATAGGCTACACAACCATTTCATCCAGAAGCCCCCGGCAATACTCAACCATTAATGTGCAAACTCACTCATGGCATACCGCCTTTTTACTTTCATAACTTGATGCCTGCTGCCCATCAAGCCAGCTTATCAGCGATTGCCAATCCGCTGCATCGTCCGCGATATCAGCAAAGCCCAGCTCTAAAACCCCCAACCCCATATCCGCCGCCGTTAAATAATAGTCACTATCACTAATGGAAGTAATCAATGGAATATCTAATTGAGCAATCGAACGTTGTACGTTAAAAGAAATGCGGCTTTGGCTTTTTACTCGATTGGCCACTAAAACCACCTCGGCCTCCATCGGATACATTTTCATGAAGCTACGCAACTGTTTAAAAAAACTGGCCGTTGCACGAATATCAATGGGGGAAGCAATAACCGGAATAATAATCTTATCGACTGTTCGTAGCATACTGACATACCGAACAAGCTCGATACAGGCAGGACTATCAATAATCATTGTCGCTGTTTGCGGAGGTAACCTCATCTGCCATGATTGGGTGCCGTGCATGGTAGGCTTGAAGGCTTCCATACCATGAATTTTTGGTTGATCTGGCGGCCTTTTTTTTAGCCACTGACTGGCCGAGCCTTGCGGATCATAATCCTTAAGAACAGTCACATGACGACTTGCATAATAGGCCGCCAAATTGGTCGCAATGGTTGTTTTCCCGCTGCCACCTTTAGAATTAAGCACCAAAATCGTTTGCATTAAAACTCCTTCTTGCCCAATCATCCCTGCAAAACAAACGAAGCGAAAGGGCAAAGCCAATCAAATCAATAAAAACACGTTATGTTCTTTCATTATCGTCATGACCAAGCCAGGCTTTAGAAATTGCCTGATGATAGACCGACATTGGCTAACCAAGAAATGGAGTGCCCAATATTGCTAAAAAATCAATCGACTGCAAACTAATTGAACAAATAATTTCTCTATCACTCCACTTCAAAATTAAAGATGCTTGTAAAATCCACGATACAAGTACGAAGAACAACTCGTCTAATAAAGTCATTACAGATAAATAAATTGTTAGGAAAACAGCCCGTGAGTACACCAACAGGAAATAAATTAACTGTCATCACTGTACCTGCACTATTAATTATCACAGCCTATTTCGCGATGCCACATGCTAGCACTTTACCCGCCACTTTAGTCGCCAAATTGCCACTTGCCCCCTACCTCATGTTTGCTGGAGCTGCCGCCTTAGGAATATTATATGATCGGCACCGTATGGTATTAACTTCCCTCGCACTTGCGGTATCTTATTGGGTATTAAGCGGGTCCGTTAGTGAAAACTTCAGGGTCGATCAACACGCTCAGTTATTGTACTGTGTCGTTGGCCTATTACTGCCAATCAACCTCGCTTTGATTTGCGGCCAAAAAGAAAGCAAAACCTTATCCATAGAAGGAATAATTGCCTTTTCAGTGATTGCCTGCCAAGTGGCTATCGCCTTCTTGCTGGTAAAAACCTATCCCGAGTTAATTCGAAGTATTGCACTCTTTGAGATCATGCCAAACGTAGAACTAAATAACAGCCTACAAATACCTCAAATGATTTTCTTGTGTTATTTACTTGCCACGGGCTATACCGTTTGGAAATTTGTAGAAAAAAAGTCGGTTTTTGAAAGTGCCTTTATCGGCTCCTTAATTGCGAGCGGTTTATTTTTCCACACCGGACTCGAATATCCTAACGCCGCACTTTATATGACCCTCGCTGGATTTATCCCCATCGTTGCTATCGTACAAAATGCCTATTTTATCGCTTATATGGATGAATTAACTGACCTACCCGGTCGGCGTGCGTTAAATGAAGAGATGGCCCGATTGCGCGGTAATTATTCCATTGCGATGCTGGATGTGGATCACTTTAAAAAGTTTAACGACACCTATGGCCACGATATCGGTGACCAAGTATTACGCATGGTAGGTAGTAAGATTCGAGGGATTGGCGGCGGAGGAAAACCCTATCGTTATGGGGGGGAAGAATTTGCTATTTTATTCCCAAACAAAAGTACCAAAACGTCCTTCCCGCATCTATCAAACTTGCGAGAAGAAATTGACGGTACCCGCATGGTGTTACGCAATCAAAGTAAAACGGCCGATGCCAAAATCAAAAAAAAACCAAAGAAAAAAACCACTCCCTGGCAAGAAGTACGCGTTACCATTAGTATTGGTGTCGCTGAACGTTCAAAAAGTTTGATAGAAGCCACGGATGTGATTAAAGGGGCAGATCAAGCTTTATACCATGCCAAGGAAAAAGGCCGAAATCGTATCAGCCAATATGCAGCCTAGCCTACAGACATTTAGCCACTAAAAACCTAAGGAATGGGCATGGAATAACTTCCCTGTTTAGCGCTCAGATTGGGTTTGTATTGGTTCGTTCTGAGTGAACAAAAGTGCAGGAATAGTCGTTCTATTTCGAGCTTTTGTGATGGAAGAACGGGCGAAGACAGGCGGAAGATGGGAGGCGAAACCGGGAGGTTATTGCGTGCCCATTCCTAAGCAATCACAAACTATCAGCAACCACATCCTGCTGATAGTTCAAAGGAAATTCTAACACCGCCTCCTCTTTGCCTTGAGCAACATGCACGTATAGCACATCACTCTTTGGATCAATCACGCGCAGTGCTCGCCGATAGACGCCCACATGACCATCTTGAATCGCCTGTATCCAACGCCCTGTTTCTCCCACCCTTAGCGAAACAAGCACATCATGCGCAGGTTTCCGACCATCTTTATTAGCGACCACCAGAAATTCATTCATGCCAGTCGTCACCACCGGTGGTCTGGTTTCAATACGAAATTGATAATTTTTCCAGGACTGGGGAGGCGACAGAGGGATATCCGCACTGCAACCATAACCCACCACGGCAATTAACACGAGCACACTTAACCATCGTTCCATTTTATGATTCCAAAGCATATTTTTCTAAATATTGGCGTATGATCCGCTGATCCTCGGGTGTCATTGCCTCCAGACCTTGCATAATACGATGATTTTGCATCCTGACGAGTATACTCTGCCATTGTGCCGCTGTCCGTGAAGCAGGTGATGGAGGCGCATGACACCCACCACAGAATTTTTTAAACAATCCTGCCGCCTGGCTATCAGGCTCCGGCAACGACATGAGCTGATTTGGCGTTTGCTCCATCCCACAACCACCGAACATCATCATTCCACAACCCAAAACCAATGTGATTACATTATTTTGTACTAACGTTATGCTCTTGCTCACGCTGTTTCTTTTCTTTTTTTTCTTTTAAAATATGCCGCAAATCAACAAAATAATAAATCACAAAGCTCATGACGATCACCCAGGCAACCCCCGCCGGAATCCCCCAGTCAAACCAATCTCGTTCAAAACCTGGCCGATTACCCCAAAATGGAAATGTCAATCCAATGGCGACAAGCAATAAAACAATAAACAAAGCGATAAACCAATAAGGGATGGAAGTATGTGTGCTCTCCATTGTTTCCAGTAACTCCCAGTCCTCCAAGCCTCGTTTATCAAGCCGCTCCTGTTTACTACCATAACCAAAGTGATCCTCGGGCATATCGCCCCATCCCGTTTCTTCTGTGCTCGACAATTTTTCTTTCATACAATCAACCTTGCTTCACAAAATGTTGTACCCGATATAAATCCGTCCATCCATCTTCCGATTCTGCCTTGACCATAAAGGTGTGCAAACCTGGATCAATATCACCATGAATATCGATCCATACATCCTGCCGACCCACCGTCTCAAATTGTACCCACATGCGGGTAATGTCATAGGCCTCTTCCGGTAACCCTTGCACGCTTATTTTTAGACGCCCCGGCCGATACATTTTATTCGCCAGATGAATACGATATTGTTTAATTTGATCGCCATGGGCAATTTCAGACTGATAGACCGCCAGGTGATACGGGTCATAACTCAAAAGTCCCCAAACAAATAGCGATGCCCCGAATATCCAGACCGGCAATACCCAGCCCGCTCTTCGTTGGAGACTCGCCAAAGGAATATAAGAGGCGACTTTTGCCCGCTTGCGCGGCCCCAGCTTGAGACGCAACAACCCTTTTTGGCCAGCTTTGGCCTTTAACGAATGGCAAGCACTCACACAGGCACCACAATTAGTGCAACTATCAAATGTATTCGTTTTCCGTGGATCAATATCCACCATGCACTGGGTCACGCAATAATTACATTTAGCACATTCACCAGACCGCGATTCATCATATTCTAAATGCAAGGTATCATTGGTTTTAAACAAAAATTGCCACATCCGATAAATGCACATATAACGACACAAATAATGCCGTACTACGGCAAAATTAATCAGAATAATAAAAACAAAAACCGTATAAATCCAGTGTAAAGAACCCGCTAACCGGATATCATCTTGCAACGTAACAAACGACCAAACCGCTTCCGCAGGCACAAAATAAAACAATGGGATCAAGCTGACAAACATGGACACCGCCACCAATAGCAAGACCAATTTTAGCCAATTTAGCCAGTGATTTTTATTTTTTGCGACAGCGACTTGCGCACTTGACTCCCAATCGATCACGGCGCGTTTACCGAGCAAACGAGAGGTCATCTTGTCAGCCAAACTAGAAAAGGTATTTTGTGGGCATACCCAACCACAAAACGCGGTGCCGACGGAGGAATATAGAAGAATGAACGTGCATGCCATGGCTAACCAAAAACCAAAAACAATGAGAAAATCTGAAAACCAAATTTGACGATCGAGCACCACAAATCCTGACGAAACATCAATGCGAAAGATACCCAGCGCAGGAATCAGGATAATCAGAAGGATAAAACCCACTTGAGTTATCTTTCGACTGATTTTCAATTTATCCGTATGTTTAGCCTGGGAAACAACAGGTATGTTTGCCAAGCTTTCATTTGCTTTCATGAACCTCATGCTACCACAACATTGTTCATGTCGCATCACCATTCAGCTGAGCCATTGCCTATTCTGCAACCACAGAAACCCTCCGACTAAAAATTGAACAGCTGTGTTTCGGTATTGTATTTTATGATTTGATTAGATATAGTCGAGCTTGCCACTTGGAGCAAGTGGTAACTACATCCGTTCTGCCATATGATTTTGGGGGTTAAGAATAATGGTAACAGAAATAGGGATTAACATATTAGTTCCACTTTTGGTATTTGGCTTTATCATTGTTGGCGCTTATATGATGTCAAACGCGTCTTTCCAAGACGTGCTTGAGCGTCGTCAAGGCGAATAAGCAGAATAAGCAAAGCGAGCTTTGGGCAACCTATCACGCAACAACCATAAATGATAGGTTGTTCAAGGTCAGTTGAGCCGATTTCCACCTCTTCAGGCTCAACCATTGAGCATCAAATATCTTGCAATGGCTAAATTTCTGTATCCAGTGGTACGAGTTGTTTTAGCTGACGATGATAGGCATTAGCTTGGCCTATTTGCCCAGCCTCTAAGGCTTTGCGCCAAAGCGCTTTCAAGGTAGGTACGTGATCTCCCCTAATCGCTAGAATACGCTGCAATGCTTCCACTTCATCGACGCCCTTTTTGACGGCTTCTGGCACCGATGAAAACATTTTATCCGCCATATCAAAACCAACCCAACGATCCTTGGCATTAGCAGAATGTGCCAAGCGCAATAGCTGCTGTGCTTCCATCGCCCGACCAGCAAAACCAGCCAACCAACTTCGCAGTAACATTTCGGAAGCCATATAAGCCGCTTCAAATTGTTCATAACTCGCCTGATTGACACCTAATTGTTGGGCCGCCAATAAGGCCGTGGGTCGATGAAATAGCAAATAAGCTAATATGTCGGTTAAATTTAGTTTATTGTTATACTTCGCCGCCGGCAAACCATATTCAATCACGGGCGACCACTCACTTTGTCGCGGTCCGGTATCCCATGTCAACGCTCCCCAATAGCGACCATACCAAGTCCAGACTCCTTCACCACCGGTGGCCTCCGCCAAATCAACATCGACGGCCTTTAATTGAGCCAATAAGGTATTCACATCACTCAGGGCATTTTCTGGACCCACCAAAGCGATGCGAAAACCATCCATGAATAAATAGGATCTTTCAAACACCGCATGAAACGTTCGAAACACAACTTTCAAAGAAGCTAAATCAAATTGGTTAATGGCGATCCATTGCACAAAAATACCATCGCTGGATAATCGCGCCTTCGCTCGCTGAAATTGCTCTAACGACAATAACGCACTTCGCCCCACCAAATCTGGGTGGAATAAATCACCAATGATAAGATCATAATGCTGGGTATCGGTTTTTAAAAAACGCCTCGCGTCATCGTGCACAATATGGGTATACTCAAACACATCACCATTAAAGGCTTGAAACCAATGTTGAGCCGCCTCAATCGCCCCTTCAGACAATTCAACAGCCGTCCGTGTTACCCCCTGGTATGCCAAACTACCTGCCACAGTAATACCGGTCCCTAAGCCTAAAAACAATAACCTGTCACTACTTGGGTTTAATAATAAAGGCAACCTCGCCTGGTTTTTCTGTACTTCAATTGCTGTGGGCTCCGTCGATGCATCTAAACGTTGCAAATCGGCCATTAATACCCGCTGCCCATCCGCTTGCTGGACAACATGAGTCACTGAAACCGCATCCTCTTTCAAAAAAAGGTCTTTCGTCCCCGACTGGGCCATCGGCAGCATGTCATGCACGGCGGGAAAATTCCAAACAGGTATCACCAGCAAAACTAAAACAAGGCAACCCACCATATAATGGCGATGTCGCCCCCACACCATACTCGCCAACAGGATTAACAAGACAGCTAAGCAAATCACGGCCGGCGAGCCGAATAGAGGAATTAAAATAAAGCCAGCGGCCAAGGCCCCAATACAAGCCCCAACAGAATTCGCGCCATAAAGCCACCCCCCCACTTTTTCCCCACCACCCAACTGTGTCGCCAAATAGGGTAACCAAGCACCAAAAGCTAGCGTCGCGGGCAACGTTAACAGCGCAATGAGCACTGACTGAGTCAGCATCGCTTCGGCAAGCGAAGCAAAACGCATTTGTTCTACCCACCCGGCCAAACCAGGGAAAAACCATAATGTCATCAAAGAGGAGGCCGCCGCCACCAAGGGCAAATAAGTGAACCAAGCCGCTCGGTGCAGGCGGGTTGCCAATAAACTGCCCAAAGCGATCCCCATCAGGAATGTGGCCACAATAACCGCTAAGACATATTCGGTACGCAGCATCACCATACCAAATAACCGAATCCATGCCACTTGCAGCATCAAGGCCGCTGCACCAATTATCCCATAAGCAACGATTGAAACACCAAAATTTGCTGGCATGTGGGTTTGCAATACTTTTTCATTGGGCAAAATAATCGATGTGGTATCTTGTCCCGCTGTGGTTGATAACCATTTAACAAGGACTAAAGCGACTAGCCCAATCATTACCCCCATGATCGCCACTAAGCGCAGCGACACATGCCAACCAAATAACGGCAATAGCAACAAAGGCAACAGTGCCCCCAACACACCACCCAAGGTATTTAACCCATAAACAACCGATAATGGCACCCCCCTTTCGGCGAATAACCGAACCATGATGGGAAAAACCGCACCAAGCAACATCGCCGGAAAAAACATCAATAGAAAAACAGCAATCCCTTGAATCCCATACCACATCGCAATATCCATCGCTGGCGCTTGTATTATGAGGAACGCATCAAAAGAAAAAATAAACTTAGGAAGCCATAATGCAAATATGGCAATCGCTAACTCCACCCCGCCAAAAAACAACAAGGGTCGCTTTAAAGCAAGCAAATAGCGCTTTCCAAATAAGCTGCCGGCGCCTAATCCCGCCATAAAGGCCGCGACAGTAATGACAACGCCAAAAATACTCACCCCAAACAACGTGGACAACATACGTGCCCATAAGATTTCATAGGCGAGCGCGGCAAGTCCTGAGAAGAAATACAAGGCGAGCAATAGATAGACCATATACCCATTTTTGAAAGTGTGCACTTGAGTTATATAATTATTTTAACGAAGGAAAGGACAAACCCGGTTCAAAAAATTGACATCAACTAACCGACCATTAGCGCCAACCAGCTATTTAATTTTATTCCTTACGATAGGCGCTAATGACATTTAAAAATATATATTGGAATTGAATTTTCAACGATGCAGAGCGTATTTGATACCCCTCTAAAAAGGGAAAAACCAAACCATCGCCGTCACCGCATGAGCAACCGATAGAAAAACGGTAAAACCTGCGCTTATCATATGTGCAAGAAAGACCTCCTTAGCAAATACCCCCATGGAAATACCAAGTCCGGCGGTAACAAAAACCCCAATCAGCAGCAAAACACCCATTATAAATAGAATTTCACGTTGACCTTGCTGTTCCGCTAATTCTTGCTCCGCACTCATCGTATCCATATCCCGAAAGGTTTCTAATACGACGGCATGTTCTTCAGTCGCCGCCAGACATTGTGTTGGCAATAAAAAACACAGCAGCAAAATACCCATCAAAAAAACTCGCCACTTCACCCATAAAAAACGTTGATTACCTTGTTTAAAGTTTACTACCACGTAGAAATGCCTCACACCAGCCTTGCTATGATTTCAGTGATCATGAATAAACAATCAAAAAATTTTATGATTGTTCTTTTTTACCGGAAAAACGCCAATACAAAATCGCCATCAGTACCGCCGGAAATAACACCATTGGCAATAAAAAGATAAAAATTGCCCAGGGGGTCTCAATGGTGACTCGAAGCCATCGATAACTATCTGCCGCAAAAACCTCGGCGACCATCAAAAAAAACAAAAAATTAACCACCACTATCTGCTTGATTACAGTTTTCATAATATCCTCACAAATCTTGATTTGACTCACTTAAATCCATGCATAACTAGCCATTTCTAATTTCATCGATACTCAGCACAGGCATTGTTACCACACCAAGCACTCTCATCCCTACAAATGATCGGTGGCAGATACCGGTGACTCGGTGACGGTTCTTGCGCAACGAAAACCAAAAAAATCCGACGCCATAAATGGCAAGGCAAAATTACGATGATAGGCCGAAGTAGAAAATGGATCACTTTTCCACGAACCACCTCGCATCACCTTATAACGCTGATCTGTCTCAACAAATTCAACCATGCGCTTTTCTCGCTCACCGGGGTCAAGAGGGATTTGTGCCACCTTAGCTTTGAATAGGCCATCCGAGGCGACACTATTCGCATACGCTAAAAAGTCATTAGCCATCCACTCGCTCACATTGCCTGCCATATCATGAACACCAAAAGGGCTCGCTCCGCTAGGATAGGCCCCTATCGGCGTGGTCGCCCCCTGATTGTAATACGTATTCAATCGAGTTCGCTCCATACGATTACCCCATGGCCAACGCCGCCCATCTTGACCACGCGCCGCTTTCTCCCACTGCTCTTCCGTCGGTAAATGCTTGCCTGCCCAGGCCGCGTATTTCATGGCATCAAACCAAGACACCATGGTCACCGGATGCAATGCTAACTCGTCAGGAATACGTCCATCTTTCCAATGAAAGGGTGCAATATGACCCGTCTCTGCCACAAAAAGTGCATATTGCGCATTGGTGACTGGGTGTTTGTCGATTTCATAGGCGGCCAGATCCAAGTGATGGGCTGGGCGATTTTGCGCATCGGTTTTTTTATTATCGGTCCCCATAATGAAAGCACCGGCCGGCACCGCCATCATGGTGTTAACCTCGGCCCATTGGGCTTCCGTTAATAGCGCCTTCACTTCGGCAACACGATAGGGAAGCGCTTCATCCTTGCGTTTTTCATAATCTTTATTACGAAAATGTATTTCCCCCGCCGCACGTAATCGACTCTGTTCTTCTTTGAGATCATAACTTGCCAAGTCTCGCATTTGATTCATGCGATTTTGACCTAACTCTAAGACATGCACTGTGCCAGCAATCAAAGTTACCACAATAAGTGTTACAAACGTTGCCCCAAGATAGCGCTTGCGCATCGCCAACTGCTGCTTACTGACCGGACCACGGTTTTTATAGGGAATTGATGCCATCGGCTAATCTCCACTCGCGCTGGTGATCTGCGAAGCATTCACTTTAGAAGCCGGTTTTTGATATTTTTTATGGATTAAATGATTAGGACGACGACCATAGATTTTTTTAATAAAAAATTCGCCTAAAATACCACCGCCAGCGGACGCTTCGACCGCCACAATCACCAACAGCATCCAAAAACCCAGTGGTAAGAGGGTTGACCCATCGGGCACATTAGCATGATCTAATGCGATATATTCAGGGATGCGCACTAATAGTGGTGACAAATAAGCTAGAATTTTACCGCCCAAACCATAAATAGCCGAGACCACAATCCCTGCAATCAGGGGAACCAAAATAAGATCCAATACCCAAATCGGACTAAACGTGTAAATCCCACGATAAAGCTCTAACTGCACCCCCAGCAATTGATCTCCTCCATAGATAACAGCCGCCCCTGCAGAGACAGCAAGCGTTGCCCAAAAAAATTCTTTGACGGTAATCCTAAATTTAAATTCGAGCATCTTTGTTATACTCCTCACCTGTTAACTTTTCATATCTTGCTTTAGCCGCTTGCTGCCGATACCAGTCTTCAACCTTCAGGCTACCAATATAAGCGGCTAAATCTCGCCTTTCCTGCTCCGTCAAACTGGCATAAGAAGGCATACGATATTGTGGTTTAAGCCGTGATGGTAAAATTTCTTGAGGATTTTCCGCTGAGAAATAATTATATAACCATTCTTCAGATCGAAATGTTCCCATACCATCTAAAGCAGGTGCTGGCACCGCCTGAGTAAACGTTCGGGTTGCCCACAAGCTATGGCAATCTCGACAATTAAATGCGCGAATTATTTTACCTGCTTGTTTAGTCACTTCATCGGTGGCGGTAGAAAAAAACGGAATCCCAGGATCTTCAGTGGTTTCTTTAGCGGACTGTTTTAGCTTTACTACGGCTAAAACAGCCACACTTAACACCATCAAGCCTACGATAAGTTTTTCACCTTTTCTCATTTTGGCGTGCCCGTTCCTCAGCTTGTTTTTTCAAAAATTCAGTGCGAGCTTCGGTTTGTTCTTTCATTACCTCTAGGTATTTTTTATACTCTTCTTCTGACATTTTATCTTTATCATTTTCGTCAAAAACAACATACTTGATATCTTCATCAAACTGATCGTTCTTAGCCGCCCATCGCAACATAAAACCGGCCGCAATCAAAATCAATGCAGCCACCACCAGCCACAAATAAATGGACCAACCATCTGGTAAATTTTCAATAAAATCTGACATAACTTATATCCTAAATTAAATAACCTTCAATCAATTGAATCCAGCCGATAATAATCGCAAGAATCACCCCTAGTATAATGCTACCAAACATTATTTTCTCACCTGTTTTGAGTTGACTTATCTTCTTTTCACCTTTAGGTAGATAAAGGTAAATAATGTAACTAAACAGAATGAGCGAAAGCACCAGGAAGACAAATATCCCTATACTATATTTCTGGGCACGAAGACCCTCAATGCTCATATCAATGCCAAAAACAATGTTACTTGGATCTGTTGACCCTAAATCTGACTCAAGTGTTATTAGCCATTGCATAGGATGAAACGCAGTAAGTTTTTGTAGAAAAGTATTGATGCTATTAATCATGTAAATTGACAACCAAAACAAAAAAACAGCTTCATGAAACCTTAGGCAGCTATCGACGCAAGACCTACACTAGTATATTAGCGGTTATATTGCAACCATAGGGAGCGTATAGCGATATCAAAAAAACCATCATATAATCCCATACTGATATTCTTCAGTCGACGGCGACAAAAAATGTTTTAAATAAAAAAAGGCCGCTCAATCGAGCGGCCTTTTCTAGTGTATTTAACGACTAGTTAAATGCATCATCTGTATCACCCGCTTCTTGATGTTTTTTCCAGTAACGATCTACAAAAAAATAACCGTAAATGGCTGGCACGATAAGCACACCGATGATAATCACTAAAAACACACCGGGGGCATAATCTATATCAATCATTAATTTTACTCCTATGCTATATTTAGCTAGCTTTTGACATATCCGGCTTACGCGTAAAATGCGGTAAACGTTTAATGATCAAAACGATCAAGATAAGAAAATAAGTCACATAAAATACATCAATGGTATAGCCTTTATCCCACCATGGCTGTATTCTCTCACGATTTTTTCCACCATTAATGGTGAAATTACCTTCGAAGTTAGCTAAGGCAATACGATCCCCAATCACATTATAGTTATCCAGAGGATAGGCTCCACCACTCGCCTGCACCTCTTTAATACCTGGTGCAATGTTTATCAAATCATCCCACGTCAGCGGATGACGCTCAATGGCTCCTTGAGTCCGGTCATCAGCATTCTGATAAACATGATTCGTGATGTATTTAATTTTCTCTTCACCGGTTTCCAGTTGCTGAACTTCAGACGAATCCATTATTTTAATAAAATCAACATAAAGCTCAGCATTCGGCCTTTGCCCCCAAATCGGCATCGTAATCATAAATGCCGTTAAGATGATAAGGCCCATTAAAAACGTGAGAGGAAAGGGCAGACGGTTATTCGCCGACCAAAGTCCACCATGTTTCTCCTTCTCCCATAAATCAAGCGTCTCTTTTTGTTCCTGCTCATCAGCAAGACAATAGAGAGGTTGGTCCATTTTAAAAGCCATCGTGTAAATCCTCCCGTTAAATTACTTAAGACTTGTTAGCACCCAATCGATCAACGCTCTGACTTCAGAATTACTCGCTGGCTCAGGCACTTCTGGTGCATAAATGCTATTGCCGGTCAAGTACTTTCGATAATCAGCTCGCCATTTGGCAAAATCGATTTTGTTACCATCCGCATCGGTCTTACCCCAAAGATAATCAAACCGAGGCATAATGGAATTGGGCTGCACCAAGCGAGGATTAAAAAAGTGCATGGTCATCCATTCACGCGATGAGTTACGCGAAGCCACATGCAATAAATCAGGCGCTTTACGATCCGACCCAAAAGCCGTCGGCATTTCACCATTGAAGTCACCTAAGAAAGGCGGCGCACCAAAAAACTGCCAATCTTGAGTTTGCTCAGGCAATAAGGTATGACACCACCAACACCCTTCAGTAATGTAAATGGTTTTACCCTGCCCGACACGGCGGATATTTTCATCACCGGCCGCTTCTAACGTTTGCGCCGGTACCCAACCACGAGTAGCCGTCAAGTTCTCGATGTAATCAACTTCTTCACCGTTAAACTCACCTTTAGAAACGGTAAATACCGCCCCACTCGTCAGGTTAGCTTCGCCGACACGACCGATACCAAAAGTCAAATCTTCAACCCCAGCACCCAGCATTCTAGGATGATTGATTCCAGGCGAAAACTTAATTCCAGGATTATATACATAAGCCCGAATAGGTGGATCCATCGCCGCACCGCTCACGGGGTCTTTATCAAGGATCACAGTAACCGGTTTCCCAGCACCGACAACCAATGGATCTTCATAACTAAACCCAATAACACGGCCTAACGACAATTGCTTGTCCAAGCCAACCCAAGTTGAGATCCCAGATGTAAAGTCTGTACTTGGAGCTAACAGGGTAACGCACATTGATAACCCAAGCATCAAACCGATACCAGCTGATCCGAATTTATACTGTTGGAAAGCCACTTGATTTCCTCCTCCCTAGCCCTTTCAAGTTGGACTCGAAATAACGAGTCCAACCATAAAAAAGCGAAAACGTTGTTGTTTATCTTTCGTACGCCATTTCATGCGCATAACGACCTTTGGGTACTAAGGTACCTTCACGCGCTGTCATCCACATGTTGTACAACCAAATTACATTACCAGTGAAAACCATCGTACCACCCACCCAACGAGCAATCATGTAAGGGTGTTCAGCCACCACGACATCAATGTAAGGCACCTCATAAATCTTACCCGCTCCTTGGATCAATCCAGCAATGGTCATTGATATCCAATAAACGCAGAAACCAATCAGGAAGAACCAATAATGCAAATTAGCTAGCGTTAAGGAATAAAGCTTTCTTCTCAGCATTTGTTGCAAACCAAAATACACCGCGGCCGCTTCCAAAAAGCTGGACATCCCCAACAGTGCCAAGTGAGCATGCGCCACAATCCAGCCGGTACCATGCACATACCAGTTAATGGCTCGTGTTTGTTGGAAACCCCCTTGCATATTCAGTGGGATCGCGAGTAATACACCAGTGATGGAGAATTTGGTCTCCACATTTTCCACAAATAAACTCCACTTACCTTTCATGGTTAACAATATATTAGCCACGAAAGCCACCGCCGGAATTAAAATCAATACGCCTTCCACAGAAGCGAAAGATTTCAACCATTCAGGCAAAGGCGCAGACATCAAGTGATGCGACGCAGGTGTTGAATAAAAGGCAATAATTGACCAAAAATGCAAATGACCAATACGGTGAGAGTAGAGTGGGTTACCGGTGAGCTTAGGAATCGTATAATAGGCAATCGCGGCCGCCACCGGCGTAATCCACAAACCTAACACGTTATGAGCAAACCAAAAGGTCATGTAAGCTTCAGTCAACCCCGTCAAGTTGAATAGCTCAGGGGAATTACCCACGATAAACACGACAATTAGCATGAAGATACAAGCCCCGAAAAACCAGTTAGTAATGTAGATACCTTGGGTTTTCCGATGCGCAATGGTCATCCACACATTCACACCCAGCGGTAGCAGCACCCCACAAATAACCACCAAATCAATTGGCCAAATCAGATCACTGTATTCACGACCGGAGGTAATGCCGAGCCAAAGCAAGAGCAAGCCTAAGCTCAAACCAATATTCCAAAGGAATACGTTCCACAAGCCAAGTTTCTCAGACCACAGCTTAGTATTACCAAGCGCGGGTGTCATATACATCATGGTCATACCAAATGCCATGGAGATCCAGCCTAAAATAACGGCCAATACATGCACTTGGCGCATATGACCAAACGCAAAAAGCTCGACGCCAGTCACCCAGTCGGGAAAGGCTAATTTAGCCGCATTAAACGACCCTAAACCCGTGCCAACCACAAACCAAAAAATCGAAGAAAAGCCAAAAAAGATCGTTGCCGACCCAGCTGGAATATCTTCGTTCTTGGCAAAGAGATATTTTAGTAGCATGAAACTTCACCTCCCAAAAAATTAACTCCCAGATAAAACCAAATCATTCTTTCATCTTGTTCATAAGATACCAAGAAAGCCACATGCTCGAAAATGCCAAAACGATTCCACAGGTACCCGCAAATGTCGCTAGCATAATCCCCCCTTATATTTAACTATGCAAAAAGATATATTATTCCCAGACAGTGTTATCACGCTGTGCTTCCACTTCACCATGTTTTTTCATTGCCAAACCAACAATGATGGCAAACGCAAGACCAAAAACAAACATCATGATATCAATAAAACCTGCAAAAGTTGAGATCCGGTAGGCTTCTGCACCCCAACCACCCCAGCTTTCATAAGGTCCCCGCCCGACAGCACACATGACGGCCGCGCCGAACACACTCCCGTTCCCCATGCCTGTGGTAAAAGCAGCCACAAGAAGAACAAAAAACGTCCGCCCAATGGTTAGTTTGTTTTCCATATCTACCCTCCGATAGAAATTACCAAGAATCTGTAAACGCCTTATACGTGACGACCCTCTAGCAGCGATCAATACGAATAAGAAGCTCACAGTATTAGTTTCAGATTAGAAACCCCTCGAATCGTGACACAGCTAGTATTTTCCGTCAAGATTTAAAGTCGCAAAATTCAATAAATAAATTGACAATTAACCAGAAACTAGTAAATACCGATATCCTGCTAAGCAATTGATGATAATTCGGACGAAAAATTTTGTATAATTTATTGAAGATTGATTACTATGGAAGGCGGTGCTGGACATCACTGTCCCTGACAGTTATATGGCAAATATAGGCAAAGTATGAGCGTATAGTGACGTCCCGATTTAGCGCCCAAGTTTATTCATTCTGGTTCGCCAACAGGCAACTGCAGCGATACAGAAGATAGAACCGAGAGAGCAAATCGGGAAGTGATTGCGTAACCATTCCTAAGCACGACACGAGAGCGAGAGAAAATAATGCGTGAAACAGTAATCTATATCTTCATCGGCCTCAGTTCATTATTGGTTATTTCTTATGTACCTTATATGTTGTTAACTGGCGTTGTTGACGCCGCACTGGTGACCAAAATTCAAATTATTGTCACCTGCGTATGGGCCATCGGGTTAGGCTTTCTCGGCTGGGACATCGTCCGCCAGCGCCGAGGCAAAGTCTAACTAAACACCCGCAGTAACGCCTTGGCATCGTTAAAGCGCTCAGCAGTGCCAAATTGTAATTTATGAAAAACATACTGCTGACGCTTACCGTTGAGATCACAGCCCGTCAAGCCAAAACTCTTACCCGCTAAATCTGAAAAAAACTTCAAATCCTTCACTAACTCGGATTTTTCTCCATTGCGCAATTCAAGGGCAACCTGTTTTTTGGATATTTCAAGCGCAACAGGCGCCTTAGGCAGCAACATTAAACGGGTTTTCATGATGCGATTAAAGCCAATCAAGGTAATAATTGTTGTACTAAATGCAATCATATACGTAAAATTTTGATCGCCGCTGTACCACATTTTTGCTCCCACGATAATCAGAAAAATGATGGTTGGAATATATAAGACTAAATCCCAACAAGCCCCTTTTTTGTCTTGCACTAAATCATATCTTGATGATGCCACATCCACTCCTAAAAAATACCGACGACATAAAACTAGCCGGACTGACGCGCCTCAAGTATACGGCGAATGCGTATATCCAGCTCGGAATAGAGCATCCTTCCCGCTTGCTTAAACTGTACCACGCCGCTCCCATCGATAATAAATGTCCACGGATCACCTTTAACGTTATAGGCGATAAAAGCTTCAGGATTTTTGTACTGATCCATGTGCAAAAAAATAACATCATCGCCGTACTTTGCAATCATCGCTTTGAGTATCTGTAATTGCTTATCACAAACGGTGCAATGCGCCGGGGTGGCAAACTCCAAGACAATCGGCTTACCCAGCGCAATGGCCTCATCCAGAGAATACTGATACATACGCTCATCAGGATATCGATAGGTCGTCAAACGACTCAAATCCCCTCCTACATCAAGCAAATACTTAGTGCGCAAAGCGGGCGCTTCGGAACCCACTCGCAGCGTACCTTCCGGTCCCTCTAGACAGCCAGTCATTAACAAAAAAACGAAAAGGAGTAATACCCTCCTAGCACTACGAATCATAATTCTTCTCCCAACCAGTGCAAGTGCGATACAGATTATACGCCCAGATAAAATTAGCCATCAGCACCAGTGTGCCAAAGATCCCCATGTAGGCCAAGAGTGGTTTCACAATTTGCTCCACCTCATCAGGCGTAGAATTAATGCTCGCGATGCCACCTAAGGTACCTGCCATCACAAAAAATATCACCATCCCCAGCAAACCAATATTATGCACCCAAAAGTGCCACTTCACCAACTTTAAGCTATATATTGGGCGTTTAACAAGCCGCGGAATGATGTAATAAATGGCAGCAAAAATAGCCATTTCAACCCAACCTAACAAATTGATATGGGTATGGCCGCGCACAATCAAATCACCATGTAAGCGATGATCAACAAAATACCTAAGCTCGGCAATGCCCCCCATTACCGCCCCCCAGGTAAACCCAATTAAGCTATAAATAATGCAAGCATAGACAAACCACAAGATATACTTTCGGTAAACTAACTCTTGCTCATGCACCCATGGCTCCGCCATACTTCACTCACTTTTATTCTGTTGATAAGCCATCTTTTCTGGGCATAAATAATTAATATGCCATCCTAAATTATTTATCACATGAAAAACTTATTCTTCTTTCACCACATCCTTCACAGCCGCCTCTCTTTCTCTGATGTCACCATATTTTTCACGCCACTCTTCAGGCGCCCACATTTCGACCATATTGTCGATAAATTCTGAGCGTTCTGGCGGCGGCAATGCCGCTACTGACGACCCCCGGTCTGCCTTAAGTTCTGACAGAAATACCGCAATTTTATGCCGATCTTCGCTAGGAATTTCGCTCGTGTAAGCGGCTTCTTTCGGCGGGAAACCATGATCCAGCGTTGGGTAGCCGTATTGCTCTTCCGGATTCACTAAAAAAGCCTCAATCCACTCAAGCGATCGTTTAGAGCCAAGTCCGTCAAGCGATAATCCCATACTGGTGCCAGCGCGTAACGCACGATGGCACGAATTACAACGCGCTTCACGATATAACTTAGACCCTTCGCGACCCACATCTGAAAAAACAAAGTGAGTTTTTTGCTCAAATATAGGCGTATCTGAATTAAGCCGATAAGACTCTAACGCAATATAAGCAATCAATGCCATTACGAAGAAAACACCGAAAATAATAAATAAAATTTTTTCACCCGATTTTAATGCTTGTTTCTTTGCCATTTGCCCATTTTACCAATTTTGAAGTTAACTCACCCTAATGTAATCACCAAGGATATAGCAAGTCAGCCATAAAAAAAACCAAAGGAAAATCTATCGACCACTAAAAGAGACACGGCTCTACGGCACCCCCCACGTAGGAATGAGGCAAAAAATAAAGTACCCATAAAATTTAAGACATCAATATACCAGCAACGCCCGATAACAACCCTGCGTAATCAGACAAAGCAAACGATATAAAAATTAACAGGAATGGCGATAATAATAATGAAGACACATGACAATCTCGATTGCCTGCCGCCGTGCAGCAGTAACAGCAATCTGATCATAAACAAAAAAACTGAGAGGTACGTTATTTCACAGCCATTCTCTCACTAAATACGATAAAACAAAAAAGGCGGAGAAGTTCATCCCCGCCTTTTTTAAACACATTACAATCGCTTTTTAATGATCGTAAGGTGTGAAAAAGTTTCCATCCGAATAAGCGGACGCATTCGTCAAATACGCCGCTGCATTCAAGATATCTTCTTTTGTCATATTGCGAGCGACCGCTCTCATTTGACCCATCTGGTCATTGGTTCGACTGCCATCTTTCCATTTATTTAGTTGGCTAACTAAATAGGTATATCGCTGCTGACCAATAATTGGATAGATGGGTGGCGCACCACGGCCATTATAACCATGACAAGATCGGCACGCCGGCACAGGTTTCGCCCGATTGCCTTGCCCCCACTCAACCAAGGACTTACCTTTCGCGCTTTGACCCACCTCCGTCCCATTGGCCGCCAACTCTTTCAAGTCAGAACCTTTCCACTCAGCCTCACGCCCAGCGGTCGCCAATGATTCAAGGTAAGTCGCCACATTTGCGCGATCTTTTGACGTCAAGCCTTTCGCATTCGCATTCATCACAAACATAGTGCTGTCTGTGCGCTTGTCGGTCGCGTAATCTTCAAGTTGCTTTCGCAAAAAAGTATAAAACTGACCGGCCAAACGTGGCGTTCCCAAATTGTCATCGCCCATACCATCCTGACCATGACAAGAACTACACGCCGGCACATCACCTTTACCATTAAAAAAAATGTCCTTCCCCGCCGCAACATCCCCTTGACCTTTAGGATATTGCGGAGCAGACATTGCTATCGACGGAATCATTGCACCCGCCACAATGGCAATCGCCGAAATAGCTGTAATTATACGTCGCATGTTAAGAAGCCCTCCCAAGTTACTTAAGCCTCCCAGATTCAAACCTAACCCTGCAGTCCAAAAAGAATAACCATAGTCTTTTTCGACACAGAATACTCATTATCCACTCTATGTAAAACCTACTATATAGTAATTCGTACGCTTATGAGTTTATTTTCAGCATGAGCCATGCTAAACCAAAAGCACCTAAAAACCATATAAGATAGAGTATTGCAACTGCATCAGTTTGTAACACAGCCCACCTCCCTCAAAAATGAAATAAAAATCAATAAGGTTGTTTAGCCCAGCATGTTAACAAACACTATGGACCGGGTAATTCAATCACTAATCGAAATAGCTGTCAACACTTAAAGCTTGTAACTTAGCATGCACTAACAAAAAATTCACAGCTGCTCGACAATTTATCTTGCTCAACTAATGACGCCCAAAATATTTTTCGTTATGCTTGGCAGCTATTTGATTAAATTAGATATCACCATCACTCAATTGAGCAAAGCATAAAACGTTAAAAAAATAGTACATCGAATAAATAGCCGATGAATTAAACCGCTTTAAACGAGAAGTAACATGAATGTTTTAACACAGATATTAGAAAAATATTGGGGATTTTTAGCCCTTATTATTTGGATGGCCGGCTACCTACTTGCCAATCTCGTCGGACTCGACCCGTTTGGTATTGATGAACAAGCCGCCAGAGGACTATTATTAAATTGGTCGATTTCTGACAACATCATCAACCCCATTGTCATTTTTGGAGTCCCTGATTTTCGGGCGCTGCTATTTGTACCGATCGGGGTCTATTGGCCAGGCAGTATGCTGGCGGCTAAAATATTAACCTTACTGATCGCCTTTAGTGCCGCTGCACTGCTTTATCATTGGTCGAAAAAAACAACAAACAAAGAGACCGCTTTCATCGCTTCCGCACTATTTTTAATCTCCCCCTTCCTGTTAAACCAAATCGATGCCATCGGCGCCGCCCCTTTTATCCTGCTTGGAATGGCCTTGGGTACCTGGTTAGACAGTGCCTACCGGAAGAAAGAACAATATTTTGGCGGCTGGTATTTTATGCAAATGCTGTGGGTGACCATTTTACTTACCCTACACCCGATGGCATTAGCTTACCCATTAGCCATCGCCTGGCAATGGTATAAAAATCCACCGCCAGACAAAAATAGCCACCACATGTATATCGGACTCGTGCTGGCCACCCTGTTTTCGATGGCGTTGCGTACCGGCTGGGAAAACATCGCCTGGTTAAGCAACCCGATCCAAGCCTTAGCCATCGCGCTGGACGGTGCAATACTTTGGAGCATTCAAGATATCCAGTGGCTACCCGCCGTGATTACTGCTATCTTTTTAGTCACTATCATTACCGTTGACAAAAAATTTCTAACCACGGATCTGCTCGGTCTAATGCTATTAATATCCATACTCATTGGCTTATTCGCCGCTGATTCCGTCTGGGCAAGCATTGCCTGCAGCTTGGTATTATATCGTGGTATCCACCACTTAATACGCTTGAATAGCCAAATGAAAAAACATACGCTGATCGGTCAACGCGGCTTCGTCATTGGCGTGACATTTGTCGTATCGTTATACTTCATGGCTCAAGACAAAACGCATGCGCTGACCAATATTCGCGCAACACTGAGTCCCGAGGATCAACTGATACAACGCCTCGCTGAAGAGGCCGCCGATCAGGACGAACCGTTTCGAGCCGCTAGTCAGTGGCCAGCCCGTAGCATGCTCGCTTGCAAGAGAGATGTTTTACCCCTCCCGCCACCGATCGAAGACATCGCACAATTCAAGCACTCGATTAAGGGAATAACCCATTTAATTTTTGACCAAAAGAGCATCAAAAACCAACATCTTGTTAACAACCTCACCCAATTGACCGGCCGTATCGAAACCCTTGCCCTATTAAAAGGTGGGGTCATCCTAGAAAACCGAGAACACAATGTCGAGCTCAGCGCCGGCCATCGCACCGATCCTGACAAACAAAATAACAAACCGATCGCTGAATCCGACGCGCAAAAATAAACGCGGCTAACTAAACGATAGATTATGATGGTATGGACATAATTCACCACAAGAAGGACACGTAATGAATACGGCTTATCGAACGTTCACCCTGTGGATGATATGGGCTACAGCAGCCACCGTTATTTACCTTGGGTTGTATATCGACACAGACATACTCAGCTTTCTAAAAAATGACCAAAGCCGAATCACCTGGATCATTACCGCCTTATTCCTTCTCAGTACCCTCGCAAGCTTTATGCTAGTGGTAGCCATTACCGGTGAACGTATTGAAGCCTACCTCCAAGATGAAACAGCTAAAGACAAAGGCCTCATGGCGATCGAACCCAGTCGGCGCAAACAAAAGTCAGTCAATCGTTTTTATGATTCCCTAAAAACCGTCGCTAAATCCAATGGAACACCTAATATTGAAGTCCTGCTTGATATGGAACTATCGTCTTATCAGCGGATGAGCCATGCCACAGAAGTCCTTGGTAATCTACTCATCACACTCGGATTGATCGGCACCGTCGTTGGCTTAACTCTCACCCTGAGTGGGTTAACTTCATCGCTTGATGCACTGGGACAGGATCAAGACTTATTGCTTTCAGGGTTGCGCAAAGCCATGGGGGGAATGGGAACCGCCTTTTATACCACCTTATTAGGTGCGGTACTTGGCGGCGTATTGATACGTATTTTTGCCCTGATTACCGAGCATGGTATTGGTGGCTTACAAGATCAATTAATGAAAACTTGCATGGTACATTGTTCTGCCGATTTTAAACAAACGGTTGAAAAAGACATTCGATTTCTGAATGTGGAAATTGATGCGCTGGGAACCCGCGTTAAAACACTAGAAAAAACCTTTGACGATACACGCATCGCGATCAATGCATTCAGAGACTCAATTCGTGAATTAAACCAATTGTCCGGCGATGATAGTGGCGTGTATACCTTGCGAGAAACCTTAAAAATGCAAAAATATTATCGCGCTTTATTACGTCAGGAAATGCAATTAATGCACCGCCTTAATCGCTCTTGGTGGCACCATTTTAAAGACTTTCTTGCCACAAGAAACGATTGAGAGAATTCGACTCATGCGAAAAAATCGGCGGTTTACTTACACAAACATCTATGAAAGTTTTTCAGATATATCGCTGTTAATGCTTGCCACCTTTATCTTTTTAATGGTCACTATTTTACTCACCTCCCGCATGGCACAAGAATATGAACTACCACGACTCAAAAAAGAAATTGTCGAGCTAAAAAATCAATTAGCCGCCGCCGAATTTAATCGCCAACAAGCTACTAAACATCTGGAACAAATGGCGGTAATGTCCGAACAAGCACCACTGGATAGCATTGTCGAGTCAGCCACCTTTGGCCATAAAGATTTTGATATCTTTATCGAAGGACTCAAACAATTACCGGGGAGAGACTTGCACTTAATTGTTGATGCATCCGGTTCAATGCATGGGCTCACTTCATTTCTTATCCCTATTTTAAGAGTCATTGTCGTACGCTCCAATAAAAAATTGGCCGCCCTCACCTGGTTCAGTGACAATGAAGCTGAGACTTATACGGGCACCATGGGAGACATGTTTGACAAACTCATGAACGGCGCACCTTTTGGCGGCACCTTAGAAACCATCGGTAAAGCGTTTCGGGTCGCCGCTCGACGCACCCTCCCACCAGGCGCTTATCTACTTATCGGTGATGAGCCATCCAGTGACCGTGTTGGCTATAGCGATATTCCAAGTCCAGTATTCACCTTACCCTTAGGCCGATCCGACCCGGAAACCAACCGAGCCTATCAAGAAATTGCTGATAAGACCGGCGGAAAGATGTTACATTTAGACTTCAGGTAAGCAGAAATTATCACATGATTATCATTCCTGCAGGCATCATTGTTATTGGTGAACTGAGAAGTTCCGGCATTGTTCGCGTTGACGCAAAAATTGAAGGTAATGGTTTTATTGACGGCTTAGTCATGCTCACTAAAAAATGTGTCTGGCGTGGCAATCTTGTCGCCGATGAAATTTTTGTTGATGGCACCATTGAAGGCCACATTACGGCCCATAAAAAAATACACCTCAACGAAAAATGCAACGTGACAGGTAGCATTCACTGCGCCAAAGTTATCATCCACGATGGCGCAAAAATCAATGCCAAGTTCTACATGAAAAAATCCGATACGCCAATGAATCTCAGAAAAAAAACACCAAATAAATCAACATCAGTCAATACCTCTATTTGAGATCTAGGTATTAATTATCAATGAGAGGCATCATCATGACAAAATTTATTCATGGTGAGTTAGTATTTTATTGTTGTTAAAACCCATCAAGTTTTTTTTGATTCTTAATTTAATAAAGTGTTCTTCAATATTTTCAAGGACAATTAACAAATTTTAAAATCGTTTTCAATTGTTATTGGCATAGTTGTTCCATTGCTCTCATATGTGTGAATTTTTACTTCATACGTTTTATTAAACAAAAAGGCAAAAGGAAATACATATGCTAATTAAAATACTATGTTCAATGGTAATTATGATGGTTTTTTTCTTAGAAAATAGTATTGCAGATAATATACCCGTAGCGTTTGAGATTTAGGTATTGAGTGCGAGACATATTTTTGTCCTGACTAGGCGAAACGACGAGCAATATCGGGATTATTGCGAGGAGTTTCAACACAGTCAGGGCAAAAATAGGACCGTAATAAAGCCTAAATCTCAAACGCTACGGGTATATTGATAGCTATAATCATGATACAGGTTTTTCATTCGTTGCGAGTGATCAACTCGATTATAATCGTTTTCTTGCTAATACCGCACATCAGCGTGGATTATCTATTGCACTAAAAAATAATGTGGAGCAAGTCGAAGATCTCGTGAACTTTTTTGATTTTCCGATTAACGAAGAATGTCACGAATATGATGAATGTGATATTTTGACGACATTTATTGAAGCGGGCAAAGCCGTGTTTAATGCGGAGTATGATCAACGTTACATTAATAACAAACAGAAACGCTTTAAAATGTGCTCAGAGTCTTTTTCATTAAAGATGAGTGCACTGATCCTTCCTTTGGACTTGGATGGATCATTTTTGATGAATAACTCAAGCCAGACTCTATTTAAAACCCATCTATCTTTCCCATCGGCAGATCAAAGAACACCAGCGATTGATTCCTTATGAAAGTACCAAGATAAGACGCACTAACCTCATGCTAAAAGGTAAGAAATGGAAAGCTATTGCGCCGCTCATTCTTAATGATATTCACATCGGTGGCCTTCATGATTCGATTCGTAGGAATGGGCACGTGGTAACTTCCCTGCTTGGCGCTCAGATTGGGTTTGTTCTGATTGAACAAAAATGCAGAAATAGTGGTTCTCTTTCGAGCTTTTGTGATTGCGGTAAGGAGCGTGAGCAAGAGCGGAAGCTTTGAAGAACGGGTCAAGACAGGCGGAAGATCAGATGCAAAACCGGGAAGTTATCACGCGCCCATTCCTAAGCGAAACAAACACTGGAAAATGAGGCGAATTCAAGTAAAATAGGTCGGATTATTATACCATTGTTATCGTCTTAAAATAATCCACTCCGATTGATAAAAAAGGAGCCCGTCCCATGGAAAAACCAAAACCTAAAATCGTTGATACTCGCCCCATTGCTGTTAATTTAACATCGAATCAATCGTATTACTGGTGTAGCTGCGGTAAGAGTAAAAACCAACCGTTTTGTGATGGTTCTCATCAAGATACCCCTTTTACACCGATGGCCTTCGAAGTTGAAAAGAATGATAAATATTTTCTTTGCCAGTGTAAACGTTCAAAAAACCCACCTTATTGCGACGGTAGTCATAAAAATATTACTACCCAAGACTTAGAGGCCGAGCAAGACATTACAACTGTTTGGTATAAGGTAGCAGAACTCAATGACATGACAGAAGGCGAGGTGCGTGCGGTATCTGCTGGTGATAAAACACTCGCACTCACCTGTTTTGATAGTCAATACGGCGCTTTAGACAATGCCTGCCCACATCAAGGGGGTCTACTTAGTGAGGGCGCTATTGAATGTTCTGAAAATAGCGAATGTTGGTTACGTTGTCCTTGGCACGGTTGGGATTTTCATCCGCTCACAGGGCAATCGCCGGCGGGTTTTGACGATGGGGTAGATACCTATCCCATTGAAGAGCGTGACGACGGTGTCTATGTTCAGGTGAAAGAGCAACGCGAACGTGTGTCAACGATTTCTGACATTATGGTTGAAACCATGGTCAATTGGGGTATCACTCATGTATTTGGCATGGTTGGGCATTCCAATCTTGGGTTAGCGGACGCTATACGTTTGCAAGAACAGTCAGGGAACTTGATCTATATAGGTGTTCGTCATGAAGGTGCGGCGGCATTGGCTTGTTCCGGCTTCGCTAAACTTACCGGCAAGCCGGCCGCTTGTTTAACCATTGCTGGACCTGGCGCTACCAATTTGCTCACCGGTTTATGGGATGCCAAAGTTGACCGTGCTCCGGTATTGGCATTAACCGGTCAAATTAACACACAAGTATTTGGACCCGGCGCGTTTCAGGAAATTGATTTGGTGAATGCATTTGCGGCCGTCACTAGTTTCAGTCAAACGGTATTGCCCAACAGTAAACATGCGGAGCTTGTTACGCTAGCATTGAAGCACGCCACGGTTAATCGCGATGTTGCTCACCTTATTTTCCCCGATGAAGTGCAAACCTTAGCGGCCGCAGAAGATGCAAAAGCCTCGTCACCCCAAGGGCGCTTGGGACTTACCGATATCTCTCCATCCGAAACCTCGCTTGTGGCGGCGGTGAAACCAATTGCATTAGCGAAACGACCGATTATCATTGTCGGTTTTGGTGCGCAAAATAGTATGTCAGCGGTTATGGCATTGGCGGAGCGACTGCATGCGCCAGTGTTGACCACTTTCAAAGCAAAAGGCCAAATCGCAGACGATCATCCGCTAGCCGCTGGTGTGCTTGGACGCAGCGGTACACCGGTGGCCAGTGGCTGCATGAACGAAGCCGATCTACTGATTGTTTTTGGTGCCTCTTTTTCTAATCATACGGGAATCACCGTTAACAAAACCATTATACAAGTGGATTTTGACCCAATGGCCTTAGGTAAATTTCACTCCGTCGATTTCCCCGTTTGGGGGGAAATTGGCATTACCGCGCAGCAATTACTAACTGCTTTGCCTGATAGTATGGATACCATAGATCAACGTCATGAAATGGTTGAGCGTTGGCAATCGTGGCGTGCGGAGAAAAACAAACGTGAAAGTCGCAGCCATGGACAAGGCATCAACTCTGCCGCCATCTTTGCGGCACTTAGTCGGCAATGCCCGAAAAATGCAGTTATCGCCGTAGACGTTGGCAATAATACTTATTCCTTTGGACGTTATTTTGAAAGCAAGCAACAGCATGTGCTTATGTCCGGTTATCTGGGATCTATCGGTTTTGCTTTTCCTGCGGCCATGGGGGCTTGGGCGGCCACCCAGGTGATTGAAGAATATAAGGGACGTGCTGTAATTTCTGTCAGTGGTGACGGTGGTTTTGGGCAATATCTTGCGGAGTTTACCACGGCCGTAAAATATGGCATGAACATAACGCATGTGCTTTTAAATAATTCAGAACTTGGTAAAATTTCCAAAGAACAACGTGCGGGTCACTGGGAAGTATGGCAAACTTCTTTACACAATCCAAACTTTGCCGAATTTGCGCGCAGTTGCGGTGGTTATGGGGTGCGGGTTGAAAATGCAGAAGAGCTGGATGAGGCGCTAGCGGCGGCCATCCAATATTCTGGCCCTGCACTCGTCGAGATTATTTCTGATGCGGAATTAATTTAGCTGGATCTTCCAATTAAGACCGGGGTTCAGTTGATTCTTTATACGCGAATCAGCGCTAGTATGAAAGTGACAGCTAACACAAGCTTAACTGTCGCTTTCCACGTTGTTGCTTCACGAGCCATTCCTTAGACATCAAACAGTCGGCATGACAAATACAAAACGTAAGACCTGCCCCCTTGTACTTTTTTCTCGTGAAATAATTGAAAATCACTCAAAGATAAATTTCATTGAGCGCTAAACTGGCCTTAATCAAAACCAACTCAACTTGCTCGTGCTCCACATAGGTAATATGTATCCATCCATTTTCAACTCGGCGATAAATCTCAATTTTCATCTTTTCTTGAGCAACTAACACATATTCCTGCAAGGAGAGTAGGCGTTGATACACGACACGTTTTTCAAATCGATCTTTAGCTTCCGTGGATGGGGATAACACTTCGATAATGAGTAATGGCTCAGTTTCATAATAAGGGTTATTTTGATTATCACTACAAGCGACCAATAAATCTGGATAATAGAAGACATCGTCAACTCGCACTTTCACATCAGACATATAAATATGATATGGTGGTATTAAATTTGCTCTCAACAAATTTAATAATTGCACTGCAATAAGATTGTGCCGCTTGCTTGCTCCCACCATCGCATAAACTTGCCCATCGATATACTCATGACGCACTTCACTACTTTGTTCACCCGCGAGATAAAAATCAATCGATAATTCTTCAACAGGCTTTACGATAGGCATAGCAAAATTTTCTCCGAATCCGCCGTAAGACAATCCAAGCCTTTGATATTAAAACCATGCAACCACCGTTGTTGGGTACATATAAGGTATTATAACTCGCTGCCTTTTCTAGCTCAACTCACCCATTTCTAAGCACCGTAATATTCTATTGATAGGTGTAAAAATCAAAGTCATATCTATCTTGAGTAAAAATTGATATAACTAAGTTCTTATTCCGGCGTTAAAAATACCCCTTAAGCGTTAGCTGTAAATAATCATCACGTTGAAAACTATATGAAACATCTTCGGGCTGTGCATTATGAAATACACGCAGCCGAAACTCAGCGCTGAGCCTATCGTTTAGGCGACGTTCAGCTTCGATATTAAAAAATAGTTCTTTAGTGTCCCTATCGATCACAACCCCAGCCAATAAGCTGCTATCCTGACTGTCATTAAACGCCAGACGACTACCTAGAAAAATGTCTTGGTCAAATAACACGGGATTACTTTCATTGCGCCCATCATAAAGCAATTCCGTCAGCACGCTTAAATCCATCGCGCTATCATTAATTTGATAAAATGAATATTCATAACCTGCCACAAATGCAGCGAATTTATCATCTTTCGTATCACGGCCGATGAGTTCTAATTTCCATAACCATTCATTGTCAGTATACTGTAAATCAATACCCACTTGAGTTATCTGTTGATACACAGGAATCAATGCCTGCCTATTTGATGATAGAATCAACTGCGGCTCTCGTGAAGTACCATCAAAAACATAAACCCCTAAATCGACATCTCCAAAGTAATGACTATAACGGACAGCCCAGTCCATATTCGTTTCTTGCTCACTTGATTCATAAATCGCCTTGTTCGTATCAATAACTAAAGGCGTTCGAAACCGTCCTTTAATTCCGGGAAAAGTACGCTCACGAAAATACGGTAACAAAAAGAAATCAATGGCCCCCCAATCACGCTGCAGAGTGAGATTAATCATGGGCTGACCAAGCTTGTCTTCTTCGGCCATGTCTTCCACCCCATCCGTTTGATTGATAACATCCACTAAGTGTCGCGACTCGGTAACCCCCCAAAATACTTTATTGATACCAATAAGCAAACTCCAATTATCTTTTTCCAGCGCCCAATAGGCTTCACGCACATCCAGATGGCTACGTTCTGAATCTTTGGCATCAGCGCGGGCAAACCCGACCAGGCTCACTCGCTGACGCCCATTATCATGTTGCCAACGTAGCTCGGGCTGAAACATCACAGATAAATTAGCCCCATTATGTTGTAATGGATAACGTGCATCCTGAGAAAAAACACGCGATTCCAATCCAACATAGCCTGATCCATCCCACTCACCTGCATAAATCATTGATGGTAATAACAGTATAGATAAAACCATTAATTTAACTGGACGTTTCATTTTTTTCCCAAAGCTAGCTATAATTAATCGTAATTAGCGCAAACGTTTCAAGCGATTTTTTTCAAAATCTTTATCGCTCAAGCCTATCCCAAATATATATTTACCATAAATCAGATCAGTGCTCTTGTTGGTTTGGTGATTAATCATTTCTAAGCGCTGTGCTCGCCAAATATCATTGTAGTTTTGATAATCTTTAAGCGTGAGTGTCTTTAACAAACCACCTCGACGATCATAGAACTCAACTTTCCTAAGTTGAAATACGCTAGTATCAAACCAGGCAATCTGCCGCGTATAACCCGAGTTTTTATAACGTGGAAAACGCTCAACAACATCACAAGTTAAATCTTGACAAGGTGCTTGACGCAACCACTTGTAGTCAAATTTATTCAGTTCCAGCGAGGTGAAATCCTCAAATGCAAACTCAGAACCCACAAAGGGACCAGACTTGTTCGCTGAAGATATGCGTTTTACTCGCTTTAAGGCAGGTAAATACAACCACTGATTATCCGGCTCCAGAATCTTCGCATGGGATAACAATGACGTTCCGCTGACATCACGCGGGCTATTAAAAAGCACCAGTGATTTATCACCAACGGATTCATCCGTCACTTCCAAAGTGGTTATTTTCAACTGGCGTGATGTCTCATTCCCTGCCGCATTACGCAACACCATTTTTAGCTCGACTTCATTATCACCGAAACCGCGATCAGAACGATCGGACCGAGCGGCGACCTCAAAACCTTGGCGCTCTTCGGGTGTATCACCTCTGACGGGCGTGACTGGAAAACTCACCACATCGGCCTGAGGAATCGGCATGGCAAACACCGCCAAGGCGATAACAACGCCTCCCACCAAAGCGGGTGCTGTTTTTTTAATGGAGTCAGTGTTTTGGACGCTTGCTGATTTTTTTAATCGTGACCCCATACCATCCACTAACAATAATAAAGGCGGTAAAAATAAGAAATCTAGCACCAGAGCAAAAACAATCGCCAATGCCGTTAATAGCCCCATGTCTACATTCATTTTAAAACTTGATGTCATCAACACCATGAAACCAATAACCAGTATCACGGTATTCACTAAAATAGCGACGCCCACATTGCGAAAGGCATAACGGATAGAATCAGCCGCTGACAAACCACGCTCCCGCCTGGCACGCACAAATTTAGATAAAAAGTGAACCGTATCATCAACAATAATTCCCAAAGAAATCGAAGCGACCGTGGCCACAGAAAAACCAACCTCCCCGACCAGTAAGGCCCATACCCCAAAGCTGGTTAAAATAGGCAGCCCGTTGGGAATAAGGCTTAACAAACCCAGCGAGAAACTGCGCAAAGCTAGCATCATAATCAAGGCAATAGCCACAATGGCAGCAATCGTACCATTGACCATATTTTGGACATTACGATCCGCGATATAAGTAAACATCACTTGCGCGCTGGTAGGTTTCGCCTGCATCCAATCAGGAAAATTAGCTTGCATCCATTGATCTGTCGCGTTAAGAAATCGCTTGGTCGCAATGCTATCCACATCCCCAAGGGTTGCTGTCACCCGTGTCGCCGATTTATCAATATTGACTCTATCGTTAAGATCTAAACCATAGGGTAGTGACATTTCATACAACAATAAATATTGTGCCGCCAGCGCTCGGTCTGCCGGTGTCCGATAAAAATTTTGATCATCACTGTGTAAATTTTTATTTAAACGCTTCATGATATCAGATAATGAATAAACATGGGTCACTTCTGGTTGCTGCCGAAGAAAGTCAGTAAATTGTTCTAAATAATTTAAATATTCCGGATCGTTCACACCTCCGGCTGCTTGAGCTGGCACAGAAAACTCAATAGGGTACATACCAAAATGCTGCAACGCTTTATCTGTCTCGTTGCGAAATTCAATACGTTCGTCAAAATAGCGGGTCCATTGATCATTAAGCTGCAACTGAGGAATAAAACTAATTAATACCGCTGACACAACCCCGATGCTGATTAACAGTTTTCGTGGATGACGAATCACAAATTCCGCCAGCTTTTCCATATAAGCTTGGGTCGTGGACGGAGCACTTGTTACTCTGATACGCATCGGTAAAATGTACATTAGGGCCGGCAATAAGATAATGGAAAACAACCATGCCGCACCAATCCCCATCGCGGTAATGTTGCCTAAATGCCAAAACGGCGGGGAATCTGAAAAGTTTAACGAAAGAAAACCAACAACCGTTGTAATGGAAGTAATGGTGATTGGAATAAAATTTAACCGTATAGCCTCAACAATCGCCTCCGCCTTAGCCATTCCTTCACGTAATAAGCTGCGCAGAGAGATTAATATGTGAACAGAGTCAGCGATGGCCAATGTTAAAATAACAATCGGTGCAGAACCTGAAATAGGTGTCAATTTTATCCCCATAAAACCAGCTATCCCCATCGCCACCATGGTGGATAATACGATCACGGCAAGAGTAGCTAAAGTCGCACTCACTGAGCGAAGGATCAACAATAATAATAATAAAATAACCCCAAACATCAGCGGTACTAAGCTGCCCATGTCGCTCATACCCGCTTCAGAAAACGCATTATTTAACGCCGAAACACCGGTGAGTGAAACATCAATCTGTGGAAAAGTGGCTTCGATCTGGTCACGGAGTTCTCTAGCAAATGCCACCGCTTCAGGGACTTCACTCAGGGATTTTTCTGGATACTGTAGCACTACATTAACCGCTGTCGCACGACGATCAGGTGTCACAAGCTGGCTGCGCAACAATGGTTCAGCTAGCGCAATATCCGCTTTGCTTTCGCGCACCGCCTCTTCCATATTGGCGGCATCACGCACTAAATCTTCGACAATTAAATCATCACCCTCTCCATAGGTGTGCTGAAAATTGGTGATTGAATCCACCCGAATGGTAAAAGGAATTTTCCAGGCCTTCTCGGTCAACATTTCCACAGCTTGCAAAGATTCTTGCGAAAAAACATGACCATCATTGGGCACTAATACAAATAGAAAATTATCATTCTTAGTATATGTCGCTTGCAGGCTCTCGAAGGCGGTCAATTCTGGATTATCATTGGAAAAAAACACCCGATAGTTATTGGCAAATTCTAAAAACCGACCGCCTGATCCCGCTCCCAGCGCGCTTAACACGGCCACCGCGATAATCAACCACCGAAACCGAATGACAAAACGTGTTAGATTTTCCGCAAAATGATCAAGCGATTCAAAGTAACTATTCATGAATTTTCCCCTTAGCGTTTACTTGATTAAATGTCACGCTAAAAGCATTACTCAATCGGAATATTTTGTTTGCTATTACCATACGGATGCTCCCAGTTATTTACTGAATTAGTCAAAAATAGAAAATAATAAATGACCGAACGGTCAAAAATAAAACAAAAAAATCAAGTGCTCAAGTAATCAATTCAAGCTGTATATCTAAGAGTTGGTGAGCTTGTTCTTTGGTGACAGTGCCCTTAAGCAACGCGCCTAGTCCAGTCATAAAGGTCATGATCAACAAAGCAATGGTTTCAGGTGTCTTCGATGCATTAATCTGCCCCGCCACCTGCCCCTGGGTAACGGCGTCAATCAATGAATTTTGCATCAGTCTGGCATCCTCATTTAAAATTTGTTCAACTTCTGGGTCATGTGGCGCCAATTCGACAATCGTATTGACGACCATACAACCTTTAGGCCAAGCTGCATGCCCGTCGACTCGATCTAACATGTTATGAGCTACCAATCGAATACCTTCTAATGGTGAGGCAGCTCGACTTAGTGTTTCATTCTTCTCTCGGCGCATACTCGATAAATAACGCCGTAATACCACAATAAACAATTCATGTTTACTGCCAAAAGCTTGATATAGACTCCCCTTGTGCAGACCCGTCGCTTTCATGAGGTCCACCATTGAGGTGGCTTCATAGCCCTTTGCCCAAAACGTTTCCATGGCGAGATCTAGCACGCGTTCCATATTAAATTTCCGGGGTCTTCCTACCATAAGTTACAGTTTAGTCTATTATTGACCGAGTAGTCAAAAACTAATTTCAACAGCCATCAATATTCGATCAACAAGTAAATAATGAGCAGGCAATCACGCCCCGATTGCTAATCACTCCCAAGCAAAACCACGCGATGATTTATCCTTTATTATCGTGTTCCAACGCTTTGTCTGATGGGTTAAAAAGCTCTCCCGAACCAGCACCACAGGCAATCACCGTCCTCATGGCGGAATCGAGTTTCACGTCGGGGTATAATGTCACCTGAGAGGCAAGCACATGATAAATATTGCCCGAGGTAGGGTTCGGACCCGTCGGCATGAAAATCGTATAGGTGCCATCCACATGGTGATCGGTAATCAAGGCGGTTACCTCGGTCGGGCAATGCTCACCAAACAACCGAACCCGAGCCACCATACCATTAGCAAAAGGCGACGACTCCGTTTTACCAAAAATTTGAACAACGACCTCTTTTATCATGCGGTAACCTGGCGCAATTTGTTGCAGCGAGGCATCAAACATCTCATGCAACCAATTCCCCACCCGCGTGCGAACCATCACCCCAACCACAAAACAAGTCACCAGAATGATTGAAATCACCATCACATCGGCGACAAACTCAGGAACAGGATAAATGCCCGAAGCATAAGTGGTTAATGGTTGAATAAGATCGGTAACGGTTTTAAATAACCATTTAAAGAAAAACCCAAGAATAGCGATAGGAAGGATAACAACCAGCCCACCAAACAACGACGCTTTGATAAAATTTTTCATAATGTTTATATATCAATAACTCTTCACAAATAAATACGCTATATGAGCTAGCCGAACCTATTATTTTTACTGCAGACTAACATCAACTGATTGTATGATTTTCACTCTGTTTGTCGACGCATTGAATCATAATTGATTCCCTTCTTTCGCCTCATACCCAATCCACTTGTTGCCACATGGTCCTACCGATTTTCAACAAGTGTAACAAGTTTACCTAGCACATCCAATACCGATGCGGCGTAGTCAGGATCATCATTTCCAGTGTATTTCATCGCGCATTTAAATGTGGATTTAGTGTAACACCTGGTAAACTAAGCGCTCAATAGGAGATAATATTTCTGGAGCATTCACGATGATGTCAAGCAACTGGATGGTATACATCATCCTATGTACGGATGACAGTCTGTATACAGGCATTACCACGGACATAAAACGACGTCTGTTACAACATGACAACCTGCAAGGCGCAAAGTATTTTCGTGGACGCAAGCCCCGGATTCTAGTTTATCGGGAGAGCGGCCACACACGCAGCACTGCCAGTAAGCGCGAGCTAGAAATCAAGCGACTGAGCCGCTGTAAAAAACAGCAACTACTACAGTCAACGAGCAATGAACTCGACCCGCTTCATGAAGCGACTTTTCGCTGCCCTTGAGTTAGCCCTAACGTTCCAAAAAAATGTGGGAAAAAAGCTTTGGTTGCTAACCGTCATTGACTAATCTAGCATTTAGAAATCGCTAAGAAATTTTGATTTTAAAGGGATTTTTTGAAGAAAGTTATGCTGGCCCATCGAAGGTGGTGAGCATTGGGTTTATCAAAATACTGAAAATTCACTTTACAGAGCGCAAGCAACTCGCCCCATGAGCGAGAAATTTATGTTAGTGGTTTTGCGTTAAAAGCTTTAAAAAAATTATAGCTCCGGTTCGCGAATCACTCCGGTAACGATACCGAGAATTTGTACATCCCTATTTTTCAGGGTGATCGGCGGCATATTGGGATTGGCCGGCTGTAGTCGAATGCCATCACGCTCGACATAGAATTTTTTCAAAGTAACATGCTCGCCATTGATCATAGCAACGACCGTTTGGCCATTTTCGGCATATTCCCGCTTCTCAATTACGATGATATCGCCTTCTTGAATATTGTCACCGATCATCGAATGCCCGCGAACACGCAAAGCATACGTATTTTTACGCACCATGTTGGCAGGGACGCGTACCGTTTCTTGGCGTTCACATAGCTCAATAGGCTCGCCAGCCTGTACAAAACCGAGTAACGGAATTTCAGTAAGCGGATCGAAGAGGGGTTCGAACGACTCCAGAGCTGGAAACCAAACAGGTATTTTTTTCTTTGCGATCAATAAGCTAACATCAGACATTGATCCTTTCCTTTAAGTTTGAGGAAATATAGCTGAGTGAATAGGCAGTATTAACCGCCTTCTTACCGAAACCCAAAGTATCGGCTTTTCAGAAAGATGTCAAATTGATTAAAAAATGCTCAACTCTACCCGCCAAAGCGAAAGCTCAGCATGAAGGGGTCAGATATCATCTTGACTTAGTATTATTTTGGCACATTCTAAATTATTATACTAAAGTATTGAGATGATCAAATATTATTTTCTTCTGAAAAAGCTTTCGTTAAATATTGCATCACCAATTTAATTCTTTCGACATTTCGCAAATCAGGATGCGTCAATATCCACAACTTACTGGTTTGTGCGGGTTCATATGGAAATATTTTTTCAATTTCCGAACGCTGTTGATCATCAGGCAAAAAAGCCAATCCCCGTCCCGCTTCAGCTAGATATGACATTGTGACCAAATCATCGCAGCGAACTTCAATTTGTTGTGAAAAATGACTCTCTAACCAGATAAATCCTGGCAGGTCACGCATACCCCCCGTCCCACCAATTAAGCGATGATTCTGCAATTCTTCAAGATGGCGCGGCAATCCTAATGGGTGTTGATAAGCCTGGCTTCCATAGACACTCCATTGAATTGTCCGAAGTGGTCGGCCGACTAAATGCTCAGGGGGTGAAGGTGTCGCACGAATCGCAATATCGGCCTGGCGATTGGTCATATTGAATTGTCGATTGCTGGCGAGCAACTCGATCTGTATTTCAGGATAAAGGTAATGAAACTCAACCAGATAACGCGGCAAGTATCGATAGGTAATATTATTAGGGGCGGTAATTTTAACAACGCCTTTGGGTTGCATATCTTTGCCAGCAATATGGCGCTCTAAATCATCGAATGAGCTGGCGATATTTTCTGCGAAAGCGAGCAAATCTTTCCCCACTGGGGTCAATTGGTAACCGTGATTTAAACGTTCAAAAAGTCGTCCACCGATTTCTTTTTCAAAAGAATTCAATTGCCTAAAGGCCGTGGAATGGTTGATGCTAAGCGTTTTCGCTGCCGCAGAAAGCGACCCATTCGCTGCAATTGCCAAGAAAATTTTTAGCGAATTCCAATTCATACATCTCCACCTTCATTGCATTATTGCAAACAGCATTGGCCGATATTGCCAATTTATTTTCATCAATGCAAGCCCGATAATAGTGGGTAACGAATCCAAAGGAGAAAACATCATGAACTATTTTCTGAAACCTGAATTTGGAGCATTAATATTAAGAGTGGCGTTGGGAACGGTGTTATTGGCGCATAGTGCTTACCTAAAGTTAGTGGTTTTTACCTTGCCTGGTACGGCCGAGTTTTTTACTTCTCTCGGGTTGCCAGGCTATTCCGCTTACTTGGTGTTTCTGGTAGAAACCATCGCGGGTGTGGCGCTGTTATTGGGAGTAAAAACAAGAATTTTTTCCGCCTTAGTGATTCCTGTATTACTCGGTGCGACTTGGGCTCATTGGTCAAATGGCTGGGTATTTAGCAACACCGGCGGTGGCTGGGAATATCCATTATTTCTAGCGACGATGGCGCTGGTACAAATTAGTTTAGGTGACGGAAAATATGCGCTAACGATAGATCGCTTAATGTTACGCTCAGCGGAAAAAATTTAATGAATCAACAAAAATTTCAGCTGGTAACGCATGTATTATGCCCTTATGTCCAGCGTTCGATTATCGTGTTACAGGAAAAAGATATTCCTTATACGCGAACGGATATTGATCTGTCTAACACGCCAGCCTGGTTCAAGCGACTATCGCCCATGAATCAAGTCCCGCTGTTATTGGTTGAAAGCAAGGCACTGTTTGAGTCGGCGGTGATTTGTGAATACCTCAACGAGATAACATCCGGCTCATTACATCCGCAAGATCCTCTGGAAAAAGCCCAGCATCGCGCCTGGATTGAGTTCGGCTCTGGTATATTGGATAGTATTGCTGGTTTATACAATGCAAAAGATGAAACAAGCTTCGAAATGAAACGGACAGAGATTCAAAATAAATTTCAGTTAGTTGAACAGGAAATAAGTGACACCCCCTTTTTTTCAGGTGAAAAATTTCACCTGATTGACGCCGTATATGGCCCGATTTTCCGATATTTCCATGTTTTCGATTGTATCGTTGATCTGGCTATCTTCGAAAACTTATCGAAAATGAATGCCTGGCGCGAGACTTTGCAACAGCGAATATCCGTACAGCGCGCTGTTGCACCGGCGTATCCTGAGTTGCTTTTGCACTTTTTAAGAGAGCGAAAAAGTTATATTTCTCATTTTATTCCAGCTGGAACCAGCTGATCATCACGTTATCAATTCCCCTCTAATGCCTCCTCTGTGAAACTAATCGGAATTACCGTTTAATTTCACAAGATCAAATCTTGGGCTTGAGTTTTACTGAAGCTTGCGCGGGAATGCGCATAAGAAAGGTAATCAATACCATCGCGATCAAGAACAACAAAAACCGAAGATACACAGCTTCGATAAAAAAAATAATAGTGATGGAAAAAGAAATAATAATTAGCAGTAAAGCGCGCTTTTTCGCACTCGGTGTCATGGACCGATGTTGCTGCCATTGCCGAATGGCCGGACCAAGTAAACGATTATCCAGCAACCAGCCATGCATCCGCTTAGATGAACGGGCAAAACAATACGCCGCTAACAACACAAACGGTGTAGTCGGTAAAATTGGCAGAAGAATACCCATGATACCTAAACTTAAAAAAATAAAACCCAATAGATAATAAACTATCCGCATGGATTCAAAACCAACAATAATTTACTCTTCGGCAACGATTAATTCCACAGGAGTCACTTGCTTATCATGAATGATAAAAACATTCATCGAAGCCATGCCCTTGATGCTGAGCGACACGATAAAATAAAAAGCATCGGGATAAGCGGCCTCATCAATATCCCTAGGGGACGGTATCGCCGGACTATGCGGATGCGAATGATAAATACCAAATAAAGTTTCATCGTTTTGCCGCATGATTCGCATGGCTTGAATTTGTTGTGGCGGATCCATAAAAAACGTACAAACGGGGTCTTCGGCGATATTATCAATGGGGTAACAGCTCAGCGCCTGGGCATAACGACCGCCAATTAAGCCACAAACTTCAACCTCAGGATTTTGTTGCGCATGATTGAGTATTTCAGTGACTAAAACGCTGGGGATGGCAATTTTTTGCTTCATTGAGGCGCCCATTGCCCCATAGACATGCGATCTAAACCCGCCAGATCCTGACTGAGTGTAACATTTTGATAGTGATTTTCCGTTAACATAGCCTGTACGTTTTGCCCTTGATCCCAGCCATGCTCTAGCATCAACCACCCCGCTGAATCCAGATACAGTCCCGCCTGTTTTATGATATGTGTTAGCGCGGCTAAACCATTATCTTTAGCGACCAAAGCACTTGGCGGTTCAAAACGAATATCGCCATTGACTAAATGGGGATCATCTGCACTCACATAGGGTGGATTGGCAACGATCACTTGGTAGTGGGTTTGTGTTAACGCCGAAAACCAGTCGCTATGCACAAACTCAATATTCGTTAAGTTGTGACGTTGGGCATTTTTTTTTGCAAGGCTTAACGCCTTGTCAGAAAAATCCGTCGCCACAATATGGCAGAGGGGCCGCTGCTTGGCAATCGATACCGCAATCGCCCCCGAACCGGTGCCTAAATCCAGTACATTAAATACCACCTGGCTGGGTAACATCTCCAGAGCCGCCGCCACTAATAATTCGGTTTCTGGACGTGGAATCAAGGTATCTGGAGTGACCCAAAATCGTTCCCCCCAAAATTCTTTTTCTCCCAGCAAATAAGCTAACGGCAGTCCACTCGCTCGCTGTTCGACAAGATTCAAAAACTGGGTGAGTTGATCGTGACTTAATACCGTCGCTGACCAAGCGATTAAATGAGGGCGTGGTTTCTTTAATACAAAACACAGCAGCAAGTCAGCCTCTAAGGTCGCTACCTGGCTGACCGGCGCCAGTACCGACTTGGCTTTTATTCGTGCCTGACTAATCATCATGACATGTTCAACACGCCTCACTCCTTACTCAACGCCGCTAATTGATCCGCCTGGTATTCGTTAACGAGTGGGTCCACCACTAAATTAATATTTCCGTCCATAAATTCTTCAAGCTTATAAAGCGTTAAATTAATGCGATGATCGGTCACTCGACCTTGCGGATAATTATACGTACGAACCCGCTCAGAACGATCACCACTACCGACTAACAAGCGGCGTGTCTCAGCTTGTTCTGCCTGTTGTTTTTCTTGTTCAGCGGATAATAACTTGGCTTGCAACAAAGACATCGCTCGCGCCCGATTTTTATGTTGCGAACGCTCGTCCTGGCACTCCACAACAAGACCGGATGGTAAATGGGTAATTCGAATGGCCGAGTCCGTTTTGTTCACGTGCTGACCGCCGGCTCCCGAGGCACGAAAGGTATCCACTTTTAAATCATTGGAATTAATATCCCTTTGTTCGACTTCTGCCACTTCCGGCATAATCGCGAGCGTACAGGCCGAGGTATGAATCCGACCTTGTGATTCGGTTTCCGGTACCCGCTGTACCCGATGTCCCCCCGACTCAAACTTTAACCGTGAATAGGCACCGCTGCCAATGACTCTGGCAATGACTTCTTTGTACCCACCATGCTCACCAAAACTTTCATTGAGCAGCTCGACCTGCCAGCGCTGCTGCTCCGCATATTTCAAATACATGCGCAATAAATCACCTGCAAAAATAGCGGCTTCATCCCCCCCCGCGCCAGCACGTATTTCCAAGAAAATATTACGGTCATCATTCGGGTCTTTCGGCAGCAACATTTTTTGCAATTCCAAGACAAGCGCTTGCTGCCTGGCTTGAGCCTCATCCAGCTCTTCGGCAGCCAGCATGCGCATCTCACTGTCTTCGTCTTTCAGCATATCCTTGGCTTGGCCAATGGCTTCTGATGCCAGCTGATATTTGGCGAAACAATCCGCTACCGGAGTGAGCTGAGCATATTCCTGGGATAAGGCTCGAAATCGATTTTGATCTCCAATCACCCCCGGATCCGCCAACAACGCACTAATTTCTTCGACCCGTTCGGTGATTTTTTCTAATTTGAGTAGAATGGATTTATTCATTCAGTACCTTTACTCATCATTGATTAACTATATTCCGTGTGACGCCAAAAAGGCCGCCCAAGCCTAAGTTGTTTTAAAAATGCCTCAGCTGGAATTTTGTCCAATCTCGCACTCAACTGGTGCACTTTTAAATAGTTCTTATTCACACAAACACATGTATGGTGCGTTATTCATCATCCATTAACCGTAGACCAAATAACTCTCTGGCCACCTCAACGCTTTTATTTTTCCCATCAATACCGGCTTGACGAATTTTTTGGGTCGGACCATGGGAAAGTTTATTGATCAAATTATGCGCTAATCGTTGTAATACCTCTTCCGGATTACCGCCACTCTCCAATAACCGTTTGGCTTTGGCAAGCTCTTCAGCCTTGACCAACTCTAATTGCTTGCGATATTCTCGAATCACCGCCACCGCATCTTGTGAGCGCACCCAGCCCATGAAATTATGGACCTGTAAATCTATAATTTCTTCCGCTTGAAGTGCCGCTTGTTGACGCGTTTTCAAGCCTTCTTCGATAATTTCTTTAAGGTCGTCCACGGTGTATAGATAAACATCCGCCATATTAGCCACTTCAGGCTCAATATCGCGTGGTACCGCAATATCCACCATCAAGATCGGCCGACGTTTTCGTTGTTTAATGGCACGTTCTACACTACCCTTACCAAGAATCGGTAATTGGCTCGCCGTCGAAGAAATCACAATATCGGCCTTATGAAGATTAGCCGGAATATCCGCCAAAGAAATGGCCCTGGCGCCAAACTCGCCAGCTAATTGTTGGGCACGTTCAACGGTTCGGTTGGCAATAATGATTTCGCCAATTTGGTTTTCATGGAGGTGGCGAGCAGTCAGCTCAATCGTCTCCCCGGCACCAATCAATAAAGCGGTATGTTTTGGAAAGTGACTAAAGATTTGTTTTGCAAGACTAACAGCAGCAAAAGCGACCGAAACCGCACTGGCTCCAATGGCGGTATCGGTACGAATTTGCTTAGCCACATTAAAGGTATGTTGGCATAACCGGTTAAGTACTGAGCCAATGGCGCCGGCATCCAGGGCTTCTTTGTAAGCCGTTTTAACCTGGCCTAGAATTTGCGGTTCACCAAGCACCAAAGAATCGAGACCACTGGCGACACGTAACAAATGCCGAACGGCCTCTTGATTGGGATGTTGGTAGACATAAGGTCTTATTTCTTCTAAGCCAAGTTTGTGATAGCTTGAAAACCAATCAGCTACCGAGTGACCTTGCGCTTTATCAACACAGCAATATAGCTCTGTGCGATTACACGTCGATAAGATGGCCGCTTCACTCACATCTTGGTGTGCGGTCAACTCCCGTAGAGCTTGGCCTATTTGCTCGGGCGCAAAAGCAACACGCTCCCGGATATCGACAGGAGCCGTCTTATGATTTATTCCAAAGGCTAATAATTGCATAAACAACATCAAATTTTAGGCAAAAACGGTAATTCTCGTAAAAGCTGACTAGGAATACAAGTAACAAGTTCCTCTAAATACGGTCAAACAGGGTGAATCATTATCAAAAAATGGTATAGTAGCCAAGGAATTGCCTTAAATATTAAGGCTCAAAATATAAGTGGATGCGGAGGCTCAATGAGACGTCACTTTAACAAGATTGCGCTTTTATTAACCACAATTTTTATGGTTGCATGCGCCACCTCTCCCGAGGGTGACGCATCAAACACAGAAAGCGAAATCATACCAACAGTCACACCAAATACGAACACTTCAAGTACGCTAACAGCGGATGAGGTGTCATTCGATTATCCAAAAGCCAACCTTATGTATGGTATTTTACTTGGTGAAATAGCCAACCAGAGAGGTTATACCGATATTGCGATTAAGCAATACTTAAAAGCGGCCAGACAAAGCCAAGATCCTCAAGTCGCCGCACGCGCTGTGCAAATTACCAGCTTTGCTAATGCTGAACAAGAAACCTTGGAGGCGGCAAAAATATGGTCAGAGGCAGACCCCAACAATCAGGAAGCCATTCGCGTCCTTGCCGTGCTTCACTTACGCAATGGAGACTACGAGAAAGCGAAAAAGGAATTAGAAATCCTGCTTGCCAATAACCCAGAATCAAGCGCTCAGACTTTCATCAATATCGGCACGCTATTGCAACGTGAAACCAGTGAAAATGATGCCACCGAAATTACTGAGTATTTAGCCAATGCGTATCCGGACAATCCAGAAGCCCATTATATCGCAGCTAAAATCGCATTAACCTCACAGAAACATAACATCGCGTTACAGCGTATTGAAAAAACCATCGCCTTACGGCCCGAATGGATTGATGCCATCGTGCTTAAATCCCGTATCCTACAACAATCCGGCGATATAGACCAATCCCTCAGCTATCTGGAAGCCTACCTGAAAAAACAACCCGACGATAATACTATCAGATTTCGTTACGCCCGCCTTTTAATTGATGCCAAGCAATTGAAAAAAGCACGCACCCAGTTCGAATTGTTGGCAGTAAAAACACCGGATAATGAAGATGTCTTGTTCACGCTAGCGATGCTGTCTTTACAATTTAATGAATTTGATGAATCCCACGGCTATTTAAAACAACTATACAACGCCGGCGGGCGCAATCCCCGCGTGTTATACTATCTCGGACAAATTGCCGAACAGAAGAAAGAAGATGAAAACGCCCTCGACTGGTATGCCCAAGTCCGTCGCGGCGACTTTTACTTTGAAGCACAATTACGTGTTGCTGCCGTGCTTGAGCGCGCCAAAAGTTTGAATGATGCTCTGGAACATTTGCATGCTCTACAACCGGCCACTTTAGACAAACAACGCGAACTCGTTTTATTTGAAGGCTCACTGCTCAGAAATCATAAACGCTATCAAGCCGCCTTTGACTTATACAGTAAAGCCCTCGCTGATAGCTTACCTGATGACACGGAGATTTTATTTTCGCGTTCATTGATTGCCGAACGGCTCGACAACATGGATATCACCCTACGTGATTTACGCTCAATCATTGAAAAAGAGCCAAATAATGCCGCCGCCTTGAATGCATTAGGTTATACTTTAGCCGATCGCACCACACGTTATGAAGAAGCGCTTGAGTTGATCAATAAAGCGTTAGCCATTGAACCTAATGACGCCGCCATTATCGACAGCTTAGGCTGGGTACAATTTCGTGTTGGTAATCATGCAGAAGCCATCAAACATTTACGAAGAGCGCTAGCATTGACTAAAGATGGAGAAATCGCGGCTCACTTAGGCGAAGCTTTATGGAGCAACGGCCAGCAACAAGAAGCCATCAAGGTCTGGAATGAAGCCTATGATACCTTCAGTGACAACGACGTTTTACGCGCTACCATGGAGCGGTTTGGACAACTTCCAAAACGCTCTAGCGGTCCAGGTATTTAATATCAAAACGCTCGCGTTGCCTAACTAATAGATTGATGTCATGCACAAAACAAGCGCTACGGTAAATTCCCCCAGCCGCATAACAATCTGGCTGGTTATTTATCTATTGCTGACCATCAGCGCCTGCGCCACCCCCGGCCCTTACCTCACGCAAACCAGCGAGCAAACAAAAAACAATCTGTTTTGGCAACAACGCCAACAAACACTCAGCCGACTGGACCATTGGCAGTTCATCGGCCGTTTTTCTGCCAAAAATGAACAAGACGTTTGGCATGGCAAAATCACCTGGTCCCAATCGGGAACCGTTTATGACATTATGCTGCAAGGCCCCTTTGGGCAAGGCAGCATTAAACTCACTGGCAATCACCAAGCCAGTGAGCTGCAAATATCAGCCAAAGAAAATTACTCAGACCACGACCCCGAACAACTCTTAGCAACCCACGCCGGTATCTCGTTACCTTTTAACGCATTACGTTATTGGATTGTTGGCTTACCAACCAGTGATAAACAAACCACGCAATACCAAATTGATCCGCAAGGTCGCCTAAGCTCCCTGCAACAACAAGACTGGTTCGTTGAATTTAAGCGCTATAGCCAGGTGAGCAGTACAGGTACGACCATTGAGTTACCCAATAAATTATTTTTAGAGAATAAGCGTTACGACGTTCGTTTAGTGATCGACCAATGGAAACTCACCAGTTAATACGCAATCTTTGGCATGACAACTCAAACCTCTTCCAATGGCCCACAGGGTTTTTTATGGCCAGCCCCCGCCAAACTCAATCTTTTTTTGCACATTACTGGACGCCGAGATGACGGCTACCATTTGTTGCAAACCGCGTTTCAGTTCGTTGACTATGGTGATCAACTTCAATTTGAGATAACCGATGATGCCTGTATTACTCGGATTTCCGAACTCGATGGCGTTGCCAGTGACGATGACCTGGTCGTCAAAGCAGCTAAACTCCTACAAAAATACACTCACAGCCCGTTAGGCTGCCACATCCAACTTGATAAACGGTTACCCATGGGTGGCGGTTTAGGCGGCGGCAGTTCTAACGCAGCCACCACCTTAGTGGCGCTAAACAAGTTGTGGCAAACCCAATTAACCCAACAAGAACTGGCTCAGCTTGGTCTGCAACTGGGCGCCGATGTTCCCATATTTATTTTTGGGCAAAGCGCCTGGGCAGAAGGCATCGGCGAAAAACTAACCCCGATTACCGTACCCGAACCCTGGTATCTCATCATTGCTCCCCCGGTTCATGTGGAAACCGGTAAAATTTTTTCGGCTTCACAATTGACACGGGACCAACATCCTATCAGAATACGCGATCTCTGGGATGGAGAACGCGTGACGAACGTTTGTGAACCGGTGGTTACCGCCCTTTACCCCGAGGTGGGTGAAGCGCTAAAATGGCTATCACAATTCAGAAAGGCTCGTATGACAGGCACCGGGGCTTGTATTTTTGCGGCTTTTGACACACAATCTGCCGCCGATGAGGTGGCAAGTCAGGCACCGGCCAAGTGGCGCCTGATTGTGACAAGGGGTCGCAACAAAAGTCCTTTAAGCGAGTTATGAAACAATACGCATCTCTAAAGAGTATCGTCCAGTTTTTATTGGGGTGTCGCCAAGCGGTAAGGCACTGGGTTTTGATCCCAGCATTCGTAGGTTCGAATCCTGCCACCCCAGCCATACCTTGCGAATTAATCCGTTGTCAGTATACGTTTGAATAAACCTAATAAACTGGCGGGTATTTTGTCTCACAAATGCCGCGTTGATTGAGAGCCGTTGTAAAATCACTCGATTACCATTGAAATGATAACCCGCCGCGCATTCCCCATCACCAAACTCAGATATTAAAACACCACCCGTAGGGAGTCACAACGTGTTAGAACCTCGAATGATGGTCTTCTCTGGGACTGCCAATCCAAAACTGGCGCAAAATATCACGCGTTTTTTAAACCTTCCCCTGGGAAAAATCACTGTTGGTCGCTTTAGTGATGGTGAAATTATGGTAGAGATATTGGAAAACGTGCGTGGTCAAGACGCCTTTATCGTTCAGCCAACCTGTTATCCAACCAATGATAATTTAATGGAGTTATTAGTGATGGTGGATGCGATGCGACGTGCCTCAGCCAAACGTGTCACTACCGTCATCCCCTACTTTGGTTATTCTCGCCAAGATCGGCGCACCCGCTCGGCCCGCGTGCCAATCACCGCTAAAGTCGTTGCCAACATGATCGCCAGTGTCGGCACTGACCGGGTACTGACTATCGATTTACATGCCGATCAAATTCAAGGCTTTTTTGATTTACCCGTTGACAACGTCTATGCCTCTCCCATCTTGCTCGGCGATATTTGGCGACAAAAATATCAAAACTTAATTGTGGTATCACCCGATGTCGGCGGCGTCGTCAGAGCCAGAGCCATCGCTAAACGCCTCGGCGATGCCGACTTGGCGATCATTGATAAACGCCGACCACAACCAAATATTGCGAAAGTTATGCATATCATCGGTGATGTGGAAAACAGAACCTGCGTACTGGTTGACGATCTCGTCGATACCGCCGGCACTCTGTGCAATGCCGCCAATGCACTCAAAGATGATGGGGCAGCACGGGTTGTGGCCTATTGCACCCATCCCGTCCTATCAGGCAAAGCCATTGAAAACATCGAGAACTCCCAACTCGATGAACTGGTTATTTCTGACACTATCCCATTACAACCCGCCGCACAACAATGCAGCCGCATCCGACAACTCAGTGTCGCTGAAATTCTCGCTGAGACCATGCGCCGAATTCATTTAGGCGAATCCGTCAGTTCACTTTTTATGGACTAGAAAAAAGTAACACCTCTAAGAAGCTGTTTGGTTAAAAAATGAATCAGCTTCTAACATTTCAAAAAAATGAGCGGTTAGGGTATACTCACCGCCGGCATAATCAGGCTTGGTCGCGAGCTTGGTCCGCCCTTCGGGAAGAATGAATTTTAACCAGACTTCCCACCTATCCATTTTTTAGGAGGATTGTAATGAGCACTGATTTTGTTATTGTTGCGGAAAAACGTGACGACTTGGGGAAAGGTGCGAGCCGCCGCCTGCGTCACCAAGAGAAAACCCCAGGCATTCTATATGGGTCAAACCAAGACCCTGAACCCATTACTGTATCTCATGACCTACTGATCAAATCATTGCAAAACGAAGCCTTTTATTCCCACATACTCACGGTAAAAATCGGCGGACAAGAATGCAAAGCGGTATTAAAAGATCTGCAACGTCATCCCTATAAACCCAAAATTTTACATATCGATTTACAGCGTGTCGATGAAAATACCGCCATCCATATGGCGGTGCCTTTGCACTTCCTCGGCGCCGATGTGGCACCGGGCGTCAAATTAGGTGGGCTACTGTCACACAGCATGAGCGAATTAGAAGTTACATGCAAACCCAAAGACTTGCCTGAATACATTGAAGTTGATGTCTCTCAGCTCGATACCGGCGATACCTTGCACATTTCTGACCTGGTATTACCCGCGGGCGTGAAATCTGTCGACCTGTCTCACGGACATGATTCACCTGTCGCCACCCTGCAAAAACTGCGTGGTGCGAGTAGCAGTGAAGAAGACTCCGAAGAAACCGCTGAATAAGCCAGTTAACCGGATCAACACGTGTCAAGCGACCTCAAAGTCATCATTGGTTTAGGTAATCCCGGCCACCAATACCAAGCCACCCGGCATAATGCCGGGTTCTGGTTTGTCGATGCCCTTGCCCAACAACACGGTGGTCACTTTAAACCAGACAATAAATTCCATGCTGACGTCTGCAAATTAACCATTAATGCGCATCCCATTACCCTGCTCAAACCCAATACTTTTATGAATCGTAGCGGCCAAGCGGCCAGCACGTTTACGCATTTTTATAAAATTCCCATGGACAAAGTATTGGTCGCGCATGATGAGTTGGACTTTCCGGTAGGAAAAATACGTTTAAAACAAGGAGGCGGTCACGGCGGTCACAATGGCTTGCGAGATATTATTGGCTTAACGGGCAATAAAGATTTTTTTCGCCTGCGAATCGGTATTGATCATCCAGGGCACCGGGAACAAGTCACCGGTCATGTACTAAGCAAACCCGCCCTCGATGAGCTCACCCAGATTGAGCAAAGCCTCATGCACGCATTGGATATCACCCCATTGCTTGTCCAGGGCGATCTTCAAAAAGCCATGCACCGCTTGCACAATGCCCCCAACAGCTGATCCATTTTTAAACCAACGCAGCTCACCAACCATCACAAGTCATTCAAGGAATATAACATGGGTTTTAAATGCGCTATCGTGGGCCTTCCCAATGTCGGCAAATCAACATTATTTAATGCACTCACCAAAGCCGGCATCGACGCCGCCAATTATCCTTTTTGCACCATTGAACCCAATGTTGGCGTGGTGCCCGTCCCCGACCCGCGTTTACAGGTACTTACCGATATTGTTAAACCACAACGGGTTTTGCCTACCACCATGGAATTTGTTGATATCGCCGGGTTAGTAGCTGGCGCATCGAAAGGTGAAGGTTTAGGCAATCAATTCTTAGCCAACATTCGCGAAACCCATGCCATTGCCCATGTGGTGCGCTGTTTCGAAGATGATGATATCACCCATGTGGCGGGTAATGTTGATCCGCTACGGGATATTGAAATCATTGATACCGAGCTGGCACTTTGTGACTTGGATACCGTAGAAAAAGTCATCCATCGTTTAGGCAAAACTGCCAAAAGTGGCAATAAAGAAGCCATCACCCAAAAAATGATCATGGAACGCGTCGCCCAACACCTTGACCAAGGTCATGCCATTCGTACTCTCGCAATGAATGAAGATGAAAAAGATTTCATCAAAACACTGCAATTACTCACCGCCAAACCGGTCATGTATATTGCCAATGTGAATGACGATGGATTTAAAAACAACCCCCACTTGGATGCCGTCAATGCCATGGCCATCAATGAAAAGGCGCCGGTGGTCCCGATCTGCGCAGCCATTGAAGCAGAAATCGCCGAATTACCTGACGATGAAAAAGAAGAATTTCTCATCGACCTTGGTTTAAAAGAACCCGGCCTGGACCGAGTCATTCGGGCCGGTTACCAATTATTAGGTTTACATACCTATCTGACTGCCGGGGTTAAAGAAGTGCGTGCATGGACGATCCCTATCGGCGCAACCGCCCCGCAAGCCGCCGGTGTCATTCATACCGATTTTGAAAAAGGGTTTATTCGTGCAGAAATTATCTCGTATCCCGATTTTGTACAACACCAAGGTGAGCAAGGTGCCAAAGAAGCCGGAAAATGGCGCCTGGAAGGAAAGGAATATGTCGTTCACGACGGTGATGTCATTCATTTTCGTTTTAATGTTTGATCATCCAGGTACCTTCCCATTAAACATATCATTTATGCATGCGCCAAAACCTATCAATACCGCCAAGCATTGGCTAACATTTTGGCCTCTGCCAACCCAACCCGAAAACCGCAAGACTTAATACCGAGCGATTGGAAAACACGCGGTATCTCCGTCCTCGCATTAGATTTTGATGGCGTACTAGCGCCACATGGCGAAACAATCCCCTTACCGGCCATGCGCCACTGGTTAAAAAACTGTCTGACTCACTTTGCCCCCGATCAAGTTTTCATCCTCAGCAATTGCCCCTCGCCGGCGCGCATCCAATATTTCAATACCACTTTCCCTGGTATTCGTTTCATTTCAGGTGTACAAAAAAAACCCTACCCAGACGGCCTCGCGCAAATTATTAAAATAAAACAGGTCACTGCTCATGAAGTTATGCTCGTTGACGATCGCTTGTTAACCGGCGGACTGGCCGCTTGCTTAGCTGGCACTCAAGTCACCTATATTCAACGGCCTTATATAGCGCTTGCCAAACGCCCCATCAAAGAACTTTTTTTCATCATTTTGCGCCGCTTAGAAAAACACTTTATCAAACGATTCAGTCAATGAACGCCCATTCTGCAAAAATCGAGCTTCAGTGAGACAACGAGTTGCTGGTTTACTGAACACTTACGCTTCCAAACCCGTTGCATTGCACGATCGATTCATTGATAATTCAGTGAAACAATAAGCAGCTTGCCTCGGGAAGCGTGGTAAAAATGACGACATGCGTCAAAGCAACGAAGTGATTTCTTGCACACAGCGAAGAGGCTGTCCAAAAATAGCCTCATAGGTAAGATGCACCCAATTTCTTTCAAAGTCATGACCGACAGGAGATAATCAATGGCGATTAGTCTACAAAAAGGCCAACGTATCAGCTTGGAAAAAGAAGGTGGCGGAAAACTTGAAAAAGTTTGTGTCGGCGTTAATTGGGGGGCGATCGAGAAGAAAGGATTATTCGGTGGCACCAAAAAAGAAGCGGTCGATCTTGACGCTAGTTGCGCGCTTTTTGATAGCAACAACCAATTACTGGATATTATCTATTACGGTAAACTACAAAATGATAATAAATCGATAAGCCATAGCGGTGATGATCTTACCGGTGATATGGATGGTGATGACGGATTAGATAACGAAATCATCACCCTTGATCTTGCCCGTGTCCCACAAGAGGTGACTAAAATCGCCGTGATACTCAACAGCTTTCGTGGGCATGATTTTCAAACCGTACCGTTCGCAACCATTCGCATTTACGAAGGGACCCCCACTAAAGTTGACGCTGTATTCGCCACATTTAACATTGCGAGCGACCCTAAGTTTGCGGGCGCAACCTCAATGGCAATGGGACGTCTGTATCGTCACAACGACATATGGAAGTTTGCTGCCATTGGTGAAACAACCCCCGATAGCAAGCTGGAGGAAACGGTTAAGAGCGTGCAGCAAAGCTATCTCTAAATTAACGAAAGATCATGTATTTTCAGCAAATAACACAGCATGATGTTAAGGAATTAACATCATGCGGCTAATCATCCTAAGCTTGAGCCTTAGCCAAAATTTATGGCGCTCAATCCGATGGATCATACTCAATCGCATCTTGATTTCAGATGTCTTAACAAGTGTGCCTTTCCTAGCAAGCTTGCTTAACAACAAGCTTGCTAGGCTAAATCCAGCACGCCACCCTCACCGAACCATCCGATCACGTTAAGCCACTAAAATCTATCTCCGTGATAACCAAATTGACTATCAATACGCAACCCACAAAATATTTGGATAAAACCACCCGGTTAATTGAGTTCAGCCGCTTGAAAAAAGATCAACCCTAACACTTAACAACATGCACCATCACAAGGAAACCTAAACAATGTTTAAAGATTTTTTACAAAAAGTCAAAGATAAAAGCCAAGAAATGAAAACCGAAGCCATGAAATTTAAAAACAAAAATTTCATGAATGCGGTGGCGGCCTCTTGCGCAATGGTCGCCCGAGCCGATGGCTCCATCGACGATAAAGAAAAACAAGAAATGGCTAAATTCATTGAAGCCTATGATGCCCTAAAAGTATTTAAAACCATTGATGTCATCCGAGCATTTAACGATTTTATTGAGCAATATCAATTCAGTGATGCCATCGGTGAAGCTAAAGCCATGGAAGCGGTTGGCAAATTCAGAGGTAAAGAACAAGAAGCTCGATTGCTCGTGCGGATCTGTATTGCGATTGGCGCTTCCGATGGTGATTTCGATGATGACGAAAAACAAGTGGTGCGTAAAATTTGCCATGAATTGCAACTCAACGCCACAGAATTTGAATTATAATCCATGAAGCAACATCTCTATTTTTTCAGGTACTCCATTGCGGTTACCATCATTGGTTTAATCTGCGGCTACCTCTGGGGCGGAATGACGGCATTGATTCTCGTTGCCATCCTCTGCCTGCTGGAAATCAGCCTTTCCTTTGATAACGCTGTCGTTAATGCCTCTGTGTTAAAAGACATGGATAAAAAATGGCAAGATCTATTTCTCACCGTTGGCATTATCATCGCCGTGTTTGGCATGCGATTAGTCTTTCCCATCGTCATTGTTGCTGTCGCGGCGGATCTTAATGCATTTGCGGTCATGCAAATGGCATTAAATGAACCCGATGAGTACTCTCTGCACCTCACCGATGCGCATGTCAATATTGCGGCTTTTGGTGGTATGTTTTTGCTCTTGGTATTTTTGTCCTTTCTGTTTAACGAAGAAAGAGAACTTCACTGGCTAGAATACGAATTTAAGAAACACAAACAACTCTACTGGCTTGGTCTCGTGGAAAAAAAATTGAGCCAACTCGGCAAATTAGAATCCATTGAAGTCATTATTGCCTTAACCGTGTTACTGCTCGCTCAAGGTTTTCTGCCTGAAGAAGAGCGCCTGAGCGCCTTGCTTGCCGGTATTAGCGGCGTCATGCTATATGTCATTGTCGATAGTATCTCCGCTCTTTTTGAAAACAAAGAAGAAGGTGAAAATGCGGCCAATGTGGCTAAACGTTCGGGCGTCATGGGATTTATTTATCTAGAAATTTTGGATGCGTCATTTTCGTTCGACGGGGTTATCGGCGCCTTCGCAATTACCAAAGATATTGTTATCATTATGATTGGTTTAGCCGTTGGTGCCATGTTCGTACGGTCGATTACTGTGTTCTTAGTGCGCAAAGGCACCTTGGATGAATACGTGTTTCTTGAGCATGGCGCCCACTATGCTATTGGTGCGTTGGCTTCTATCATGTTAATCAGCATGACTTATCACATTCATGAATTGATCACCGGCTTAATTGGTGTGGCATTTATAAGCTTGTCCGTTATCTCTTCGGTGAGATATAAAAGGCGGCAAGAGCACGACCTTAAGATAGAGAATAAAGCTTGATATTAATAAACGACTGTGCACAAAATACAACAGGCGCAATCAATCACTGAGCAACAGCTTACAGCCATGCCGTGCATGACTGTATGATAACGATGGTATTTATTAAATACATTTAAAGGAGAAAGTAATGGGCGTATCTTTACAAAAAGGTGGAAACGTTTCTTTAGACAAAGCCGCACCAGGGATGACCAAAATCATCGTTGGCTTAGGCTGGGATGAAAGGGCAACAGATGGCGCCGACTTCGACTTGGATGCCTCCGCATTTATGCTGACAGAAAGTGGCAAAGTACGTAACGACAGCGACTTCATCTATTATAATAATCTCAAATCAAGCTGCGGATCGGTGGAACACACCGGTGATAACCGCTCCGGGGCTGGAGACGGTGATGATGAAGCCTTGAACATTGATTTATCCGCGGTCCCTGCCGACGTACAAAAAGTCGTGTTTGCTGTCACTATTCATGACGCCGAATCACGCAACCAAAATTTTGGCCAAGTCAGCAATGCATTTATTCGTATTGTCAACCAAGACAACAACGAAGAAGTGGCACGTTACGACTTGAGTGAGGACGCTTCCGTTGAAACCGCTATGATGTTTGGTGAATTATACCGTAATAGTGGCGAATGGAAGTTTCGTGCCTTAGGGCAAGGCTATGAAGGCGGACTCGGTCCTCTATGCCAAGGCTTCGGCATCAATGTTGGCTAACAGCGGTCCACGCTTCACCCCAGAGCATCCATTATTTCTGCTCTGGGGTGGTCTCGCACTACCCGCCCAAAAACATCAATCACAAATTAAGTTTACCTAAAAAAACAAACTAACGTGAAACGATGAGCTCCTATTTTCAGCCACTTCGCGCCTAAATATAACTCAATGAGAAAATTAACCGCCAATATTATTGCCGGCTGTTTAGAAGTCAACCTGACTCAAGAAACCATGCCATTAGAAACGCTATTAACGTTTGCTTCACGAGAAAACCCTAAACGTGGATATTTATTCGTATCCAAAGTGCTGGGAAAACATATTCCCTGCCCACCCTCTCGCATGCGAGCGGTGCAAGACGCCTTAGCCAAACAAATCACCTTAAATGACTCACAAGTTCTCGTGGTGGGTATGGCCGAAACCGCCATTGCGTTAGCGGGTGGTGTCGCACATAGCTTGTCTCAACAACACCCAGATGTTGATGTCGTTTATACCCAAACCACCCGACACGCATTAACTCAACCCATTGCCTTTACCCTGGATGAAAACCATAGCCATGCGCCCGACCATATCGTCTACCAAATGCCCGCTTCACTGAACGAGGTCGCTAAGCAAACCCGACATGCCATCATTGTCGACGACGAAATCAGTACTGGACGAACCTTACAAATATTATCTAAAAAACTTCATGAGCACTACCCACAACTGCAAAAAATAACCTGGGTCTCTATCGCAAACTGGCTAACTAGTACACAGCAACAAGCTTACCGGGCACAGCTAGCCGACCTAGAGATCGAGTTCATTAACTTGCTAGCCGGACATTTCTCCTTTCAGCAACACGCCGACTTCAACCCCAAACTGCCAGACAATATTGATGGAGGTATTACAAAAACCCAAGCGAGAAAGGATACTGGACGACTGGGTTTACGAATGAATCAACTGTCATGTCGTATGATGTCGCCGCTAGAAAAATCTGAGCCAATGGTCATCGTTGGTCAAGGAGAATTCGTCTTGCAACCTTATTTATGGGCTGAAGCGTTAGAAAAAGAAGGCATGGATGTGTTATTCCAGTCAACCACACGCTCCCCAATTATACCTGGAGACGCCATCGAACGTAAAATTGAGTTTAGCGATAGCAATACGCCGTCAACCACACAGTTTTGTTATAACTTACCCAGCGACCGACAAATTATTTATGGCTACGAAAGTGCAGAACACGCCGAACTCTGCGGCTTACGAAAAAAATATCCCGGGCAGGCGGTTATTCTATGTTAAATGTGACGCCATACAAACAAATTGTCTTTACTGATATTGACGATACATTAATTCAAACAAAGCTAAAATGTCCACCAGAAACCCCATTGCATGATGGCGGTGCTAATTCACAAGGAGAAATGATTTCTTTTTATTCTGAGCAACAAAAAACACTATTGAACTGGTTTAATACAGCACGCACCATTCCTGTCACCGGCCGTAATAGCGCCGCACTCAATCGGCTAACATTCACATTTAAACATGAAAAAGTGATTAACCATGGCGCCTTGATATTGGGACAAGATAACCAAGTCGACCCCACCTGGTTACAACAAATCACTAGCGACATCAATGCTTGGCATGAGTTTCTGATTTATTTAGAGAGTAAAGTGCAAACCCTCATTAAGCAACATGGACTCACCATGCGCTGCCGCATTGTCGAAGATTATAATGTACCTTGCTACATTAGTATTAAAGGCAATCATCATCAGTTCGAGCATTTAAAAGAGTTATTAACGGAACACAAAGCCTATCGTTCAGCGGCAAAAATCCATATTAATGGCCGTAATATGGCACTGCTGCCTTGCTATGCCAATAAAGCTAATGCCGTGCATTATTTAATGGCCCACTATAAGAAACAATATGATCACCCATTGTTTATCGGCTCAGGCGATAGCCATACCGATGTCCCATTTATGCAATTATGCCATTTCATGATGATCCCTAACAGCAGTCAAATCAACCAATCCAATCGACTGAATCATGACTTCTAAAACGATGCAAATAGGTATTAGCGGCAGCTATTCCCGTGATGACTGTGTCTTTTTGTTAACAGAACTGGATCTTGAGCTATTGTCGGTTGATGAAAAAGAAAAACGCTTGCAAGCGGGCGTACACTATTCGGAAATGGTCTCCATAGAAAACCCGCCAAGCAGCGAGTATACTCGCCTGTTCTTAAAAATGCTGGATAAATACAAACAACGATTAGCCCAAGAAGTTGCCGCCCTCGCAGCACACATTCATCAACATTATACTCAGCAACAAATTACCCTTTTGTCATTAGCCCGTGCGGGCACCCCTATCGGCATCCTATTGCATCGCACGCTTAAATATAAATTTTTGCGTGACTCGCAACATTATTCCATTTCTATCATTCGAGATAAGGGTCTTGATACCGTGGCAATCCGTTATGTATTACAACAAAATCGATTGCCAAGCAGTATTTTATTTGTCGATGGCTGGACCGCAAAAGGGGTCATCACACGAGAACTCAAACAATCCGTTGCCGCTTGGAACAAAGCTAACCCAGAACAATTAAATGATACCCTATGTGTCATTTCTGATATTGGCGGAACGGCAGATATCGTCGCGACCCGTGATGATTATGTAATTCCTTCCGGCATCATGAACAGCACCGTCTCCGGACTGGTATCACGCACCGTGCGAACCCGACATGCACCGCCGGATCAATTTCATGGCTGTATGATTTACCGCCACCTGGCATCGGTCGATTATTCCAATCAATTTATCGATGATATTTATGACTTAATTAATACGACCCAGCCTAATCACTTGCCTCACTATGATAAAACATCACAATATCAGCAGGCACAAGCTTATGTGCAACATCTACAAAAACACTATGAAATTCTAGATATTAATAAAATAAAACCCGGTATCGCCGAAGCCACACGCGTCATGCTACGACGTATACCACGCCTCTTATTATTAAAAAATCGACATCTAGAGGACACACAGCATTTAAAAATTCTGGCTCAAGAAAAAAACATACCCATACATGTTGACCCAAACATGCCGTTTAATGCAACCGCACTCATCAAGGAGCTAGAGGGAGAGGGATAAATGAACAAATGTCGTTTAGCTAATCAAAAAAACAGCCATCATTATCTTAATTATTATCGCTTGGGAGCGACACTATATAGCCCCGCTACGCTAGATAAACTGACCCAGCATCTCAACGCAAACACATACCATTCATTAGTGATCTGCACGGAAGATGCCATCCATGAACATGAAGTCGAATTTTCGCTAAACAATATTCAAAAAACCCTGTATCAATTACAACCCAGTGCAACACTGAGATTTATTCGACCCCGCAATGTACAAATTTTACGTACATTATTAACCATGCCGGGCATTGAGAAAATTGATGGTTTTGTACTGCCCAAAATGGATTTAAGCAATATCAGCCATTACCGACAATTATTTAGCGACTATGCTATTTTCACTGTCATGCCAACCCTGGAAACAGAAATCGCCTTTGATCAAAAAGCATTACGCAAACTTTGTGTTGAACTCAACCAATTTCCTTGCCAAATACTATGCCTGCGTATCGGCGGCAATGATTTACTCAATATCTTGAAAATAAAACGTCCCAGAAACCTATCCATTTACGAAACGCCCATACGTCAAGCGATTGATAATTGTATTACCGTATTCAAGCCTCACCATTATCAATTATCCGCACCAGTTTATGAATATATCGACAGTGCCAGTGAAGCGGTGCTAAAAAAAGAATTAGAAATGGACATTGCCCACGGCCTCTTCGCCAAAACAGCCATCCACCCTTGCCAAGTCGAACACATTCAAGCCGCCTATAAAGTGACACGCTCTGATTATGAAATCGCTAAAAAAATTCTCGATCCAAAAATGAATGCCGTCTTTAAATTCCAGGGCCAAATGTGCGAACCCGCCACCCATCACAACTGGGCCGAAGAAACCATGCTACGCTCATCCTATTATGGTTTCTGTTTTTAACGAAGTGATGTAAGAATTATCATTTAGGAATGGGTATGTTATTTCTCACTTTCCCATCATAAAAAAGCCCACTTTTCTACCCAATTATTGGCACCCATCATTTACCTGTTGACAGTTTGTCGAGAGAGTTGCTCAAAAAAAATTCGCAAATCAGCTGGTATTCCGCCTTTTTTGGGGTCTTTATTAGTCACCCTGGGTTTGATAGAGATCACTGATTTGGGTCTCGCCTAAAGAGCTTCCAATGGTAAGTTATCATCTTTTGTTTGCCAACCTCCGATGACCATCACCAAAGGAAGCGATTCGTGAAATTTATCAGACGACCCGATTTGACCGACATTGGGCCGCTTGTTTTTTGAAAATTAGTTTTATTGATACTCAATAAGATCATTAACCTGATCTCCACCTCAGTCGTCGCTGGCCACATAAGCCACGCCAATCTATTGCCACTCATAGGCATCGCTAATGGTATCACATCGGTGTCCGTTAACTCTCTGGAGGCCATCAGACCACTATTAAGGAATGGGCACGTAATAACTTCCCTGTTTGACGCTCAGATTGGGTTTGTATTGGTTCGTTCTGATTGAGCAAAAGTGCAAAAATAGTGGTTTTATTTCGAGCTTTTGTGATGGAAGAACGGGCCAAGACGGGCGGAAGATGAGATGCATAACCGGGAAATTATTACGTGCCCATTCCTAAGGTAATAAAACACCTTCAGGAAATCACCCGCCACACCTTGGTACTCCAACCGTCGTTTGTTATAACTTGACCTGTTTGCCTTTCCTAATATGAGGTGATTTCTAGGAGATATTTGTTCTTAACGGGCTTTCGTCATCGTGTTTTTTCTCTATTCTACCATTATTTCTATAATACGTTCATCCAGGCAGGATCTTAAAAACTCGTTCATTGGGACTTGGTTATTGGAATCGTAAAAATCAAGCATTAACTGATTGAATTCTAGTTGTCGTTTTACCGATACACTTATCGCGGGATAGCCCAGAGCTAATAGAACACCGTTCATCATGAAACGTCCCATTCTTTTATTTACGTCATAAAAGAACTGAGTTCTGGCCATACTCAGAAAAATAAAAATGGCTTTATCGTAGGGATCATTAATGTTTTTATGCTCTTGCACTAATGCAGTGAAGAGCGCGGGTAGCTCGTCAGCTTTTGGTGGTAAATATTCTGTGCCTGCAATGGTGACACGTCCTGGGCGAAAGCAACCCCACTCAAGGGCTTCCTCTTTACCCGCTATGGCGTGCAGGGCTGTTGCATATTTTTGGGAAACGTGAAAGGCTTGCTGTTTTATATCTTCAAATAATTTTCGCCATGCATCTCTCTGATTGACAGTTATTTACTGGTCGCTAAGTGCGTAACCTCCGACGGTTACACCGTCTAGCAGCGTTTGCACTTCCGGTAATGTGAAGTTAATTCCTTCCAGTTGTACAGCATCATAGACAAACGATGGTAGCTCGCGCTTCGCCAACATTAAAGCTTTACTTACATTTGGCTTGATTTGCTTAATCAGCATCACTTTACACTCTATTTGATTTTTGTCGTTTAATGCATCACAACAACCACCCTTCCATCTCATTGGTATCATCGCCGCCCCACAATTTGAAGATAATTTTTAATTGAATGAGAATGCATTATTTTCTTGCTCAGATATTCGGAAGGAAATACCTTCTATGGCGTGACCGGATTAAATAGATACCTTTTTTAGAGGTTTTTGCCTTGCTT
>CAYUAI010000004.1:0-124834 GCA_964442745.1 uncultured Chromatiales bacterium
GGTTTCTTACATACTCACGTACCGTTATCTCATCAAGTCCAACTGTACTAACACAATACCCTCTCGACCAGAAATTCTTGCCTGTAAACCCCTTTTTCACTCCAAGAAATTCTCGATGAATCTGAATAGCAGATTTTCCTTTTAAATAACCAACGACCATTGCCACACTAAATTTTGGGGGTATAGTCAACACCCGATGAATATGATCTAGCATCGCATGTCCCTCCAATATTTCAACGCCTTTCTGCCGACATCACTGCCGGAGAATTTTGCCCATTTTCTTTCTAGTTTTACCAAAGAGTACTTTTTTCCTATATTTTGGTACTATTACTATGTGGTACTTGCATTCCCATTTCACATGAGCTGAACTTTGCCATTCTTTCATGTATTACTCCTGAGTGGAGCCCCTAGGCTTTCCTCAGGAGTATTCTTACACGATGTAACGGCAGAGCCTTTTCAAGTCTCACCGGCAAAGCCGGTGGTTTACCTCAAAGTCGAATTAATAATGAAAAGCCTTTTAATGGTAGCACTCGCTTATTTCACATTAACACTCATCACCAACAGCGCTGTTGTCTTAGCCACTGATACACCCACCATGAATACATCGATTATGTCGCCATCGAATGGAGTACTCAGTGCAAAAATTCGCCGCACACCTTATGGTATACCACATATCAAAGCCAACGACCTTGAAAGCCTGGGATTTGGTAGCGCTTATGCGCAAGCACAAGACCATCTTTGCATTCTCGCCGATGGCTTTATTAAAGCAAACAGTGAACGATCAAAGTATTTTGGACCTCATCAGGCGATTGATTTTAGTACGGGTCAAATTATCGAGCAAGACAACAAAAACTTAATCAGTGACTTTGCTTATAAAGCCTTGCGCATTAGCACATTGGCAAAAAAAAAATACCCTCAGTACAGTCAAGCATCGAAAGCACTCATCGAAGGATTTACCGCCGGGTATAATCAATTTCTTGCCGATGCAAAGATGGGCATCGTCACACCACCAGCCCCTTGTGCCGGACAAGCCTGGTTAAAACCAATTACCGCTATTGATATCGTCACCTATATTTTTTCTATCCAATTATTACCCGGTGCGGGTAATTTTTTAGACTTGATTTTTTTCGCCAATCCCAACAATGACGACAACTATCTGCCACGCCCTTTAACAACAATCGACAGTCATGAATATACCATCATCAATTGGCTCAACATCCTTCAGAATAAGTTAAAAAAAGCCGCACGACATATCGTTGTAACAAAACCTAATTTTCATGAATTAGCTTCGAATGGCTGGGGATTGGGCAAACAAATGACGGAGAATGGCAAAGGTATGTTATTAGCTAATCCGCATTTCCCGCATACCGGAAATTTACGATTTTGGCAATCTCACATTACCATTCCTAATGTACTGGATACCATGGGGGGGTCATTAGTCGGCATGCCAGGTATCATTAATATTGGTTTCAATAAAAATATTGCCTGGACGCATACCTTTTCACAAGCTGAACATTTAATTGTTTATCGATTGGAACTCAACCAAAATAACCGCAAACAATATTTGGTCAATGGTGAAATAAAACCTATTTTCAAAAAAACCTACATCATCAAAGTCAACAATGGTAATGGCATCACATCACTGGCTAAAGATATTTATTACACCGAGTTCGGACCGATGATTGAAACACCGGCCAATTTAAATTTTTTAAACTGGGACGACACTCAAGCTTTCACTCTGCAAGATGTTAATCTGGCCAATCTAGACACCATCGATCATTGGCTAGCCATCAACATGGCGAAAAATTTAACTGAATTCAAACAAGCGAATAAAGACTATGACGGACTTATTTTTAACAACACCCTCTACGCAGACCAAGCGGGCAACAGCTTCTATATTGATGACTCGCCGGTGCCAGGACTCTCTGAGGCCGCCAGTCAAGTTTTAGCCACATCACCTGAGTTACAACAAATAAGAAAACAAGCCGGATTTACCATTTTACCGGGTAATACCCGCTTCTTTGCTTTTAATCGTCCGTTACCTTATGATCAGGTACCCAAATTGGAACGACAAGATTTTGTGCAAAATTCCAATGAATCCTATTGGGCCACCAATCCTGCCCAATTATTAACGGGGTTTTCTCCTTTGTACGGCGCAACACATAGCGAATTATCCTTGCGTGCCCGGATGGGATTAAAACTGCTTCGCGATGCCAGCGGTAACGATCAAAAATTTTCACTCACAGAACTCGAAACCGCACTCCTTTCCAATCGCAGCTATTTAAGTGAATTAATCTTTGATGAGCTAATCGCTCAGTGCCTCTCCCAAGGCAATGAACCGGTGATCATCAATGATACCCTGAAAATCGAAATCGATGAAGGCTGTCATGCACTTCAGCAATGGGATCGACGACAAAATAATCACAGTATTGCTGGCCATTTGTTTCGTGAATTTGCCTACCAATTTAGTCGCCAAAAACATTTAACAATGGCTTTTGATGCACGAGACCCGGCGAATACACCACACACATTAAGCACCGATGGCAGCGCATTGCAAGCATTAGCCATTGCCATCGCTAATGTCAACCAGACAGGCTGGCCATTAGATGCCAGACTGGGGGAAATACAATTTATGGAAAAAAGCTTGCCTGATGGTTCACCCAGCGGTCTACGGCTAGCCTGGTCAGGGGCCAGCAATCAAACCGGCGGATTTAATGTTTATGCCAATAACAAACAAAAACTCGATGACACATTACTGCCTCAGCATCAATACCCTGTCGCCACCGATGTGCTCACCCAACAGCCATTGCGCTCCGGTTTAGGAAAACATGGATACCATGTGCGTTATGGGTCGAGCTGGATGATGGTTGTCAGTTTTACGAAAAATGGTCCCATTGCCCGTGGATTATTAACCTACTCGCAATCGAATGATGCCTTTTCCGAACACTACAATGATCAATCATCGCTTTATTCCACAGAAAAACGTCTTCGCCCTTTGTTATTTAACGAGCAAGATATCGTTGCTCAACAGATCTCTAGCCTAACCCTAAAACAACGCAAACCCATGAAAAGTCGTTTACTTAATATCGATTGGCTTTATCCATACATACAGAGTAAATATCGTTAACCAAAAATCTACGATAATTTTATAGTTTAAACTGCTTTCAGAGGAAAAATTATTTTATGCCGTTTTTTACAAGAAAAATCATTAAAAAATATCGCTTCCTCTTCTTTTATCCATGTCGTGTAGATTAAGCGTAGCGAATCCACTCTATTAGGGTGAGTCTAGATGCCAGACTCGCCTATTTTTTAAGAAATGAACCAAGAACAAAGCCAGTGAATATCAATAGGCGGTTATATTTTAACTGAAAAGTTATGACTGCTTAACCCATTGTCCATCTTCCAACTGCACCGAAACACCCGGTAGCGCTTGTTCTCGATTAAGTTTACCAAAAATTTTTTGAATTTTTGCCAAATCATTTTTTCTGAAATTTTCATTCAGGTCAATCACACGCTCCATCATACGTATTCGATCCTGATTCACTTGTTTAATAATCGAATCAAATTCGGCCCGTTGATAATTAAGTGCTAATTCGCGTACCGCTTCCGGCAAGCGATCCGGAGCTTGCCAGAAAACTGACAACAATCCCGTGTTATTTTCTCCGATCCAACCAATTTGCTTAAATACATCGAGATCATCCGCGTGAAAAGCTAAACGCTGCATGGCTAGCATGGCATTTTTATGATCTTGGCTACGGATTAATGGTGGACGCAATTTACCCGAGGAATCCACGGCTCTCACCGAGGCTAAACGCAGCAACTCGCTATCCAGCGCATGATAGGTGCCTAACACCTGGTTCTCTAACGCGGTTCTTTCACTCACCACATCCACATTGACTTTGGCGACGGTACAAGCCGCTAACGCAAAAAAACAAATAATTACTAACATTTGATATCGCATAATAAATATCTTCAGATTCATTGAAATGTGATACGGTTATTGTTATCCAGCAAAACCGTCACCGCCGATAAGGTATCCATATAGTCCCGCAAATCCCCAAAGGGCTGAATAATTTCACTCCAATCCATGGGTAAACTGGTCAAATCTAGCCTTTCCAATGGTGGTAGATCGATACTGACATTCACTAAATCAAGCGCACCATACAAACTTAGCAAACCATTTTTTACCACAATGCTCAGCCATTTCGGCTTCCCTGATTTTAATAATTTACGCTGTTCAATGATGGCCTCATTGTTCTCATTAGGGTCTAAAACAAATAACAAACGTTCCATCGTTTGCGCACCAATATGTGTTATTTTGATATTCAGTTCAATATTATTCAACCAATAAATGGTATCATCCTCCAGCGGAAAATGTGCTTCAATCAAACCGCTCACTTCAGTATCAATATCTGCTTGCTGAGAAGCCACCGGCAGCAAGTTTTGAATGTCCACACCCGAAAAAGAAAATTTTGCGCTAACAAAATAATGTGCGGATTTTTTTAATATCTTTACATTACCCAATAAGCTGCCACCAAGCAACCCTAACTCAATGTTCTCCAATGAAGGCAGATTATTCTCTAATAATAGACTGAGCTGCGGATATGTGACATTCATCGGTAATGGCGGCGCACCATATAAATACAAGTCACGCATTTTTACATTAGGTGGCTTTAGATTCGACACAACCGACCGACTTAACGACGTGGAGTAAGTCATTAATGGTGAAAAGTTCAAGACGGATTGGGATAACAGAAAAGATGGCTCAGCCAACTGATTAGCGGCCTCCCCCAATTTCAATTGATAACTTTTGTGTAGATGCATATCTGTTGCCAAGTGGGAAATTTCGAACTGCCTTGGCATCGCCATACTGAAATCATCGGTCTTCCACCAGATATCTGCCGCCACCTCTTGGTTCGCATTCAGTTGTAATTGCGTCCCGAGATGAGTTAAACCTGTCAAGTTAAATTGATCGGTTGCATACTTGTTATCTTGCTCCACCAAAACACTCACATTCAGCAGCCCCTGCATCCACCGCAACCCGCTAAGTAGTGGTTGTTGCAAACCCTCGTTTAGCACATTCGAAAGACCGGATAACGAAAGATTCAAGTTTTGCGTCACCGCCAATGGTTGCAAATTCAGCTGTTGATTTAACATCAGCTCATTTAAGTTTTTTTGCGATAGCGAGAGTGTTAATGACGCATCAAAATCCGGCGGCAAATAACCCTGAGTATAAGACGTTGTCATATCCTGTAGACGCCAATCAACTTGCAAATCCAACTCAGATAAACCGTTACGCACCATGACCGAAAATAATTGTGGCGCCTGAAACTGACCAATCGCAATCGCACCATCAGGCATGAACTTAATGTCGGCTAAGCCATCCTGCAAAGTCACCTGCAATTGTAACTGTTTCACAAACGCCGTGGCCTCCCGCAAACGATCAGGAGTCTGACTGATATTGGCTATTTGCGAGATCTGAAAAGCACTCGGGCGCTGCCCTTGAAAGTGCCAATCGGCGGCTAAATTACCGCTCAACTTGTCAACTTTGACCGATTTTACCACCGCCATCCACGGCCGGATCTGTTGTAAATCAACAAAGAGCTGACCCCGATGCTCAATAGACTGATAGCCACTGGCCTGTACCGTCGATTGGACGGATAAGCGCAGCCTATCGGCCAGCTTAACTTCAAGCTGTTGGTCGTATACGTTAAAATCAAACGGGTCCAATGTTAATACATCCAGACGTCCAATTTTTGCATCCACCGAGAGTGTCTGGAGGTGGTTTTCCTGAAAACGCAATGTCTCTGCTGTCACGTTAAACTCAGGCAGTTTCACCATGGAGATTGGCTGCGAGATATATTCGACAGTGAATGCCCCTGCCATCCCTGTTAAGCTCAAGTCAGGGAGCAAATGGATAGCCTTGATCGTGATTTTTGGTGTCAACAAAGCCTGCATATCCCAACCCAATAACGCTTGCTGATTCTGTTGTAATTGCTTGACAGAGAGCTGCATCGGCACCTGTAATTGATGCAGTTCCAAAGACGTCTCACCGCTCAGCCGCAATGTATCAAGACTCAGATCGGCATCCAACCGGAGCTGATCAATGCCCTGCTTAGCAAGTACCACGGGGTCTGATGACAGTTGCAGTGTTAGCTGGCTTAGCGATAGTTTGTCTTGTCCTTGGTAATCAAGCCCAGCCAAGCTGACATTGCCACTCAACAGATGCAGAGAGTAAGGCAATTCATCCCGTAGTTTTACTTGCAGACCCGTCATGCTAAAAACAAAGTCACGTATCACAAGGTTATCCTTAGCCATACTAACGTGTCCCGACGGTATCACCACCGATAAAGCCTGGGCACTGATCTCTCCATCAGAAAAATTGTCAGATAAATTTACGTTGAGTTGTTTTACGGTCAATTTTGCATCGTCAAGCGCTAACAAAAAATCAGGAGGCATCGGAACAACGGCTGAGGACAAAAGCGGCTTTACCGTTTCATAGATTTCACTCAAGTCGAATGACATATCTATGTTTGCATGAAGCTGTTGATTCCCTGTTGAAAAATCAGTCATCTGCATCTGCCATTGTGCGGTACTGTTATCCCCAAGGCTAAACAGACCCTGATCAACCGCCAACCGCTGTTTGGTGATGTTTAGTGTGCCATTATTTTTGAGTGATAACGCCGGCCCTATCATTGCCTGATCAAACCATTCATGGTGCTGTGCCGATAGCTCATTCACCGATAAATGGCTAAAAAATTGAATATCCTCAGACAAAACATTGCGTAATTTCACCTCAAGTGCGATATTAGCCGTCGCCTTGACGGCCTGCAAGGGTTCGATAATCGTGGCCATCGGTGGTAACAATTGCGCTACGTCGATGAGCAATCGAGAATCAACCTGCGCCTGCGGCATGGCGACTTTGAGCTGCCAATCCACCCCTGGCAATCGTACCTCAAGCTGCGCAATTATTTGCTCAATGGATAAGGTTCGATGGCTAAAAAGCTGGCTGATTTCTGCCTGCAGTGTCACACGTTCAAATGGTTGTCCGTTAATACTCGGGGTCATCCCATAAGCCAACTGTATCGGCAATCCAGCCAGATCGGGTGCATTAACAACGAATGAGATATCTGTTAATGCAATATCTTGCTGATTGGCCTCATCCAACACATAAAAATTAACATCAGCAATAACCACGTTTAATTGAATGTCCATGGGTAAAGACAAGGGTGAGCTATCGGGTGACCGAGTGGCTTCAGGTGCCGTTGAATCGGCCATTAAATCATCAATATTCAACGAGCCATCCACCCGGCGTATTAATTGAAGGTCCATCCCGTGTAATTGCACACTGACATTTAATTTACCAACCAACAAATCACGGTAGTGAATAATCAAGTCAAGCTGATGTAATTCAGCAAACGGTGAAGCACCCACCGCCGATTGATCATAAATCCGCAAACCCGCCACCTGAAACCCTTGCCACCAAGACCCATTGATGGCATCAATGACGACTCGGCGTTTAAGTTGGGTGGCGATCGCTGACTGCAGCGAAATACGTATCCCATCAATGGATAAGAGACTTGGCAAACTCACGACGATCACGATGACCAACAAAAATACCACCATAAGTGCCATGAAACACCCACGTATGATATTCATCATCCAAGAGCGTTGTTGCTTTGATGTTAACAGCACTTGTTCTTTCAGAATCTGCCCCTTAGGAATCAAAATGATAGGCTTTTAACGTCAATCAATGTACCACATCATGAAAACGAGCAAAAAACAGCCGACCCTATCGTAGGAATAATTTTTTGACGCGAAATATTAGCTATATTTACGTATACTAGAATAATCGTTATTCGCAAAAAACTTAACTCGGCAAAAACGGCATGGACGACATCAGCCTCAAATTTCTACAAAGCGCTCCAATTTTTGGTGGAATAGACGATAAAACCCTCAATTTTATCGTCGCCTCTTCACCGGTGATATCGATCAACCAAGCGGATTATTTTTTTCGGGAAAACGATCTTGCCGATTGCATGTATGTTTTACAACAAGGCAAAGTAGAAATACTAAAAACCTGGCGTAATAAAGCGCGCCATCTTAGCTATTTGTATTCAGGCGATTGTTTTGGAGAAATGGCGCTCATTGATTTTTCGCCACGCAGTGCTTCCGTACGTGCCGTAGATGATTGCCTAGCTTTACAGTTATCCACTCGTTGTATTGATGAAATACATAATATCAATATAAAACAATTCGCCATTTTGCAAATGAACATGGGAAGAGAAGTCAGCCGACGACTTCGTAAAGTCGATGAGCAATTATTCCGCGCGAAAATGGAAGAAAAACTAGTAAAAAAGATCATTTTTCATTCCGTATAACGATAACAACGCCCACTGTCCCTGAAATTTTCACGCACAAATTATCGACAGAAAAATAATTGACTAACGATATCAAAATTCTCATAATCAAGCACTCTGGTGGCCGTTAAATGGCGACATGCTTGCAACAGCCCCGTTTAGTCATAACGAACCTATATGCCATACGAACCTCTCCATACCATATATTGTCCGAGAGCTAGTCACTGACGCTGCATGAATGAGCACACACATAGGTTAAAATACACAAACACGTTTAAGGAAGAGGAATTTTCATGCATATCGTTATCGCTCTCATTGGAGTAGCCATCATCGTTACCGGGCTCGTCTTAGCCTTTAGCGGTTCGATTGTTATCGCTATCCCTGTCCTGGTTATTGGCGCTGCCACATTAGCCTCACAAGCACCTGAGGCTGTTGAAGTGCTCAAAGATTCACGCGAGAAAAGTGGCCCTATTCATTAGGCATAGGAATACGCTACGCATCACCCACACCGCTGGACGATGTGCAGATTGAATTATAGCTTTTCAGATCACTCTGAGAAGCTATACCCGTAGCGCTATGAATTTAACCGACAATTAGGCAACTAAGGAGATCGCTTGAGGAACGATCAAGTCCATACTGATAGGCAAATGATCAGAAAAAGGGAAATTCAAAACTCGGACATTGCAAACATCAAAAGAAGGCGAGATCAAAATATGATCCAGCTTTTTTGTTGGGCGCCAACTGGGAAATGTTTTAAGCTCACGGGCAGGCGATATTAAACCCGTTTTCGCTAACAAAACCGCCATCTCCACACTATGCGGTTGGCAGTTCATGTCGCCCATGACAATCACATGCTCATATTCCCTAACAATTTCACTCACATAATCAAGTTGCTGCCGCCGAGCACGCTGGCCAAGCGCTAAATGCAATAATACCACCACCAACGTATTATTTTGGTCACCATAATGCACCTCAATGGCGCCTCGCCCCGGTAAGCCACCCGGTAGCTTGTGCTCTTCAACTTTACTAGGAACATATTTACTCAGCAAACCATTACTATGCTTGGCAAATTGGCCAATTCTGCGATTGGTTTGAAAATGCCAATGGGCAAAATTCGCTCTTCCCGCTAAATATTCTGTTTGATTAACAAACTCACTGCGTAAACTACCCGCATCTACCTCCTGTAAACCCACAATATCTGCTCCCTGTAATAAGCTCGCAATTTGGTCCAAATTTTTTAAATGATTAGAGTGAGGTAACAAATGTTTCCAGCTATGAAGCAAATAGTGATGAGGTCGGGTCGAGGCGATACCCACCTGTATGTTGTAACTAATCAATCGAAGCCGCGTACCACTCAAATGCAATGGCATTGAATTCATGGGTTGTAATTTTTGCATTGCTCACTCTGTTTATTTTTATTCAACTGGAAGACTTAAATATCTAGCCGTTGCCCTCAATCATACGTTTCATTTACTGATTTTTGGTCATTTAGCAGCCATACAAATAGGATTAAAGTGTTCCACTTTGACCTCCTGGATCGCAAAAGCGTTCGCTTACAAACCATAAACTATCATTTTCACCGCCCATCTTCAGGCGACCTTCGTCTAAAGCGCCTACTTTTAGTGACCGATTCTCAACCGCAAAACGACCATCACTATTTCCAAGAAGTCGGTGAAAAAAGTCTCAATTTATCAATGCAAAGCACACATTTTGTGTCATGTCATCTATCATCGTCCAAAAAAATGTCATCTTGATGAAAATTAGCCAATCAATCCATCGATCACGATCACCCCTCATGCAACTTGATTACTGTAACAACAAATTTGCAATGCGACTTGCTATTTCAATGATAAAGTTGTTGACTATGACTTGCCTTTAAGCATAAATTTGGCGAGTGAGAATGACAGGCTAATGCTGTATCCTCTAAGCTCTGCCCCTGACTTAATGGCAACCTCGTCGCTCGACCGCCGAGTAGTCAGATGGATTCGCTTCGCTTAATCCATCTGACTTGCGCATAAAGCGCGGGATTAAACGCTTAATTTAACGGATGCAGCACTATCACTATGTTTAAATGTATAGCAATTGAGCTAATTTCTTCCATTAAATGTACTTAGAACGTTGATAGAGTATTGCTCTATCGCCATCACAACTAAAACATCGTTGTAATGTGTGATCTAATTAGGGATAAGGAGGATGAAATATGGATAGCCAAATAATGCCATTTGTAGATTCTGAATATAAAAACACCAGTGGCGAAGTATTTATCGTCATAGGATGTGGGACAGGCGGTATTGTCATCGAATACCTTGGCGACGGCAGAGTTGAACTTATTTCGACTGAAAATTGGCCAGACTTTACGAGTAACAGGCGACATTAGACAAACGTACCTTCATTTAAAATTTTTGCAGAAAGCAAAATCCTAATACCGATACTAGTAGGCTGTCCGAGAATGGAAAACCTACTAGTATCGGCTGAGCTCCACCTCCGGCCGCCATACCGTCGTACGGAAACCCCATTTCCCGATTTTTTTCGACCCATACCAACGTCGATTCATCGCAAAATTGGCACTAAAAGATAGATATCCCTTGCGACGGCCGCCATGGAGAGTGGGCTTGATAGGCGCACTTCCATTCCCGAACAACCTCCTAGGCAATCTAAGATTTGAAAATTGCGAAGACAATTGATTTCAAATATTTTTTTGCAGGAAGCAATACTCAATTGTATTGCCGACCGAAGAAAAATTTCAGTGGTATCCAGATCCCAAGTGAGATCAAATGATCAGCGGCTAAATGTCGGCTGTCGCACAAAAGTTTAGTTTATGCTATCCTGGTGCCCTGAAACCCCTAGGCGGGCGACAAATCGTTTTAAACGTTGGACTGTTTGCAGGTCAGCCTAGGACAACAATAAAACCCTTATCAGCTTATCTTGGTACTAAAAATATAGAATGGATTTTTTTCAAATACTGGTGCTTGCACTTGTCCAGGGACTCACTGAGTTTTTACCTATCTCCAGTTCAGCGCATTTGATTTTAGCACCCAAGCTATTAGGCTGGGAAGATCAGGGACTCGCATTTGATGTGGCGGTGCATATTGGTAGCTTAGCAGCGGTTATTTTTTATTTTCGCAAGCAATTACAAACAATGACTTTAGACTGGTGCCAATCCGTTGCCACCCGACAAGAAGTTGGCGAAAGCAAACTCGCTTGGTGGGTTATTATTGGCACGATCCCAGCCGGATTAGCGGGGCTATTCCTTAAGGATTTTATTGAGCTATTTTTACGCACGCCGACCATCATCGCATTAGCAACCATCATTTTTGGACTGTTGCTTTGGTATGCAGATGCCAGAAAATCACACAACCGCTCGGAAAACTCTCTCACATTAAAAGACGTGATTTTCATTGGCAGCTTACAAGCGCTCGCGTTAATCCCTGGCGCCTCTCGGGCTGGCATTACCATGACGGCAGCGTTGTTACTTGGTTTAAAGAGAGATGCAGCAGCCCGTTTCTCCTTCCTATTATCAATCCCTATTATCTTGGCGGCTGGCGGAAAAATGTCCATGGAGCTGATGAACACAGCGACTCATATCGACTGGTTCGCCATGGCTTTAGGCGTTTTAATTTCCGCAGTTAGCGCTTATGCCTGCATTCATTTTTTCCTTAAATTATTAGAAAAAATGAGCTTACTGCCCTTTATCATATATCGGTTAATTTTAGGAATATTTTTGTTTGTGTTATTTATGTGACACGGCGCTTGCATTGCTGCCTAGCAATGCAAGCACATGACGTTTGAGATTATTGCCAAATTTCCATAAACGACATCATACCACCGTCCGCATGCTCCAATATATGGCAATGAAACTGCCAGCCCCCGGAATGCCCTTTAATACCGGCCACCGAATCCGCATTAACGATGGCGGGTATTCCACCATTGGCAAGCACATCTTCTGGGTTTCTATGCCCTGGATCAAACTTGATGGCAATACGCAAGGTTGTTGAGCTACCCATCGGACCCGGCCTTCCTGGTAAATTCACCATGTCCTTGTTTTCTAGAGGAGGGGCTGGAATCTCCATCACGACATTCCCATTCCCATCTTTTTTAACGGTATCGAGCACCTGAAAGAAAAAACCATGTAAATGAAACGGGTGATCCCCTGCAGACATATTCACCAGCTCCCAGATTTGGGTTTCCCCAATATTAGCATCCGGTGCATCCTCACTGGTGATTTCGTCAAACTGCTTACCGTTAATGGTAAAAAATATATCACCATTGGGCATCGGCATGCTATGCCCAAATACCAGAGTGTTAACAGTAGCGCCCGTCGTATCAATGGGCTCGACTTCATGAAGGGGTTCCGGAAGCACTAACGCTTTTGGTTCAATGCTGTTTTCAATCAATTCGATATTAAGCAAAGGGATGGGCGGGCGCCGACCATCGTTAGGGTCATGACCCATGACAACCACACCATTCTCAATGGTCACCGTGTGTTTACCTCGATCTTCATCATTCCACAACAATTGTAATGTCTCGCCCGGCTCTCCTTGCGGCACAACAATAATGTCTGCCCGTTCCCCCGGAACTACCATAATACTGTCCAAATTGGGAATCGCTTGGGTCAGCAACCCACCATCACCACCAATGCGCGTGAATTTATGCTGATCCAAACTCAGCTTCATGAATCTGGAGTTGGCGATATTCACAATTCGCCAGCGCAGCGGTATGCCAATCCTTGCCTTTATGGTGGGTTGTTGCTCCCCATTAACCAACAAAACATTGCCTTCCCGACCATTAATTTTCTCCAATAAAACCTCTTCCACCGTCCCCGCAAAAGGTGCTTGCACCTCCCCTAAGTCATCTAACAAAACATCATCCAGCACTAAGACATGCTCAGGCAACAATTTTAGAGAAACATCTTCTTCTTTATCAGAAACCAGCAACGGCCCAGCTAAACCCTTCTCTACTTGCACATTAGAGCGCACATGGGGGTGGTACCAAAATAAAGAGGCATCAGGAAGGACAAATTTATACTGAAATGTCCCACCCGTCGCGATGGGGTTTTGCGCCACCGCCGCGCCATCCATGTCGGCAGGTAGCTGTAAGCCATGCCAATGAATCGTAGTCGATTCTGGAAGACTATTAGTAAAATTAACAATCAAGGTATCCCCTTTTTTCGCCTTAATTAGCGGTCCGGGAACAACCCCATTATAGGCATAAACTTTACTAATCACTCCATCGGAAAACTCAACTATACTCTCTTTTGCTTCAAGATTAATTTCCACAATATTCGGATCGGGATTAATGTCTCTTGCAATTGATGTCCGAAACACATGCGCCAAATTAGGTCGGATTTGCTCGGCCACTGAGTTACTCCCAGAGGACACTGAACCATCCATCACCACACCACTAGCGATGGGCATGTTATTATCGGAGTTTTTGGTAGGTGTTTGCTTGCTGCAAGCCACTAAAATAAAGAAAAAAAAGAATAAGAGAAACTTCATTGAGTCATTAACATATACGTTTACTTCGATTAATTTTTTCACGTGATGAACCTCGTTAAAGCCGAAAGAACAGCACGACACTCTCTTACAACACACGGCTATTTACAATAAGAATTTTTTAGAAAATACGAATTGAAGGTATATCATAATGAAATGAAGCGTACTATTGTCGAAGATGCAATATAACCCGCACTCCGTATCGAAATACACAATAATACTTCACCCTTCCCACATTGAATTGACTATTTTTATTTGTTTGTTTGATTTTTTTTAGAATAATATAATTATACTGCCAATAGGCCAACCCATTCTCATAATAATAGTAATATAAAACTCGCCCTATGCCAATATTGTTTTTACCGCTGACCTGATAATCATTGGCTCTGTCATAATCCATATGCTCTTAAATAAAATATGGATATCCCCTGGAACTCAGAACCAATCCGGCTAAAAGAATGCTCAGTTGCAGACAAAGCAGACATTATATCCTTTTATTTCATAAAGACTTCCAAAGTCGATGATATTATCAATTGTAGCCAGGAACGAGAAAAGTGACAACTCCTAGCCTGATCCAGTACGAACGTGAGACATGAAAATAAAGCGGCAAAATAAGCTCCATGCCTATTCATAATCCAGGTAATGAATGTAGATAATTCACCCACAACAACGCCTCTTAAGTCTTTTCTCTTAGGTAAGGAATCTGACCGCTATCGATTTGTACCAAAGATATTGCTCGGAAAGTTTTTGCCCTGACTCGCGGGTCGCTTCCTAAAAACGTTTTATTCGCTCTCTTGTTGCCGGGTGTGAAGAAAAATAATCTAACCATTGATCTTCAGTGTCCGAGTTCTGTTGTGTTTTTTTGTTTGCAGACTCATCAGCACGGGAATTCTTCTGTAAATTTTGTCTCGCATCAGGCTGATCGAATTTTTTCATGAAATCTGCAAACTATTGTGGTGAAATATTCGTATGGTGCATGTGTTTTTTCACAAACAACCCACCACTCTTTAACCATGCCGCCAATGCACTTCTTGAACAATACCCACATTTGGATCATTATGCGTTCCCATGAAAATACTTTTTTCACGGTGAACGACAACAGTTAATTTTAAAATATAAACAATTTTTCCCACACCTTACATTGCCGGAGAATAAAAACTAATACCTCCCGGCAAATGAAAACCTTAAAACCTACTTCCAGCGGACTGGCACAGAGCCTCGGCGAATTGCAGCTAGTGTCTCGCTAAGTGGTATTATTTTAAGATCAGTGATAATTATTAGAAGGTAAAGAATGAGCATAAAAACAGGAGGTATACCCGTAGCGTTTGAGATTTAGGTATTGAGTGCGAGACATATTTTTGTCCTGACTAGGCGAAACGACGATTAATATCGGGATTATTGCGAGGAGTTTCAACACAGTCAGGGTAAAATAGGGCCGTAATAAAGCCTAAATCTCAAACGCTACGGGTATAGAGCACCAAAAGTAGGCGATTTAAGCAACGCAGGAGCAGCTTGCCGAGAAAAACGCCGCTCTAGCCGAGATAAAGTAAGTATTTTTTGATTGAAGAACGGGCACAAAATAAATAATTAGGGTCAAGTTGCTTGATTAATATTATTTTTTTCCTATGCTTTAATGATGACAAGACCATTAAGAATCGAATACCAAAATGCTCTGTATCATGTGATGAACCGTGCTAGGGCCAGGCAGGTAATTTTCCCGAGCGATGTTTATTATCAAACATTTCTGGATACCATGACTGAGGCTCAACAACGTTTCCAATACGCCATTTACGCTTATTGTCTGATGGGAAATCACTATCATCTTTTAATCGAAACCCCAAAGGCTAACTTAAGCCGTATTATGCGCCACATTAATGGTGTTTATACGCAGCGTTACAATCGGCTAAAAAAAATCGATGGCCCTTTGTTTCGAGGACGTTACAAAGCTATTTTAGCCGATAAGGATGCCTATCTTTTACAACTCACCCGGTATATACATCGAAATCCGATCGATATGAATCATCCTGTGGTTGTTCAACTAGAAAATTATCCCTGGTCTAGCTACCCAGCATACATAGGAAAAGCAAAACCGGCCTTGTGCCTTGAACGGGAAACAATACATCGTTTGCTAGGGCATAAACAGCGTTTTAAGGGCTATGTCAATTACGTGGCGCAAGGCGTAGATGAAGAAACGGCAAAATTTTATCAAAAAGGTAATTTGCCATCGATTATTGGAGACAAAGATTTTAAGGTGTGGGTGTATGAAAAATTATTACCCAAACTAACAGCAGAAGAGAAAAGTCGAGTCATCCAGCCCAATTTAACCATGGATATCATAACGAATGAAGTTGCAGTGAACTATGGTATTTGCCGGGATGATATTAGACAAATCACAATGGGTCCACAAAAAGAAAATGAAGCGAGAAAACTTGCAATGTATCTATGTCAGGAACTTTCGGCCACGAAACTTAGAGACATCGCCGATTATTTTAACCTAGGCCATGCGGGGTCTGTTAGTTTTATTACTCATCAGATGCGAAAGATGAAGAATGAAAACAAAGGATTTAGTCGAAAAGTTGATAGGTTAATCAAAAATATTATGAAAAAATCAATTTAATCCCCTTTCCGTCTATACTCAGCACGGTCATAAACTATCATTTTCTTCATGAAATCTGTTACGCTGATATCTAGGCGGCTCATTTCCATTGTTCATTGCATTGGCTGGTATTTCAGCGATTAGTATACCTTTGGATTTTGGAAAATATGTAGCGTTTATTTTTTCCTGAAATCTGGGTTCAATTATTTTCATACATTGCTATTTCTGACTTCAATTGGAGTAGCATTTTATGCTCTGGAATAACCTCAAGTCCTTTTTTCACAAACGACATCGCCTGCTGGTGCGGCCCTTACAACAAGGTTTTCCGGACCAGACTGACATAACGTCTGGCAAATGGAGAGGGGTAATCACTGGCACAGTGTTACATCACTCATCGCTGACGTGGATTCGCTACGCTTAATCCACGCTACATGGAGAAAAGAAAAGGAAGCGATATTTTTTAATGATTTTTTTTGTAAAAAAACGGCATAAAATAACTTTTCCTCTGAAAGCAGTTCAAACTTTCCCTGAGCTTGAAAAGATTAAGCACAATGAACTCATGAGAGTGATCGCACTTAGTTTCGGTATGTTGAAAAAAGAAATATAAAATATGGAATGAGTATAGATGAGATACGAAACCGTATACCCAAACAAATATCTATCCATCTCTTGCCTCGACCAAGCAACCATCACGATAATCTTGGATTGCTTGTTCAATCTCTTGTCGGGTATTCATCACAAAAGGGCCATGCTGTACAACGGGCTCCTTTAATGGCTTACCCGCTAGCAAAATCAATCGAGTTTGAGCTTCTCCAGTAATGCGAACCCCTCCCTGAGCATTCAACACCGCCAACTGCGAACGATCTATTTTCTGCGCTGGATCACCAATATTAGCACGACCTTCGTACACATATACCAGCGTGGTATGACCATCAAGCACAGGAATATCCAGTTGTTTCGCGGCGGCAAAATGTACATCAAGATATAATGGCTGGGTGGTCATGCCGGACACCGCTCCAGTGATCGATTGATCGTTTATCTGAGTCTCGCCGGCAATGGCTTTCACCGTCACGCCATCAAATGCTATTTCAGGAATGTCATGCGCCGGAATATCTTGATACGCCGGATCTTTCATTTTCTCGCTAGCTGGCAAATTAACCCATAGCTGAAAGCCACGCATACGCCCTGCCGTTTGTTGTGGCATTTCTGAATGGATGATGCCTCTCGCGGCGGTCATCCATTGCACATCACCATCTTTTAACAATCCCTGATTACCTAAGTGATCCTCATGCAGCATACGCCCCTCCAGCATGTAAGTCACCGTTTCGAAACCACGATGGGGATGTGATGGAAAACCCGCGATATAATCTGATGCCTCATCAGAACCAAACTCATCCAACAATAAAAACGGATCAAACTGTTCGGGTGTGGCACCACCAAACACCCGAGTTAATTTGACACCCGCACCATCGGATGCAAGATGTCCACGCCTCACTGCCACCACTTGCCTTAATGTCATAATGCACCTCTCAATATATTGATAAACCATACAGCTTGATGAAAAACACACCGCCATCCTTCACCATTTGCTGATATAATACATCAATTTTTATGATTGCTTGATCACATTTTTCCGCACTATTAATCGATTTAACTGATAGGTATTACTAATGAAAAATCCGAGAATCACAATAGATCAATGGCTTGCTTTTAAAGCCGTTGTTGACGAAGGATCATTCGCCAAAGCGGCGGAAGCACTTCATAAAAGCCAATCCAGTATTAGCTATGCGATTTCCAAGCTCGAAGAACAACTACCCACTGCCGTCTTGAAAATCAATGGTCGCAAAGCCATACTGACGGAAGAAGGCCAAGTACTGTACCGCCGTGCCAGTCAATTACTCACACTAGCGATTGACGTAGAGCAAACGGCAGATTGTTTAGCCCAAGGCTGGGAGGCCAACATCACCATTGCCGCCGATTCCATTGTGCCAATGGAGCCGATTCTCAATAGCATTAGCCAATTTGCTGAGCAGGCACCTCAAACGCGGATTGTGTTATTGGAAACCATGTTGTCGGGCAGTGAAGAAGCTTTATTAGAACGTCGTGCGGATATCGTATTGAGCGCCCATACGCCACCTGGGTTTCTCGGCACCCCTCTCCCCCCTATTTCCATGGTCCCTGTCGCCCACAAAAATCACCCACTCACCCACATCCAACGTGAACTCAGCCATCAGGATTTACAACAATATCGACAAATTGTGGTTCGCGACTCAGGCTTGAGACGCCAGCAAGATCAGGGCTGGCTCGGTGCCGAACAACGTTTAACCGTCAGCCATTTTGGTTTATCATTGCAGGCATTAAAAAAAGGCTTAGGCTTTGCCTTTGTTCCTTATCACTTAGTCGAACAATGGCTGGCCAACGAACAACTCATACGATTAAACTTAACCATGCATGCCGAGCGGATAATTCCCGTGTATTTAACCCTAGCGATGCCGGACAGCATCGGCCCCGCCGTCAAACTCATGACAGACACCTTAATCAAAGCATTTACGTCATGCAAAAAAACACCGTCGACCCATTAGCGTATTTTATATTTTATTTCATGAAACCATGGCCTGATCAAGCAACGCTTGCGCACCGACATAATCGGTTTTTCCGGTACCTAACACCGGAATTTGTTTTACGCTAATAATTTTACGTGGCACTAAAAGCTCTGCAATCCCATTCTTTTTAGCCACAGCAAGCAACTCAGCACGGGCTGCATCGACTTGGCTCGTTAGCAATGCCACTGCCTCGCCTTTTTGCTCATCCGGCAGGCTGATTGCCGCATGCTGCGCCTCGGGCCAAACTTGCTGAGCCAAACTCTCCACCGCCGTCAAGGAAACCATTTCACCGGCAATTTTGGCAAACCGTTTGGCACGTCCTACAATAGAAATTAGACCTTGCTCATCCATCTGTACAATATCCCCGGTATCGTACCAACCCTCACCAAGCTGTTGATCGACCGGTGGCACTAATTGCGCCGGATTATCATATAAATAATAACCCAACATCACATTCGGCCCTTTAACCACTAATCGCTTCCCTTGTGTTAAACCGGGCACAGCTAATAACTTATGCTCTACACCGGGTAACAATCGACCTACCGTACCAGGATAATTATCCATCGGTGTATTGGCAGCCAGCACCGGACTGGTTTCCGTCGCCCCATAACCTTCAAATACCCGCACCCCAAACCTTGACTCCCAGCGCTGCCGAATTTCCTTTTTAAGTTTTTCGGCCCCGGCGAACACATAACGTAAACTGGTAAAGTCATAGTCATGGGCAAAACGTGCATAACCACCAAGAAAAGTATTGGTACCAAACAATAAGGTCGCATTTATCGAATAAGCAATTTCAGGGATAATGCGATAGTGTAACGGAGAAGGATATAAAAACGTCCTCATCCCTGATAATAACGGTAGAATCGTGGCCGCAGTTAAACCAAACGAATGAAACATCGGCAGCGCATTCAACACAATATCACTCGCATTAAAATCAACTCGTGCACCAAGTTGCGCACGATTCGCCAACAGATTTCGATGCGATAACACCACTCCTTTGGGCGTCCCCTCGGAACCGGAAGTAAACAATACAACAGCGGCCGTATCCGCATTAACATTGTGATAGGGCCGGCGAACCAATACATCAAAGCGTGAGATGAATAACCCCATCATTTTATCTATCATTGAAATACTGCGACCATAATCTTCCAAATAGATAATATTTACTTTGGCACTTAACTCAGTCAAAGTGCTTTCCAATTTGGCTTTTTCTACAAATCGACGCGAACTAATCACATGAGTTATTGCAGCCGTATGACAAGCGGATAAAATGCCTTTAGCACCGATGGAAAAGTTAAGCATCGCGGGAATTCGACCATAACGCTGTAACGCAAAAAATGTCGCCACATTGGCGACACTATTGGGCAATAATATTCCTACATGCTCGCCACTTTGAGTCACAATTCTCAACAGATTACTCAGCACCACAATCTTGGTTAACAACTGATTATAACTGACCGGCTTACGCGTCACATCTTCGACAATAATATGTTGTCCGCCATAAATATTTCTCGCATCAAGCAAAACATCAAGAATAGGTTTGGCCGTTGTACTGCATTGAAAGGTCATTTCAGTCATGATATCTGCCAACATTTTTCCCGCATCCCGACGCCGCTCCCGTCCTTCAGGGTGGGCGGCTATGGTTATTTTCCTAGGGGGGAGTACCGTGAATTTAATCTTAGGAAACCAACGTAAACGGACTTTGCCTTTCATACGGGAAAATGGGGTAAACTGAGCACCATCGATGTGTATCGGCAATACCATCGCACCGGTGCGTTCTGCCACCATGCCGGGGCCAGGATAAATCTTCATTAACGTACCCGTCACCGTAATTCTGCCCTCGGGAAAAATAACCACTTTATTGCCTTGGTTCACACATTTGATTAAATGTTTAATCGCCAAAGCATTGCCCGGGTCCATCGGCAGCAGATCAAAAAAAATCTGCAATATACGCAAATACCATTGACGAGCAATATCAGTATTGACCGCAAAAGTTAATTTATCTGGGAAAAATGCGTATAACAAAATCGCATCAAGGTATGAGGTATGATTGGCAACAATCAGAACTTTATCTGTCGCTTTTTGCACATTTTCTAAACCACTCACTTCAATTCCATAAAGCTTTGTCAAAAAGTACTTCACTAGATTTTTCAACATGCTGCTGCTGACTCCTTCCTACTGTTATTACCCGAAGTTAAACCGGTTAAATAATTATTAATTAATGATTCAGCCAACCCTCTCATTTCAATAGGCTCCAATTCTAGTTTACGTGTTATCGCCAACACGCAAATTCCATGCACACCACACCAGAGCGCATGAGCCGCCAGATCAATTTGCTGATCAGACAAATTATCTGACAATGGCCTTAAATGCTGTTCCACCAAACGAAACATGCGATCGATATCGGATTTATACCAAGCCGGCAGCGCACTATCATCACCAATATTGTGCGCATAAATCATATTCCAACGATGGCGATGCATAAGGGCAAAATCCATATATGCATACCCTAACGCAATCAAACATGTTCGTGGTGAACGACAACGTATCACCGAAGAGGCCATTCCAGCATACAATTTAACCAACGTCCGCGAGTTTACGTATAGAGTAATCTCGTCTAAGTTCTTAAAAGAGTGATAGAGGGTCCCTACAGTATAACCAATCGCCTTAGCTATTTTTCGGGCACTCAAACTTGCATACCCCTCTTCTTCAACGATTTTTTCAGCGGCAGACAATATCATATCTTTAATCTGTTCACGACTGTGTTCATTGCGTCTTGCCATGGCGACCTCGTTATTTTCAAACTTTACTGGACACTGTTTAATTGAATGGTTTACAGTAAATGAAACATCGTTTAATTGTCAAGCCGCCAAGCTTTATTGATTGCCTCGCTATTAAACACTGCTCAATTAATGGGGTAAAGATACTCTAAAAATCCACATTATCCGTTATTTTGCTCGCTACTTTCTCCTTGCGGCCGTGCTGAGTATAATTGGGGATGAAGCACAGCGAAGGATCATGATCCTTCGCTGTGCTAGCTTTAGCCAAGACAGTTTGACGACTTAATCCCAAGGCATCATACCAAAATAAGCTTTTACATTATCCAACATCAAGATATAACACTGAGCAAACAAGCAGAAAATGATAAATAACAAAGCCCCTAAATGATTGATGCTAATAAAATCATTCACCGTATAAAACTGGCCAGCCCATTGAAAAGACACATGGCTATCCGTCACCATCAAGAATAAGGCGGTAATCCCCCCCAGTAAACAAACTGAAACTGTCATGATTAGGATTCGCGCCATCGGACGAGCGGCGAGCAAACCAAATCCCGCTAACAAGACTAATAATGCCACCACAAAATTCCCACCACTCCCGCTTGACATCCCAAGGTCAATCACAATAATCCCTCCCCCAACAATATAAAGCAGGCTTAAAAAGACCAATAATACGGGCCTGGACTTGGCCTGCCCGTGAATAACAGAAGAAGGCTGCTTTTTTAATTTTGTCGATTTCTTTTTTTCGGAGATGCTTGTTATCATTTTATTTTTATTATATAAATTTGAAGCGACCATAAAGTACTCCCCTTTATTTTTTTATCCCACCAATCAATATAGAACAAATATCATACAGTTTGTTCTGAAAAAAATCTCATGACGGTCAATGGAAAAGGGAGCGATGAAGAGTGAATAAAAGGTAGGCTATGTAGGATAGGTTTGTGATAAATGATAGAATTTAATTCATCCGATCCCTTATCACCCAAAAAAAGAGGAGACAGCCATGATAGCCTGGCTAAAAACATTCCATATAATATTTATGGTTATGTGGTTTGCTGGCTTATTTTACTTACCGAGATTATTTGTTTACCATGCCATGAGTACGGACACCACCAGCTTAGAACGTTTCAAAATTATGGAACGCAAGCTATTCGCCATAATGACGATCGGTGCCGTTGGCACATTGATATTTGGCCTATGGATGCTGATTGATTATGCCTGGAATGCTTATAGCGAGGCGGCATGGTTGCACATCAAGCTATTCCTGGTTGTGATATTGGTGACTTATCACGGCCTGTGCTTAAAAATCATTCATGCATTTAGCGCCGATAATAATCACCGGAATCATACGTTCTATCGATGGTTTAATGAGTTTCCCGTACTGATATTGTTTGGTGTGGTCATTATGGTCATGGTGAGACCTTTTTAGAAGCTGGGCATACAATAATCATAAACCTAAATATTTCCTTTAACTATTTCTTTAAAGGTACCAAAAATTGAGCAAAGTAATACGCCCCCCTCCAGTCATATTACAACGAAAACTGATTGCACAAACGCGTATTTTTAAAGTAGAAGCCATGGATTTGCGCTTTTCTAATGGTACCGAAGTCCAGTATGAACGCATTGTGAGCTCAAGCTATGGCGCCGTATTAATCGTACCCTTACTCGATGAACACACGGTACTGTTAATCCGCGAATATGCGGGCGGAGTCGCACGCTACGAAATTGCCTTACCTAAAGGCCGAGTCGAATCGGGGGAAGACATCTTGCAGGCCGCCAACCGAGAAATTAAGGAGGAAATTGGTTATGGTGCCCACAAATTAGAGCATCTCAAATCATTAACCATTGCTCCAGGTTATTTAAACCATACAACACATATTATTGTCGCCAGTGATCTTTATCCCGAAAAACAGCAAGGCGATGAACCTGAAGAAATTGATGTCATTCCATGGGATTTAAATAAATTAGATGACTTATTAGTCCATGAGGAATGTACCGAAGCCCGCAGTATCGCGGCACTTTTTATGGTAAAAGAAAAACTCAAACACGTTTAACACAGAAGAGCAGCCCTCTTGATGGCCTTTCAGCCAATTTGTTTTTTAAGCAAACACCGTCTTAAACGTAATGATTTAAGGGGATCGCTAGACATAACCCATTTACCAGCATTTGGAGAAAGATAATGTCTAAAAATTATTGCAGCACTTTAATCGAACCGGTCATTTCTTTGGCAATTGATGCCGCGCAACAAATACTAAAGGTCTACAATACCGACTTTAGTGTCCAGCAAAAAGAAGACCACACTCCTCTCACTCAGGCAGACATGGCAGCACACAACACCATCGTCGCCGGTCTATCGCAATTAACGCCCGAGCTGCCTATTTTATCTGAAGAATCGGCTAATATTTCGGCCTATGAAAAACGCCAAACCTGGGAACGCTACTGGTTAGTCGATCCCTTAGATGGCACTCGCGAATTCATTAAACGCAATGGTGAATTTACGGTCAACATTGCGCTGATTGAACACAATTATCCGATTCTCGGAGTCATTCAAGTCCCTGTCTCCGGCGTTTGTTATTACGCCTACCAAAATGAAGGCGCTTTTAAAATACAAGCGGATCAGCAGCGGCAACCGATTTCGGTAAGACCCTGCCCCACCGGAAAAAAAAGAATTGCAGGCAGTCGTTCTCACCGTGATTCCTCTTTAGATAATTTTCTTACCAATATTGGTGAACACGAAATTATCAGCATGGGTAGTTCATTGAAAAGCTGCCTGGTGGCAGAAGGTACTGCAGATATTTATCCCCGGCTTGGCCCAACCTCGGAATGGGACACGGCGGCGGCACAATGCATTGTCGAAGAAGCGGGGGGCAAGCTAACAGATACCGAGCTAAACCGGTTAAAATATAACACTAAAGATTCCCTGCTTAATCCACATTTTTTAGTGTTGGGTGATCCGACAGTGAATTGGCTCAAGTACTTTTAGCCGCCATTTTTGACATATGGCGCTCAAATTGAGCGCCTGAAATAATAAAGCACGCATCGTTTTTCAGAGAAGTAAAATGTAAATTATCCTCTGAAAAACGGCAGGCACGAGCGATGAAATAAACTTAGCAACCATAACGCATTCGGGTACCTCGGACTAATGACATGGTAATCTCATCGGCGCTTAATTTTTTAGGGAAATACGCACCAGAGACTTTAGCTTCATGAATACTTGCCCCTTCCAATATACTTTGCGAAAAATCAACCCCACGCAAATCAGCTAAGCGAAAATAACAATCACGTAAATCTAGACCCGTCGCATCCCAACCTTGCAATTCTAAAGACCGAAAATCACAGTTAGTCAAATCACAAGTCTTCCCCTGGGTTTTTAATTTGTTAAACTGCTCAGTATCTCCTTCACGTAGCAGTTGATACATTTTATCTTGTTTAATGATCGGCATAACAAACTCCTTAAACAAACATATTACTGAACCAATATATCGGCTAAATCAACCATTTTTAGAATATACAAGTTTAATGCAGCTCACACAAAAAAACCCGTGCTTTGTGAAAACACGGGCTCTTTTAGGTGTCATTTTTATACTAAAAACGACTTACATAGCGGCCACTTCGCGAGCATTAAGCGGTTGTACAGGACGCACACTTAAAGGAAAAATGGCGGCAAAAGCATTAGCCTGCGCTTCAGATTCAGGTATGGCATTCGTCATCACATTCCAATTCACATTTTCACTACACGGTGGCGTCGTTAAAGAACCCACATAGTGATAATAACTTTTATCTTCGGGAAGAAATGCATTCACATCAATCTCAGCGGTATCAAAAACTTCGCCTTTAGTGATCGGCATTTTATCCCAAATCGTTTGCAATGCCGCATTTTCAGCACCTTTATTGAACAATATACCCACCACAGCTAACTGGCCATCCTCAGCTTTATGCACTAAGTGAGCCACTAAATCGGCAGGTTTACCATCAATCATGTGCTCACTTGGGCTATGAAAATGAAACTGTAGCAAATCGTACTTTTTACCGCGAATAGTGGCGGAACTGCCCGCATCGTAATTCACTTGGATCGTATGACCGTTATTGACGATGCTCAATTTGCTCTTACCATAATTGAATTCAATCGGCGCCGCCGGACCCGTTTTCACACTCTCACTCACAATATCAATAGGCGATTGCGCTTTACCCGCACTACAAGCCGCATACTCTGACTTCAATGAACTCCATTTGTCAGGTGCACCCTCATCTTTATAGCTCCAATGAACCTCATGTGCATGACCGTCATCTTGTTTTTCCATGGAAGCCTTGTGAGTTTGGCCGGCCTCACTACTTTCATCATGATCTGAGCTGCAACCCATCGTTGCCAAACCCATAATACTCAATACTATTAATGTTTTTTTCATCTCTTATCCCTCGTTATAACGCTCAGGTTATCTTCTAGATTTCCTCTGTCCGAGCCACTGTTCAAGAAATAATGTATTGGCTATTTTTTCACCAATACGCCACATTTTAAAATTATAACTACATTAGAACTTCAAGTTTAAGATCCAAATAACTTCCGATAAAAATTATTGGTTTCTTGATAAATATTGGTTGTTGTTATACTTTGCCTCCATGCGGCGGCTTGAATTTCGCATGAATACCAAGCGCTCGCCAGAGTCGGGAAATAAGACAAACATCCCCCAATTCAACAATCGATGCCGTGCAAAACCACGCTGCAGGCAACGTCGTAATCAGTCCACTAGAAATTCAAATCATCGCAAGCACCAACCAAACTTACCGCAGCATACTATCGCAGTCAACTATTACCCCAACATGAAAATAAGCGGTAACTACGCACGCGACATGGTCATCGCGCAACGGTTCTTCAGTCAGAAAATACCAAAAAAAACACTTGCCCAAGTGTACCAACTTACCACCCAAAAAATCAGCACGCTCGTCAGAGATCCGCTCTTTTCATCCTTCAATGTTGCTCATGCCGACGATTATTTCTCGGCGGCGGTGTCTTATTTAATCAAATTAGGTTAATATACGCGCCGCTTGGCGCTGGGCATTTACTGTCATTATATCTTTCACCCGTCAGTCTGAAGGAGACTCCGTTTCATGAAAGTGTTGGTCGTCGGTAATGGTGGACGCGAGCACGCGCTGGCCTGGAAAATAGCCAGCTCGGCTCATGTCGAACATGTATATGTGGCCCCCGGTAATGCCGGCACCGCCTTAGAAAACAACGTAACCAATGTTGACATTGCCGTCACAGACATTGATCGATTAAAACACTTCGCCCAACAAAACAAGATTGCACTCACCATCATCGGCCCAGAAATCCCGCTGGTCAAGGGTATCGTTGACGCTTTTTCCAACAGTGGCCTACGTTGTTTTGGTCCAAACCAAGCGGCCTCTCAACTGGAAGGCTCCAAATCATTTGCCAAAGATTTTCTGCACCGCCACCAAATCCCCACCGCTGATTACGCCAGCTTTACTGACATTGCATCGGCTAACGCCTATGTCCACGAAAAAGGCACCCCCATCGTCATTAAAGCTGATGGACTTGCCGCCGGTAAAGGCGTCATTATTGCTCAAAATGAAACTGAAGCGAAGCGAGCTATTGATGACATGCTCGCCGGTAACCGATTTGGCGAAGCGGGCCATCGCGTAGTCATCGAAGAATTTTTGCAAGGGGAAGAAGCCAGCTTTATTGTCATGACGGACGGCAAACACATTATGCCTTTCGCCACCTCGCAAGACCATAAAGCCCGCGACAATGGCGATCAAGGCCCCAACACCGGCGGCATGGGTGCCTATTCACCCGCTCCCATTGTCACCCCTGAACTCCATGCGCGAATTATGTCTGAAATCATTGAGCCCACTGTGCAAGGGATGGCGGCGGATGGTCATACCTACATCGGATTTTTATATGCGGGTATCATGATTACCCAAGGCAATATTCCTAAGGTTCTGGAATTTAATTGCCGTTTTGGCGACCCAGAAACACAACCCATCATGATGCGTTTGCAGTCGGACTTTGCCGAATTATGCAATGCCGCGCTCGATGGACAACTTGATCAAATGACCATCCAGTGGGATCAGCGAGCGGCGCTGGGCGTGGTATTAGCCGCCGGCGGCTACCCGAGCCAATATCAACAAGGCCATGTCATCAATGGACTGACCACTGAACAAACCGAAGACCAAAAAGTATTTCATGCGGGCACCACCCAGCAGCATGATCAAATTGTTACCTCAGGCGGGCGTGTTTTATGTGCCACAGCGCTTGGCAAAACCGTCCAGCAAGCACACCACAAAGCGTATGCACTCGCTGAACAGATTCAATGGCCCGATATTTACTTCCGCACGGATATTGGCCATAAAGCCATCGAGCGGGAAAATACGGCGAAATGATACGGCATGAATTTCAATTAATTATTTGAGAAAACAATTGAGTCACTGGCAAATTAAACGAGCCGTTTCAGTATTACAGCAAGGCGGGATTATTGCCTACCCAACGGAATCGGTGTACGGACTGGGCTGTGACCCATTCAATGAGGCCGCCGTCAAAAGACTTTTGCAAATTAAAAAACGAGCCATCAGTAAAGGCCTGATCATCATTAGTTCAGATTTTGAGAAACTTCGCGATCTATTACAGCCCGTGCCTCCCCTCATCATGCAACAATTGAATCGGACTTGGCCTGGGCCTGTCACATGGTTATTACCCGTGCATGAAAAAGTGCCAGTCTACCTCAAGGGAAACCACCAGACACTCGCGGTACGTGTCTCCGAGCACCCCATCGTTAGACAATTATGTTTAGCATTTAACGGCCCCATTGTCTCCACCAGCGCCAATATCGCAGGACATCCCGCCTTGCGCCACCATCTCTTATGCAGACGAAATTTTGCAAATCAAGTAAACTACATTTTGACAGGTCAAGTCGGTCACGCTAAAAAACCGACGGAAATTCGTGATGGTCTCACCGGTCGGGTGATACGCCCCGGTTAGCAAGGAGATCGGAATAATTTTTGTTCCTAAGGAAACGTAAAATGATAATGAAATTGATCGCTACGGTATTGTTAGGTTTAGCTTTGACGCCATCGGCAAGCTTAGCCACTTCGACCAAAGTACCGCCCGAAACAACCCTTTTCACGCTGGTTTACTCGGGCAATCTTGACGGAGAGTTAGAACCCTGCGGATGTAGTGAAGGAGGCAATAAAGGAGGAATTAAACGCCGCGTCACAATGATCGATCAATTGCGCCAGCAATACCCCGAGCTATTGCTAATTTCCAGTGGTGGCCTCATCGTCAGCGAGTTGCCCCAAGACCGTCTAAAAAGCCGCTACATTATGGAAGGTTTAAATGCCCTAAATTACGATGCGATAGGACTACAATGGCGCGACCTGGGTTTTGGTAAAGAATTTATTGCACACAATCCACTGCCTTTTATTAGTTCCAACGCTTACCTTGATAGCTTCCCATCTCAACAAGTCATCAACCGACAAAAACAGGCTTTTGTTTTTTTCAACTGGCTCGATGCTAGCAGCCAACCACAAAGCAATATGGAATCACGCGATCATAACGTATCAAACGATACCCAAGCATTAAAACAACGCCTGAGCTTAGCCAAAGCCCTCGGTGCAACCACCATACTCTCCAGTACATTACCCTTGGCTAAAGCTAAAACCAGCTTGCCATTAGAGGATGTTGACATCCTCATTATCAAAGCAAAATATGAAAAATTCGGCGAGCCGGTTAAATTGAACAATACCCTTGCCATACAGCCCGGCTCCCGAGGTATGCGGCTCGGCAAACTCCAGTTTAGCCTCAACAACAAAGGCCATATCGATCATTGGTCACACGAAGCCATCCCGCTGCCTCCCGAAGTTGGTGATGCACCGCGCATGGAAAGCTGGTATACCAATTACAACGCTGAGGTAAAAACCGAATATGAAAAGCGGGCGGCTGAACGCCAACGTATTGAACAAGGCGAAAGCCCATATATTGGCGACAAGGCTTGTCAAACGTGTCATCAAAAGGCTTATCAAACATGGTCGCAAAGCCAACATGCTGAAGCGTTCTATGCGCTACAGGATGTCAACAAAGCGTTTGATCCAGATTGTATCCCCTGCCATACGGTCGGCTTTGAACAATTCGGTGGCTTTATCGATTCCGCAATCACTGAACATCTAGCTCACGTACAGTGCGAATCCTGTCACGGCGCCGCTAAACAGCATGCCACCTCCGTCGGTCAAACCTCAGTAACAAATACAGATTGGCCTAAAGAGAAAATTTGTGGACAATGCCATATCCAGAAACATAGCCCTGATTTCGTCTATGAAACTTATTGGCCGAAAATAGCCCATGGTAAAGAATGATTACTTCAGCCGACAATTCGGCGGCTGTTGCTGCCGAAGCGCCTGCTCCCGCAATGCTAATGCCTGGGGAATGCGCTTTTCTAAATCACCAATTCTTGTTTTATGAGAAGGATGAGTCGACATAAATTCTGGGGGCTGTTTGCCACCGCTGGCTTTCCCCATATTACGCCATAACTCGGTACTCGACCGTGGATCAAATCCGGCCGAGGCCATTAAATCCAAACCTAATAAATCAGCTTCACTCTCTTGCAAACGACCAAAGGGCAACAACACACCAAATTGTGCCCCCACACCTAACAGACCTAACAAAGCATTTTTTTCGGTGGTTTGAGTCCCGGCAATGGCCCGAATTAATTCGAGGCCAGTGTTGGTCGCATACTGCTGCGAGACACGCTCGTTGCCATGCCGAGATAGCACATGAGCCACCTCATGGCCTAATACGGTCGCCAACTGATCTTGATTCACGGCCACCTTAAGCAACCCCGTGTTTACACCCATTTTGCCGCCAGGCAAGGCAAATGCATTAGCCGAGTCATCCTTAAACACAGTCACTTCCCAGGCGGTATTACCCCCTGATGCACCGAGGGCAGCCGTGATTCGGTTGGCGACACACATCACATATTGATTCACATTGGCATCGTTTGATTTTGGCTGATTCGCCTTCATCTCATCATAGGCCGTCATGCCCATTTTCTGCATCTCAGCTTCAGGAAATAAATTCAATTGCCTTCGACCAAGCGGTGTGGTGGAGCACGCCACGATCAGCAGGGCGATCAATAATAAAGCAAATAGACGATATATCATAGGCAAGGGTCTTTCAGAAATAAAAGTTGACCCTAATTATAACCTACATTTCATATTAGGGTATGTGAAAACCGCAAAGTGATTTTGATATTCAGATGACGTTTCTGGATCTGCATTCCCACGCAGGCGCGAGGGAATGAGAAATCTAAAAATGATTCGCTACGAGGAGAGAGGAAGGTTAATCAGCCACCGCTTCCTTTAACGATGATTTACCATTGCCTTGAGACGATAGACTAGCCGCCTCAGCTTTTCTGACTTTGAGCAAATTTGTTTGCTGCTCATTATCGGCTTCCGTTGCGATAATTTCATAACCAATGGATTTTAAACTGTCAGAGACTAAGCGAGTCGCTTCTCCCTGAGTCAATCGAATAGGCAATATTTCTTTATCACCGATTTTCTTTAATGCCATACGTGCCTTTAAATAGTGCATCGGACATTCTTCTTCCGTCAAATCCAATACGGCATGAAACTTTTTGGTGGCCTTTTTAGCTCTTACTTTTGGTTTTGGCTGCCAATTTCGACAAATGACTTCGACTTCACTGACCCATTTATCCAGCTCACCAAAAAAGGCTAAATTAGCCTCTTTATCCAGCTCTAAGGCTAACACCGTATATTTTGCGACAAATGATTCAATCTTCATCACCACATCAGTCGGTGTCATCACCTCCTTGAGTCGCTGACATATCTGCGCTAAATCATCATCGCTTTTTTCACCCGCAATAAACAACGCACTGTTGCCAGCCAGTTTCAGAATATTCTCGGCACATTCAAGTGACTCTTGCAACATGCCTTGACGCAAAAATGCATTTCGATAACTTTGTTCATTCTTCACTTCAGAAAAATTAGCAGAAACGGTTTCCTCGCTAATACCGGCACACTCACCGCCACCAAATTGATAAACTTTAAAGACTTCTTCGTTATCGATATCTTTCGCCAACACCGGCAATTCTTCAGCGGTTACCGTTGTCAAATCGGCCAATAATTCACCGAAATATTCGGCACCTTTATTTCTCGCCCAATCAAAAAATATTTCATGTTCATTACGCTCCTCCTTGAAATGACTCTGTACACGCTCCACCGCCGTGGCGACCCGCACCGCCGGTACCTCCGGCCCCTTGATGGCAATCTTACCACCCTCGGCCCCATGACCACCGAAGTGCATACGATAAAAAGGAATGAGTTTGCCGTGCATTCGCCGACCTTCCCCATGCAAACCAATGTCACCCACATAGGGCTGAGCACATCCATTGTGACAACCACTCACACGGATTTTCAGTTCATTATCTTTTTTCAGTAACTTATTAGCCATCCCTCTTGATGACGTAATACCTAAACGGCATGTCCAAGTCCCAGGGCAAGCCACCACATCTTTTTGATCAATCACGTGGCTTAACCCCGCCTCAGATAACTGTTGAACAATCAATTCAACTCGATCTTTAGGTACATCCACCAAGACCAAGTTTTGATCTTGTGTCATTCTCATCTGTGTCAGATGCTGGTCATTCATTAAGGCCGAAATTTTTTGGATCATTTCAATCGACAAATCCCCTAAAGGGATATTAACAGGAATCGCGTATAAACCTTTTTGTCGCTGCTCAAGCGCCTTCCTCGGTGCGCCCATACCACACGCTTCACCCCAGGCATCATCAAACCACTGAATACTTGATAGCTTCTCAGCTAACACAGTCTCTTTAGTGCGCCGATATTCTTCTTGGTATTTTTCAATAAAACCCGCTTCACCAAAACGATCCACGAGAAATTTAATGCGGGACTTCGCTCTTTGTTTCCGGTTTGAATATCGATGATGCACAGAAATCGCCGCCTCAATCGAGGCCAACAAATTTTCTGGCGACAAAAACGACTCTAGCACAATGGCTTCGCGAGGTTTATGGCCTAAACCGCCCCCCGCCAAAATCTTAAAACCAAATTGATTATCCTGTTTGACGGCAACCACCGCCAAATCATGCATCAAACCCTGCGCACAATCCGCTTCACAACCGGAAAAACTCATTTTAAACTTTCTTGGTAGATGCTGAGTTAACGGATGACGCAAAAAATGTTCGACAACGGTATTTAAAAATTGAGTAATGTCGGTATGTTCTCGGCTACAGACACCCGCCAATGGACAACCCGTCACATTTCTCACGGTATTACCACAAGCTTCTCGTGTTGTTAGCCCAACATCCGCCAGTTCTCCCATAATTGCAGGGGTATTTTCAAGAGAAACATTATGCAATTGAATGTCTTGCCGCGTGGTAATACTGGCAAAATCATTATCTGAAAATTGATTCAATAATCGGGCAGTGGTATTGAATTGATCAATATCTAAAACACCACCGGGGACTTTAATGCGTACCATATATTTATTATCTTGGCGCTGCCCATAAATGCCTTGCTGCAATCGAAGTGCGGTAAATTTGTCTTCATTGATATTGGCATCGCGAAAATTCTCCCAATCCTTGGTATATTGAGAAATTTCGCTTCGATCAATTATATTTTTTTCCTGGGTCATCGTTTTCTATTCCTAATCGCATTAACACCCCTGACGTGAGAGCAGCTTCATCAACGCTACTCAGCATCGTCCTGTTTCTAAAAATCCAAAAACTAAATCGTTTGAGTTTCGCTACTTAGCGCCTAATAAATATCAGCATAAACCACGCAAGCATGATATCTTGCTTGCGGTTTAATACCGAAGAGACTTTAACACTTTAAGACACAGCTCAAGATAGCGGCCCAGCTAGGCATCGAATAGGAACTATAGCTTGCGCTGTTTATAATAGAAAATAATGAATTGTTATTTCATTATTATATATGGATATATGAAAACATGAAAATCAAGCAGCTTAAATACGTTCTCGAAGTCGCTAGAAATGGTTTAAACATTTCGCAAGCGGCGGAAAGTTTGCATACCGTGCAACCCGGTGTCAGTACACAAATTAAACTACTTGAAGAGGAAATAGGCACACCTATCTTTGAACGGTACGGCAAACGTATGGTTGCGATTACGCCGGCAGGTGAAAAAATCCTTGATATTGCAGCGGATATCATGCAACAGGTCAATGACATTAAGAACATTGGCGCCGAATTCACCCATGAAAGCAAAGGGACTTTAACCATTGCGACCACCCACACTCAAGCGCGTTATGCGCTTCCTCAGGTAGTCGCCAAATTTGTGAAACGATTTCCCAATGTACAATTGCGTATGTATCAAGGAAACCCGACTCAAATTTGTGAGAAAGTCATTTCAGGTGAAGCCGATCTGGTCATTGCAACGGAGGCCATCAGCTCCTTTAAAGAGCTTGTCATGCTACCGGTTTATCAATGGAATCGCTGCGTCGTCGCCCCCCTTGGCCACGAAATATTGAAACGACCAAAACTCACCTTACAAGATTTGACAAAGTACCCCATCATTACCTACGATTTTGCGTTTACCGGTCGATCCGTCATCAATAACGCGTTTGCTCAATCCGGCTTGACCCCGAACATTGCACTCACCGCCATCGACTCTGACGTCATAAAACACTATGTTGAACTCGGCTTAGGCATCGGCATATTGGCCTCCATGGCATTTTCCAGCGAATTAGATAAAAACTTACGTAGTGTGGATGCGAGTCATTTATTTCCCGATAGTACGACCAGCATTGGTATTCGCCATGGCCGCTATATACGGCAATATATGTATACGTTTATTGAATATTTTGCACCGCATTTAACCGCAGACGCGGTACAAAATGCCTTAGGCATCGAAACTTAAATACTCACAACATGCAAAACCTGAGAACTATCAAGCATTAAGATCTTTATGATAGAAACTCGCCCCCCCCGCTGGACGACTTCGAAATCGTTGATAACTCCAAATATACTGTTCAGGAAAGACCGCAATGCACGACTCAATCGCGTGATTTAGTTTTGTCGTGGTCGTCTGGAGCCCCTCCCCGGATGCCATCGAAGGAACACGTTGGAAATGAATATGGAATCCTTGCCCCGAAAAATTGCGTAACGCGTATCCTAAAATAACCGTCGCCTGGGTTTTCTCAATAAGACGCGGTATCAACACCGCTGTTTTTGCCTCAATGCCAAAAAATGGCGCAAAAAAACCACGCCCCATACTGGGCTCTTGATCGGGCAAAATACCCACCATTCCACCTCGTGACAGCGTTTGATACAAGCTTCGCACACCAGTGATATCCGTTGCCACCAAGTACCCCCCGTGGCGTACCCGCGCCTTGACCACCAATGCATTCAATGACGTCATCCGCAATGGCCGCGCCATGCCTGTCACTTGGTATTGATAACCTAAAAAGGCTCCCATAAATTCCCAATTACCTAAATGAGGCAACGCCAAAATGACGCCATTTCCTTGCTCTAATGCCTGCTTGACATAATGCTCACCGGTCACCTGATCAACAAGTCGTATGAGTTTATTTGTTGGCCAATACCACACCGCACCCATTTCTGCCAAGCCCTTACCTGACTCGATAAGCGATTGCTTGACTAATCGAGTTTGTTGCTTTTTCGACAGTGTCGGCAAGCAATGGGCGATATTAATTTGACTAACCCGTCGCAGATCATTGCGCATTAACGTCATCAACCAGCCTAATATTCCACCAATTTTTCGCGACCAACGCAATGGCAAATAAGCCAATAGCCTCAACAAAGCGCTCGCTACTGGCGCTCTCAGATATCGCTTGAAAAAAGCGGAAAAAAATCGAATCATCGCCTAACCAACCAGTAAAAACTTCTGAATACGATAGCAAAATCGGTATAATGAGGGATATCAACGCTTTCATCATGACAAATGTGCTAATAACCACATATTAGCCATCGAATTAAGGTAGACAACTCAACCGCATGAATAAAGTCATTCCCTTAGCGCCTAAAGACGCCTGGAGCTTGCTGCAAGAAAATCCACGATCCGTGTTAATCGATGTTCGATCTTCCATGGAATTTTTATTTGTCGGCCACCCCCAAGGCGCCATTAGCCTTCCATGGATCGATGAACCTCACTGGATCGTCGACCCTCAGTGGCTAACTCATGTCCGACAACTCATGTTAGGTGGCGTTTCCAGCCATGAAGCCGACGAGGCGCCGATCATTATTATATGCCGCAGTGGTCGTCGCTCACTGGAAGCGGGAGACAAACTTATCGAAGCCAACTTCACTAAAGTCTATCATATTGAAGGCGGATTTGAAGGCTCACTGGACGAACACCACCAACGAAGTAAAATCGATGGCTGGCGGTACGAAGAGCTCCCTTGGGAGCAATGCTGAAACAGCGCTTTCCTGGGCAGCCTAACCGATATCAAGCTGTTTTAACCCTAGCCTGCAACGGTCAGCACACTATTTAACCAAAAATTACAAGAGCAGTCTCATGTCAAATAACCGCACAACATCATTACTATCTAGCCTGGAAAATCGTATATTAGTGCTTGATGGCGCCATGGGCACCATGATTCAAGACTATCAGCTTGAAGAAGAAGATTACCGGGGCGAGCGCTTTAGCGAGCATCCTTGCGATGTCAAAGGCAATAATGACTTATTGGTATTAACTCAACCCAATATCATCAAAGATATCCACCTCGCCTATATGAATGCCGGTACCGACATCGTGGAAACCAATACCTTCAGCGCGACCTCCATTGGTATGGCCGATTACCAAATGGAAGATATCGTACTCGAACTTAATCGAGAAGCCGCCCGCATCGCGAGACAAGCCTGTGATGAAATGAGTAAAAAAACACCAGAACGACCTCGCTTTGTCGCCGGAGTATTAGGGCCAACCAACCGTACCGCCAGCATCTCCCCGGATGTTAATAACCCCGGTTATCGCAATACTTCCTTTGATCAACTCGCCCAAGCCTACTATGAAGCCACCCAAGGTCTCGTTGAGGGCGGGTCTGATATCATTCTTATCGAAACTATTTTCGATACGTTAAATGCCAAAGCCGCTATTTTTGGCGTTAAAGCGTATTTCCAAAGGAACAACGTTCAACTACCCATTATGATCTCTGGTACCATCACCGATGCCAGTGGTCGCACCTTATCAGGTCAAACCACCGAAGCTTTTTGGAATTCGGTTGAACACGCTCAGCCACTGAGTATTGGTTTAAATTGTGCCCTCGGCCCCAAACAATTACGTCAATACGTTGAAGAACTATCGAATATTGCAGATACTTATGTCAGCGCCCATCCCAACGCCGGTCTGCCCAACGCGTTTGGCGAATACGACGAAACACCCGAGATGATGGCCGAACAAATCCATGAATGGGCGAGCAGCGGTTTTCTCAATATCGTTGGTGGTTGTTGCGGCAGCACCCCGGCGCACATCCAAGCCATTGCCGAAGCCGTTCGCCAATGCCAACCGCGAGCCATCCCGCAACTAGAAAAAAAATGTCGTTTAAGTGGCTTAGAGCCCTTTAATATCGACGCAAATTCCCTGTTTATCAATGTCGGTGAAAGAACGAATGTCACCGGCTCCGCCCGTTTTAAACGCCTCATTTTAGAAAATGATTATGACGCTGCATTAGATGTGGCTCGCCAACAAGTAGACAGTGGCGCACAAATCATTGACATCAACATGGACGAAGGCATGTTAGATGGCAAAGAGGCGATGGTCACTTATTTAAACTTGATCGCCACTGAACCGGATATTACACGGGTGCCGATCATGATCGACTCATCCAAATGGGAAATTTTGGAAGCGGGTTTAAAATGCATACAAGGCAAAGGCATTGTCAACTCGATCAGCCTAAAAGAAGGCGAAGACAATTTTATCCAACAAGCCAAGTTAATTAGGCAATACGGTGCCGCCATCATTGTCATGGCCTTTGATGAGCAAGGGCAAGCCGACACCTTGCAAAGAAAAGTCGAAATTTGTACCCGCTCTTATCATATTTTAACGGAGCAAGCTGACTTCCCCCCGCAAGATATTATTTTCGACCCTAACATTTTTGCGATCGCCACCGGCATCGCAGAGCACAATAACTATGGCGTCGATTTTATTGAAGCCACGCGTCAGATCAAAGCCACACTGCCTCACGCACTCATCTCTGGTGGCGTTTCTAATGTATCCTTTTCATTTCGCGGCAACAACCCGATTCGAGAAGCCATCCATTCGGTTTTTTTGTACCACACCATCCAAGCCGGCATGGATATGGGCATTGTCAATGCCGGTCAACTGGCCATTTATGAAGATCTGCCAGCACAACTCCGAGCCGGCGTTGAAGATGTGGTTCTCAATCGAGGCGAAGAGGCCACCGAAAAATTATTAGACATCGCCGAACAATATCGAGGCGAGGGCGGTAGCGCTAAAAAAGAAGAAGATACGGCCTGGCGTGAATGGCCAGTGGCCAAACGATTAGAGCATGCCTTAGTGAAAGGCCTTGACGCCTTCGTCGTAGAAGATACAGAGCAAGCTCGCCAGCAATTTGATCGTCCTATCCAAGTGATCGAAGGACCGCTGATGGATGGTATGAATGTGGTTGGCGACTTGTTTGGCGAGGGTAAAATGTTTTTGCCACAAGTCGTCAAATCGGCACGGGTCATGAAAAAAGCAGTCGCCTATTTACTGCCATTTATCGAAGAAGAAAAAAGCGGCGTGCAACAAAGCAATGGCAAAATTTTAATGGCTACGGTCAAAGGTGATGTACACGATATCGGTAAAAATATTGTCGGCGTGGTATTGCAATGCAATAATTTTGAAATCATTGATATTGGTGTCATGGTACCTGCCGAAAAAATTCTGGAAACCGCGAAAAATGAATCCGTCGATATTATCGGACTCTCCGGATTAATCACCCCGTCGCTGGATGAAATGACTCATATCGCCAAAGAAATGCAACGACAAGGCTTCACCATCCCTTTGTTAATTGGAGGCGCCACCACCTCGCGTGCCCACACGGCGGTTAAAATCGAACCCCATTACCAGTTCCCCACAATCTGGGTCAAAGATGCATCCCGTGCCGTAGCGGTTGCTCAAAAACTCATTAGTCAAAACCTAAAAGAGCAATATGTCGCTGACATCAAATCTGAATACGAGGCGGTGCGCATTCAATATGCGGGTCGACGCAGCCAAATCCAATGGGTATCACTCGCCAAAGCCCGGGAAAATAAAGCACAAATTGACTGGAACAAACACCAACCAGTCAAACCCAATTTCATTGGTGTTAAAACTTTCGATGGATTTTCACTAAAAGAAATCAGCGAATACATCGACTGGACGCCTTTTTTCCATACCTGGGAATTAAAAGGCAGTTATCCAAAAATTTTCCAAGATAAAGATAAAGGTATACAAGCCCAAAAACTGTATGATGATGCGCAACATATGTTGCAATCGATTATCGAACAAAACTGGTTAAAAGCCCGAGCGGTCATTGGCTTATTTCCAGCCAATCAAGTGAATGATGAGGATATCGAAGTTTATCAGGATGAAACCCGCCAGCAAACACTCACAACCTTACATCATTTACGGCAGCAAACCCAAAAACCACCCGGTCGCGCCAATCAATGCTTAGCTGATTTCGTGGCACCGAAAGACACGCAATTGACAGACTATATCGGGGCATTTGCAGTGACCACAGGCATCGGGATTGAAGAGCATATCGAAAGGTTCGAGCGCGATCATGACGATTACAACAGCATTATGATCAAAGCACTGGCAGATCGATTAGCCGAAGCCTTTGCTGAATTAATGCACCAACGGGTTCGCCATGAGTTTTGGGCCTATGCCAACGATGAGACGCTCAGCAATGAGCAACTCATCAAGGAACAATACCAAGGTATTCGACCCGCCCCCGGATACCCGGCTTGCCCAGACCATACCGAAAAAGCACTATTGTGGAAACTGTTATCCGTCGAAGAAAACGCCGGCATGACATTAACGGACAGCTTTGCCATGCTACCCACCGCTGCCGTCAGTGGCTGGTATTTCGGTCACCCAGATTCCAAATATTTCAATGTCGGAAAAATAAATCATGATCAAGTTGAGGATTACGCGCAACGAAAAAAACAATCGGTCACGGAGATCGAAAAATGGCTATCGCCCAACTTAGGTTATGAAACATAACACACGAAAACTCACCAAGATGTCAGATGAACAGAGGTAATTAACATGGAAATGTACCGCTATGGATGGCAGGGACTCGTTGCCAGTATTTTGCTACTCCCCGCCATCGGTGGGGCAATGCCCATCTCCCTGGGCGCAGCCGCCAATTACAATACCGTCGTATTTGGGAATTTTGAAGCCAGCGGTTCCGATACTGAAGGCCGCTTAGCTATCGGCGGCAATGCCTTGTTGTATGATTATAGCGTGGGCTTACTGTTAGATGCACACTCGCTGGGTTCTAGCTTAGTCATCGGTGGTGATCTCGACCTCAAGCAAGGTCGTATTAATTATGGCAACCTCTATGTGGCAGGTGATGCCCAAATCACTCAAACCGCCATTGATCATGGCGATGTATACGTTGGTAATCAGCTCAATTTTTCTAATGCTAGTATCGAAAATGGAGATCTGGCCGTCGGTGGTAATCTTGTGTTTAACCAAGCTGAAGTCAAAAATGGTCAGGTCACTAGCTCGGGGATAATCACCGGTGATGAAAGTGCCAAAAATCTATCTCTGCAAACACCGATCGTCACACCCATCCAACCCACACCCTTTAATTTCGAAAGTGAATCTATCTATTTAAAAGCATTGGCCAACGATTTATCGCAACGACCAACCAATGGCATCAGCCAACTGGAATTCGATACTAATCTTCAATTAATTGGGGATGGCAGCAGTATTCTGCAAGTCTTCGACTTGGAAGGCGATAAACTACTCAATGCCACCTCAATTGAATTGGACAATGTGCAAAGCAATGCCGTCGTTCTCATCAATGTCAATGGCGAACAAAGCGGTTTCACCGAGATGGGTTTTAATGCGTTAATGATGGCAATGAGTTCCCGTCTATTATTTAACTTTTATCAAGCAACAACACTAGAGATTACATCAGTAGGCGTTAATGGTAGTATTTTAGCGCCTTATGCGCACATTAATAGTAACTCAGGACAAATCAACGGCACCACCATCGCTGCATCGTGGAATGGCAACGTGCAACAAAACGATGTGCGTTTTCTGGTTCCAGTACCATCAGTGATTAGTCTATTTTTAGTTGGCCTGTGGCTGCTGTGGTTAACCCACAGACAACCGCTTTTGCATACGCGAATTGTTTTAAATGGCTAATAAAAAATCAATCACAAAATTGATACAGGGTTATTTCCTGGGCTTACCATACTTCTCTTCACTCTCTCGCATGATCCACACCTATTTCCATATTCCAGGATACAACAATAAAATTTACAGATGTTAAGCAAAAAGGCGTTATATATCCACAGGAAAAAGCCATCGCATTATAATGCTTTCAACATTTGTATTTTTTTCACCTCATCAATACTGTTGGCCAGCTCAGAGGGACAAGCCATGGGATTATTTGATTTTTTCACGATTCACGTATTTTCGGAAGTTAGCGGTGTCGTCACCTTTCAAGGGAAGCCTGTCGAAGGGGCTAAAATTATTCGAACGGGTGATCATGAAGAGGACAAAGTATATACGGATACAACAACAACGGACAAAGACGGTAAATTTTCCTTTAAAGGAATCGCTACATTTTCTCTACGCCCGATCATGATGGGCACCATCATTCGACAGAAAATAGTGATCAAGTACCAGGGCATGAAATACCTTGCCTGGGAAACTTTGAAGCGTAACAACTACAAATACGGAGAGCTTAATGATGAAAATGTTGAAAATCCGATAAAACTACATTTGTTTTGTGAGCTGACTAACTCTCAGGAGACTAAAACCTATGTTGAATTAAAATATGGTCCCAATGGCGTTGTCTATGGCCTCTGTCGCTGGGATGGATGGGAAAACTTAGTAACCAAAAAACGGAAGGAAGAATCATAAATGGCTAAATTAAAGGCAAAACTCAATCCAGAAGAAGCAATAGATGCCGCCATTGCAATATATGGGATTAAAAAAAATCCTAGCATCGAGATAGCATTCGATGGCATTAAAGTCTCTGATTATTTTCAACTCACCAACTCAAGCGCTCAACGTTTTACATCGAAAACCGGGGCGTTTGAACTCAAAACGAAAACCGGGTTTGGGGTGATCGCGAAAGGAAAAAAAGGCAGCGACTTTGAAAAAGATGCCATTATCGTTTGTCGAGGAACCGCCAATCTTTATGATTGGTTAACTGACTTTAACACCGGTCTGCAAACGTCCCAAATCGGGCATACCGTTCATGCCGGGTTTAATCGAACGTTTAACGAATTTTACCCAACCCTCCGCGATTTTATTACGCTCAATAAACCGGAAACTTTGCATTGTGTGGGCCATAGTTTAGGAGGGGCGTTGGCAACAATGGCGACCGGGTTAGCGATTAAAATGAAGACCAAATCGGCACTGTATACTTTTGGTGCCCCTCGGATCGGGCTCATCGATTTTGCCAGCAAACTCAGTCTCAGTCACTATGTGGGCATCGAAAATATCCACCGAGTATTTCATGGCGGTGATCCGGTGAGCATGGTGCCTATTTGGCCATTTGTACATGCGCCACAACCCGGCGGCGAGTGTCATATTGGCAAAGTCTTGGAGTTCAATCCCATGCAACATATGAGTGGAAACTATGCGATCAGTTTAGCCGGCAAAACAAGCTGGGACGCCTTGAGAAAGCCACAGCCGAACTGGGAGAACCAAATTAAAAGCTGGGTTCATTCAGAAGAGACGTTGCATCATTTTGGATTTAACTACCAAAATCTCTGTCTTATTATGCGAGCAATACAAGTGGGTATTAAGGACTTTTTACATCTTCCATTTTCCTCCCTGAATCAATCCGCTGTCGCTGGCACCACCTATCTTGATCAATTATCCTCGTTTCTTGAGCAGGCCTCGAAAGTGTCAACCGCATCGGATAGTTTTATCAAGGGTATCCTGTTACGCATTGTAAAAATGACCGGATTAGTTTTTACACTACCGCAGAAAATCACCCATCATGTGGTTAGAGTCGTACTCAATCGCCTGGTTTATGTGATCGGGCGGAGTGTTAAATTTGCATTGCAATATACCAAGTAGTCAACGGTATTTGACAATTTTGTGGCAAACTCTTTTAAAATCCGTTAGATTGTTTGTAAAAATGAAACATGGAAACCTGAATCATTGCGAATAGCTTATCCGCAATGATTCATTATAATTTAGGAGAAAAGAATGGAACAACCCAACACTTGGGAAGCACTACTTGTCGGCATCATCGCCATCGCGCTGGTTTTTTTATTTCGACCCGGTATTAAACGGGCCTTCGAACAAAGCAAAGCCGCCGAAAAAGACTGGAAAAGTGTGCTGATTCCTGTAGCCGTAGTGGTTTTATTTGTCATACTGTTAATTTCACTGGTATGACTTGCCAATTAAAACCCCCAGCACACGAAGCCTCGCTAAACATAAAAGAGAAAAAATCATCAACAATAACCCTAGATGAGTCGCACCGCCACCACCACTGCCGCCACTATCCTCATTGGCAGTAGGCTCAGGATTATCTATCGGCGTAACCTCTAGCGGTCCGACACTGATGGCGACTTCATCAATAGCTGTTTCATCATCATCATCCGTCACCGTCAACCGAAAGGTTAGCAGAGTCTGCTGAACGACTGTTGGTGCGATAAAACGGGCTTCTGCCACACTTTGATCAGACAAACTCACCACAGGCCCGCCTAATTGTTCCCATAAATAACTTGCAATACTACCGTCATCATCCGTCCCCGTGCCCGTTAATATCACTTCAGCCTCGCTGTTTATTGTTTTATCGTCACCGGCGTTGGCGACTGGCTTATTATTTTCAATCGCTTGTGGATCAAACAGATTGATCGTAATCGAAACCTCATGGCTCGCATTCGCACCCTCATTATCCACCACCACCAATTGAAACTTCAGTATCGTTGACTCTGTCACATCGGGGGCAACAAATGAAGCAGTGGCATTATCTGCCGATTTAATAGTAACCGATTCACCGCCCGTTTGCGTCCACAGATACGACGTAATCGTACCGTCACTATCCGTTCCATTGCCAACCAGAAAAGCTTCTGTTAATGCATTCACACTGTAATCGCTACCGGCATCGGCTTTTGGCGAATTATTTTGTGATCCATTGCCCTGACTCGGCGTCACAATCACGGTAATACTATCCTCAGCCATGGCGCCTTTGTCATCAATCACCCTCACGCGAAAGGTAAAACTGGTCTCTTGCTGTATCGTAGGTGCCTCAAATGCCGCATCTGCTTTATCGGTCTCCGACAAAACCACGTCCGGCCCTGTCGTTTGTTTCCAGGCATAACTCACAATATTGCCATCTGGATCACTAGCAGCGGCTTTTAAATCAACCGTTACCCCTTGTTCCACATCCTGATCTTCACCCACATTAACCGTGGGTGCTACATTTAGGGTATCGGACAAGGCTTGTCGTAATATGGTACCACCAAAGCCAACCACCACTTGCTGATTGTCAGAACCGATCACATCCTTTAAAAAGGTATTGGTTAAGGTTTTTTCAATGGTCCAATCAATACCATCTGGACTCGTTATCATATCGCCACTCCATGTCACAATCAAAAATTGATTGTTATGCCAAGTGATTGCATTCAAGGGTTCTTGCAAAGTCGATTGTTGGATTTCCCAGGTGATGCCATCCGTGCTAGTAATGATGGAACCTAGCGAACCCACCGCCACCATCAATTCACCGGACCAGGCCACATCGAGTAAATCTTCTTGATCCTGCAATAATATACTCACGTTAGTCTGTGGTTGACTCCAAGCAGTCCCATCATCACTGGTCAATACCACACCGCTCTCCCCCACGGCTAAAAACTTATTTTGCAACCAAATCACCGCATTTAATTGTTCATTTAGGGTATTATTGGAAAATCGTTGTTCCCATATTTTAGCGTCGTCACTGCTCAATATAGAGCCTAAAACGCCGACCACAACAAACTTGTCACCCGACCATGCAATGTCTTGCAAATCTCGAATCAGCCCCGGACTCTGACTACTCCAGCTAACGGCATCAACACTGGAAACGATCGTGCCTGCCGCCCCGACGGCAATAAAATGATCCTCCGCCCAAATCACGGCATATAAATCACTTCCACTCTCATTCGTTTGCTCTACCCAATCTTGCGCCTGCTCACTGGTCAATACAACACCCGAATGCCCAACCGCGACATACCGACTGCCAGACCAAGCAACACCCTCTAAGGTCACTCGCGGACCCTTTGTTTGAGTTGCCCATGAACTCCCATCCACACTGGAACGAATAATACCAAAACGCCCAACCGCCACTAACGAATCTGACAGGCTGGTAATGCCATAAATGCGCTCACTCACGCCAGAAACTTGTATCTCCCAGTTAGCCCCATCAGTACTGGTGAAAATTCCGCCAAAACCACCCACACTGATATACATATCGCCTGTCCAATGGACACTTGTCAGATCGTAATCTTCAGTGGCATCACTCACCACCTCACTCCAGGTCAAACCATCGCTACTTGACATGATTTGACCCTCAAGACCCACGGCGACATATTCGCTACTGCCCCATGTCACATCAAGCATTGATGGCGCCAAACCGCTTAACTCCCCCGCTTGCCAAGTAATACCATCAGCGCTGTAGGCAAATAAACCACTTAAGCCCACCGCCACAAACTGTGCATTGCTATCCCAAGTCACCCCGGTCAAAGAACGATTACCTTCATCAAGCACCTGGCTACTCCAGGTGATACCATCATCATTACTGGTTAATAATGCCCCACCATTACCTACCGCGACAATCATATTATTAGCAAACACAAGTCCATTGAGATCCACATCAATATCCGTTTCTTGTTTAACCCAGGATATTCCATCACCGCTGGTAATAATGGTACCTGCTTCGCCGACCGCCACATATTGAGTACCGGTCCAAATAATTCGAGTCAGCGTTTGATCCACGTCAGTCACTAACTCTTCCCAGTCATTGTCGTCCGTGCGATGCAAAATTACGCCACCGACCCCCACCGCCACCACCTGATCCAGCGTTGGCGAGCCGGCGGCGGCATCTCGCAGAGTATTACCTTGTGGCAAAGGATTAGACCATTGCCACTGATGCCACTCAGCATTGGCCGAAGTCATAAAAATAAGAAAACTAAATAAAATAAACCAAAATCGTGAATTGAAATGGAGGATAGGCATAACCATTCTCTTAAAATTTAAGTCATTGTTTGTCCATCCGCATGGATGGCACAGCCACGGGTTAAGTTAACTGCTGTATTCCCAGATTATTTTTATAATAATAACGATCGATTAGTAACCGGAAATCATAGATTAGCGGTAAAATTACCTAAATTGATGGAAATTTCAGTTAACAGAGTTTCTTTGCTTTTGGTGAGTGTTGTTTATAATTATTAGATTAATCACTGCGCTAATTATTATTGTACGCTATATGACCATAGTAACATGATACGCACTGCTCTACAGATACATTCTATTATTGGAGTGCAATGACTCATTAAATTCCCAATAAATTTACCTGCACTTAAACTCGATGGATAAGTACCAAAGAAATATAATGTATTAATTGATAAATCCTTGCTAATAGCACCACGACCAACCAACCGACAAAGAGTGAATGCACGGCGGATTAAATCATTTTCTCGACTTATTTAGCTTGAATATCAGTCTGTTAGAAAAACCAAATCGTTACCAGCTTATTGTTTAAGGATAATAATAATGGCATTTACCATATACGGCCCTGGTACCCATGACATAGTGACGGCCACCAGACAAAACCCAAGCACAAGAGTCAAGCAAACATCAGCCATCCAAAAAACAGACAACGAAACTCAAAAACACAAACAACCCGCAGAAAAACAAAGCCAATCCGCCATTGGCAAACAAGCCAGTGCCGCCTATCAACAAGCATTAACCACCCCAAACTATCCGCGAGTACCCGCGATTATTGCCGAACAAATCATGGTTGCCCCGGTGATCACCTTGACGCCGAATACCACAATCACCCAAGCCTGGAAATTATTCAGAGAACGTCGCTTCCGTCATATTCCTGTTTTAACAGAAAAAAATAGCGTATACGGGATTATTTCAGATCGTAGCTTGCTGCGTTATGCCGCCGTAACAGGCCGAACTCCCCCCTACGGAGATCACTCCCCAGAAGCCAAAACCTTAATCACTGACAGCACCAAAATACCACTGCTAAAAACCAAAGTGATCACCGCCACACCCGATACCGAAATACGTTTAATCGCTCGTGTATTATTTGAGCAACACGTGGGAGCCATGCCCATCGTCACACTTAACGGGCATTTAATTGGCATCATTACTCGCAGCGACATCCTGAGAACATTAATCAATCATGCACCACTTGAATTATGGATTTAAACGAAAAACAGATGGCCCAAAGGACAAACGCTAAACTTATCCCCGAAAAGATCTATAATTAAAAAACTACCTCGCTGTGAACAAAGACTGTATAAGCTGTGAGTCCTATCGAACGTTATCATAATGATTTAAATAATGGCTACCGCAAGGAGACCACTCAGCAGCACGCCGTTCATCATGCTCAGCAACTGTATGAAAGCTTGCTACCTCGCCCGCCGATTAACCACTCAATTTGGAGGAACATATTCAAAACAAGAACCATCACACCAATCAAAGGGCTTTATTTCTGGGGAGGAGTCGGTCGAGGCAAAACTTACATTATGGATAATTTCTATCATAGTTTACCTTTTGCAGAAAAACGCCGAGTCCACTTTCACCGCTTTATCAAAGAAGTCCATGCTCAACTCAGTCAACTGCCAAAATCACCGGACCCACTGGAAGTCATCGCGCTATCTTTAGCGCAAAAAATACGTATCTTATGCCTGGATGAATTTCATGTCACCGACGTCACTGACGCCATGATTTTAGCGGGTCTGCTCAACGCGATTTTCAAAAATGGCATTTCATTAGTCACCACATCAAACATAGCGCCTGACAAACTCTATTTAAATGGCCAGCAACGACAACGATTTTTACCCGCTATCGCACTACTCACCAAACATACCCATATTATTCATCTTGATGGTGATTTCGACTATCGCATACAATTAGCCACAGATCAACAAAACTACCTGCTCATCGACGAGCGGTCAACTCACGACATTACCAAGCAATTTAACCAATTGATGGACCAGCCACACTGCCAAACTCATGAAATCCAATTAAATCACCGAAACATTCATCCCCTCAAACATACGCCACATATGGCTTGGTTTGAATTTAACGAATTATGCAATACCCCACGCGCTTCATCCGACTATATTGAATTAAGCCAAAACTTTAACACCATCCTACTAAGCCATGTTCCTCAAATGCATGACGGGCAAAATGATGTAGCACAACGGTTCATTCAACTCATCGACGCTTTATACGATAATCAAGTCAAACTTATTATCAGTGCTTTTGCACCGCCTAGAGAACTTTATATCGGAAATCGACTCAAGTTTCCCTTCGAAAGAACCATCAGTCGATTGCATGAAATGAGTCGTCAATCTTGGGGAAATCGTTAATTATTTTATTTTCAATTTCAGTATAAAAAACAAACTATAAAACCAAATAAAAACCAACCAAGCCGTCACCACCGCGCTCGGCATCGAACAAACAATAAACTTTAACCATCGGTCATAAAACTGCAAGATAACATGCTCAGCATCCTCATAAATCACATAATTTTTTTTATAGTAACCGTAACAATCCATGAAAAACGCAATTTGCCAAGCATTCGATGCAACAAAACGCCCGGTTCGAATCCAGTAAATAATTGATTTTCGCCATCCGACTTGTTTGTTAATGCGGCGAATACTTGTAAAAAAAGGAAGTAAATTTAACGACTTTGCTTTATCTTGTTGCTGATAGGCATCAATGGCTTCTGAAAAAAATCGGTCAAAACCAATGTAATCAAAATTGCATAACAAAGCATTTAATGTTTGCCGAGAAGATAAACCTTCGGCTTCAAATCGCCTTGCCGAACTATAAACATGGCCTGGCAAAGTCAACCACCGTCCCTTTTTAAATATTTGCTGAGACAAACGTGCATCTTCCATATAAGGTAGTGATTGATCAAATTGCCCTAAATTCTGGAAAAATTTTTTGGACATCCAAAAACCTTGATCGCCATTAATGCAGTATGGGCGATTGAGCATCGTTTTCGCTTCGTAGTAATAATAAGCTAAACTGGGCTCCGTATGGTTTCGCTGAAAGCGCAAACTAAAATGTCCAGCCACATAACATGATGCAAGCTTTTGCCGAATATTGTCTAAATAAATTTTCGCATTTTTTAATAAAAAATGATTTTCAATTTGCGTATCTGCATGTAAAAACAACAAATCACTGGCGCGAGCCACGCTGGCCCCACAATTCATCTGCTGACCCCGGCTCGCGACGTCACAACCAAGACATTGAAAAACCAACCCTGATGTATATAAATATTCTTGCGCTATATTCAGGGTATTATCCATACTACCAGCATCAACCACAATAACTTCCAAGCGCAGCTCTTTTTGTATCGATAAACTGCTTAATAAACTGGGCAGCCTATCCGCTTCATTAAACGTTGGAATCACAATACTCAATTGCGGTATATATATCATATTTTACAACGCAACAAATTCAAGCCTATCAACTCACGCAAAAATTTAAGACTGTCGCCTGGCACCGCCAAAATATCGGCAAAATACGACAAATTAATGATTTAACGAAATACAACAACGGCTTTTATAGACGCCCCTTGTCATACAATACCATCTAAAGTACTAGAAAAAAAGAGAAAATAAACATTCCATTATCACCGATAAACACGCTTACTTTATTGGCATAGCTGATGCTAATTCTTATCAAAATAGCAGCAATATAGGTCCTGCGTTACTAGGCATTAAAATAATATCACCCACCAAACAGGTCTTAACACAGACATTTTGTAGGACAAATCAGATATCACAGGAGAGTTCAGATGGAAATGATTCATACAGTTACTGAAGCCGTTCTCATTGCATTTTCAGTCGGCGCCATACTCGGAGCCATTATCGCGGTCCACTTTCAATCCAAGCGCAGCACCTCACCCACCAAAGACAAAGCTAAATTTTAAATTTTAAATTTAGGAAAAGGCAACACAATACATTAATCCACTACTGAGAACATCGAAGTAAGACTATTTTCCAACACGGGGCTTTCAGTGGTCACACTCAGAAATAATTTCCTCATCCTTAGGAGGCTTTCTATTCCCGGACAGCCTCCTAGTCAAATAGCTTATCGTCATCCTTGTTATCCGGTACTGTGTATTGTTCACTGGCCCAGGCACCCAAATCGATTAAGTAACATCGCTTACTACAAAACGGCCGCCACTTTGAGGTACTTGTCCATTCAACAGACTGTCCACAATGGGGACATGATACTTTTTTTTCCATCATCGTCATAGTGAGCAACACGCCAATCTGAAATTTATGGTTTGTTCTAACTGGCTCGGTTTCCCAAAATCAATCGACTGTAAAAAACGAACCGTAAAACGTTGCCTTCCGCCACTAATTTCAGGATAATAGTGGTAACCGTTTGGTAAAATAACCCGTACCAATTGATAAGACTGATTGGTATCCAGTGTTTTTTGATAATAACCCGCACAAGCAATTTCCGAGATGGGTGTTGCACTCTCTCGGATCAAATCCATAATTAAATTCACGGCCCGTTTAACTAAGTTAAATTCACTCAACCATTGCTGAATATTTTCTTTACGCTCTTCCGCCTCTTTCGACAACCAGTATCCGTAATAGGGCAAATCAACAGAAAATGTACCACCAGGAATCATTTCTCGTTGTTTAATCGAGGCTAAAAACTCATTGTGCTTTAACCGGCAACCTAATGGCCCATCAATGCCATAAAATCCTTTTGTTAACTGTGCCAGCTCATTTTGCACATTTTGCAAATACCCTTCATCAACCCCGCTGACCTCGGCAAATACATTAAGCTTAGCATTAATTCGTTCAACTTCCTTTAGTAGATCATTTTTTAAATCTGGCCGTGCAAACACATTTAATAACGTGACCACACCATGCACCGCTGATCGACTATCCCACACATCATCCCCTTTCAACGAATGTTCGATTTCTTTAAAAATATTTTCCAAACGAATAAAAGATCGAATCCTCTCATTCAATGGCAATTCATAAATACTCTCCCCAGTGACAGCTTTTGGATCGCGTTTATCGATGTGACTAGCCCCTGTCACCCTATTTTTTTTGGTGGCACTCGCAGCCATAACAACTTCACTTCTGAGAACGGTTTTTTTTGGCGGCAAGCTAGCTAACTCATTTGACAACGGCTTAGGCGAAGGCTTCGATAATTCATTCGCCACCGCTGCCAAAGTCTCTGCCTGCTGGTTTATCCCTAGATCAAATAAACTCTCATGTAACGCTTCAATCTGTTTATATAAATATTCCAAATCCTGGCTATTATCAATGATATAATCTGCCGTCGCTTTTCTCGTTTGGCTATCCGCCTGGGCACGCAATACCGATTCCACCTCGGCCACCGTCATCTCATCACGACCGGCAGCTCTTTGTATCTGTAAATGTTCTGGCAAATCGACAACAATAATTTTATCAACGATATCAATTTGCCCCGTCTCAACCAGTAGAGGAATCATCAAAATGACATAAGGATAATCTAGCTCAATAATGCGCCGCTCCATCTCTTCACGAATTAAGGGGTGCAGTATGGATTCCAGTTTAACACGCTGCCTGGCATCGGTAAAAATGATCGTTCGTAGTTTGCTTCGATCAATTTCATTAGTGTCTTGCAAAATTTCACGACCAAATAGTTGCACCACCTGACCATAAGCCGGTTTATCTGGCTCCACTAAATAGCGTGAAACTTCATCGGCATCAATCGCGGGAACGCCTAATGACATAAAATATTCCGCAGCAATACTTTTTCCACAACCTACACCACCGGTTAGCCCAACTCTTAACATAATCGTTACCTTGAGTTATCCTCAATGTGCATCATTTGCCTGATAAGCTCGCCAGATGTGAGAATGCATTTATTGATAAATATACTCAATCCTCGTGCAAAGCCATCTAATATTCCAAAATCGAGAAAAATTTGATTCTATAGTAGTCGTTCTAAAACAGGCGCATATAGACGGTATAACCAACTAAAAGGAAAATCAGCACAAGATCAAAAATAAAACAAGATCAAATGATTCATCGCCCAATGTTGGTTTTAACACAAACCAGAGAAAAAGACACGCCTCACCCTCTTCTGCCAAACATTATGGTAACTATATCACCATAATGCAACGCAACGCCTAAAAATAGACCATCCTATTATCGTATCGTAATTAAACTAATCGATGCGATGGCGAGGTGAGGACGAAGACCAAAATAGAGCAAATGATAGGCTATCCAATATTGGCTTTCAGATACATTCGAGCGTGCTTAGGGACGTTGTCGGTGGGTTAGCTTTGGCGTGCACTGATTGCCCACAGAGAAGTAGGCATCAGCAGTAGGCACTCAATTTGATCGATTCATATATCCCAAATAATCACCATTTTTATCAAAAATCAAGATCGCTTTTCCGTACCTTCCTTCAAAGGGCATAAAAAGGCTATCTCCTATCTGCATGTCATTGATTTTCTGTAATCGTTGAAGCTCACTATTAACTATCGGCTCTTTTTTAGCAACTGCTAAAATATCCATGGCATACTCAGATAGCTCATCCATTGAATTTTTTAAGGGCCGAAATAGGTGAAAATGAGCGGCCTCAGGTAACGAGTGATTAAGACCTAACAATAAAGACGTGGCAATGTCATTGACTTCTTTATCTGATGTCGCATTCACCATCGCCGGGGTTTCATGACTTAAAGAAGCCAGTTTCGACAAGTCAATCTCTTGCACGGAAAGGGACTCACGCCCCACCGAATAAAACGTTCCTTGCCAATGAGAAATCACCACCGGTCGTTGATTATAAACGGTATAGACCCCCCAACCCAGTACAATACATTGGACTAAAGCAATACAACTTAAATCAAATATTTTTTCTCTAATTTTTTTGCTTGGATTAAAAATTATAAGCGTTAAAAGCGGCCCTAACACCAAATCCACGGCAATGATAAGACGAATTCCCTGCCAACCACCATCGGTATTAAAAAAAGGAAATGGATACCACTGGAATAAAATAAAATACAGAATAACCAAGAAAACAACGCTACTAATGGCAAGATGAATCGCACTTGCTTTAAGTTTTTTTGGCATTAAATGATTTAATTTTTTTTCGGTATTTACCAGTACTTCTTCCATAACCTATCCTCAACCAATCGATGAAATCACGCTATTAAAAACCTGAAATATTATAACCCCGCAAAAGAAAAATAGGCCTCCGTAATATCGTGTCCCCAAAGTAAAGCACACCAACCAGCAATCGCTAAATAGGGTCCAAAGGGAATCGGAACATTTTTATCTCGCCCAAGCGCAACAATCAAACTAATCCCAATCAGCGCACCAGCAAACGAAGAAAACAACACAATCACGGGTAGCGATTGCCATCCCAGCCAAGCGCCTAAGGCGGCGAGCAATTTAAAATCACCAAACCCCATGCCTTCCTTGCCAGTTAACAAGCGGAAAACCTGATAAACCGACCATAACGACAGATAACCAACGACCGCGCCAAGAATACTGTCACCCGCACCCACATAAACACTGCCAACACTCAACAACAATCCCAACCAAAGCAAAGGCAAGGTGATCACGTCGGGAAGTATTTGATGATCAAAGTCAATAAAACTCAATGCAATCAGTCCCCAGGTTAATATGAGTCCCCAAAATGCAACCCAACTAACGCCAAACTGATAGGCCACCATCACAGATAATAGCGCGGTTAACACCTCTATTGCAGGATAACGCCATGAGATTTTACTGTGACACCCCGGACATTTTCCTCGTAACAACAAAAAACTAATGACCGGAATATTTTCATAAGCCTTAATAGGCCGCTCACACTGAGGACATCGAGAATCCGGTTTGATTAAATCAAACCGTGGAGCCGCTCGTCGATCAACCGGCTCCAAATTTAATGCCTCTCGACACCCCGCTTCCCATTGGCGCTCTAACATTACCGGCAATCGATAAATAACCACATTAAGAAAGCTACCAACAAGCAAGCCCAGCACCGCAATCACCGTCAGATAAGCCACTAAGCTCGACGAAAAAAAGTCAACCACAGACATGTGTTAATCCCAAGATTTGATGAAATTATCGATGATAAAGCGCAGAAATTAAATCACTTGTCCCATCTTGAATATGGGCAAATACATAGCGATAACCATACCACCAATTAATACCCCGAGTACCACCATAATGATCGGTTCCATTAAACTACTGAGCCCATCCACCGCATCATCCACTTCTTGTTCATAGAAATCAGCTACCTTAGCTAACATACTATCCAGTGAACCCGATTCCTCACCAATCGCCACCATTTGCACCGCCATACTAGGAAAGACATTGGCTTGCTGCATGGCATTTTGTAGCTGCTGACCGGTGGCCACTTCATCCCGCATCTTTAAGATCGCCGTAGAATACACAGAATTACCGGCGGCCCCTGCCACCGATACCATGGCTTCCACTAACGGCACGCCTGCCGCAAACATAGTTGATAAAGTACGTGCATAACGAGCAATCGTCGCTTTACGAACAATGTTACCAATCACTGGGAGTTGCAACAAAAGCCGATCAAATACCAGATTAAATGCCTTTGACGTTTGTTTTAATTTGACGATAACAAAAAGGGCAGCCCCAACACCACCAAAAATGGCCCACCACCAATTTTGAAAAATCTCGGAAAGACTCACTACAAACTGAGTCGCCGCAGGAAGCTCACCACCAAAACTGGAAAACATCGATTCAAACTGCGGTACCACAAACAACATCAAAATCGTCGTGATAATAAATGCCACCAACAACACGGCCGTTGGATAAAACATGGCTTTTTTGATTTTACCTTTGATCGCTTCAGTTTTTTCTTTATAGACTGCGATTTTGTTTAATAGATTTTCTAGAATTCCCGCTTGTTCACCCGCCGCCACCAAATTACAAAATAATTCATCAAACTGCCTGGGATGCTTGCTTAACGCTTGCGCTAATGAGCTACCTCCTTCAATATCCAACTTGATATTAGCGACTAAGGCTTGCATACCTGAGTGGTCGCTGCCTTTGCCAATAATATCAAATGACTGAACTAGTGGCACCCCCGATGACATCATGGTGGCCAATTGACGGCTAAAGAGTGCAATGTCTTTGGCTTTTACCGGCTTTAGCCCAGTAGCAAATAAAACCCCCGATTTTTTCCTTATCTTTGAAGGAGAAATCCCTCGACGCCGCAAATCAGCCTTCACCAGCGCAATGCTGGTCGCACGCATTTCACCATTGACCCGATTGGCCCGTTTATCCGCACCTTCCCACACATAGGTTGCCTGTTTTACTGTACTTGTTGCCATGCTGTTACTCCGTTGTTACCCGATTAATCTCATCCAAACTCGTCAGCCCGGCCATCACTTTTTTTAGGCCCGATCGCCGCAAATCATCAATGCCTTCTTTTTCGGCTTGTTGCGCTAGCGCTGACGAGCTACCCCCATTGATGATGATATCTCCCATTTCGTCTGATACCGGCATCACTTGAAACACACCAATGCGACCCCGATAACCATTGTTACACTGGGGACAGCCATCGGGTCCATATAAAGTAAATCGACCAATGTCATTTTTAGTAAAACCTTGAGATAATAAAATCTCTTCCGGCAACTCAACAATTTGTTTACATTTATCGCATAATCGTCTCGCTAAACGCTGCGCAACAATCAAGCTCACGGCAGAAACAATGTTATAAGGCTCAATCCCCATGTTGAGTAAGCGTGACAGGGTCTGAGGCGCATCATTGGTGTGCAACGTTGACAACACCATATGACCCGTCTGTGCAGCTTTAATGGCGATTTCTGCCGTTTCCTGATCACGGATCTCCCCAACCATAATAATATCAGGATCTTGACGCAAAAATGAACGCAGCGCCGTGGCAAAGGTTAGCCCGACTTTTCCATTGATATTGAGCTGGTTGACACCGGGCAAATAGATTTCCGAAGGATCTTCAGCCGCACAAATATTCCGATCGGCGGTATTTAAAATACTCAAGGCGGTATATAGCGAAACGGTCTTACCGCTGCCCGTTGGCCCAGTCACCAAGACCATCCCATGGGGTCGATGGATCGCGTCCAAAAAGGCTTTTTTTTGTTCTTCGTCATAACCTAATGAATCAACCCCTAGCTGCACATCACTGGCATCTAGAATACGTAATACCACTTTTTCACCAAACAAAGTAGGACAAGTGTTCACCCGAAAATCAATGGCCCGATGCCTGGACAACTGTAATTTGATGCGGCCATCTTGTGGAACGCGCCGCTCCGCAATATTTAAACGCGCCATGACTTTTAATCGTGCGGCAATCCGTGATGCTAAATTAGTCGGTGGCGCCACCACTTCTTGCAACATCCCATCGGCTCGACATCGCACCCGATATCGTTTTTCATACGGTTCAAAGTGAATATCCGATGCCCCCATATTAATCGCATCTAATAACACCTTATTGACAAAACGAACAAGCGGTGCATCATCTACATCCGAATCAACAGGGACATTATCATCCTCGATATCAGCAAACTCCAGTTGATCAAGATCCTCATCGCTTAATTCAGCAATATTCGAGGCTTCTCGATCTTCCCGCGCACTCACTATCGCTTTCTCTAATAAATGACTTTCCACCAAAATGGCTTCGGTATTCAAACCCGAGTGGAACTTAAATTGATCTAAGGCTTGCAAATTGGCAGGGTCCGATATGGCCACATACAATTTGTTGCCCCGCTTAAAAATGGGCAAAGCGTTAAATTGACTCACCAGCTTATCGCTAACCAGCTTGGTCACTTCTTCCACAATATCCAAGGCCGATATATCAAATGAGGGAATGCCAAATTCAGTCGATACCACGCGCAATAACGCTTTATTATCCACCAATTGATGGCGAATCAAGAAGCTCATAAAGGGAACCCCCTCCTGCTCCGCTTGGCGCCAAGCCATATCCACTTTGCTCGATACCAACAAACCTTCATCAATGAGACGTTTAGGTAACCCAGATAATGTCATTTCCACCAATTTTTCAAAAACCTTTAAATATGTTAGATGATGTCCTATGGACGCGAATTCAGTGTGCCTATTTCAATTAAACAAGCACCCATCGCTATCCATAAGCTTGTTTCCGGGCATTGTTCAATCAAAAAGTGATATAAACATCACACATTCAGTGTATCGTCAATCGATCTTAAAGAGTTTAACCTAGAACCCAGCCTGAAGCAGACTTGAAAAATCGCCAGCCCGTGCAGAGCCAAACAAAAATTTTTGGCGGCTGGCACGAACTTAAAAATATAAGGGGATAAAAAAAACCCCTCAAGGAGGGGCTCAATAAATGTGGGGAGGGAAGGACGGGGTGATCAGTAACAAACTGGGTAACATGGCGCACTCCTTCCTAAGATACACCAACCAGCCACATCGTCAGGCTTTGCGCCTAACCTGCTACCTACAATAATAGTGAATACATATTTCGTGCCAATAAAATCTAACAGGAATAAAAAAAGCCCCTCAAGGAGGGGCTTAAAAATGTGGGGAGGGAAGGACGGGGTGATCAGTAACAAACTGGGGACCTGACGTACTCCTTCCTAAGGTACATCAGCCAGTGGGTCATTATACTGGCGTATAATGTTGTTACCTACAGTAATGTATATACATTTTGCGTGCCAAAATTTAGAGTAAATATCGTACTGCATGAAAAGTGATCGTATTTGCGAACTCCCACGCGCCGACGTGGAAATGCAGACGATAGACAAATATTAAGCACGGTATGGGTTACCACGCCGGCGCGGGGGAACCAGAAAACCTGATGGCAATAAAAAAACCGCCTGTGTGACTCAGGCGGTTTTTTTCATTACATACTCATTTACAAAACCCGACAATAAAGTAAAACACGACTTGGAGTTCTATTCCTCAATTCTGAGGAGCGACATTGAATTTAGGGGACGACATTACGACAACTTGATGGCAAGAAATTTTTCTCAATCGACGCCGAATTACATATCCATGTGATCACCCCATTGGTATCAATGGCATCCATATTTAAAGTCGCACCAGTACCATTAACCATTTGTGGAATACTGTAAATTACGATAACACACCCGACAGCTGTCGCGCCACAACCCGTCGCGGCAACGTCAACTGAAGCGACATTCGTTGAAACCATCGTCAGCGGTAAGCCCGCTGTTAGATTATCGACGGGCCAAATTCCTGAGGAGATGTATTGCTCAACCGCACTCGTTTGTGCCGCTGAAGCCAAACTCAAACCCTCCGTCACTTTGGCCCGCACCGTATAATCCTGATAAGCCGGCACGGCTACCGCCGCTAAAATACCGACGATCGCAATGACGATCATTAATTCAATTAATGTAAAACCTGACTGAACTTTATTCATTTTAAGTGCCTCCCCGATATCACCCCACTGGTGAATATTTCATCAAAAGACCACCGTCACTATCAGCACAGCCAGCATGACAAAATAAAAAACGAGCAAACCATCGGCAAATTTTATAAAAAATTAAATTATTTTTTGTGACGAAGCGCTCAAAAATTTTATGACTTCAAGCAAATCGATCAATTAACCGGTAGTTCACCTCAATGTCATTGTCATTTAACGTCAGTTAGTGACACATATGGTCACACGCCATTGTCACGTTCCAATGACCCGATGTAAACCTTTTATTCATGGTTCCTGCCTCGACCGAACAAAGAATCATCAATTTATTTTAATGCCGCTGTTGCGAGTGGGAGAGATTGTTCCGCGACCAGGCGCATCGTTTTCCATCGAGAAAATCAAACAAGCCAACGCCGGCTATTTTCTGGCGATCAAAAAACATACGGCAAGGGAATGACATAACGTTGGGTAACAATAAGGCGGGAGGCTAGTACAGCAACAACTTTATATTAAGGCGTGAATATTTTTCTCGTAGGGTGCGCTGCGCACAGCGCACCCTACCTTTCTATTATATAGACTCGTCGTGTGAATTAAGCGCAGCAAATCCACGCTTTGTGCTTTGTTCCGGTGGATTCGCTGCGCTTAATCCACGCTACCCCATTATCACTCGGCCGTATCCCCATCAAATTCGATAGAAAACATGACAATCACTGACTAAAAATGTCACATCCTGACTCAAAATGCCACTTTCTTCGGTCAATTCCGTCACCAAGACGATAATTCAGTCGCTAACTGCCTGAATAAGCCCACCTTTCCTGGACTGAGACTGTGACACGCATCACAAAACAAATCTCAAGTGGGTCATTCAGGCCGCTCAGGTCAAAAATCCAACACGACTGGCACACCGGCTGCAACACCGAGGACAGAGCTTCACTCGCCCCATGCATCACGAGCCAACCGCCGGCGCCGCGATAACAGAAAGGCCGCTTGGCTCCGGATAAACCGACCACCCAACCATTAATTTATTATTGACCACCCCACTAGGAGAGAGCAACATGAAAAACACTCAACAAGGTTTTACCCTGATCGAACTGATGATTGTCATCGCGATTATCGGTATTCTAGCCGCCGTTGCATTACCTGCCTACCAAGATTACACCGTTCGCGCCAAAGTCTCTGAGGGCGCCATCTCCGCCGCTGCCCTAAAAATTGGGGTGACTGAAATGTTTGCTGACAATGGGGTCGCCGGTCTTCTTGCATATAGTAATGAGGTTGCTGCAAATCAGGCCACGCTACTCACTGACCAGATCACGGCAGTAGCAGTAAACGGCGTTAGCGGAGCGATCTCCATCACCCTGGGTGGTATTGCGCAGTTAACCGCCGTCGGAAACGTTCTGACTTATGTTCCTCAAATAGCCGGAGTCGCCATCGACAATACTAATTCAACCGGCAGTATTGTTTGGGTTTGCGACGCAATCAATAACGGCGGCCTCACCACCATTGATGTTAGGTTTTTATCTGCTAACTGCCGTCTCTAATCTTCTTCAGCTCGCTTAAAATAAAAAGGGGGACTCATCAGAGTCCCCCTTTTTATTAGGTCGGTTTTATTCCCCGCTTAGTAACACATCAACGGCGAAGCTGGCTGTTAGCTGTGATCGCCCCTAACCACCATCTAAACACCTCTCAATCAATATCCAATTTTTTCAGACGATACCTGAGTTGGCGAAAGCTGATACCTAACAATTTTGCCGCCGCTGTTTTATTGTATTTGGTTTTTTCCAGCGCCTGCTTAATGGCCTCTTTTTGCATGGTGTCTAAATAGGGATCGAGTGCCCGATCCATTTTTGCGGATGACGTTAAAGCGATATTATCCGGCAATTGCAAATCTTCTTGTTGAATGGTATCCCCTTCACACAGGGTCATTGCACGCTCCAGAATATTTTCCAGTTCCCGCACATTGCCGGGAAACGAATAAGTCATTAACATCTCTAATGCCGATTGGCTCAAGGTAATCTTGAATCGCCCGGCTTCTTTCACCAAACGATCTAATAAATGATTCGCCAACATCGGCACATCTTCGGGATGTTCTCTTAAGCTTGGCACATGTAATTCGATCACGTTAATTCGGTAAAATAAATCTTGCCGAAAATCACCCCCCTGTACTAGCCTGGCTAAGTCTTTATGGGTCGCACTTAAAATTCTGACATCAATATCAATTTCTTTCGCCGCCCCCACCGGGCGCACCGCTTTTTCCTGAATGGCGCGTAATAACTTCACTTGCATATGCATCGGCAAGTCCGCCACTTCATCTAAAAATAAAGTGCCACCATTGGCCACCTGAAACAAGCCTTCTTTATCCGCAATCGCTCCGGTAAAACTTCCTTTTTTGTAGCCAAAAAATTCACTCTCCATCAAGTGCTCAGGAATCGCTCCACAGTTGACCGGGACAAAGGAAAAATCAGCACGCGGCCCTTTTTCATGAATCATTCGCGCCACTAATTCTTTACCGCTACCGGATTCGCCGGCAATATAGACGGGGGCCTGACTACGCGACAGTTTTGAGATGGTTGCCCGAGTATGACTCATCACCGCTGACTCACCCAGTAAGGTCAAGCGTGGACGCTGGTCTTTTTTCGGTTCAACTATTTTCAGTTTAATCGCGGTCGCGACCATTTTCCGAAGGCTTTGCAACTCAACAGGTTTAGAAACAAAATCAAACGCGCCATCTTTGAGCGCTTGCACCGCCAATTCCATATTGCCATGAGCGGTGATGACCGCCACCGGCATGTTCGGGTATTCCTTTTGGATCACTTTCACCAGATCAAGACCATCACCATCCGGTAAACACATATCTGTCAAACAAAGATCGTATTTATTCCGGGCTAATAACGCCATCGCTCCGGCCACGGTTTCGGCGGCATGACTATCGATTTCCATGCGGCTTAATGTCATATCCAGCAATTCACAAATATCCGGCTCGTCATCAACAATCAAGGCTAAATGTTTACTCATAAGTTTATCGATTTGGTTTTTTTGGATGATTAAAAGTAATTCGAAAACAACTGCCACCGGTAGGAATCGCTAGATACTCTAATTTAGCTTGGTTACTTTCACAAAGTTCTCCCCCGATATATAAACCCAATCCGGTCCCCTTCACTTTGGTGGTAAAAAAAGGCTCAAAAATATGCTGTGCTGTCGCCGGATCGATCCCGACGCCATAATCAATCACATCCAGAAAAGGGCCGCGAGATTCTCTGGTCTCTCCACCGCGCAAAGTCAACCAAGATCGCCCCTGATCATTCATTCCATGGACAATGGCATTTTGACATAAATTAGTCAGCACTTGATGGAAATGGCTGGGATCAAAAACCACGACCGTCTCTTTCGGTGTGATCTCCACCGCAATGTGCGCTTTGTCAATTGGTTGATGGTCGACGAATTCATCGATAAAATCCAAAATCCATGCATTCAATCGCAGCGTTTTCGGCGTCACATTATCACGTTGACTTAACTGCATCACGTTTTCGATAATGCGATTGATCCGCACCGATTGCTCGCTAATAATCTGCGATAAACGACGATCCGCACTGCCTATTTTTGGTGACTCCTCAAGCAATTGTGCCGCATGGCTGATCGCGCCTAAGGGATTACGAATTTCATGGGCAATACTGGCGGTCAAACGACCCAGCGCGGCTAATTTCAGGTGCTGGGCCTTTTGATTTATTTCTGAACTATCCTCTAATATAATCAGGGCACCCGCCTCTACGGTGGTACCTAAGCGGATAAAACGCGGCATCACGTCAACCGCTCCCGGCATTGAAATCATTTTTCTGGCTTCATTCGGATTTTTGCTCCAATGGCGAAATTGTGAAAACAATTCACTCGACAGCTCTTCGATATGTTGTTTTTGCTGACGAGGCAACATACCCAATAAATACCAGGCCGTCTCATTAATTAATCGCACTCGATGCGCTTTATCAATCACGATCACCCCCGATCCCATCCGCTGAATAATATACTCGTTTAATTGGGCAAGGTTGGCGATATCAACCCCCTGCCGATTCGCTAAGGCTTCGCTCACTCGAATACGGCGCGCCAATACATTGGCCAAGATGGCGGTGGCGAAAAAAGTCGCGCCAAGCATGCCATGCTGCGCATAAAAAGCTTGGCTAGTATTCAAAATAAGATCGCCATAGATCTGTTCCAGCATTAACGCAATGGAAGCCGCCGCTGCAATCGCCACCGCCACCTGACCGGTCAATAAAATACCGGCCACCGCCACTGGCACGAGCAACAAAATACCTAAGCCACTCATGATGCCGCCACTCGCATGCATCATCACGATGATCACTACGATATCAATGAATATTTGAAAATACACCTGCACATCGAGTGTCGGTGTCTCTTTATAAATAAAAATTAACGAAAACAGACTAAACACCAAATAAAAGCTGACGGCACCAAAAAATAAATCGGGACTGGTGTCGCCTAACGGCGACGGATGCTCAACAAACAGAAATACAACAATGCAAACAAATGAGACAATAATCCGATAAAGATTAAGCAAACGAAGAGTACGCCAGTTAGCAAGAATGGAATCAACGGCAATGCCGGTATGTACTAACGACACCTCTCGACTCCATCACATCGACTAAGCCCAATACCAAAAAAAACGCTAGCCACATATAACGTCATCAATCTGAGCATAAATCAATCAGCCGCCATCCAATACTTAGCTTCACTCGCCACACCTAAAAATAATTCATCACGGATATAATAATGGCACACAGCTAAATACTTTGCAGAAATACCAATGCACCAGCAGATCAACAAAAATTCAAACAAACGGGTGAAAATGATATAGATCTGGAAACTAATTTCCAATCAAGCGCGGATGGGATAAACAAAATCAGGTAGGGTGCATTATATGCACCAATGCAACGGTAAAGATGGCAATTACATCGTGATTAGCACATTTTTCGCCTATTTAAACGCTTGGCGGTGCGTATAACGCACCCTACCATGGTTTGAGAATCAGCGCCTAAGACTTGACTACGTGCTCACGACAAAGATAACGCCCCTGTTCGCCAAGCACCGCCTCTTGTTCTGGCACATGCACACCACATTCTTCGCAGCGGACTATCTTAGCCGTCACTGTTTTTTTAGTGGGTGGCGATGGTATCTTGGTCATTTTTACCCGCCGAATAAAGTGCTTTATGACAACATAGGCGACCCATGCTAAGAAACCAAAAATAACAAGTCGAACGATAGACATATTTTAAAATACCGTGTTGGTCGGGGTGACTGGATTTGAACCAGCGACTTCTGCCTCCCGAAGACAGCGCTCTACCAAGCTGAGCTACACCCCGCTGTACCATCCTTAAGATGTATATTATGAGCATCAATACTTTCTGCTTACCGAGAATTCAGCCAAGATATTTAACGCCTCCTTATAGGGTGAACTCGGTAATATCTGCAAAGCAGCGATAGCTTTTGCTATTTCCTTTTCTGCAATCTGGGTCGTATAGCGCAACGCGCCGGTGTCATTAATTGCCTGCATAACCTCTTGGATTTTATCTCTACCGCCATGTTTAATGGCTTCTCGTACCACATTCGCCTGAGCGACGGAACCGGCTCGCATGGTATAAATCAATGGTAAAGTCGGCTTACCTTCGGCTAAATCATCACCAACATTTTTCCCCATCACATCGCTGCTGGCACTATAATCTAAGACATCATCAATCAGCTGAAATGCCGTCCCTAAATGCATGCCATATTGGCCCAGTTTCTCGATTTCATGATCCGATCTGCCCGCCAACATCGCTCCAATCTGCATCGCCGCTTCGAATAATTTAGCGGTTTTGTAACGAATCACTTCCAAATACAGTGACTCAGGCGTATCGGGTTCATGACAGTTAAGCAACTGCATCACCTCACCTTCGGCGATCACATTGGTCGCATTCGCCAAGATCTCCATAATGCGCCCATCGCCCACTTCAACCATCATCTGGAAAGAACGAGAATAGAGAAAATCGCCAACCAACACACTGGCCTCATTGCCCCAAATGGCATTGGCTGTCTCTTTCCCTCGGCGCAATGCCGATGCATCAACGACGTCATCATGCAATAAGGTCGCCGTATGAATAAATTCAACCACCGCGGCCAATTGGCAATGATAACTCCCCTGGTAATCATAAGCTTTCGCCGCCAAAATAACGAGAATGGGCCGTAATCGCTTCCCCCCGCTATTAGTAATGTAGTTCGCTAATTGATTAATAAGTACCACATCTGATTGCAAGCGATTCCTGATCAATGTATCAACCGCCCTCCTTTCGGAAACAATCAATTCATTGACCGTATCAATCCCCATTGTCAAATCAAGGCCAGACTTATAGCTCGCTTCATAGCTCACCGAGGTTTGAATATTTATAGATTCGAGGTGCATAGACCAAATCACACGTTTATCAGTTTTATAATTAATGGCTAAGCGAACAACTTGTAGTACGCCTAACCCCATTACCCTGTCATACTCAGCATCACAAAATTTACCAGATGTCCTTCACTCGTATCATAACGCGAGAAGAATTCCTACTCTAATGACTGACTCACTATAATACTCAGCACTACACATAAACAACATAACAACCACCCTTCACGATTTCCACTGTTTTTTCATCCAAAAAACCGAAGACCCCGTATCCAAATAAACGAAATTTATTATCGACTTTGGTAACCACTTGTAAATATAAACCAATATCTAAGGTATAACGATATCCTTGTGATTGACAAAAAGTCATTAGCTGAGTAGAATTTCCGGCCTTTATTGCGCCAATGATTATAATTTGGAGAATGGCCATGTATGCGGTAATTGAATCAGGCGGTAAACAATACCGCGTTAGCGAAGGACAAACCATCAAAGTTGAAAAAATTTCAGCGGATGAAGGCAGCTCAGTTGAAATAGACAAGGTACTCATGGTTAATGAGAATGGCAACCTGAGCATTGGTAAACCATTTGTTGATGGCGGCAAAGTATCCGCTACCGTCGAAAACCACGGTCGTGCCAAGAAAATACGCATCATCAAGTTTCGACGTCGTAAGCACCACTTGAAACAAATGGGACACCGCCAAGCGTATACATCACTGAAAATTACTGAAATTTCAGCAGGATAAAACCAAAAGATAACGAGGCAAAACTATGGCTCACAAAAAAGCAGGCGGCAGCAGCCGAAACGGCCGCGACTCTAACGCCAAACGACTCGGCGTCAAAAGATATGGCGGCGAAAAAGTACAAGCAGGCAACATTCTGGTTCGACAGCGAGGGACGCGCTTCCATCCTGGTGAAAATGTTGGTCGAGGAAAAGACGACACACTCTACGCAAAAGCGGAAGGAATTGTTCAATTCATTATCAAGGGGCCACATAAACGCAAATACATTCGCATTGCAGCCGCGAGCTAAGCTCGAACCACAGCGGAAACAAAAGTGCTGTGGAGCACTCAAGCAATCACAGCGCTCGCCCTATAACTCAACACTAACCTTTAGCCGTTCATATACCGCCCACCAAGGTCGATGCAAAGAATAAAAAAACAGCATTCATCCCGTTAGCCTCACGATAACCGCATTTAACCCTATGAAATTTGTAGACGAAGCCACCATTAAAGTTGAAGCAGGAAACGGCGGTAACGGCTGTGTCAGCTTTCGACGTGAAAAATACATTCCTTTTGGCGGCCCTGATGGTGGCGATGGTGGCAATGCCGGCAGCGTTTATTTTCAAGCCAATGATAACTTAAACACGCTGGTTGATTTTCGATATAGCCGTCTTTACCGTGCCGAACATGGTGAAAAAGGAATGAGCAAAAACTGTAAAGGAAAAGGCGGTAAAGATCTTACCATTCAAGTCCCGATAGGCACCCTCATCAAAGATGCGGACACCGATGAAATTATTGGTGACCTGATTGCCCCCCAGCAAACCTTACTGGTCGCCAAAGGCGGCGTACATGGAATCGGTAATGCCCGCTATAAAAGCTCAGTCAATCGAGCGCCTCGCCAATTTACGCCCGGCAAACCTGGCGAAAAACGCAAACTCCAATTAGAACTCAAAGTGCTTGCCGACGTGGGTTTGCTCGGATTACCCAACGCTGGAAAATCAACCTTTATTCGATCAGTCTCTGCCGCCCGCCCCAAAGTCGCTGATTACCCCTTCACCACACTCTATCCCAATTTAGGTGTTGTTCGCGTTGCCGATTATAAAAGTTTTGTGATCGCCGATATTCCCGGACTCATCGAAGGGGCAGCGGAAGGCGCTGGACTCGGCATTCAATTCTTAAAACACCTGTCACGCACTCGCCTCTTGCTACATATTGTGGATATTATCGGCAACGGAGATCCTGAAGATAGCACTCAAGCCATCGCCGACATTAGAAAAATCGAAGCAGAACTCAGTAAATATAGCGATATTTTAGCCAATAAAAGCCGTTGGCTTATCCTAAATAAAATCGATCTCATTCCTGAGGAACAACAGCAAGCGGTGATTCAAACCCTTGTTAAGCAGCTAAATTGGCAAGCCCCGGTGTTTGCTATTTCGGGTCTCGCCCACACCGGTACCCAGCAAGCCTGCTTCGCGATCATGGACTATCTCGAACAAACCACAATCCCCTCCGATCACTCACCATGAATCCTGCCACCGCGCTAAAAAAAACGAAACGTTGGGTGATCAAAATCGGCAGCTCATTAGTCACTAATGAGGGACAAGGATTGAACACATCGGGCCTTGACCGATGGGTTACTGAGATTGCCCAACTCTTTCAGCAACACAGATTTGAATGCGTCATCGTGTCCTCCGGGGCTGTCGCAGAAGGGCTAAACCGGCTCGGCTGGCCACACCGCCCACACCAGCTACATGAACTTCAAGCCGCCGCCGCGATTGGTCAAATGGGCCTCATACAAGCTTATGAAACACGTTTTCAGCAACACGGCATCAAAAGCGCACAAATTTTGCTCACTCATGACGACCTCAGCAATCGACAGCGTTATCTCAATGCGCGCAGCACGCTAAAAACCTTATTAAGTCACAACGTGATTCCTATCGTCAATGAAAACGATACGGTCGCCTTTGATGAAATCAAATTCGGTGACAATGACACACTCGCCGCCTTAGTCACCAATTTGATTGAAGCCGACCAGTTGATCATTCTCACCGATCAACCGGGTATGTATACCAAAGATCCTCGCCAGCATGATGATGCAAAATTAATCAATACCGCACAAGCCGGTGATCCTGAATTAGAAAAAATGGCCGGGATGGGAACCCCTGGCAAACTGGGGCGGGGCGGCATGATCACCAAAGTACGGGCCGCCAATCGAGCGGCAAATTCTGGTGCAATGACCATTATTGCCCCCGGCAGAAAAAACAACGTATTAATTGATATCGCGAACAACCATGAATTGGGCACAAGAATTTATCCAGCCCATGAACCCATCGCGGCACGCAAACAATGGTTAGCCGGTCACTTGCAAGTCAAAGGCTGCTTGGTTATCGATCGTGGTGCCATCAACGCATTGCGCCACTTAGGCAAAAGTTTGCTGGCCATTGGCGTCAAAAAAGCGACCGGCCAATTTCAACGTGGCGAAGTCGTGAGCTGTATTGATCAGGATAATAAAGAAATAGCACGCGGCCTCATCAATTATCATTGGGAAGAAACCGGACAGATTATTGGCAAACCCAGCGCAGAAATCGAGGAAATTTTAGGCTATATTGACGAACCTGAGCTGATTCACCGGGATAATCTAGTCATCATGTCGCTCGATAATTAATGCCTACGGCTGCCTCCGTTAAACTAAGAGGTCGGGTGGATTAAGCGAAGCGAATCCACCTTACTCGGCAACTCGCTCGGGCAAATCACTTACAATGCTTTAATATGTCCATTCATGCGAGACTTATGTCGAGCCGCGGCGTTTTTATGGAGCAAGCCTCGATTTGCCATACGATCAATCACCGGTACCGCTGCCTTATAGGCAACCACTGCATCATCTTTTTCACCTGCAGAAATCGCGGCTTGCACTCGCTTCAGATAAGTGCGCAACATTGAGCGCTGACTGGCACCTTGTTGCCGTCTTTTTTCGCTTTGTCTTGCTCTTTTACGTGCTTGAGGAGAATTCGCCATGTTAAATATTTACTCCAGTGGGTATTTCGGACGCCGAATTTTGCTAGAAATCGCATAAAATGTCAACTTGAAAAATTCACGACGACATTAATGAGGACATTTTTCTGAGTAAACATCTATTAAAATCGGCCGCCGTGGTCAGTGCTATGACCCTGCTATCCCGAATCTTAGGCTTCATACGCGACATGGTTCTTGCGCGAATTTTTGGCGTTGATGGCAGCACAGATGCATTTTTTTTAGCCTTTAAAATTCCTAACTTCCTACGACGCTTATTTGCCGAAGGCGCTTTTTCTCAAGCCTTTGTCCCGGTGTTATCCGAATACAAAGAAAAAAAATCCGCTGAAGATTTAACCGAGCTGGTCGATCGAGTCGCCGGCACCCTTGGTGTGATTCTGTTCGTTGTCACCCTCATTGGCGTTATCGCGGCCCCAATACTGATCATGGTTTTTGGACCTGGCTTTGCGAGTGACCCAGAAAAGCACCAACTCGCCAGCGACATGCTACGCTTTACCTTCCCCTATCTGCTGTTTATTGCCATGACAGCGTTTGCTGGTAGTATTTTAAACAGTTTTAATCAATTTGCCGTGCCTGCATTTACCCCAGTGCTGTTAAATCTCAGCCTGATTGGTATGGCACTGTGGGTCGCTCCCTTACTTGATACCCCGATCATGGCGTTAGCTTGGGGTGTGTTTTTTGCGGGGCTCGTCCAACTGCTATTTCAACTGCCGTTTTTACATCGCATAAATTTATTGCCACGACCCAAATGGGGATGGCGATTTGCCGGGGTACAGCGTATCGTTCAATTGATGTTACCCGCGATCTTTGGCTCATCCGTGGCTCAGATTAATTTATTGCTCGACACGGTTATTGCTTCTTTTTTAGTCGCCGGCAGTATCAGCTGGCTCTACTATGCTGACCGACTCGTTGAATTTCCGTTAGGTATTTTCGGCATCGCCTTAGCCACGGTGATCTTGCCTCATTTATCCAAAACCCATGCACAAGCGGCCCCTGAAAAATTTTCAGCCACGCTGGACTGGGCATTACGCTTAACCGTTGTCGCAGGCATCCCGGCCACGCTTGGCTTATTTATCTTGGCAAAACCCATGTTAACCACGCTATTTTATGGCGGAAAATTTACGGTACACGACATTGATATGGCCAGCCTCAGTTTAATGGCTTACGCCACCGGACTGATGGGATTTATCTTGGTGAAAGTCCTCGTCCCAGGGTTTTATGCCCGTCAAGACACCAAAACCCCGGTGCGTATCGGCATTATTGCCCTGGTCAGCAATATGGTGTTAAACCTACTTTTTGTGGCGCCGTTAGTCATCTTTGATTTTCCAGGCCCGCATATGGGGCTAGCATTAGCCACCGCCTGCTCTGCCTTCATTAATGCCGCCTTGCTGTTGACTGCATTAAAGAAAAAGCATATTTACCAGCCAGCCCCTGGCTGGACAAAACTGTTACTGCGCGTTTTCATGGCAAATACTATAATGGGCTTAATTCTTTGGTTTGGCGCCGAACCCTTAACCGTGTGGACCCAGTGGGAAACCGGACTCCGGGCACTGCATCTCATGAAATGGATTGCGATCGGTGCGGCCAGCTATTTCATTTGCTTAACTATTTCGGGACTTAAGCTACGCGGTTTGCTCGTGAACACCGCCGCCAAATAAAACGTTATTGCCGACATGAAAACAACGATGAAAATTATTCGGGGGGTTCACAACTTAACCTCGGTGTCTCATGGCTGCGTGGCCACCATCGGTAATTTCGATGGCGTTCATTTAGGCCACCAACAAATATTCGCGCATTTAAAAAAGCAAGCGACGCAACTCGCCTTACCCAGTCTCGTGATCACCTTCGAACCCCACCCCTTTGAGTTTTTTCAATCCAGCGCGGCGCCCTCTCGATTGACCTGTTTTCGAGAGAAAATGACATTATTTGCGAAACAAGGGATACATCGAGTGCTTTGCATCCCCTTTAATGCGGCCTTTGCTAACCTGACCGCTGCCTTATTTATCGAACAAATTTTAGTCAAAAAACTTGGCGTCAAGTGGCTGGTGGTAGGCGATGACTTTCGTTTTGGAAAAAAACGTCAAGGTGACTTTCATATGCTCAGCCAGGCAGGAATGAAATACCACTTCAGGGTGGAGGATACTCCAACGCTGATGCGCCGCCATGAGCGCGTTAGCAGCACACGAGTACGTTATGCGCTAGCACATCATGATCTCGCCCTAGCCACCACCCTACTCGGTCATCCGTATTTTATCATTGGCCGAATTGTCCACGGTGACAAGCGAGGACGCTTGCTCGGTTTTCCTACCGCCAATATTCCCTTGTCTCGTAAGACATGTGCAATCCGTGGCGTTTTTGCCGTCACCATCACCGGTATTGATCATCAAACCTATCAGGGGGTTGCCAATATCGGCAAGCGACCCACCCTAGGCGACGGGCAAAAAATGATCACCGAAGTCCATTTATTTCACTTCAACCGTGAAATTTATGGTCAGTCGATCCAGGTCAATTTTCTCAAACAGATTCGTCAAGAAAAACAATTTACATCACTTGAACAACTTCAAGCACAAATATGTCATGATATTGATATTGCCAAAGATTTTTTCGACACCGATATTGAAAAATAATCACCATGAGGAGCCCCCCCCTCCCATGATCTATTTATGTATTTGCAAGGAATTTAGGATCAGTGAAAAGTTATAAAGCCACCTTAAACCTCCCCCACACTGGCTTTCCCATGAAAGCGAATTTAGCGAATCGTGAACCTCAATGGCTTAAAAAATGGGAGGATATGCAATTATATCAGCATATCCGAGAGACATGCGCTGATCGACCAAAATTCATCCTCCATGACGGCCCACCTTACGCCAATGGTGATATTCATATCGGTCATGCCGTGAACAAAATACTCAAAGACATCATTGTTAAGTCCAAAACATTGAATGGCTTCAATGCTCCCTATGTGCCGGGATGGGATTGCCATGGCCTGCCCATTGAATTACAAGTTGAGAAAAAAATTGGCAAAGCCAATGTCAAAGTTGATGCCAATACCTTTCGAAAAGCCTGTCGCGATTACGCCCATCAGCAAGTCGATAAACAAATGAAAGATTTTATTCGTTTAGGTGTTTTTGGTGACTGGCAAAACCCGTATTTAACCATGGACTACAAGACCGAAGCCGACACCCTACGTGCCCTGGGAAAAATCATTGAAAACGGGCATCTGCACAAAGGTTTTAAACCCGTACACTGGTGTACCGACTGCGGTTCTGCCTTAGCTGAAGCCGAAGTTGAGTATGAAAACAAGCGTTCCTTAGCCATTGATGTCAGGTTCAGCGTCCTTGATGATGATACCTTATTAGCCCGTTGCCAACATAATGAAAAACAACATGGCAGCGGCCCCATTTCGGTACTCATTTGGACCACAACCCCGTGGACCTTACCCGCGAATCAAGCGGTCGCCTTAAACCCCGAATTAGATTATGCCATCGTCGAAGTGGACGGCGAACATGGCCACGAACGCTTAGTCATCGCCGAGTCGCTCATCAAAGATTGCATGGTCAGGTTCAACATTGACAAGCACCGCGTGGTAGCTTATTGCCAAGGTCAACAGCTTGAAGGGCTCAAATTACAACATCCATTTTATGATCGCGAAGTCCCCATTATCCTGGGCCAACATGTCACCACCGAGGCCGGTACCGGTGCGGTGCATACCGCCCCCGGCCATGGTCAAGATGACTATGTGGTCGGCGCCCGCTATCATTTACCCATCGATAACCCCGTCGGCCCTAATGGTACCTTCGTACCCGGTACCCAATTTTTTGAGGGACAGCATGTTTTTAATGCCAACGAACACGTCATCGAAGTACTGAAAGCCAATGGTAAATTAGTCCATGCCGAGGCATTGCAACACAGCTATCCCCATTGCTGGCGGCATAAAACACCGATCATTTTCCGCGCCACGCCGCAATGGTTTATTAGTATGGAGCAAAACGGGCTGCGCCAAACCGCACTGGAAAGCATTGATGCGATCCACTGGATACCAGAATGGGGGAAGGCACGCATTGACAGCATGATTAAAAATCGGCCCGACTGGTGTATCTCAAGACAACGCACTTGGGGAGTTCCCATTCCACTCTTCATCCACAAGGACTCGAATGAATGGCACCCCAATACCCTGATGCTTATTGAGCAAGTCGCTTTAAAAGTGGAACAACACGGTATTGAGGCTTGGTTTAATGCCGATCCCAGCGAGTTTCTGGGGGATGAAAGCGACTCATACCGCAAACTTGACGATACCTTAGACGTTTGGTTTGATTCGGGCGTTACCCATTTCAGCATATTGAAAACACGCCCCGAATTAGCAGCAGCTGACTTATACCTGGAAGGTTCTGACCAACATCGTGGCTGGTTTCAATCTTCACTATTAACCTCCCTCGCCATCGACCAACAAGCCCCTTACAAAAGTGTATTAACTCACGGTTTTACGGTGGATACCAAAGGCAAAAAAATGTCTAAATCCATGGGCAATGCTATCCCACCACAAAAAATTGTGAACGCTCTCGGCGCCGATGTGTTACGACTTTGGGTCAGTGCCACTGACTATAGCGGAGAGATAACCGTCTCTGACGAAAATTTCAAACAAACATCGGAAGCCTATCGCCGACTACGCAACACCAGTCGATTTTTGCTGGCGAATCTCAATGGTTTCGATCCTGAGCAGCATCAATTGCCCTACAGTGAGCTGCTAGCTTTAGATCAATGGATTGTACAACGTGCCGCACAACTGCAAAATGAATTAATCACGGATTATGAAAATTATGAATTTCATTATATCTATCAAAAGCTACATAATTTTTGCACGGTGGATCTCGGTGGGTTCTATCTAGATATTATCAAAGATAGACAATATACCACTCAAGCCAATAGTATTGCCCGGCGCTCCGCCCAAACCGCACTGCACCATATTGCGGAAGCCTTTTGCCGTTGGATCGCCCCGATACTCAGTTTTACGGCAGAAGAAATCTGGCAGTATCTTCCTGGCACCAGAGACGCTTCGATTTTTCTCTCGACCTGGTATACGTTTCCCAGCATGAACGAGCACAGCAAACTCAATAATCATTTTTGGTTGCAAGTCATTGACGTTCGCCACGCCGTCAGCAAAGAATTGGAAAAGTTACGCGTCGCTGGAAGTATCGGCTCCTCCTTGGATGCTGATGTGACTTTATATTGCGGCAAAGAAATACATGATCGCTTGGCATTATTAGAAAATGAATTGCGTTTTGTGTTGATCACGTCCCACGCCAACATCAAAAATACTACTGAAATACCCAGTGCAGCAGTCCATGTCACATTGCAATCAGGTGATGAATTATGGATACAGGTGGCCCCCGCCTCGGCGGCTAAATGCGTGCGCTGTTGGCACCATCGAGAAGAGATAGGCACTCATGTTGAGCACCCTGAAATTTGTGCTCGCTGCATAGAAAATATCGTCTTCGACGGTGAATCAAGAAAATATGCTTGATCACTATCCCTAGATGAATATCTAAATTATAGAGAGAGCAAACATTTATGTTACGTTGGTTAGTCTTGTCTGGCATCATCATTATTTTAGATCAAATTACCAAGTATTTTGCGAGTGCCTCATTCGAGTTGCATCAACCCCTACCCATCCTGCCTTTTTTAAATTTTACCTTGATGCATAATGAGGGGGCCGCGTTTAGCTTTCTCAGTGATGCCGGTGGCTGGCAACGATGGTTTCTTAGCATACTCGCATTATCTGTCAGCGTATTTATTATTTTTTGGATACGAAAGCTACAACCCTACGAGCGCTGGCATGCGGTTTCCCTGGCACTTATTTTAGGTGGCGCATTAGGCAACGTCATTGATCGGATCCGTATCGGATATGTCGTTGACTTCATCGACGTTTATTATAAAAGCGCTCACTGGCCTGCATTTAATATTGCAGACTCAGCCATTACCGTTGGGGCAGGTATTTTAATTTTTGTGGGCTTTATCAAAAAAGAAGAAGAACCCACAAAATGAACCCGCTGATCCATGTGGCCGTGGCGGTGATTAAAAACAAAAAAAATCAATATCTCATCGCCAAGCGCCTGAAGCATGTTCATCAAGGGGGACAATGGGAATTCCCTGGAGGAAAAGTCGAAATCGGCGAAACGACACTTGGCGCATTGACCAGAGAACTCCAAGAAGAAGTGGCGATTCAACTTCAAACGGCCCGCCCATTCATCCAGGTTAAACACCACTATGAGGATCGCTCGGTATTGTTAGATGTCTGGCTGGTTACCGAGTTTAGCGGTCAAGCCGAAGGGTGTGAAGGTCAAAGTATTGCGTGGCAGCCGATTGATGCACTCATCCCAGAAAAATTCCCACAAGCCAACTGGCCGATCATGAAGGCGATTCGCTTACCTAATTGTTATATGATCACCCAAGAAACAGAGGATATAACCCAGCTGCTAAACACATTGGAAGCGAATTTCCAGAAAGGTATTCGATTGGTGCAATTGCGCATAAAAACGATGTCGAGTACAAAATATAGGGTATTGGCTAATCAAGTATTAGCACTTGCCCAGACCTATCAGGCTAATATACTCACCAATAGTGATAACCCGCGCCCATTTGACGAGGCCTTATTTTCTGGCGTGCACTTAAGTCATCAATCGCTGTGGACACTCGCCCACCGGCCGCTCCCCCACCATCAGTGGGTAGCGGCCTCCTGCCATAGCGCCAAAGATTTAGTACGTGCGTGTCAAATCGGCGTGGATTTCGCGGTATTATCCCCGGTACTGAAAACCGCCAGTCATCCGACGGCGGTTCCGTTGGGCTGGGGAAAATTTACCTCACTCGTCAAAAATACCAGCCTACCTATCTATGCCCTCGGTGGTTTGCAAACCGATCAACTCACCACCGCTTATCGCCATGGTGCCCAAGGCATTGCCGGCATTTCAACTTTTATGAGTTAAAGTAAAGTACCGGAAAAGTACAAACCAGCGGCACCCCCAGCAGCCACTCCCACAATCAGCATCAACACAGCCAACCATGCACGACTTGGTGCCGGTGCATTAGCAGCGACTTCCGCTAATTCCAATGCCTGTTGGTGCTGTACTTTAATTTGTTCAAGCGCCGTTTCCGCCTGTGATTGCGCTTGCTCAGCGGCCATTAATTGCTGTTCAAATTTCGCTTTTATCTGTTCTAGGCTCACATCATAATCGGCAAGCGCTTGGCGGGCTTGTTGATGATGGCTTTCTGTCTGTGATTGCGTTTGCTCAGCGGCGGCTAATTGCTGCTCAAATTTCGCCTTCATCTGTTCCTGGCTTGCATTATGATCGGCCAGGGCTTGACTGGCTTGTTGCTGATGCGTTTCCGCTCGCTCAGCCCGCTTGTTGGCCTCATCTAAGCTTGTTTGCAATCGATTATTTTCTTGCTGAAGCAGCTCATAAGCCTGCTGATTCGCCAATCCTTGTTGTGCTTCGGTTTGAGCCATCGGCGGTTTCTGCTCTGCCACCTGGACGCGCTGCTGTAAAGTGCCCATTTCTGCTTGCAGGGTTTTATTTGCCTCAATCGCCGCGCTCCTCGCCACTTCAAGCTCAGCCAGTTTATTTGTTAATTGCGCCACCCGATCACGCAGGGTTTCTAATTCGACAACGACGGCTCGACTTGCCTCCATCGATTGTCCATCAACGGCAATCGCAGGTAAATCCTTATTCACCAGCGTATCACTTAATTGATCCTGCTGCACCATATGAGTCTCCGCCAGGGCTCGAAGTACGGCGGATTTAAAGGGTTTACCAATTAAATCGGTCGCCCCTAATGACCGCACTTTTTGGTGCATTCCTTCACTATCATCATTACCAGTGATGACAATGAATGGAATGTCGCGAATGTGCGATACATCCGACTGACGAATACGCTCTAACAATCCAAAGCCATCTAATTTTGGCATGGATAAATCTGAAAACACAACTTGAATCGCGCTTTCCTCTTGTAATTTATTCCATCCCTCCTCTCCATCTACCGCTTCAATGACAGTATACTCTTTACTAAGGGCTTTTCTCATCGAGACACGCATAACACGAGAATCATCGACGATAAGAATAACGGGGTTCTCATTCGCCTGAAATGAGCCTAACTCAATAGATGAATCAGCGATCACAATCTTCTTCCTATTAATAGCCGGGTAACCTAGAAGACTATCCAAGTAGACTCGTGTAATTACCCATGACACAAATTGATTTTTGCTATAAATACTAGGGTTTCAATAAAAGTTTAAAGCACCACACAAATGGCTTATCGAAAACCCCCCATACATGATTTCTTTCTACTTATTCGACAAATGACGGCCATTCTTTAACAGCCATCGCCCCGCTATCCCGCCCGTTGAATTGGTTTTTTATCGAGTAAAGAGGTATGCTAGATCGGTTCAGAGCGATGTTATGAGGACGTGATGAGCGGCATTAGGTTAATATGTAAAATTCAATTGAATGACACGACAAATGATACGCTCACTCGGCATCGCACCTTTAAGTTAATATTTTTAAAGCGAGATATGGTTAAGAAATTATTTATAAAAACATACGGTTGCCAAATGAATGAGTATGACTCCTCAAAAATGGCAGACATCCTTAAAACCGCTTATGCCATCGAGCGTACCGACACCCCCGACGAAGCAGATATCGTATTGCTCAATACCTGTTCTATCCGCGAGAAAGCACAGGAAAAAGTCTTCTCTGAGCTTGGGCGCTGGAGAGAAATAAAAGAAAAAAAACCTCACATTATCATTGGCGTTGGCGGTTGTGTGGCGAGCCAAGAAGGCGAAGCCATTCGGCGAAGAGCACCTTATGTCGATGTGGTCTTCGGCCCGCAAACACTGCACCGCTTACCCCAGTTAATCAGGCAAGTGCTTCTCCATCGTGCCCCCGTCATGGATATATCCTTTCCGGAAATTGAAAAATTCGACAACTTGCCCACACCTCAGGCAGAAGGACCCAGTGCCTTTGTCTCTATTATGGAGGGGTGTAGTAAATATTGTACATTTTGTGTCGTTCCCTACACGCGTGGTGAAGAAGTCAGCCGCCCGATGGATGACATTCTCACTGAAATTACCCAACTTGCCCAACAAGGCGTCAGGGAAGTCAATCTCTTAGGTCAAAACGTCAATGCCTACCGGGGAGCCGCCGAAGATGGCGATTGGGTGGATTTAGCGGTGTTAATGCACTATGTCGCGACCATCAACGGTATCGATCGCATTCGATTCACCACCTCCCACCCCGTAGAAATGACGGACTCAATCACCAGTGCTTTTGCGGAACTCCCTGAATTAGTTAGCCATTTACACTTGCCCGTGCAAAGTGGTTCAGACCGCATCTTAAATTTAATGAAACGCGGTCATACCGCCTTAGAATATAAGTCAAAAATCAAACAATTACGTCAGGCACGACCCAGTTTAAGTTTGTCATCGGACTTTATTATTGGATTTCCTGGTGAAACCGACGCAGATTTTCAAGCCACTCTGCAACTAATCGACGATATTGGCTTTGATCATTCATTCAGTTTTATTTACAGCCCTCGCCCTGGAACCCCCGCAAGCAACTTACCTGACGATGTCACTGTCCAAATAAAAAAACAAAGGCTTGCACAATTACAACAAAAAATTAACCAAATGGCATCAGCCATTAGCCATCAGATGGTGGGTTCTGCACAAACCATACTGGTGGAAAAGCCATCACGCAAAACCCCTAATACACTGGCAGGTCGAACAGAAAACAATCGGGTCGTGAATTTTCATGGCCAAACCGACTTAATTGGACAATTTGTGAAAGTACAAATCACTGAAGCACTACCAAATTCACTGCGCGGTGTTATGATTCAACCATCGGATGAGCACCCACACATCCATTCGTCATTCAATTGGGCATAGGAATAAAGTGACAGTTACGCTAGTCAACCCAAACAAAATCAACCTAGATTTTCGCCTTGAACCCCTCGACAATCATCAGCTCGCCAATCTGTGCGGCCAATTCGATGAACATTTGCGCCAAATAGAGCGATGCTTTGATGTCGAAATAAACCATCGTGGCAATCTGTTTCGTATTATTGGCGGCCGACAAGCCGCCCACTCAGCAAAAATAATCATCAGCAAACTCTATCAAGACGCCACCAAAGTGGCTTTAACCCCAAAACGTGTACAATTGTACCTTCAACAATCGGGAGTCGAGGATTTATTGAGCAATTCATCGGATAATGAGACCGCCGTCACCCTCAAACTGGGCAACAAGATCATTCAGACACGCGGCCCTAATCAACAACAATACCTACAGCAAATGGCCCAATTCGATATTAACTTTGGTATAGGCCCCGCCGGCACAGGCAAAACGTATTTAGCCGTAGCCAAAGCCGTGCAAACACTTGAACAAGATAGTGTCAGACGGTTGATTTTAGCGCGTCCAGCGGTAGAAGCCGGCGAACGACTGGGGTTTCTTCCCGGTGATTTGACCCAAAAAATTGACCCTTACTTACGACCGTTATACGATGCATTATATGAAATGTTGGGATTTGACCATGTGAGTAAACTTATCGGCAGAAACGTGATTGAAATCGCGCCACTGGCGTTCATGCGGGGCAGAACGCTCAACGAAGCATTCATCATCCTCGATGAAGCACAAAATACCACCATCGAACAAATGAAAATGTTTCTGACCCGGATTGGTTTTGGCTCGACGGTCGTCATTACCGGCGACATTACCCAAACAGATTTACCACAAAATAAACAATCGGGATTGCAGCATGCGATTGATGTGCTCGACAATGTCGAAGGCATTAGCTTTACCTTTTTTAGCCATAAAGATGTGGTTAGACACCCACTGGTACAACGCGTCGTCGGGGCGTATGAAGCCTTTGAAAAAAAAGCAAAACTGATACCTCGCGAATGATACTTAGGAACCACGGTTTTTTCTCAGGTGATCGCAATACTTATGGCACGCTTGACTGTGCTGCAAAAATGTTTCATGGTGCTCACAATGCAAGCCGTGTTATTCTCTGCGCGAATAAAAATCCAGCTATTCTCAATCGTCGTGAAGCACTTTAATTTCACAATAGTTTTTCTGAACAAGCGCCATACCGGTTGTATTGCCGAATGAAAACGAATCATTGTGAGAACAAAAATCAAGCAAAACCACCTACTCAGATACAAAACATAGGCGACAAAATATCCGTTACGGGTATAGTTCATGCACATTGAGATTCAATATGCTCTCGATCAATATCGTGACTACCTGCCAGATACCCATCAAATTTCATTTTGGGCCAACACCGTGCTGAATTCACAAAATGTGAATGGGGAAGTCACCGTGCGAATCGTGACCCGTGAAGAAATCACATTATTAAATGAAAACTATCGCCACAAGCCAGGTCCGACTAACGTATTGTCCTTTCCCGCTGACTTACCTGATATCATCGATTTACCGCTGCTCGGCGATATTGTCCTATGTGCAGAAGTCATCGATTTTGAAGCAAAAAATCAGCATAAAGCCGCGCCCGCACATTGGGCACACATGGTCGTACACGGCATTTTACATTTATTAGGATTTGACCACACCACTGACACCGAGGCCAAACAAATGGAAACACTTGAAACCAAAATACTTTCGGGTTTAGGCTATGCTAACCCCTACATTCTAGCGGGCAATGAATGAAAGAAGAACGACTAAGTAATAATGTTTCTGATTCAAGAACGTGGTTTGAAAAAATAACTGAAGCGTTTTTATCAGAACCCAAAGACCGCAATCAATTGGTAGAAATTTTAAGACACGCCGAAAGCCGAAATTTGCTGGATGCCGACTCGCTGGCGATGATAGAAGGCGTCATGCATGTCTCTGAAATGCAAGTCAGAGACATTATGATACCACGATCACAAATGGTGGTGGTCGAAAAAGAGGCTCAACCAACACAATTTTTACCCACCATTCTCGATTCTGCTCACTCACGCTTTCCGGTCATCGGCGAAAGCCGCGATGAAATCCTAGGTATTTTATTAGCCAAAGATACGCTCGCTTATTTTGCTAACCCCAACGACAACAACTTTGACGTACGGGACATTCTCCGGCCGGCTGTTTTTGTGCCGGAAAGCAAACGTTTAAATGTGCTGCTCAAAGAATTCAGGAGCAACCGTAACCATATGGCGATTGTCATCAACGAATATGGTGGTGTCGCAGGACTGGTCACGATTGAAGATGTCATTGAGCAAATTGTTGGCGAAATTGAAGACGAACATGATATCAGTGAAGAATCATATATTATGAAGCACGGCAATCAACAATTTGCCGTTAAAGCCATCACCCCCATTGAAGACTTCAATGAATATTTTTCTTCAAATCTTGAGGATAATGAATACGACACCATTGGCGGACTCGTCTTGCATGAACTCGGACATTTACCTACCCGTGGAGAAAATGTCACTGTCGATAACTTTGACTTTAGCATCGTACGCGCCGATAAAAGACGAATTCATCTCTTACAGCTCACCTTACAAGACCCGCCAGAAAACAGCCTAAGCACAACCACAGATACCCAACGTGAAAATTAACAGAATATCCACCCTGAATTGGTGCGGCGATCTACTTGCGCTCGCGGGAGGTTTGCTCGTTCCGCTCGCTTTTGCGCCCTATCAAATGGCTCCCCTCGTTATTTTATCCATGTGCGCATTACTGCTAGCATGGTATGAATGCTCAAGCAAACGTGCCTTTTTTCGCGGTTGGCTTTTTGGGCTTGGCATGTTTGGTTTCGGCGTCTCTTGGATACATATCAGTATGCATCGCTTTGGGGGTGTATCAGAGCCTTTATCTATTTTTCTCACCGTTTTATTTGTTGCATTTTTAGCCTTATTCCCCGCACTCACAGGTTATCTTGCCAAACGCTTTTTCGCGGGTCAGCAACAACACGCGGGTATTTTCTTGCTACTCACGATTCCGGCGTTATGGACCGTGATGGAGTGGATTCGAGGCATGATTTTTACCGGCTTTCCTTGGCTAAGTTTAGGCTATAGTCAAATTGATATGCCATTGGCCGGTGCCGCCCCCATTTTAGGCGTCTTTGGTCTTTCTTATTTGCTGGTACTCACCAGCGGCCTACTGGTATATGCTTACACCACTCATTGGCAAAACTATCGAAAACCACTCTTGGCAATCGCCGCCATTTGGGTCATTCCAGGGCTCTTGAGTTTTATCGCCTGGACCGAACCCGAAGGTGATCTAATCACCATGAGTATTGTACAAGGGAACATCACCCAGGATAAAAAATGGTTGCCTGAACAACGCCTTCCCACCTTGGAGTTATATGCCAAACTCAGTCGAGAAAACTGGTCAAGTGATGTGGTCATCTGGCCAGAGACGGCGGTGCCTGCTTTCTACCATATCGCCAAACCTTTTCTCAAAAGCCTAGCGCAAGAAGCTCGCTTGAATGGCTCAGAATTACTGGTGGGTTTACCCGTCTACAATGCTCGCTTAGAAACCTATTATAACAGCATGGCTAGCTTAGGCCGAGACGAAAGCTTTTACCAAAAAAGACATCTGGTCCCTTTTGGTGAATATTTACCGCTGCCTGATATCCTTGGTTCCGTCATCACATTCTTTGATATTCCTATGTCTGATTTTTCACCGGGTGACCCCGAAACATCAATTGTTAAAGTGGCGGGCATTAAGGTCGGTATTTCCATTTGCTATGAAGATGCCTTTGGTGAAGAAATCGCCTATTCACTGCCGGAGGCCAAGCTGTTAATTAATGCAAGTAACGATGCTTGGTTTGGCGACTCCATCGCCCCCCACCAACATTTAGAAATTGCCCGTATGCGCGCCTTAGAAACAGGTCGTTATTTAGTCAGATCGACCAACACCGGCATTTCGGCTTTCATTGACATCAAGGGTGACATTATCTCGACCTCGCCCCAATTTAAAACCCATGTGTTGACAGAAAAAATCCAGCCCATGTCGGGTATGACATTTTATGCAATTTTTACCAATATGCCAATTATCATAGTTAGCCTCGGATTGCTTTGTATTACACTCTGGTCCCGTCGCCAACACCCCCAAGTTAAGACAGCATCAGTTCAATGAATTAATTTTTAAAATTCAACCAGATAAATACTTTTCGTTAAAACGGACACCAGTAACGGTACAATTAATGCTTTTTATTGCGTAACGACCAATAATAAAGTTAAATATTAAATTATTTATGCCACAATTTGCCAGTTGCTCTTGAACTTATCGGGTAACACCCTCACTCTAATTATAGAGAGTGGCTCAAGATCATAACTGAAAAAACCGAATAGATTACTCAATGGCACGGTAATATCCGTTCGCTAAAACAGCAGGAGACAAACTTATGGTGATCACAATTAATATGAACACCGGAGAAGTGACTGAAAGTACTGTAAAAAAGCAAATAGATACGCATATGGCCTCAGAAAGTAATGCAAACGATTATGATTTCCCAGAGCCGAACCTAAGTGTTGTTCAGCCGGAAGGCCATAAAAACACAAAAATCATGCCAAAACACTTTGCCAACTTAAACATTGATAATTTTCTGTCAAAAATAGATTAAAAACCGAGCAAAATAACCTCTCTAAATTAATTAAAAAAGCCGCCTGATCAGGCGGCTTTTTTATACTCAAGTGATACTCATCAACGTTACATTTGACTTACCTGCCAACACCAAACGCTACCATCTTTATTGACCCCACAATTTTCACTGTCGTCAACAACTGGCTCCACTTGCTTACTTGCAGATAACTCAACGCCAACTCCCCAACAAGATAAGGCACCATTTTTCTTGGTACCACAAGTGGCATTACCATGACCATCCACGGCAACCCAATCAGTGCCACCGACATTAACTGGCGTACTACTCGGATTGGTGGTACCGTCACCTAGCTGACCGACATGATTTGCCCCCCAACACCAAAGGCTTGCATCCATTTTTATGCCACAAGTATGATCTTCACCTCGCTTAACAAAACGCCAATCTGCGTCTTGACCAACCTGAGTCGGTATCACCGAATCTTCGGTGCCACCATTGCCTAATTGACCAACATTATTCGCCCCCCAACACCATAATGTATTATCCGTTTTAATCGCACAGGCATGACGTCGATCCGCTTCAAATGTCAAAAAAGTATTATCCTGCTTCGCGATTTCAACTGAAATCACCGTCTCGGCTGAAGTAGCCTCCAGCGGTGTTATTGTGACAGTTTCAGCAGGCGCTATTTCCACCGCAGCAGCGACACCCGCCTCAGCCGCTTCCACAGGAACAACGACCTCAGTCACCGCTTCATCGACGGCGGCTGCCGAATCTTCAGCCACGGCATCGACAGAACTCGTTGCTTCAACCACCGCGGCCGTTTCTGCCCCTATCTCATCGATCTGCTGTGGTGTCAACTCAACTTTTGTCTCCCCCTCATGGCTATCACCTGCCTCAACCCAGGTCGTTTTCTCAACGGCCTCTACGCGACTTTGCCCAACATCAGCGATGGCTTTGATTAACGCGTCATCAACCGCTGGTTTCTCTTCCGCAACAATGTGAGTTGCCATACAAAATGCGATCACCGTGAGGCTGATAGTCGCCACTAAAACCGCTGGTTTTCGATACAATAACATTAAATCCTCCCGAGAATTATCGTCATTAGCTTTTTACATAGATAAAAACATTTTATAATTTTTAGCACCCGCTAAACTTAACATATCGAACCAGATAACCATACACTTGGCAACCACGATCGCCTAATACTTTAACTAAAAAATAATCAAATACACCAACGCAAGCGCCTAAACAAACTTTGTTTCAACTCAGACAGCGCAAACCGGCCTCTAAGTCTGGGTATTGCAGCGTCACGTGCAGCTTTTTCACGAGTTTGGTATTGTCAATTTTCCTGGCTTCACGCAGATAAGATAACATCGCCGGAGTGAATATTTTTTGCGCTTCATGCCAATCCACCTCAGGCGGTTTAGGCAACTTTAACAATTCAGCCACTTTAAAAAAATAATCACTCATGGTCGAAGGATTGCCGTCAGCGACATTAAAAATTTCTACTGGATTCAGGTGCTCCGCGATCATTGCCTTGAGGCAAATCTCCGCTAAATCTTCAGCGTGAATCCGATTACTTGGTAACGCCTCTCGCCGACTTAATACGGGAGCGCCGCTTTTTATCCGTGTCACTGGCAAACGCCCTGGCCCATAAATACCCGCGACCCGTAATATCACTAAATCCATCGTCGATTGTTCGCAAAATTCAGTCACCCGGAACTCAGCGTCTAAACGTCTTTTAGCCCGATCCGTCGTCGGGTTGGTGCGTGTCATTTCGGTTATCCATTCACCGTCACAATCTCCGTATACCCCTGTCGTACTCATATAAACCATGCGTTTTGGATAAACCTCACCCACCAACAACATTAGCAGTTTCTCTATACGCGGATCAATCATCCCTTGATTTGGCGGTGGCGCAAAATAAAAAATACCATATTCAGCAATATCTTGTGGTAATTTAAAATTGGCTAAATCTAAATCGCCTTTAAGAGGCGTTATCAAATGATTTAAAAATTCATTGGCATAACGCTCAGACCGGCTCAAGGCCGTCACCTGCCAGTGTTGCTTACGGCACTTTTTAGCCACCTGAATACCGATATCGCCACATCCAATAATTAAATATTTGCTTATCATTCATAGATCCCTGCATCCATTAGATGGCGGATTTTACACGAATTTGGGAACGCACATGAAATAAACGGAGAGATATGCCCACCGCAATATGGTGATATTGAGTCTGTCTGATAGACGATGGCATGAAGACTGGAAATTTCTGCCATTAATAGACACGCTAGGGGGTATGAGCCTTAGCGTAACACGACACTTATTGCAGGCACCTTGCTTAGTTCGACCTTAGTTCTGATCGATGATGTGGAATAGGTTTTTAAATCCTATACGCTGTTGGTTTCGCTCAGCGACGATAAGGATGTTCCCATTTTGCATCGTATCATTGTATTCCAACATTAAACGCCCTTTGCCGATGGCCTTGTTGTTCTTGTAAGACCATTTTACATCAGTGATATAAATATATCGCTCAGTGGTAGATTCAAATAATTCACTATAATTATATTCCATTAATGCTTTCTGTGAGACCTGCTCAGGCGTAGACGATTTATTTTTCGTGAATAGTGATACAAGACCCTTTACGTCACCGTCTTGATAAGTTTTCACATAACGAGCCATCAAATCTTGTAATTCTGCGCGAGTAGGATAAGCAGGTCTGCCGTTCGCGATATTCGATTTATTGGTAATTTTTTTTCCGGCATCACCTGTTGCAAGCTTTTGTTGCGATATTTTCGGCGGACTGATATCTACAATCGTCTGCTTGCTGACGATAAAATTGGTGATTAAGGTTTGATTTAGCACCTGTCTCAATGTGAGTCGAATGTCTGCGGTCAGTTGCTGTTGAATTCCATCATCCAAGGAGGTTAATACGGAAGTGTAACGGCCTTCGCTAATCACCTCGTGATTATTGTTCCATTTTATCGGGTTAAAATCAATCTTTCGCGATACCGAGGAATGAATAATATGTGCGATTTCATCGGCAATTTTGGTCAGTGGTTTTTTACGGATTGAGTGTTCGTCACTTGCAAATAGATCGATTATCTTTGCGGTTTGACCACTTTCAAATGCCGCGACATATTTTGCAATGATATCTTTTAGATCCGCCTTGTTAATTTCCTGTCCCGAAGGGGATGTATCCGATATTTTTTCGCTAGACAGTTTGCTAGCGTCTTGCTCTTTCGTGATTGTCCGTGCTAGCGGCGACTGTACCTTATCCTCCTGGTCAATGGCTTCCATGGAAACCATTGATAACCCCAATAATCTGACAAGGGCTAATAACTCAGTTTTTCTTCGAATAGCTTGCTGATCACCTGAGTCGCTGAGTGTCCTTTGGCGGGTGACTTGATTTGTCAAACCTGTGGAAAATTTTTGAAACCAGGCAAGCTGCTTAGTCAACATTTGTTCGTCGCGTTCAAGTATATTCCATTTTCCAATCAAGCTACGAACGGGTTGAATTGCCCAATTTTTTGTATTCAACAGTGCTCCACCCAAAATTTGTATATCCATCATATACTTAGAAATTTTTGTGATTTTTTCTGCGGGCGGCGGTATTTTTATCATTCCAACATCGGGTGGTGAATTCAGTACTCCGAGATTGCTAATCATCACACCAATTAAAATGATGGCTGTGCCGAACAAAGCGACAATTTTTTTCTTATGATTTTTTAGGCGGTGAAACAAGGATAACACCTCGGATGATGAACTCTGACCATATTTTTCTTCTAAGGAGTTTACACCAATCTTAGTCATCTCTGTTTTACCCTCGTATGAAATAGAATTCTAATTTCGTGAAAATTAGAATGTTAAACTCAATCTGCATGAATACAACATTTTGACGATAATCGAACCACTAGATATATACAGTTTTTACAAAAAATACTGATTAGATCGAAGACTTAACACAGTATCTGGCATTATTCTCATCCATAAAAATTCTTCATTTTTTGTTCATTAACACCCAAAGAATGGAAATCAAATAACTTGCAGATTTTAACGGAGATTATGACGACTATCTTTAATTTTTCAGAGAATTCATTCCATCTAAAACCCCGCTGGTTTTAAAGATAAAAAAAACAAATGTTAGATAGAGTGACAGATGGGCAAATTAACACAGAATGATTTTTTAGGAGGCTGCATGGGTGCAGAAGGTGGGTTATCAACGATAGGAATTTAGGTAATTCAGAAGATAAAGCTAAGAAAGTAAAACCGAGAATTTATTGCACGCCCATTCCTAACGTCCCTCAAACCACCCGCTTCGCGGGTGGTTTGTTACTTGTTACTTAAACAGGGCTCGGAGTTGGAGTTGGAGCCGTAGGCGATCGATGTAACGTCATTTCCATATCAATGCCCTCTTCCTTAGACGCCTCCTCTTTATCATGCAATTGTGTTAAATGGCGAAAATCTGAGTCGATCACAATGGGTTCACGCATACCGTCACCACTATCTTGTGCTTGTTGCTGAGATAACATCTCCAAACCTTTTCGATAATAAGCCGCTGCCGCATCAGGCTCGCCCATTTGTTCAGCTAAATGGGCGAGCATTCGATAAGCCTCAGGGCCGGCACCTTCACGCAAACTATCATCCAGATACTTCCGTGCTTTATCCAGCTGCTTTTCTTTTAACGATAAGCGACCAAGTGTCAATAACAAGACAGGCTTATCACTATGTGACTTATAAAGACTCTCTGCATAAGCCAGTTGATTCGCCGGCTCAGCACTTTCCAACATACCGTAAGCATAAACTAAATCGTCATTCCATCGTCGCTTCAAGGATTCTTGCACTAACGGCTCAGCAAGACGGCCCACCCCCTTATCACTCGCTTGCTCCGCAAAGGCTAATACAATATCTTGGTCCGTTTGCATCAATTTAGGAATTCGCACCCAAGTATTTTTCAAGGCTAAAGAATTTTCTGAGCTTTTCATTAATTCCAAATACATGGTTTTTTCCAAGCCATCAAATTCGCTGCCCACTAGTAAATTTCTTCTTTTCAAATCAGGAATCAAGCAAGACAACTGCTCCCAATCCTTTAGCTGCAAATACACTTTAGCCAACAACAGCAACACATAACCATTTTTGGGATTTTTTTGCTTGGCCCTTAACAACATGGCTAGCGCTTGTTCAATTTGGCCATTTTCGAAAAATATCTCCGCCCGCGCCACATCAACCGCGACATCCTTCTCCGTCGAATGCTCTTGAGCCAGTTTCAGGTATTTCTCACGGCGATCCTTAGCGCCCTGTGCTTGCGCCGCTTTAGCCGCTCCGACATAATTCAACATTGGACTAACGCTTTTCTTAGCTTGCGACACTAGCGTTTTTTCCGCGTGACGCCATTCCCCTTGTATTTGGGCGAGCATGGCTTTAGACATAGCACGATTCGCGGATCGCTCTTTGCGCTGATCCGTCCACCGCTTGATCGTAAAAGGGGATTTTATCAAACCGAAAATCACTTTGAATGTTAATATCACTAATGCCGTTAACGCAATCACCAACACAATGAATAAAGCTAAGGACATTTCAATACTCGTCACCCCATGGCTAATCAACACGTAGCCAGGATCATCACGGATAAGAAACGTTAAGCCTACCCCTAAAGCCAAACCGATTGCTGCTAAAAGTAGTTTCATGACAAGCCCCCCTTATTAATTCGCATCAACAAAGACTTCAGTCGCATTTAATGGTGCGGCTGAAGCATCAGGATCGTTTGCTAACGTTGTTTCTTGAGCAAACCCCATACGCGCAATCACCGTGTGCAAGACTTTTGAAGCCAAAGAGACATCAGGCAATGAAGGCGCTAAATTCACTTCTTTTAACGAAGCCAGTTCGGTCAACACACGCTGTGTTTTGCTATCATCCATGTCATAATATAATTTAACCCAATTGTTGATCAACTTTAAGTTGCTTTGAAATAAATTTTGATCTTTTTGCAACAAAGCCAACCGGGCCTGCTCTATCTTCAATTTTAAATTTTCTTCCAGAAACTTGATTTGTTCTGGCTGGATAAGCGCATCAATTGGCCGCTCATTATGTCGAATGGTGACCAATTTTTTCATCGCCTCGCCAGCTGAACTCAAAATTTCTGACCAATCATTCCCCTCCAAATTTACATTACGCTCCGATTCAGGAATTTTGCTATCTTCAGCGACTCGTCCCATCAGTGGCAAGCCATCAATATGCGAAGCAATGGTCACTAACTTATCCGAGTAACTAGCGATATCAATTTTCGGGGTCGCTTCCAAATCTGTCAGTTGCCGTGCAATGGATTCTCGAACTTCCACTAAGGCCGGCTCACCCACCGCTTTGAGCTTTTTATCGGCTAACGCCAACGCTGTCATCGCCGTCCCAACATCTTTCTCTAAGGTTAATCGGTGATCAGCTACTTTTATCAAATAATCCGCTTCAGCAATCAACCAATCGTTCGAAATATTGCTAATTCGATCGTATAAACCATCCAAATTAGTTTTTAGCAACGATTGACGCTGCTCCACGTCCTTAAAGCGAGTCTGAGCTAAATCACCTAATTTTTGGCCTTCTTCTGCTAAACGAGCTGTTTCACTTTGCAAGTCTGCTTTGCTGGTTTCAAGCTTCTTATCTAGCTCAACATTAAATTCAGCCGTGAATTCTTTTTTGAACTCATCTTTGAATTCTTTTTTGAATTCGTCTTTAAAGTCAGCTTTGAACTCGTCTTTAAAAGCCACTTTGAACTCACTTTTAAATTCATCTTTGAAGCTTTTTTTAAAAGTCGGAGAAAATTCCTTGGTGAATTCCGGAGTAAACTCATTTTTGAACTCATCTTTAAAGGCTGTTTTAAATTCCTCTTTAAATTCGCTCTTGAAGCTTTCTTTAAACTCGGGTTTGAATTCATCTTTAAAAGCCACTTTGAATTCATCTTTAAATTCAGACTTAAATTCCTCTTTAAATTTATTTTTAAATTCCTCACTCACGCCACCTTGCAAAGCAGAAATCATATCATTCGCTTTAGTCAGCTCTTGCGTCGCTACCGACAAATCTTGCTGGGCGGCTTGCTGCTGCCCCCAAAGATAATAAACGCCTCCTCCAGCCCCCCCGGCCATTAAAAACGCGATAAACGCCAAAAATCCAACAAATCCTCCCGAGTCGGATCGTTGCGGTGGTGCATTCGTTGCGGCCGATACCCCAACAGTCCCTTTATTTTGATTTTTTGGCGGCACAGCACTTGCCGTGCCTTTATTGTTAGCATTACCTGTATCAGTCATTTACCAAGCTCCCATCTTCATGCTACTTGAGCGACACGCCACCCAATGATGGCCTTCACAATTGCGTTATCATTAGCCTCGCAAACAATCGGATCTTTCACAAAACCCAGCGCTTGAGCCAAATCAACCGCCCTCTGACTTACCACCACTAAGGGCGTTTTTTGCAACCACTTTCTACCTAGCTGGCCTACCATATCAAATAAGTTTCGCAGCCCCTCATTACTCGTTACCGGTATAATATCGATTTCCCCTCTCGCCCAATGCCGCATTAGCACCGCCATATCGGCTTTTGGTTTAACGCGGCGGTAACACTCCGCGTACTCTACAATGGCCCCGCGTGCTCTCAACACTTCAGCCAAAAGCTCACGACCACCCTCTCCTCGAAAAATAATAATTCTCTTGGCACTGACACGTTGTAAATCATCCAAAGCCAACAAACTTTCACTGTTAAAGCGGCTTGTTGGAAAAATATCAGCCGTTACCCCCAAGGCTTGCAAAGCCTTGGCACTCCCTTTACCTACTGCAGCAACCTTCAATGAGTCAGGCAAGCGCCGCTGCGAAAAAATAATATTCAATGCCCGGTTAACTGCATTTGGGCTAATAAATATGCCAATGTCATAATCGTCTAGACGATCAATGACCCCGCTCAACGATGCGGAACTTTCCGGATCAACAATTTCCAATACCGGAAAACAAATAGTCTGTCCACCTTTTTCCACAATCGCCTGGCACAATGCCGATGCTTGATGCGCTGGACGCGTCACTAAAACACCAACACCACTGAGTGGTTTAGCGACTGGAAGATCCGCTGCCATACACATCCTTTAAGATTTGTTTCGCCCCTCTTGATAGCAAATCATCGGCTAAAACATAGCCGATTTCTTCCGCCTCTTCCGGCCGACCACTAATGTCACCTCGAACGATCTCACTGCCATCAGGACGTCCAACGAGACCACGCAAAAGAATAACACCATGATCTAACTCAGCATAGCCCCCAATGGGGACTTGGCAACCCCCCTCTAGACGGGCATTCATGGCACGTTCTGCTGTTATCCTAATCGCGGTGGGCTCATGATTCAAGGGAGCGATAAGATCGCTAACCCGCTTATCTGCAACTCGAGTTTCAATACCAATGGCTCCCTGCCCCATCGCTGGCAAGCTGACTCCAGTGTCCAGAAGCTCTTGAATGCGGTGTTCATAACCCAAGCGCTTTAAACCTGCCGCCGCTAAAATAATAGCGTCATATTCATTATTATCCAGTTTTTTCAATCGCGTATTGACGTTACCGCGTAAGCTGACAATACTCAAATCAGGACGTATCACACGGAGCTGACACTCACGCCGCAAACTGGATGTACCAACGGTTGCACCGTTTGGCAACGCATTAAGCGAGGCGTATTTGTTCGAAACAAACGCATCACGCGGATCCTCTCTCTCACAAATAACGGCTAAATGCAAACCCTCAGGAAATTCTACCGGCACATCTTTCATCGAATGGACCGCAATATCTGCCTGCCCCTCCAACATACCTAACTCCAGTTCTTTGACAAACAAACCTTTCCCCCCCACCTTTGCCAAAGGGGAATCTAAAATTTGATCGCCTTTTGTTGTCATTTTAACCAATTCAACGTTGAGATCAGGATACAACCCAAGCAAACATTTTTTGACATACTCAGCTTGCCAAAGCGCTAGCGGGCTTTTTCTGGTCGCTATTCGTATTGTGCCTTCAGACATGAATCACCAACTCTAAATATACAAAGAAAATCCGCAAAATCCACGGAGCAAACGGGCATCCTTCGCGTGCGAATAATCGTACGAATTTATTTCATATCCCCTGATATTTGGGATATGGCTATCACGGCCTTGCTTGACCTATTGGCTTGCAAAGGGGCAAATCAAGACAATGAGGTTATTCTATGATGATTTGTTTCGACAATAAACCAGCAAAATACCATACCACAAAACTTGAGCCCCATTTTAGAAACTGTCCACATAAAAAACATTGCATATTTTTACCACAAGTTGATGGATATTCATACAGAAATAACCATTTAATTACATTGACGGCCTCTCTTAGTTTTTTTGCCTGACTGACTGCCAGAATCGCTATAAATCCACTATACTGCCCTTCCTCTCACTCAGCATAACGCAAGGTATTTATCATGGAGCACACATCCAAAACTAACTCGAAGCCCTGGGGAGGACGCTTTACCCAATCCACCGATGCGTTTGTTGAAGCCTTCACGGCCTCTGTCACATTCGATAAGCGACTCTATCATCACGACATCACCGGCTCTGAAGCACACGCTAAAATGCTAGCACACATCGGCGTACTCACGACGGACGAACTATTAGAAATCCTCCAGGGCCTACAGCAAATTCGACAAGAAATTGAAGCCGGAAATTTTACTTGGTCAATCGCCTTAGAAGACGTCCATATGAACCTGGAAACTCGATTGACCGCATTGATCGGCGATACCGGCAAAAAATTGCATACCGGCAGATCGCGGAACGATCAAGTTGCCACCGATATCCGGCTCTATTTACGTGATGAAATTGACATCACCCTCACAGCAATTCGCCGCTTACAGGAGGCACTGCTGCAACTTGCTGAACAAGAAGCACACACCATCATGCCGGGCTTTACCCACTTGCAAGTGGCGCAACCGGTAACTTTTGGTCATCACTTGCTGGCCTGGTTTGAAATGCTGGAACGCGATAAACAACGCTTCGTTGATAGCCGCCAACGAGTCAATGTCATGCCCCTTGGCGCGGCCGCACTGGCGGGTACTAGTTATCCGATCGATCGACAGTTTTGTGCAGATCTGCTTGGTTTTGACGGGATATGCAAAAACTCACTGGACGCCGTCAGCGACCGAGACTTCGTCATTGAGTTTTGTTTTGCGAGTTCATTAACCCTGACCCACTTATCACGCTTTTCCGAAGAACTGATTTTATGGTGCTCACAACAATTTAATTTTATCGAAATTGGGGACAGTTTTTGTACCGGGTCATCGATTATGCCCCAAAAAAAGAACCCCGATGTCCCGGAGCTGGTTCGCGGCAAAACCGGACGCTGCCACGGCAACTTGTTCGCTTTGCTCACCTTAATGAAGAGCCAACCGCTCGCCTATAATAAAGATAATCAGGAAGATAAAGAGCCATTATTTGACAGTATCGATACCATAAAAGCCTGCTTACGCGTCTTTGCCGACATGATGCCGAGTATCCAGGTCAACCGACAACCGATGTTACATGCGGCCGCCCAAGGATTCTCCACCGCCACTGACCTGGCAGATTATCTGGTAAAAAAAGGATTGCCCTTTCGTGACGCCCATGAAGTGGTCGGTAAGGCGGTAAAATATTGTATCGCTCAACAAAAAGATTTAGCTGATTTATCTCTCACCGAACTCAAGCAGTTCGCCAGCCAAATTGAACAAGATATATACAGCGTGTTAACCCTTGAAGGATCTTGCGCCGCCCGCGATCACATCGGTGGCACCGCTCCCAAACAGGTCCTCGCGGCAATTCGCACGGCACGTAATCAATTGGATTGATTTTCTAATAAGTGACGCTCTGCTCTACCCATTAACAAGTTAGCATCGTCACCCTTCTGCCACTCAGCCGTCCCAAACCCACAGTTCACACAAATCAAATTGGTGGAATCACCTAGCATCGGAAGTGCTAACAAAGCTTTGGTTAATTTGTCCAGCAAACGCAGCGCTGAAATTTTAGACGTTTCAGGTAATATCATGACGAAAGATCTCTCATCTAATCGCCCAATGAGATCGACCCAGCGCAGTTGATCTTTCAAATACCAGCTTAGCGATTTAATCAGTGAATCATCCACCGGTATCGCATCACCCTTCAGGGTCGCCGCAGAGCGCAACTCTAACAACAGCATCGACAATGGATTCTGATAACGACGACTTCTTGATACTTGAGACTCAAAAATCGACAGAATCGTTTTTTTATTAAAAAAACCAGTGAGCACATCTTCCGTTGCCTGTGCTTTAAGCTGATCCTGTAGTGCCTGTACTTGCAGCACCTGCTCGGAAACGTCAATAAAATAACGCGCCGTCAATGTTTGCCCCTGACAACTTAGCGGCAATGTCTTCACATTCGACAACCAACGTAGCGAATTATCTTTAGGGTTATGAAGGGTATATAAATTGTCAGAATGCTCTACGCACTGCATATTTAACCCATCCACCGGGCAACCGGCTAAGCGCTGTGCAGCGACCCCCATATACTCTTGCAACACTTGATTAACCCAATACACCTGATGATGCTGATCCACCAACAGCACACCGATCGGCATATGATCCAATAAAAACGTTGCAACATCTTGATTTAATTGTTGACTCATAAATAAAACAACCATCTCATACAAAATAATTTGTTATAAACAGCACATCAAACTCAGGACAATTTTCCGGCACCAATTATGCAGTTATCTATTGTCGCTCAACCACACTAAAAACTAAAAATAGTGATGACAAAACTTCGTTAAGCGAAATCTGTACCGACAGCGATTAAAATTTATATTTTTCGAAACAATGACCTACCACCACTTCAAGTAATATTATGCTAGTTGACACGATACTATTCGACCAAATTCGCACACGCTTTATTGAGTTAAATCAACATAAGCTCCATAAAACCCAAGAAATTATGCGAAAACGCCAAAGAGATTTCTTGGACGTATTGCCTTTGCTATTTCACGTCAACCATGCATCACTTCCGGGGTTTATTAGTAAAGACGCCCCTTTCGGCGTCACCGCTTATAGCCCCTCGGCAGAAATCATTGCCAACACTAAAAAATTATTTGGCACGTTTACCATGGAAAAAAGATCGGAATGGTATTTTGGTATTCATTCGATTTTTTTAATGGGGAGCAGTGGCACACTGGCTTTTTCTAGCAAAAGCGACTTCGACATTTGGCTATGTCATAGTCCAAAATTAAAACCAGAGTCCTTAGAACTTTTACAACGAAAAGCCACCACCATTGAAAAATGGGCCGAAGGCTTAGGTCTAGAGGTCCATTTTTTCTTAATGAACGCCGAGACATTTCGCAAAGGTGAAATATTAGATCTCTCTAGCGAAAGCAGCGGCAGCACCCAATTCAAGCTCTTGCTCGATGAATTTTATCGCACCAGTATTTGGGTGGCTGGTCGCACCCCCTTATGGTGGTTAATTCCTCCCGAAGAAGAACATAACTATGAAGCCATCAAAAAAAATATTGAAGACAAACAAATACTTTCTGTTGAAGAATATATCGATTTTGGCCCCATTCCTGAAATTCCTACCACCGAACTCTTTGGCGCCGCTATTTGGCATATCTACAAAGGTATTAGCTCACCCTATAAGTCCATATTAAAAATTACTGCCATTGAGGCCTATGCCAACGATTACCAAAAAGGGATACCGCTTTGTCAAGAATTTAAGCAAATGGTACACGACAACATTACTGATTTAGAACTATTAGATCCATACACCATGATGCTGCGCCGACTGGAGCGATATTTAAGCAATACTCAAGAGACATTACGGATTGAAATCATTCGAAGGTGTTTTTATATCAAACTCGATTTACCACTGAGTTCAAGCAATCTTAGCGACAACTGGCGAACTAAAGCTGTCAAACAACTGGTGACCGAATGGCACTGGGATGACGCACAAATTGCATTACTCGATTCACGCAAAGATTGGAAAATAAACCATGTTACCGAAGAGCGCAAGTTACTCGTTGATCACTTAACCAAAAGTTATTTGTTTTTATCTGACTTTGCCCGCAACAACGCCGAATCATTGATGGTAAAAGAACAAGACATTGCCGTTTTAGGGCGCAAATTGTACGCGGCATTTGATCGTAAACCCGGAAAAATTGATATTATCAATCGAGGTATTGCAGACAATACCCACGAAGACATATTATCAATCATCCGCGCCCAGGGAAAAGACAAATCAGAACAATGGTTATTATATCAAGGAAAAGTGAGCGGCGCCCAAGCAAAAGAACACTCCCCGATTAAGCGATCTCATAGTTTGGTCGAAGTACTGGCCTGGGCTTATTTCAATCAGGTCAGTGAGGCAAGGACGGGCATTCTGATGCACGCCCCCGGCTCAATGCTAACAAACATCGAACTCAGCTCAATCAATGATCACATTGAAAAATTATCGCCGAATGCCAAATTACCTTACGCCAGTGCAGAAGAATTACTCAGTACGCCTAAAATAATAGGCTCTGCCGTTTTTATTAATGTCGGACAGGTACCAACCTTCGCCAAAACCGTATCCGATAAAACGATTGCTTCTGGGCAAACAGATATGCTAAAAACCGGTGACGTTAAAAATAGTTTTATCATTTCTATCGAGCATATTTTTTTCACCACTTGGCATGAAGTCTTCGTATATAAGTATAATAATATACAAGGTTTAATCGAGTGGTATTGTCATTCAGTTCGGTTTAGCTTGGAAGAAAATTCAGAAATCATGCCATCACTTCCTGAGTTTTACAGCTTTTCATCGCATTTTGGCAAAACCCTAGCCAATCGTATTAAAGAAGTACTGGAAGATATCTGTGGGCATTTTTTTCCTGCCCATATCAATAAACGTTATATCCTAGAAGCCGCCGGCCATTTTTACGTCATCTATTTAGAAAACAAAAATATCGACTGGAAGCAATGCAATAACATCAAGAGCCTATTGTCTTTTTTAGAAAAACCGACAACCACCGCTTGCGAAACCAAAATAGAACAAAAAACATTAACTCAAACGATCATCCCACTTATTTTTAGTCACCATCAACCCAATGCCGTACAAATTTTTATTCATAATAATGAATCATTATCTGATTTCTATATCTTGGATGAATATGGATCACTCTCACATATACAAAGTAGCAAAAAAGACAGTACAAGCTTATTAGATCATTACATTATCTTCTTCAACGCCATTATGACACGCCAATCTCAAAACGTAAAACTGTCTAAAAAACAGAAATCCAGCGCCCATATTGCACTGAAAATTTATCAAGTTCAAAAACAAAATCTATCGTATACGCTCAACGAATTAAACAACACAGAAATTAATCGCACCCGGCATTATTATAATGTCCAAGTGATCGGTAACGTCAACAATAAAAAGGCCGTGTTTAGCCTCTATTGTAATGAAAAAAAGTTTAGCTCAGAACAATATGGTGATGCACTTTTTGCCAAAGTTTGCCAACACATTTTAGCGCAACGATCAAATAAGGAAAAATACCCCATTTACATTACCGATCTTAATTTACACCCATCATTAACCCAAACTGAGCCAAATGCATTTGTCCCTTCAATCTATTTTTTGAGATATAAAAAACGCATTGAAGATCGACTGAACCAAGCACTCAGAGCTTTACTGTAAATTCTCGATACCAGACAACTTACTTGATTCGATTTTATGTGCATAAATCAGGAACGGTTCATCTGAATTGAATTTTTGTAACATCGTCACCGTTTCTTTGGCCAAACCATTTTCGTATTTTGAATTAAACTGATACATATAAAAGCGTGCGGTTAGGCGATCATCAGCCACTTTATGCTTCATATCCATCCGCACGATCTTACCCAATTTAGTCTCAACGCTCCTATGAAGTCGTTGCCAACCGTCCTTTGAGCGCACATTGAAAAAATCATCAGAACAATACTGAAAAGCTTTTTCATACTCTCCATTGTGAACCGCATTCAGATAATTCGTTGCTAAAGCCTGTGCGTCAGCATCTGATGCTATTTCTTGTGAATCACACCCACTCAATAAGACAAGGCACGCCACACATAGCATAAACCAAACATACTTCATTATATCTCCTCTAGATACGCATTAATAATGTATCAATTTTGTTACTGTGTAAAAATTCACGAATTTCATTTATTTGAGCCACATTATCATAGGGTCCCACTTGAACCCGGTGCCAAATCTGATTATCTTTGATCACAACTTTTTGAATACTTGATTGAATTCCCAACAAAGCCAAACTGGCTTTGCGTTGATCGGCATCAACATGCCGCCGAAATGATCCTGCTTGTAAAATAAAAGCTGGAAGCTTAGCTGCCGATTCTATCATCGGCAGCGGTGAAGAACTGGTTATTTTCTGCAACGGTAATCGCACCTTGGAGTCTTCGCTTGGCACAACCACTCTATCGTGTTTTAGCACTTGATAAAATTCAAAATTAGAATGCTCATTAACACCCGTTGCCATGGATTTCTCTTCAACCGATGATGTGGCCTCCAATGAACCTGTTGCTTTTTCACCTTGCACGACCATCACCTTAGCATCGTTTTTTCCATCGCTTTGCAGGTAAACCAAAAATGCCATAAACAAACCAATCAATAATCCGGTAGACAGCCATAACCAGCCTGGAATCTGCTTAGGCGATTGATGCCCTGCAGATTTTATATTTTTATAGTCCTTTGCCATAATCAGGTTATCTCCGGCGTTAAAAAATGGACACCTTTCAAGCGCTCACTCTGCACTGAAAAGTAAAAAGCAGCACATACAGCAAATAGGTAAAACATTCACCAGACTTAAATAACTAAATATACATTCTACCGAGATAACATTCAATAACCACCGAGGCGCTCCTCAGTACCAGCAATCAGACTTTTAATATTAGAACGGTGACGATAAAAAAGTAGCAAAGACACCAATATATTCATCAAAACGAAAACACCCACATCCGATAAATAAAGCATATACAGTGGCGACATTACCGCTGCCACTAATGCCGCTAATGAAGAAATTTTAGAAACTAAAACGACGAGCAACCAGGTAATCAATACGAATAAACCCACCGGCCAGGCAATCGCTAATAATACACCCAACGCCGTGGCCACCCCTTTACCTCCTCGAAATTTAAAAAATACCGGATAAAGATGCCCCAAAAATACGGCTAAGCCGACCAAAGCCAAAAAACCTGTTGATATACCAAGTGCTTTACCAATCATCACAGGTAGCCAACCCTTCAAGATATCCCCAAGCAAGGTGAATATCGCCGCCTTTTTCCCTCCAACGCGCAACACATTTGTTGCCCCCGGATTTTTCGATCCTTTCATGCGAGGATCAGGTAATCCCATGGCTTTTGATATAAGTACTGCCGAGGAAACAGAGCCGACTAAATAAGCAACTCCAATGAGAATAACCTCTGTCCACATCATAACATTTAACCCTTTGAGATCACACAATCAACTAAAATAAACCCATTACAAAGAGGGGATAAAAAACATTCCACAAATTCGAACAGAATTATATACTGCTTTTTTCATTCAGGCAGGATTATTAACCATCAACACGCTACTTATATTGTGTATAATTGCCTATCAAATTTTAACCCCAGCCGCTTTATTTCGATACAGAGCAAATAAGGCAGCCAAAACCTTGAACCTTGAAACAATGGATATTATTTACCTTTCTGACTTAAAAATAGAAACCATTATCGGCATCTATGAATGGGAGCGAAAAGTTAAACAAACCGTCAGCCTCGAATTACAGATGGCCGCCAACATCCGTAAATCAGCGGAAACTGACACCATTGATGATACACTGAACTATAAAGCGGTTGCCAAACGCCTCATCGACTTTGTTGAGGAAAGCAATTATCAATTGATAGAAACTCTAGCAGAAAAAATCACAGAAATTGTCCTGACTGAATTTAATGTGCCTTGGGTAAAGTTAAAACTCAGCAAACCCGGCGCCATTCGAGGCGCCAAAGATGTCGGCATTATCATCGAACGTAGTCAAACCCCTTAACTCTTCAGATATGGTCGAAATATACGTTAGCCTAGGCAGCAATATCAATCAGCACCATTACATTAGAGCCGCTGTCAAAGCGCTTCGCCACCAATATGGCTCCATCGCGCTCTCACCCGTTTATGAAAGTATTGCCATGGGTTTTGCGGGTGATAATTTTTACAATTTGGTCGGCCAATTTAACACCACGCAAACCATAACAGAGGTCACCCAACAACTCACTTTGATTGAAGATGCCAATGATCGTGAACGCAACGGTCCACGCTTTGGCCCACGCACCTTAGACATTGACTTATTATTATACGGTGACCTGATTATCAACAACGATCAATTACAACTGCCCCGTAAAGAAATCACCAAATACGCCTTTGTTTTACGGCCATTGGCAGATATTGCCCCGCAACGAATCGATCCTGTGCTTAAAAAAACCTATCAGGAATTATGGGAAAAACTCGATACCACCCACCAACGACTCTGGCAAATACCTTTTGATTTTGATCCACCATAAGGTCGTAAAAAAATAATCAACTTGTCAACGTACGTCCACCATCCACCGCCAGTACCTGCCCAGTGGTATACGTTGCGTCCCTGACCAAATATAAAACCGCCTTGGCAATATCTTTAGGTTCGCCAGTTCTTTTGAGCGCCGTTCGGGCAATGATTTGTTCCTTTTCCTGCTCGCCAATGCTCTCCGGCCACAAAATGGCACCGGGTGCCACCGCATTCACCCGAACGCTGTAAGGCGCTAACTCCTTAGCTAACGCTTTTGTTAACATCACCAAACCGGCCTTAGCAATACAATACACGGAGTAAGCTTTCAAGGGGCGATCAGCGTGGATATCCACAATATTCACAATGCATCCGTTGCTTTTCTGTAAATAAGGCGCGGCGGCTTGCGCCAAAAAAAAGGGCGCTTTCAAATTGCTACCAAGCAAATCTTCCCAATGCACCTCGGTCACCTGTCCGACAGGCGTTTCATAATAGCTCGATGCATTATTGATCAATACATCCAATCGCCCCCAGCAAGCCTGCGCTTGTGCCACCAAATCAGGTAACGCTGCCGTGTGATGTAAATCAGCCTGCAACAACTTGACTGAGTTAGCACGGCAACCATTTAATTCGGCCGCCAACTGTTCAGCAGGCTGCCGAGAGTGACGGTAATGCAATACAATATTCGCTCCACAAGCATGCAGCATTTTTACCATAGACGCCCCAACACGGTGTGCCGCTCCAGTAATTAAAACAACCTGATCAATCAATGAGTCAATATTATGTTGCATACCAAATTTCCTAGCAAGCCGCTCCAAAACAGCGAGATTACGTCGTCCATTCCTAATCCTAACTTACTTGTCATTGAATGATCAAAAAAAGAAACCAAAATTCACTGATAGTCCAAAATTACCCTTCCTTACCCGACTCTCTATGCGAACAGTCGATGTTTTTTTTCGTAAAATAGACACCCCAAAAATCGCCAACCAATTTTCTACCGAATTGACCCGCTGAACGTCATCACTCGCTAGTTTAAATTCAGCCGACCCATCAACACAGCGAAAATTCGCTTGATAATTCACATTACTACGCTGAACCGAGTATTCCATCCCCATGTAGGGGAACACCGCTAAATCCTCACTGACAGAAATTTCACTTGCTAATAAACCACCGATCGCCGCATGGTAAACACGCCCTGACATACGAATGTTATATGCTAACTTCACATTACATCGAGTATCCGGATCAGGTGTTGGATTATCAAATTCAGAGACATAAGACTGAGTCACATGAAAAGCACCAAAAGGAATCAGTTGTACTTTGCCAATTTCCGCCAAAATAAGCCGAGCCCCCCCTCCGACAAATAAGGGAGTACCCGCCGGCGTTTCTAAGTCATTATATAATCCAAAATCCGTATAAATAGAAAATTTATCAGACAAAACCAGCGTCGGCCTAATCGCAAGAATATTTATCACATTACTCTCGGTAATCACTTCCGAATCCGTGCTTTGCAAAGATTTATTATTGTGACGGGCTAAAGATATAGCCATTTCTCGGCGATATTCTTCTAAAATTACCTCCATATAGAGTTTTTTATCAGGCTCGGTAAAAATATGGCTTCCCACATCAAAAGCCAAGACCTCAAGGCTGGAAAAACACACACTACCCAAAAAAAGGATTCGTGAAATCAATAAGGTAATTTTTCGTTCAACACACATAATAAACGTTTTAAAATTAATAATCGGCCCAATGACAGTTAATAGACAATATCGCTCTACTATTCTACTTCAGCCAGCCAATTATGTCATAATTGCATACCTCAATAACTTCCTAACAAAGCACCGCTAGCCACCATCAAAAATCCATAAAAAATAATGAAAAATCAATATAATAAAATTTTCCCAGCGATCACTCCCGAGATTCAGACACATAGTGAACAGGTCAAAGCCACCATCCTTAACAAAATAAGACACACTGGCGATCGATTAAGTTTTGCAGACTACATGCAATTGGCGCTTTATTCGCCAGGGGAAGGATACTATGTCTCAGGCGCACAAAAATTCGGCGAATCCGGTGATTTTGTCACCGCCCCACAGATCTCCACGCTATACTCAAAGTGCCTAGCCAAACAAATCAGCCAAGTATTAGCCCTCATCCCTGAAGGCAACATTCTTGAATTCGGCGCAGGCACCGGCATTATGGCGGCAGATATATTAATTGAATTGGAAAAATTGAAACAGTTACCTAACAAATACTGGATTTTAGAATTAAGCCCAGAATTAATGCAACGCCAACAACAAACCTTAGCCAGCAAAGCCCCCCATTTATTACATCACCTGGCCTGGCTAGCCGCCCTCCCTGATCAAGCTTTTGGAGGCGTTATTTTAGCCAATGAAGTATTAGATGCGATGCCAGTGCATCTTGTGCAACTCCATACTGCAGAGCATCATCAAGAATATTATGTCAGCGAAGAAAATGGCCAACTAAGTTGGCAGTTGGGTGAACTCAGCGATCCTAAACTCCTCAATGCGATAAAAAAAATAACTCACCCGATGGCAGAACCGTTAGCAACGAATTATCAAACAGAAATCAATTTACAGCTCACAGGATGGATCAATAGCCTATCTGATATATTACACCATGGCGTTGCATTTATTATTGATTACGGCTTTCCTCGGCACGAGTACTATCATCCAGATCGAAGCCAAGGCACGTTAATGTGCCACTTCCAACATCACGCTCACCCGAACCCATTGATTTTGCCCGGCGTGCAAGACATTACCGCCCACGTCGATTTCACATCCGTGGCAGAGAATGCCATCGACGCCGGATTTTCTGTCATGGGTTACACCCATCAAGCTTATTTTTTATTAGGTGGCGGAATCGAAAAATACTTATTGGACATCGATCAGAACGACATCAGAACTTACCTCGAATATAGTCAGCAAATAAAAAAACTGACCATGCCCAATGAAATGGGTGAATTATTTAAATGCATCGCCTTAGGCAAACGCATGGACATAAGCCTCATGGGTTTTTCCATGATCGATCAACGGGCAAAACTCTAAGGAATGAGCCAAGACAAGCGGAAGGTAGGAGGCGAAACCGGGACGTTATTACGTGCCCATCCCTAAGCCTTTACATAATTTATTTCCATCATTATTAGTTGCCGAATACTGCCTTAGTATAATGTATTTTCAACCTATAATTAAGGGCACCCGAACAGTTTATTTTCTCCCAAAATTGATTCCATAAGAGAACATAGGAGTCGCACCGTGAATCTGAAAAAATTTAAAAATTATACTATTCGATTAGCGTTAACCTGTGGTTTATGCGGCCGCTATAAAAAATCAGTTTATTTGACTGGGATTACGATTTTTTTGATCGGTTTTTTAGTCTTAAATATATCACTTCGATATGATTGGGGGCTACCTGAGTCGGCGGATATCTATATTCAAGCCGGACACGAGGGTCGGGTAGGTGGTGCCACTGGAGCGGCGTCTACCTTTGGAAAAGAAATTGATTGGACACCGATTGTGGCTGACGAAGCGACAAAAATATTACGCAACGCCGGTATTCGAGTGATTCGTGCGAAAGCGGATCGCAGACGATTAAGTCGAGTGAAGCTGGCTTTATCAATACATTTTGATGGAAACCACAAACAATGCAGAACAGGTGCCTCAATCGGCTATGATGATCCGACAGATAAACCAGCGGCAGATCATTGGCGTGAAATTTATAGTGAATATTTTCCATTTAAATGGATGAATGATAATTTCACAAAAAATCTCAGCAATTATTATAACTTTAAGTACACGATGACTAAAGATGCTGAGTTACTGCTTGAATTAGGTGATATTACGTGTGAACAGCAAGCAAAATGGATGAAAAAAAGGCTGAAACATCTTGGCCAAATTGTGGCTTTTTTTGCAAGCCAACGTATTGGCAATCAATCCATTGCAAAACCGCAAAAGATATAAAAATTTTTAGCCGTTCACCTACCTCACCCATAAAATAATTGCAACAAAGCTGAAAGAGAATAGGCGACATGAAACTCGACTTTAGCCAACCCGCTCCACAAGCTAAAACGCTTAAAGAGACACAACAGATCATTGATGAGTTGTAGGATAATGCTGTCAAATTTCAAACAGAGAAGCTAACCTTGGTCTCAAAAATCGCCGATTTAAAGGAAAAGCTCGTAAGCTGTTACCGATTGAAGAAATCGACGATACGGTGGTTTGCTTACCTAAGTCGACTTGCTAGTGTGGCGGATGGGTTACAGAAAATCTTAATAAAATTAAGCGTCATCAACAATTCGAATTACCCCAGATCAAGCCGATTGTGACGGAATACCAACAAGTCTATGGTGTTTGCAGTGACGGTGGTAGCACGCATTATGGCGCCTTGCCACCGGGTATTCCTCACACCTTGCTAGGTCCACAAGCCATCGCATCAGTTGCCATTTTCACCGGTGATTCTCGATTAGGCAAACGGCCAACCCAGCGTGTGTTCGAGGATTTCTTCAACGTGCCTGTTAGTCTGGGCACGATTTCTAATGCTGAAAAAATAGTAAGTGCCGCATTGGAATCCCCTGTTGAAGCCGCAAAAGTCTATATTCAGCAACAAACCGGCCCTGTCCATGCGGATGAAACCTGCCATAAGCCACAGGGCGATAAAATGTGGATGTGGCTGGCAACCACGATGTTAGTTGCCGTGTTTATCATTCGCCGTCGGCGCAATATGAAAGCCACTAAAGCATTATTAGACGAGAAATTTTCGGGTATTTTGATTTCAGATCGATTTGGCTCCTACAACTGGATTAAAACAACGTTCAGACAATTTTGCTGGGCGCATTTGAAACGTGATATCGAATGTTTCGTTTATGACATCGACACAAAGACGGAGAGTAAGTTTAAACTGCTTTCAGAGGAAAAGTTCTTTTATGCCGTTTTTTTACAAAAAAAATCATTAAAAATATCGCTTCCTCTTTTTTCATCCATGTAGTGTGGATTAAGCGTAGCGAATCCACTCTACTAGTTTATTTTTCCTGAAATCAGTTTAAACTTACGACGGAGAAATTAACCGTAAAACCTTCAAAGTTGCAATGATTTCTCTTCGAAAAAACATAGAACGTTATGTGTTATGGCGAAAAAGTCGTTTCGGCGCCCAATCTGAACGTGATCATTTGTTTGTTGAACGAATGATGACCACAACGGCAACGTGTAAGTTACAAAATCGCAACCGTTATGATTACATTACATCAGCGCTCAAAGCACATCTGAAAAACGAACCTGTCCCATCGTTGCTTCCTGCCGAAGCGCTGACTGAATCTGCCAAATTAGCCGCCTAACTGAAAAGTGATAGGTGAACGGTGACGAAACAATAACATTCGATTGCATCGATCCACTTACCTCGCTCAAACTAGTATAGTGTATCAAACTGTTTGTTGATTTAAGAGCGTCTGTCTTGCGCGCTGAATTTTTTCCAATATTTCTTCAGCAGACTTAGTCCACACGAAAGGTTTTTTATCTTCGTTGTGTAACTGAATAAATTTCATAATGGATTCCTCAAGCTCGTGAACGGATGTAAATACGCCACGACGTAATTGTTTCTCTGTTAATAATCCAAAAAATCTTTCCACTAAATTTAACCAGGACGAGCTTGTTGGAAGAAAGTGCAAGTGAATTCTTTTATTTCGTTTTAACCACTTTTTTACCTTCTCATGCTTATGCGTCGCGTAATTGTCGACGATTAAGTGTAAATCTAATTCCTTGGCTGTTTGCTTTTCTACCGTTTTCAGAAAAGATAAAAACTCTTTATGTGTATGACGTTGACAACACTCTCCGATGACTTCTCCTGTCAACGTATTTAACGCGGCAAACAATGTACTTGTTCCGTTTCGTTTATAGTCATGGGTCATCGTCCCGCAACGTCCTGGCTTCATGGGTAATCCGGGTTGCGTTCTGTCTAATGCTTGTATTGAGCTTTTTTCATCAACACAAAAAACAACCGCGTTTTCAGGAGGTGACAAATAGAGCCCAACAACATCATGCAATTTATTTTCAAAATCAGGATCATTGCTGACTTTAAACTGTTTATGAAAATGGGGCTTGAGACCGGCTTCACGCCATACTCTATTAATGAAAGAGTGGTTGATGTTTAGCTTTTTTGCTAGACTACGCGTTGACCAATGAGTCGCATTTTCTGGTTTTTCCTGTGTCGTTATCTCTATGACTTGAGACCGAAGCTTTGCTTGCTCTGCTGTATTTTTGCCACCGTGATTAGCCCCTCTTGGTAAATCTTTTTCGATATCCTGAAATCGCTTCTGTGCAAATCGATTTCGCCACCTGCCTACTTTATTGGCATCAATTTTTAACATTCCTGCAATTTTATAATTTGGTGCATTGTCGGCAGCAAGCAATATTATTTTTGATCGTTCCAGTAATCGTAACGATGTTTTTCTGCTTCTTAGGTTTTTTTCTAATTGTTCTTTTTCATTTGATGACAAAATTATTTTGATGGGCGCTGGCATTTTTTAGTCACATTAGTCTATGATATAAGCATATATTATATATCAATAATCAGTTTGATACACTACACTAGGAATCAAATTTCTAGACGATTCAGCCCATACAAAGTAAGTGTCTCTGGGCTTAATCTACCCTCCAGATTTTTACCGCCTCTTTCGCCAGCCACTCTTGATAGCGATTCAAGTTTTGCAAATCCCAGCGATCATATTCCGCTACTTTTTTAGTCAGACGAAATGACGTAGCTAAATACGCCTGTTTTTTCGATAAAATCAGCTCGTTTCAATGCCTCTTTTTCCAATAAAACCATATTCCCAAGGCGATCAGAAATATCGTCAATTCCCTCGCCGAAATCTACCAACCAATTCTGCTCCGGATGGTAGGGGCAAACATGTTCTAATACGGTATCCAGATACTTTAATTCACGACCGGAATTATTTTCAATCGCAGACAGTAAAAATCGAATTTGTTTAGCGGATCGTCTACTTGGCATTTTATAAAATTCAAACGCATTTTTAAAAGCATTATCATCAGGGTATAAAGTTTTAAACGCCTCGCTATTTTTTATGTGGCCCGCCTTCTTATATTCTCCTTTGAAAGTTTTGACAGCAATTTTATGGTAATTTTTTTCTTGTTCATGGGGTGAATAACGGCAAATAATATTGTACCGAATAGAGAGAATATACATATATTTGAGCGTTTTTAGAAACTCTTTGGCGGTGAAATTCTTAAACGCAATCATTAACACGGTGAATGGCTGCTTAATGTTAAACAATTTCAATCCGTCAAGATAGAATTTTACTTCACGACAATCATCCTCTTGCCGGTTCCATCATTCATCATATGGATTTTGCAAAGAGGCATATTCTGTTAATGAATCTAAATAAAAATAAGACTCCTTAGGTTGAATATGTAATTGCCGAATCGATTTAAAAAGATCTTTTTTTGTCACCATTTTTTCTTGTAAATTATAATGACAACGCACGAAATCAGTGAAATTATTTTCGCCTAATTGAGTGATGATAGATGACCAATCTTCATCTAATTCATCAATTCTTGGCCGTTGCAATCGATAACCATCCCATTCTCTCTTTATTTGATCATCTCTGTCTTATTATCGAGGTTCATGGCTTAATGACGGATTTTTCTTTACCCGGATGAAATAGCCCAATTAGGGCAGTCTAAGTTTTAAAGTTGTTTAATCTATTTTATCACACTGCCTAAGCTAAACGCCTATCAAAAACAAATGGTTCGACAATGACTGAATTAGCTAAGTTATTAAAACTGGGATGTTCTGGATTGATTAATAAATTATATTGTTGAGGGATCACCGTACTCGGTACGGCTAACACCAAGGATTCACCACTAGCTAACCATTCATCACCGATAATGATAGTAGAAGTTGGCGGGGGATCATCTCGCCAATCCACTGGCAGCACATCTTCAGCCAGCGTCATCAACATATCTTCACTCAATAATATAGTGCATAATACGAAATGATTTAGTATATCGGCACGGTGCAAGTGGACAAGCTTTTCAAGTGCGGATAAAGCAATTGAATCGGAAGCATAGACAACAGGCATGCCTTTACTGTTCCATCGACCACCATAACGTTTCGCTCCTTGTGGGTCTAACGGTTCAGAGGCATATTTTACCTTTATTAAACGGTAAGCTTGCACTAGGTAATAACACCATGCTCCAGCCGCCCAATTAAATCCTGCACCTCATCCGCTTCCGCTTCTGTGGACAAATGATGAAGTGGTGTATCCCCCCTAAGCAACTTAGCGGGTTCATTTAGCCAATGGCGAGCAGCCTCTTTATCTCCTTCAAATAATTGCAGAACTGCATGATAAACCCTTGCAACTCGATATAGCCGATCACTTTCTTTTAAACTCAAACGCTTTTCATTGCGACGACGAGTAAATGTGGCTGAAGATAGGGATATAATCTCCAACAGTTCCTTTTGAGAAATATCCAATTCTGTGACTATTTTATCAATTACCGAAACTGGAAAGCCACGTTTAATTTGCTCAATAAGATTAGATTTTCCACGTGGAATCATCCCCAAGCGAGTAAATATCTCGATAGAAGTAGATACCGGTGTGTTTTTTATGTTTGAGGTAGGGCGGAATTCCCGACCCGTTGAATACGACATACCTAACTCCTATATTACTTCATATAGGTAATGCTATACGATCAAATGGAGTCTTTCAAGTCATATCGACGGCTAACTGGCTGATCATTAATATATCGGGGTTTCTAGCAAGACTAAAATTTGATAGACATTATCTCTTAAATTAATAAATCCCAGTCTTCCAACACCATCCGATCTTTCTGCGGATAATCTACTGTCGTTCTGCGTTAGCGTTTTTTTTATCCTGTTGCGTGTCGAATCAACGTTGTCTTTTAGCGTTAAATGGTCAATTTTGAAAAAATACCACCCAAAGATCAAAGGCTATCGAGAACTCGGCGCTGCATTAGGGTACAGTTATCAATTCCCCAATACAGTACGTCTATGGGTCATCGAAGATAAGATACCTGAGGTCATAATCGTCGTCAATGCTGTGCAGCTAAATTTTTCTAAACTAAATGCACTCCACTATCCCATTAAAAGTCTTTAATCTAGCGAATAACAAAAGCCAGTCGCATTGGTGTTTTCTGGCTTTCACTCCTGATCATTTAACCCGCTAGGAATCACTATGAAAAATTATTATCAGAGAAAACTAACAAAAGAACGAGACATCGCGATCATTAGATAACAATGATGACCGATTTTTTAAAGCCACTTCCCGTGAGAATCAGCTAATTTCCGATATTGCTGGATGGCGATAAACTAAAAAGTCGCTTAGTGGCCGAGGAGTTTTCCATCTTTTTTCAACACCCGGAACGTGAGACGCGACTGAGTGTACAATTCACAGCGCAGCAAAATTTTCGCCTGCTGGATACCGAGGCCATCAAAGGAAAACAATAACAATGATTGTCCGGCGAATGAACAGCAAGTGCTGTGTTTATAAAACACACTCAATGGTTAAAAACACAAGCAACGACGAAATTAACTGTCAATAATGAGCTGCGGGCGAAAATTAATGATCTTCTAATATTATTTCAGTCGTCTTTTCAGGAGTAAGTAAATGAAAACAATATTATCTTGTAAATGTTTTTTAAATCAGCCGGTAGTTTTTCTAAAAATGATTCGTTGCTTAACAATATGTAGTATTGTTTTGTTGATGGTGTTGGGTTTAATAGGGTGTTTTCATGACGATGACGATCCACCACCCGAACCCATAGTTATTGTTGATCCGCCGGAAAATGGGCCTGATGGAAAACCTATTGATACGTCTGATGATGGGTCAAGTCCTCCTCCCATTGAAGATATCACTAAAAAAGTAGAAAAAGCAATGATTAGAATTGAAGCCACCGTCGGTGAAGACAAGTTTTGTGGCTCCGGTTTTATTATCGATAGCATGGGCATTGCGGTTACCAACAATCATGTGGTGACGGGCGCCGGCATCATCGAAGTTTTTCTTAAAGATGAACCAACCGGGCGTATTGCCGAATTGTTAGGGTATTCGGAATGCTCGGATTTAGCCGTGATTGATTTTTCCAATGGAGAGACTTATGGCGTACTCGATTGGTATACGGGCACAGTGAGTGCCAATATGGAAGTAAAATCCGCTGGCTATCCATTAAACGCACAAGTCCCTAAATGGAAACCAGGGACCATATCATCAAGTCCCACCCCTAGGGATACCAATTGGGCCTCAATCAAACAGGTGATTGAACACAGTGCTAAAGTCAATAAAGGTAACTCGGGTGGCCCACTAGTTGATGCCAAGGGGCATGTAGTCGGCATCAACTATGCGGCTAACAGTCGATTAGATATCTATCTCGCCATTGCCGCCAATGAAGCGAAACAAGTGGTACAAAAGCTACGCAATGGAACAAAACCCGCCCGATATGAATCGATCGGTATCAATGGCGAGGCCACAGATCAGGGCATTGAGGTTCGTTCGGTACTTGAGAATTCACCCGCTGATAATATCGGGTTGATGGCCGGTGATACGATTAACAGGATGAGGAATATCCCTTTAGATACAGGCAATATGAATGAATATTGTAAAGTCATCAAAAGTAATCCCAATAGTGTCATCTCGATTGAAGTGACCCGTTCCGGCCAAACGCTTAAAGGGCAACTGGATATGGACAATATGAATAGAGGAGAAAAACTCGATGCAGAAAATGATATGGAAGATCTTGTTACCTTTCGGGCAGAATTGAGTGTCACTGATGATATCTTCTCCAGTGACGCAAGTTATTATGATAAGTATGGGGTGACGGCAACCCGATCGGGGCAAACAACCATCACCATAAAAGCATCAGCGTTTGCACCTTATATTTTAGTTCGTCTATTGGATAGCCAAACTGTTATTGTACAAAGAAACAACTCAGTGAGATTTAATGTCACGGCAGGTGAAAAATATGTTGTTTATGTCAATAGTGCGAATTCAAATAAAACGGGGTCTTATGAAATTATTTTTGATAAGAGTACGTTTTCGAATATTTTAGAACTTTAGCTAGTGTTATTAACTATTTAATCTGGTCTTTAAAAATAGCACTTTTGTGTCATTGGACTCGATCGATTCAGGGTCTCTGTGGTTTTATTCTGTTTGTTAATCTACGGAGATCAGCTCGGAGCCAAAGTATCCTCACGTTTCGGTCGCGAAGTTGACCGCTGTTTAAAAACGCTGATTTTATATCTATGTTATATTGTTACTTGATAACGTCAAGCGGTTATATCGGATGCCGTTTTTATTTGTCGTAATATTTAGGGTTGACTGATAGTAGTCACAACCCCTTTTTTTAAATCACTTAACGCTTCAATTAAGTTTGGCACTAAACTGACTAAATCTTGGAGTCTGTTAGTTTTTGCTGATAGCACAATAATAGAAATATCAAGGTCTGGAATATTTTGTTGAAACGTAAGATTGCTATCAACGGTCACAAATACGTCGAATACTTGCTGTGCTTTTCCGAGTAGTTTTCCATTTTGCAATCCTGCCCATCCCATTTGTGGAACTGTTTTTACATGATGGATTGGTATTTCTCGCGCAATACGTCGATCCAAACATTCATCCAGTAATATTTTAAGCATTTGCGATGAAGTATTTTTTAGTTTCCTCAAAAAACTCAATTATTTGAGATTTATCAACGGAAGGAAACCCTTCAAGAAAATCTTCAATTGATTGACCTGATGCTAAATAATCAATTAGCGTTTGCATGGGTACACGGGTACCACGAAATACTGGCGTACCGCCCATAACATCTGGATTTGAAATAATAACATTCGATTGCATCGATCAACTTACCTCGCTCAAACTAGGAATCAAATTGCTAATGGTAATAAAATACATGCTGTTATTTTACATTGAGATGTCTATATGTAAAGTATATAAATCGAGCGTTGAGCCTCCTCCGATATAATGGACACTAAGTTAGGGTATAATCAACCCTTGGAGGTGTTTATGAAAAATCCAGTTATCGTTATTGGGCGTCAATGACGCATTTAAAATGCTGATTTTTTCGTCCTCTAGCCGCGCAAATGCACCTTCGATATGATCTGAGTGCCAATGGGTAATAAGAATCCCGGCCACTTGCTTCGCAATATCAACCTCCATAGATGTTAAATATTTCAGTGCGATCGGTTGTTTTGTTTCTGGGCAAAGACAGCTATCGACAATAAATCATCGTCCGTTTCCAAAATGGAGAACAATACATTCCCCGATTCCTGGGCCAAATAGCGATATTTCGGCATAGTCTGAATCAGGGTGTGTGAGTTGAATCGGCAAGAAAGAAATCAGTGTACTCCTTTGCTAGCTTTTCAGCGTCTTGAATTTCTCCTTTCGTCCATTGAGGTAGTCGACGAAAACTGATTTTTGAGAATCTTTCTCTGGGATATTTAGGGCCATGCCTGTATCCTATACCCAAAGCGTTTGAGATTTAGGTGAAATCGAAAATACGAAATCGAAGATTTTTTATTTAAGTTGTCTAAATTTATCAGACATTTCACCTCGATATCAAAATGAATACTTTAAAAAATGATTGGCTGGGATTGAAAAATAGAAACATTTATTTTATTCTTCTCCCATGAAAAATCTCCACCTCACTTCGGAAGAAATTAGCGATCGACGAACCGCACACGCGGCAGAGCGTAATCGTAATGCGGCGTATAAAATAAATACGATCATATTACTCAGAACAGGTTGGACGTTAAAAAAAGTGCAGGATGCACTTCTATTGAATACCGAGACATGACGTTCTTATGTCAAAAAATATCAAGCCGGTGGCATTTCTACGTTATTGCAAACGAACGACTCAGGAAAGCAAGTTAACCTTGACGAGAAACAGTTAGCGCAATGGCATAACGAGCGAGATGAAAATATCCACTTAACCACGGGTTCAGTTATTCAATATGCCGAACAAGCCTTTGGTGTGGCATATTCTTGTCGTGGTATGAGAGATTTATTGCACCGGGAAGGCTACGTATTTAAAAAGCCCGTGTTAGCCCCTGGAAACCCTGACAGAGAAGAACAAGAACAGTTTGTCCGTTACTACGAAGATTTCATGATGAATAAAGAGCCTGATGTCGAAATGCTATTTGTTGACGCGGTTCATCCAGAACATAATGCGATGGCGGCTTATGATTGGATTAAAAAAGGGCAAAACGAGCGATCAAAACAAACAGTGGCCGTCAACGACTCAATTTACATGGTGCCATCAATGCTAAAACGATGGAAGTCGCTGTCATTGAGTCATCAACGATTAACTGTGACTCAACGGTGCAGTTGTTAGAAATGTGAGATCGGAAATATTTTTATGCCAAGCCGATTATCGTTATCCTGGACAATGCAAGTTACCATTCTTCACAAGAAGTCAGGGATATCATTGAGGCAAGTGATCGATTAAAGTGGATGTATTTGCCACCCTATTCGCCGGAGCTAAATCTGATAGAGCGCCTATGGCATTTTTTCAAGAAAAACATTTTATATAAATCTCGCTGAATTTCGAAAAGCTTCAATAAAGTTTTTCAAAATATTGATGACCACACCGAAGAATTATTTTCGTTGCTGAGCGGTGGTTTTGAGGGGCATCACTACGCCTGATTCTCAAACGCTATGAGTATATAAAGCGGAAGAAGCTGCTCGTGAAGCAAGGGCACAAGAAATTATCGTAGAAAAGCGTCGAAAAGAAGCCAATAATCAAAAAAATTTTACTGTGCAAGCTGCTCTCGAGGCAAAACGTCAAACAGAACGAGCAACATCACAACAAAAACTAGCTGAAAAAAATAAAAACTCAGTAATTGCCAGACAATTAGAAATACAAGCTGAAACGACGTATTCATTCGGCAATCGAAATATTGAAAAGAGTATATTATTAGCAACAGAGAGTTTGCGTCGAGATGCTAAAAAAATCAACAAATTACCAGTTTTTTTACAATCTAAAATTCCTTTGCTTAGAAAAAATATAGCTACCCTAGCCCATGCTGGCTTAGTGATGACCCTCGCCTTTAGTCCCGATGGTAAATTTCTGGCTACGAATAGTGGCAATAAAGTTCAGTTTTGGTTTTGGCAAGCTAAAGATCTTATCGAATATGCCTGTTCTCGTCTAAATCGAAATCTCACCTACACTGAGTGAAAGCAATACCCCTACCGTAAAACCTGTGAAAATCTACCCCTGCCAAATGATGTGTTAAAATGCAATCGATATAACTCATAACCTCAATCAGGAAAATCACTCAATCAACCATCCAAAGCCAAAAAAACCTTACCTATCATCGCCCGCTCTTCTTCAGTCAGAGGGGTCAAATATCATACTGACTATTAATTTTATTTTTTGTCAGCCACATGATACTTCACCCCATTATTTTAGACAGTAGCCCAAGTCATCTTGAAGAAACTAATAGTTGTCACGTTATCGATTGGTATCAGTGCAGACCTAGCCTGATAATCGATGACAATCTAAACGATTGGGCGAGTTTGACCCTATCTTGGTTTGTCCATGGACTCTGCCACGTGGGTTGGTTTTTTTCAGTCAGAATGAGACGAATTGAGATATTGACTGATGAAAAGCCATGCGTTTGTTGCTCTATTTCTCATCAATCAGTTTTAGTGACTTTTTTATACGCCGGTTAATAAGCTTAATTTGTCGTAACACGGTAAGATAACTTAGTATTTCTAAATATTCACTGATTGTTATACGGGGCGAATTCTGTAAATATTTCAATTGTTAGCATACAATGGGCGATTGATGCTGGTGTCATTTTGTCAGGCAGTCTCATTTCTTTATTTTTTATTGAAAAACATGAACTTTTATACAAAAAACTTGAGAGCGCTTTTAAATAAACACCGAACTTCTTTTTCAAGTCAACTATAGGACGCTATATGCCGCCAGATTCACCAATATCAACAGAAGGTCATATTGAAGTCAAAAATACCACTTGCTATATGTGTGCCTGTCGTTGCGGGATTCGGGTCACGTTGCGTGATGGTGTGGTGCGCTATATCCAGGGAAATCCAGATCATCCACTGAACAAAGGGGTGATTTGCGCGAAAGGATCGTCTGGCATCATGAAGCAATATTCGCCGGCACGTTTAACTCAACCGCTACGGCGGAAAAAAGGCAGTCAGCGGGGTGATGCGGAATTCGAGGCTATTTCTTGGAATGAAGCGTTTGATATTTTAGAAAAACGTTTACGCAAAATACGAGAGACGGATCCCAAGCAATTCGCGCTTTTTACCGGGCGCGATCAAATGCAGGCCTTGACCAGTTTATTCGCCCGTCAGTTTGGCACCCCCAATTATGCGGCACATGGGGGTTTTTGTTCCGTCAATATGGCGGCGGGCATGATTTATTCAATTGGCGGCTCTTTTTGGGAGTTTGGTGGACCCGACCTGGAACGTGCTAAACTTTTTGTGATGTTGGGGACCGCAGAAGACCATCATTCAAATCCATTAAAAATCGCCCTTGCTAAATTCAAACGCCAAGGTGGGCGTTTTATTTCGATCAATCCGATCCGTACCGGTTATTCGGCCATTGCCGATGAATGGGTGCCCATAAAACCCGGCACCGATGGTGCGTTGCTGTTGGCCTGGATGCAGATACTCATTGAACAAGATTTGTACGATAAAGATTTTCTGATCGATTATTCTAATGCGGGTCAATTAGTCATTCAAGATGAACAACGCAATGATCATGGTATGTTGGCCCGTGATGACAAGGGTGAACCTTTATGCTGGGATGTGGTGACTAATAAGGCGGTAATTTTTCATACCAGTCATGACATTGCTTTGCACGGCGATTATATGTTGCCGGATGGCACCCCGGTGACTCCAGCATTTGGTTTGTTGATGGATCAAGTAAAGTCCTGTACACCGTCGTGGGCCGCAGAAATTACCGGTATTTCGGCACAGGATATCCGCCGCTTAGCCTTAGAAATAGGCAAAACGGCCATCGAGCAGGCGTTTGAATTGCCCATCCCCTGGACGGATAGTTGGGGGCGACAGCATTCATCGGTGATAGGTCGACCGGTAGCTTTTCACGCCATGCGTGGTTTAGCAGCTCACTCCAACGGTTTTCAAACGATTCGTGCTTTCTCATTATTACTTTCCATCTTAGGCACCATTGACCGGCCCGGTGGATTCCGGCATAAAACGCCGTATCCGAAACCGATTCCTCCGGGTCCATCGATTCCCAATAAACCGGAAGATGTGCAGCCGAATACACCGTTGAATGGGGCGCCTTTAGGGTCGCCGACGAGTCCAGACGATTTATTTGTCGATGCCCAGGGGCAGCCGATTCGGATTGATAAAGCCTTTTCATGGGAGCATCCATTATCCTTGCATGGTTTGATGCATAATGTAATTACTAATGCTTGGCGCGGCGATCCTTATCCCATTGATAGCTTGCTAATCTTTATGTCAAATATGGCATGGAATTCCACCATGAATACCTCGCAAGTCAGAAAAATGCTCAATGACAAGCAGGAGAATGGCGATTATAAAATTCCGTTTTTAGTGGTATGTGATACGTTTCAATCAGAGATGGTAGCTTTTGCTGATCTGGTTTTGCCGGACACGACCTACCTGGAGCGACACGATAGCATGTCATTGCTAGATCGACCCATTTCGGAATACGAGGGGCCTGCAGACTCGGTTCGCATTCCGGTATTGCCGCCTGCCGGGGAATGTAAACCATTCCAAGACGTGTTGATCGAATTGGCGAGCCGGTTAAAATTTCCGGCCTTTGTGAATGCCGAGGATCAATCCCGAAAATTTAAAGATTACCCGGATTTTATTACCCACTTTGAAACAGCACCCGGATCAGGGATTGGTTTTTTAGCGGGCTGGCGTGGCAAAAATGGTGAGAAATCATTAAAGGGGGAACCTAACCCCAAGCAATGGGAAATGTATGAGAAAAACAATTGTGTTTTTCAATACCATTTGCCTGAGTCCATGCAGTACATGAGGAACTGGAATCAAGCGTATTTGGATTGGGCGTATGAATATGGCATGATCGCCAAGCCGGCGCCGATTGTTATTCATCTTTACTCAGAAATATTGCAACAGTTTCGTTTAGCCGCACAAGGTAAGCGCCCAGGCAAACAACCGCCTGAGACATTGCGGCAACGGGTGGCGACTTATTTTTCGCCGTTACCATTTTATTACCTGCCGTTAGAAACTGAACGCACCGATCGTGAGAGCTATCCGTTGAATGCGTTAACCCAGCGTCCCATGGCAATGTATCACTCTTGGGATTCACAAAATGCCTGGTTACGTCAAATTCATACACATAATTATTTATATATGAATCCAGCGGTGGGGCGGCAAGGCCATTTTAGCGATGGTGATTGGGTTTGGGTGCAGTCAATACATGGCAAAGTATGTTGTATGTGTCGTTTTAGTGAAACGGTGGAACCAGGGACTGTCTGGACCTGGAATGCCATTGGCAAAGCCGCCGGGGCGTGGAATTTAGAACCTGACGCTAATGAATCACGGAAAGGTTTTTTGCTGAATCATCTTATCTCGGAAGAATTGCCACCGGAATTTTATGGTGAGATTCTCTCCAATTCTGATCCAGTGACAGGACAGGCGGGTTGGTTTGATGTGCGAGTTCGGGTATATAAAGCCGGTCTCAATGAAAATATCACTTGGCCGCAGTTCAATCCTATGAAAGTGGTACCTGGGCAACCCGATCGAAAAAGCTTGTTATCTTATTTTGCTGGTTTGAAAAAAAAGATGGGAGATGGAAAATGACCCAATTAGCCTTAGTCATTGATTTAAATGTTTGTGTGGGTTGTCACGCCTGTGTCACGAGCTGTAAGGAGTGGAATACCTCGGGTAGTGCGGGACCGTTACCCGATGATAATCCCTATGGCGCCGATCCAACGGGCGTATTTTTTAACCGTGTGCAAACGTATGAAGTCGGCCATTTCCCCCAGACAGAAACGGTCCATTTACCGAAATCTTGTTTGCACTGCGAAGATCCACCCTGTGTGCCTGTTTGCCCCACCGGCGCCAGTTATAAGCGAGCAAAAGATGGTATCGTATTAATTGATTACGATAAATGCATTGGCTGCAAATATTGTGCTTGGGCTTGTCCGTATGGGGCTAGAGAGTTTGATGAACACGATCAGGTGATGAAAAAATGCACTTTATGTGTGGACCGTGTTTACGATGAGTCGTTGCCTGAACCGGAACGAAAGCCGGCTTGTGTGATGGCCTGTCCGACCAGTGCGCGAATTTTTGGCGATGTGCATGACACGGAATCTGAAGCGTCGCAAGCGATCAGGCAGCATCATGGTTTCGGATTAATGCCGGAATGGGGGACTCAACCGGCTAACCAGTACTTACCAAGAAGGATTCGTCAATCAGCGGTGATCGCTGATGAGGCGACTGAATAAATTTAACTCATCGGAGAGATTATGCATCCGGCGTTCTCTGTTATATTTTTTACCACGTTAATTGGTGTGGCTCAAGGTTTGTTTATCGCACTATCGATGAGCAAAGTATATGAACTAGCTGATCAAGCACTTGACTTAGATCAAGCGTTTTATTCGCTCGGTGGTGTTCTTGTGCTGGTGTTTTTAGCCGCGGGCTTAGCGGCTTCTGTTTTTCATTTAGGGCATCCCGAGCGTGCCTGGCGGGCCGCCACACAATGGCGAACGTCTTGGTTATCCCGTGAAGTGATTGTCTTGCCGATTTTTATGCTGGTGGTGTTTTTGTTTACCGTGATTCACTTTTTTGAAGGTTCATCAAACAGCCAGTTAGCGATGAGCTTATTAGGTGTGATTGTGTGTTTTATTTTGTTTATCTGTACCGGCATGATTTATAGTTGCCTGACGTTTCTCAGAGAATGGGCCACCCCATTGACGGTGGTTAATTTTACCTTGTTAGGTTGCGCTTCGGGCTTTAGCTTGGCGACATTTTATGCCGTTTCAATGGCACCAGCGTTAATCAGTCTGTTGGGCGGGATGGCCATCCTATTGACGATCGTGGCTTTTTTAACGCGAGGCTGGGCGTTGATTCGCAATCAAAACCTGAAACCGAAAGCGACATTGCAATCGGCCATCGGATCGCATCACAGTCACATTAAGCAAGTGTCTCAGGGGCAAATGGGTGGCTCGTTCAATACCCGAGAATTTTTTCATGGCAAACCAGTGGCTTTTATCAAGAATATAAAGCAGATTTTTTTAGTGACGGTATTTCCCGTGCCGATTATTTTGTTATGGATCGGAATGGCTAGTGATATAGGGGCGATACTGTTTTTATCGTTTATTATTCAGTATATAGGATTGCTCATGGAACGCTGGTTTTTCTTTGCCGAAGCCAATCATCCACAGAATTTATATTATCAAACGATTTCTTGACGAAGCTATCGATTATCCAGATAATAAAATGGCTAAATAATATGGAAGTTAATAAATTTCTGGTTTAGGGCTCAGATTTGGTTTGTATTGGTTCGTTCTGATTGAGAAAAAGCGCCGCTCTAGCTGGGCTAAAGTGAGTATTTTTTGATTGAAGGACGGGCAAAGACAGGCCGAAGATGTGATGTCAAACAGGGAAGTTGTTTTGTGTCCATTCCTAAGGGAACAGAACCAACAAGTCTGGCTGTGTGGAAGCATAGCAATCCACAAGGCAGTTATTGTAATGTGCCACCAAATATTCGTCAGGACATTAGGACGCAGCCTGAATGAAATGGAATGGAATCCAGAGAATGGGGTCGTGTGGGGGCTTGAAGGAGCCCCCCCCCCGATTACCCGATTTTAAACTTGTCGCTAAATTTAAGTTTGCAAGCTACCCTGCCTTCTTCAATTCTTCTCGGATAACACGGCGCAAAGTCTTTTCATTAATTGCTTGATCAGATTTCCCAAGATATTCTTTCAGAGCATCATTAATCAGTGTTTGATACCCCTTTCCTGTGTCATCACCAGAACGACGGAATTCTTCAAGAATATCATCATCTATGTAGATTGTAATGCGAGACTTACCTTTTTGTTTTATTATGGCGCTTCGCTTACCTTTACTAAAGTCATATTCTTTCTTCATAATCGCGTCTCTCATTCTTTCCTGCTTTTCTAGCAGAAATTAATCTAATACCATCGCCAATTTGTGCATAAACCATTAATAGGATTCGACTAATAGCATCCAACCCAATCGAAACATATCGATGTTCTCCTTCGCTATCTTCATTTTCGATTGTTAATGCGCAGGGATCATAACGCGCTGATTCTACATCAGAAAAATGCACTCCATGCTTCTTGAAATTCGACCTAGCCTTGTCAGGGTCCCAATTAACATCCACATCTCTAGATGATATATGTATATGTCAATATCTAACGTGTAATAGGTATTAAGAATTTGTGCTGAATTTTTTATTGGGCATAACATAGTGGACCCCGTAAACCAGACCACCACTTAAGATAATGGGGTCAAGTCTTTATATTTATTATTTTATATAACTTAATATTATTTTTATGATTCGCCCTTTACGAACAAAATATGAGAATTTTTTTTCTATAAGTAAAGATTTGACCCTGAAACTTTAAAAGGTTTTATGTCGAATTACCAAGTTTATACTTCTGGATTTCAGCGAATCCATGCTTTATACTACTTACCTCTGAATTACATCAAGGAGGTATTTATTTTAAAGGATAAATTTTTAATGTAGGTTATTTTTTAGTTGACTCAATAACAATGCCAGTCAATTACAATGATAAAATTAAAAGGAAATTTTTATGATAAGGACGATTAAAATTTTTCTAGTCATGTTGTTAGTATCAGCATCAATACCCGCTATCTCAGCAAATTTAAGCTGGCATGCAAACGACTGGAGTTCAAATTCTTATTCCATTCACATGTCAAACGGCAGTTCAGCGGCGCCACAAGATCCTCTTTATAGCATGCCTGCTGCTCGGATGGCGTATGATAGCGATAACTACTTTCATGCCGAAACAAGAGCCGATCAGGCAGAAAACGCACTAAGAGTCACTTCCTGGGGAGAGCTGAGTTGGAACAACTCATTTTTTTCCCAAGCAGGCAGCAATGCTGGGGGGTGGGTAAATGGCAATTATTTAAGCGCATTCACTGTGCAAAATGCGAGCAATACCGTCAATGCTATCGTTACAATTAGCGGCTCTCTTCCTGCGGGTTCGCAGTATACTGTTGTTATCGACACTAGCCCCTTGTTACCAGAATCTCGGGATAGTTGGCCAAGTCAGCAAGGGGATAACTGGTGGTCATGGATAACAGAAAATTCGCTCGCGGCGGGCAGTAATGCGATTTCGTTTGAACCCGGTGTAACCTACTATATTTATGCCTATTCTGTTTCCCAGGTTTGTGTTGATGAAAATTGTTCATCTCTTGGAGCACATGCAGTCGACGCTAAAGCGCTCGGAGCCGAAGGTAATTTGTTGTTTGAAGATTACGTCGATGTGTCTTTTGACTTCGGCGATTCAAATACTCACTCCGGCAATCCGATTGATAACCTATACAAAATTACAGCTATCGATCCCATCTATCGTTCCTATAAGCTTTACCCCACCGCTATCAATAATGCAGGATTAGTCGTTGGTTATGCTAATAATTGCTGCGGCAGCGGCCCAAGCAAATCATTCAGGTGGACCGAGTCTGCAGGAAGAGAAATTGAAGCTGGCTATAATGTAACGCTGAATGATGTTAACAACCAGGGTGATGTGGCCGGTGATATAAGTAGCAGCAGCCGATCTTATAAGCCTACCGTTAAATCCGAATCAAACCAAATTTATTATTTGTGGGGAGGAAAAAGGGGTACGGCTATAGGCATCAATGATGTCGGTTCTGCTATCACTCGTAACTGGTCTGGGTTCAGCGTTGGCATAACATATGCTCTTTGGGATTACACCAACGATTCTACAACCTCAATTCCGTTTAGACCTGAAGGCCTCAACAATAGCAATCAAATCGTTGGCAGTAGATCTAACAATCAAACGGGTATGAATGAAGCTGTCCTGTATGACCCTGGTAATGGGGTGATATCATTAGACACCTTGGGTCGAAGCAGTTATGCCTATGATATAAATGACAATGGCACAATCGTTGGATCTGTAACATCTGACGCGGATGATTGTGCTCGCGGATGTGCGTTTATATACAATTATGAAAACGGAATGCAAGTACTTCCAAAGCTCTCTCCTCTGCGCTCAAAAGCTAAATCACTTAATTCTGCAGGCGATGTGGTAGGAGACTCGTATGTTGCTAAAAGGCAGGGACGGGCTGTACTTTGGACTGGTGGAGCAATGAACGATTTAAATAATCTCCTTCCAGTTGATTCTGGCTGGGTGCTGAATAACGCGGTCGATATCAACGATAGCGGGCAAATTATTGGTACTGGCACGTTTAATGGGGCATACCAAATTTTTGTGTTGACACCCGAAAGCACAATCCTCACCCCAAGTGAGCCGACTAATATCAGCCTAAGATAGTCAGTTGGGAACGAGCGGCTCGATAAGCAATGAGAAAATGAATAATCACTTGGTTTATGATTTACTTAACTAGACTGATTTAGATCGTTTTATTGCGGTATAACACCATTGGTTGCTGCGAACCTTGGTCCATGGTACGACACTTGGCTGTATTGCCAATCATTTAATAAAAGCGATGATGAAAATGTTTGGCACTGTATCAGCCATTGGCTTTCGTCAATGGCGAGTCGTTGCAAGATCGGTATGATATACCCGTAGCGTTGGCGTAAGACATATTTTTGTTCTGACTCCAACAATAGGCGCATTAGGCGGCACGGTCAGGGAAAAAAAGTCTAAATCTCAAATGCTGCGGGTATAGTTGTTTAAAATTAGCTATCTTCATTGGTTAAACATTCTTTGACGACCATCCATTGTTTGAGTTTTTCCTGACGGCTCATGGAGGCATGAGCCGGGCTGGTTGATGGCAGGCGGAAATAATACAGATGTTTCAATGCTACCGGAAAATTTGGTAGCACACGTTTTTTATACTCTTGCTCGGCTTTAGCACCATTAAAGAACACATGTTTTATTTGGCTGTATTGTTGTAAAAAATTCTCAAAATCATTCAGTACAATTGAATCAGACTCAATCGCCGAATCCAAGCTGCCCTGTCGCTGACAGGCTTTAAGTACATCCCACAGGGCGACTTTATAATGATTTAAAATAGCGATGCGTTGATGGTATTCAAGCGGATTATTTATCTCAAATAATTTTTCGACAATAAACCAAAAACAGTTTTGAGCATGGGCATAATACTGATTTTTTTCTAATGATTTTTTGCCCGGCATCGATCCGAGTATCAGAATTTTTGCATCACTAGCTACAACCGGTGGAAAGCTGAATATTTTTCCCATATAGTATCATCGTAAGTTTAAGCTGATTTCAGGAAAAATCATTAAAAAATACCACTGCCTCTTCTTTTCTCCAGGTAGCGTGGATTAAGCGTAGCGAATCCACGCTACCCATCTATTTTTCTCTGAAATCAATTTAAACTTACGTATCATCTCATTCATCCAGAGCTTCAATGTCCGCCTATAAGTCCTCTCATTGCTCATAATCCCAGGAATAATCTTTTTGAAACCTTGCATACCCGAAACGTTTGAAATTTAGATATGCAATCAGTTTTTTTAATATTAATTGCGCAGCTTCGACTCAGTCGATCATGTAAAAGGTTACCCCTTAAAAAACAGCACAAGGGGTCAAATATCATATTGACGCTTTATCTTGTCAACTTTCCTCAATAAACGT